>NZ_JBIAWY010000003.1:0-940827 GCF_042896185.1 Amycolatopsis sp. NPDC001319 | reverse complement strand
TCTAGTTTTCTCAAAGGAAACCCCGACGAGGGGGTTTCATATAAGCTCTACTGGCTTAGTTCACTAGCACACTGTTGAGTTCTCAAGCAACACACCGCAACCCAGCCCACCCAGCAGGCAAACCAGATCACCGCGTTGTTTCAAGCTTTTTGGTCGAGCATGCCGATGCCTGCAAGGTAACTCGCAGAGAGTCGGCGGCCGCTCGTGGGCCGACGCTGAACATTACCTGGTCCGTTTCGCGGTGTCAACCCGCTCGGCCCTGGCGCCCCGTTCCCTTGGGGCTTTCGGCCCCGCCGGCCCGGTGTTCCTGGCGACGAAGAGAAGATTACATGCCCCGCAACGGCCCGAAAACAGGGGGGTCACTTAACGACATTGCCGCAGGTCAGGGGCCGATTCGACCCCGCGCGACGGTCACCGACCGCAACGGCTCGCCGGCCCGGAACGCGAACCGGCTCCCCCACCCGCCGCGAAGGCAGGGCGAGGGAGCCGGATTCGAACGGTCCGCGGGGTCAGAGGACCGGCAGCAGGGTCCTCAGCTCGTACGGCGTCACCGCACTCCGGTAGTTGTCCCACTCGGCGTGCTTGTTCCGGAGGAAGAAGTCGTAGACGTGCTCCCCCAGCGCGTCGGGCAGCAGCTCGGAGCGCTCCATCTCCGCGAGCGCCTCCCCGAGGTTCTGCGGCAGCTGCGCGTACCCCGCGGCACGACGCTCCGACTCCGACAGCTGCCAGATGTTGTCCTCCGCGGGCGGCGGCAGCTCGTAGCCCTTTTCGATCCCCTTGAGGCCGGCGGCGAGGATCACCGAGTACGCCAGGTACGGGTTGCACGCCGAATCCAGCGTGCGGATCTCCACCCGCCGCGACGACGCCTTGCCGGGCGAGTACATCGGCACGCGCACCAACGCCGAGCGATTGGCCCGGCCCCACGACACCGTCGTCGGCGCTTCACTGCCGCTGATCAGGCGTTTGTACGAGTTCACCCACTGGTTGGTGACCGCCGAGATCTCCTTGGCGTGGTGCAGCAGCCCGGCGACGAAGGCCTTCCCCGTCGCGGACAGCTCGTACGGGTCCTCCGCGTCGTAGAACGCGTTGCGGTCGCCCTCGAACAGGCTCACGTGGGTGTGCATCCCCGAGCCGGGCTGGTCCGTGAACGGCTTCGGCATGAACGTCGCGCGCACGCCCTGCGTCAGCGCGACCTCCTTGACGACGTACCGGAACGTCATCACGTTGTCGGCCATGGTGAGGGCGTCGGCGTACCGCAGGTCGATCTCCTGCTGGCCCGGCGCTCCCTCATGGTGGCTGAACTCGACGGAGATGCCCATCGCCTCGAGCGTCTCGATGGCGTGGCGGCGGAAGTGCGTGGCCGTGGCGTGGCTGGCCTGGTCGAAGTACCCGCCGTTGTCGGCCGGCTCGGGTTCGCTGCCGTCGTCGGGCAGGGTGGCGAGGAGGAAGAACTCGATCTCCGGGTGCACATAGCACGTGAAGCCCGCTTCGCCGGCCTTCGAGAGCTGGCGACGCAGCACGTGCCGCGGGTCGGCCCACGAGGGCGAGCCGTCGGGCATCGCGATGTCGCAGAACATGCGCGCGGAGTACGGGCCGCCGTCCGGTGTCTCCCACGGGAGCACCTGGAACGTCGACGGGTCCGGCTTCGCGACCATGTCCGACTCGTAGACGCGGGCGAAGCCCTCGATGGCGGAGCCGTCGAAGCCGATCCCCTCGCTGAACGCGCCCTCGAGCTCGGCCGGCGCGACCGCGACGGACTTGAGGAACCCCAGCACATCGGTGAACCAGAGCCGGACGAAACGGATGTCGCGCTCTTCCAACGTCCGGAGCACGAATTCCTGCTGGCGATCCATGGCCGCACCCTAACGACGGCGTGTTAACGACATGTTTCGCGACGCGCCGGAAGTGTCCACAATGCGCGAACTCACCTCAGGCCACGAACGTGAGCTCGCGTTTCCCGGATCGGGTGATCGACACCGACGCGATCGAGGCGATCACCGCGAGGCCCGCCGCCACGTACCAGGCCAGGGCGTAGTCGCCCAGCTGGTCGCGCACGGCTCCGGCCGCCGACGCCGCGAACGCGGCGCCCAGCTGGTGGCACGCGAAGACCCAGCCGAACACGATCGGGCCGGCCTCGCCGAAGGAGCGGATGCAGAGCGCGACCGTCGGCGGGACCGTGGCGACCCAGTCGAGACCGTAGAAAAGGATGAACGCCCACATGCTGGGCTGCACGGAGTCGGTGAACAGCTGCGGCAGCAACGCGAGCGAGAGCCCCCGCAGGGCGTAGTACACGCCGAGCAGGATGCGCGGGTCGACCCGGTCGGTGAGCCAGCCCGACACGACGGTCCCCACCACGTCGAACACGCCGACGAGCGCGAGCAGGTTCGCCGCGGTGGTCTGCGGCATGCCGTGGTCGTGCGCGGCCGGCACGAAGTGGGTGCCGACCAGGCCGTTCGTGGTCGCCCCGCAGATCGCGAAGCCGATGGCCAGCAGCCAGAACGAGCGGGAGCGCATGGCCTGGAACAGCACGCGGATCGCCCGGCCCGCCGAGCCGCGTTTGACGTCCGGGTGGGCCACCTCCGTGCCCTCGGGCGCGCCGAACGCGACCGCCCCGAGGTCGGCCGGGTGGTCGCGCACCACGAGCAGCACGACGGGGACCACCGCGAGCGCCGCGATGGCGATGACCAGCGACGCCGTGCGCCAGCCGTCGTTCACGGCCAGCGTGGCGACCACAGGCAGGAACACGAGCTGACCCGTCGAGCCGGCCGCGGTGAGGATGCCGGTCACGGCGCCGCGGTGGCGCACGAACCAGCGCGTGGTGACGGTCGCGGCGAAGCTCATGGCCATCGAGCCCGTGCCGGCGCCGACGAGCACGCCCCAGCACAGGATGAGCTCCCAGCTCGTGCTCATGAACACCGTGCCGCCCGCACCGAGCGCGACCACGAACAAGGCGGTCGCGGCAACACGCCGGATACCGAAACGTTCCATGAGCGCCGCGGCGAAGGGGGCGAAGAGGCCGTAAAGCACGAGGTTGACGGAAACCGCCAGGCCGATGGTCGCGCGGGACCAGCCGAACTCCTCGTGCAGCGGGTCGATCAGCACGCTCGGCGCGGCCCGGAACCCGGCCGCGGCCAGCAGGGCGATGAACGCGGCCGCGGCCACGAACCAGGCTCGGTGGACGCGGGGCGCGGTGCGGGTCTCGACGGTCACGGGTGATGAGTCTGATTCGTCTTCGGCGTCCTCGACAGTGGCTTGAAGGACACCGTCCGAAAGGATCGGGCCACGGGTAGTCTCACCGCCATGCGCTGCCGACGCTTCCTGCCGGCGCTGCTGCTCCTCGGACTCGTCGGCGGGTGCACAGCGCCCTCGCTGCCCCCGGCCGGTGACCTGCTCGGCGCGGCCGGAGCGAACTTCGCCGGCGTGCGCAGCCTGCACTTTTCCGTGGTCGTGAACGGCGTACTGCCCGGCCTGCCCTTGAGCACCGTCGACGGCGACGCGACGCTCGACGACGGCGGCCACGCGGCCGGCACCGCCGAGCTGGAGAACGCGACGAGCGACCGGAAGCTCTCCTTCGTCCTCGACGGGACCCACGCCACCACGCACGACAGCACCGGCGCGACCTGGTCGGGCCCGGCGACGTTCACCGTCGGAGACTTCCTCGGCCCCGACGGCGGCCTGGCGCGGATGCTCAGCTCACTCGGCAACCCGCAGACCGAGACGCGCGAGCCCGTGCACGGCCTCGACACCTACCGCGTCGGCGGGGTACTGCCCGCGAAGGTGGCGACGCGGCTGCTCCCCCAGATTCACTCGGACGTGAACGTGAAGGTGTGGGTCACGGCCGCCGAGCCGCGGCGGTTCGCCCGGTTCTGGCTGCAGGTCCCGCCCCCGACGGAGAAGGACAGCCCGGTGATGTTCGAGGTCACGCTCTCGAACGAGAACCAGCCCGTGCCGACTCCGCCGGCTGACTCAGCTACCCGCGCAACGCGTCCCGTCGGCCGGCACCGTGCCGTCGACGAGGTACGCGATGCCCGCCTTGTCCACGCACGCGTTGCCCTGCAGGAACGCCGTGTGCTGCGTGCCCTCGAAGGTGAGCAACGCGCCCTTCAGCGCCTTCGCGAGGTTCACGCCTGCCTGGTAGGGCGTGGCCGGGTCGTTGGTCGTGGAGATGGTGAGCGTCTTCGGCAGTCCTTCGACCTGCGGTTCGTGCGGCGTCATGGTGTTCGGCACCGGCCAGAAGGCGCAGGCGTCACGCGCGGAGCTGGCCGGGCGGCCGTCGTCGAGGAACGGCGCCACCTGCTCGTACTTCTGCTGCGCGTCGAGGATCGCCTTCGGGTCGGTGACGCGCGGGTCGTCGACGCAGCGAATGGCGGTGAAGGCGTCCTGTGTGGTGCCGTAGCGGCCGTCGGGGCCGCGCTCGTTGTAGATGTCGGCGAGCTGCTCGAGCGTGGCGCCGCGCTGGTTGCGCAGCTCGTTGAGGCCCGTGTTGAGGTACTCCCAGAGGTTCTGCTGGTAGAGCGCCTGGATGGCGCCGGTGGTGGCGTCCTCGTACGACAGCTTGCGGCCGTCGCCCACCGGCACCGGGAAGTCGATCAGCGGGCGGGTGAGGTCCTGGAACGCCTTCGTCGCCCCGGCCGGGTTGGTGCCGAGTGCGCAGTCCTGCCGAGCGGCACACCACTTCGCGAACTCGCCGAACGCGACGCCGAAGCCCTGGCCCTGCGCGACGAGCGAGTCTTCCGGGTCCTGCGTCGGGTCGACGGCGCCGTCGAGGACGAGCGCGCGGACGTTGCGCGGGAAGTCCTCGGCGTAGGTCGAGCCGAGGAGGGTGCCGTAGGAGTAGCCCAGGTAGGTCAGCTTCTCGTCGCCGAGCACGGACCGCAGCACGTCCAGGTCCTTGGCGACGTCGCGGGTGCCGACGTGTTCGAGCATGTCGTCGCCGAGTTTCGTGCGCTGGGCGCACTTCGCGGCGAAGTCCTTTTCCTGCGTCTCCTGCTTCGTGACGCCGGCGGGCGTGCCGTCGGTTTCACTGTCGTCGGCGCGGTCCGCGTCGCGTTCGCTGTCGGTGAGGCAGCGGATCTGCGGTTCGCTCGCGCCGATGCCGCGCGGGTCGAAGCCGACGAGGTCGAAGCGTTTGCCGAGGTCGTTGTTCTTGACCTGGTCGATCAAACCGGCGGCGGCGACCATGCCGGACGCGCCGGGACCGCCCGGGTTGACCACCAGCGAGCCGATGCGGTCGTCCGGTTCGCTCGCTTTGTGCCGCAGGACGCCGAGCGTGATGGTCTGTCCGTCCGGTTTGTCATAGTCCAGCGGCACGGTCAGCCGAGCGCACTGGATATCCGACCGACGGAAGGCGGTCTGCGCGTCGTCCGAGGTCGCGTAGGGTGCGCAGTCGGCCCAGGTCATGCTCTGGCCGTAGAAGCGCGCGAGCCCCGTGGGCACCGGCCCGACGGGCGGGTGCGATTCGGTCGTCGGCGAGGGCACGGTCTGGCCGGTGTTCGACGAGCACGCGACGAGCGTGCCGCCGAGCAGGCCGGCCACCGCGAGAGCGGCGATCCGGAGGGCGCGAGAGCTGGCGCTGGCATGGGGAGGCACGGTTTGATCGTGCCATCCGGCGGCGGAACTCCGACGCACCACCGGCGCGTTGGGTAATTCGAGGTGGCGGTCGGAGACACGAGCAAGACAGGACGGGAGACCAGGGGTGGCACTGATCAGCCGGGTGGGCAAGCGGCTCCGCCGGATCATCCAGCGGCCGGGCAGCGTCGAGCTGACCCGCTACGAAGCGCTGCTGCCCGCAGTCGCGAAGCTCGAACCCGAGCTCGAGAAGCTCTCGGACGCCGAGCTCACCGAACGTGCCGAAAAGCTGCGTGAGGACCTCGGCGGCGCGAAGGTGTTCAACGACGACCAGCTGGTGGAGACCTGCGCCCTCGGCCGGGAGGCCGCCCGGCGCGCGCTCGGTGAGCGCGCGTTCGACGTGCAGATCCTCGGCACGATGGGCCTGCTCACCGGGCACGTGGTGCAGATGGAGACCGGTGAGGGCAAGACGCTCGCCGGTGCGCTGGCGGCCGCCGGGTACGCCCTGCGCGGCAGCCGCGTGCACGTCGTCACCGTCAACGACTACCTCGCCCGACGCGACGCCGAGTGGATGAAGCCCGTCTATGACCTGCTCGCGGTCACCGTCGGCTGGGTCGAGCCCGCGCACTCGCGCGACGAGCGCAAGGACGCCTACGGCAAGCAGGTCACCTACGGCGCCGTCGCCGAAATCGGCTTCGACGTGCTGCGCGACCGGCTCGTGACGAACGTCGACGACCTGGTGCAGCCCGCGCCCGAGGTGGCGATCGTCGACGAAGCCGACTCCGTCCTGGTCGACGAGGCCCGCGTGCCGCTCGTGATGGCCGGCTCGATCGACCACAACGACGCCGACGAAGAGGTCGCCACGGTCGTGCGGCGCCTGCGGCTCGGCCTGCACTACGAGACCGACACCGACGGCCGCAACGCGTGGCTCACCACCGCCGGCGCGTCCGTGGTCGAGAAGTCGCTCGGCGGCATCGACCTCTACGGCGACACGGGTTCCGACCGCCTGGCCGCCGTGAACGTCGCCCTGCACGCCCACGCGCTGCTCACCCGCGACGTCGACTACCTCGTGCGCGACGGCAAGGTGCAGCTCATCAACGCCGCCCGCGGCCGCGTCGCCGAGCTGCAGCGCTGGCCGGACGGCCTGCAGGCCGCTGTCGAGGCGAAGGAGCAGGTGGCGGCCACCGACCGCGGCGAGATCCTCGACTCGATCACGGTGCAGGCGCTGCTCGCGCGCTACCCGTCGGTGGCGGGCATGACCGGTACGGCCGTGGCCGTGGCCGAGCAGCTGCGCGAGTTCTACCGCCTCGAGGTCGCGGTGATCCCGCCGAACACCCCCAACGTCCGCGAGGACCAGCCGGACCGGATCTTCGGGTCGCCGTCGCAGAAGCTGCGCGCGATCGAGGAGGAGATCCGGAAGGTGCACGAGACCGGGCGGCCCATCCTCGTGGGCACCCAGGACGTGGCCGAATCCGAGGAGCTGGCCGACAAGCTCGCGAAGGTCGACCTGCCGTGCGTCGTGCTCAACGCGCGCAACGACGCCGAAGAGGCCGCGATCATCGCCGAGGCCGGCAAGAAGGGCGCGGTCACCGTGTCCACGCAGATGGCCGGCCGCGGTACCGACATCCGCCTCGGCGGCACCGACGGCGCGAGCCGCGAGGAGGTCGCCGAGCTGGGTGGCCTGCACGTGATCGGCACCGCGCGCTACCCGTCGAGCCGGCTCGACGGTCAGCTGCGTGGCCGCTCCGGCCGCCAGGGCGACCCGGGCAGCGCGATCTTCTTCGCGAGCCTCAACGACGACCTGGTCCTCTCCAACGCGCCCGACATCCCCGAGGGCATCGACGCCGACACCGAGACCGGGGAGATCACCGACCCGGCGGCGCTGCGGCAGATCAACCACGCCCAGCGCGTGGCCGAGGGCGTCGACCTGGAGATCCACCGCAACACCTGGCGCTACACGCGGCTGATCGAGCGGCAGCGCACGGAGCTGCTGGAGCACCGTGACAAGGTGCTGCACACGGCGTTCGCGGCCGAGGAGCTGGAGAAGGCGCAGCCGGAGAAGTTCGCCGAGGTGAAGGAGAAGCTCGACGACACCGAGCGGCTCGAGCAGCTTTCGCGCGAGGTCGTGCTGTTCCACCTCGACCAGCTCTGGTCCGACCACCTCGCGTACCTGACCGACGTGCGCGAGAGCATCCACCTGCGGGCGCTGGCCCGGGAGACGCCGCTCGACGAGTTCCACCGCGCGGCGATCCCGGAGTTCCACAAGATCATCCCGGAGTCGGCGGCGCGCGCTTCAAAGACGCTCGAGGAAGCCGAGATCACCGACGACGGCATCGATCTCGCCGACGCCGGCGTGCGGCGGGCGAACACGACGTGGACCTACCTGGTGCACGACAACCCGTTCGACTCGGACTTCGAGCAGACGGTGAAGAAGGTGCGCAGCATGATGCGGATGAAGAAGTCCTGATCTTGTTCTTGAGGAGCCCGGTCACCTGTGTTGGTGGCCGGGCTCCTTTTTTGCCCACACCCGGGCCTCACTGTGCTGATTGGCCCACATTCACTCGGTCCGGAGCGCAGAGCCAGGTCAGAATGACCGCATGCCGCAACTGCGCATCGCCTTGGCCCAGGTCAACCCCACCGTCGGCGACATCGACGGCAACACCGCGCTGACGGTCGAGTGGACCCGCCGAGCCGCCGAGGCCGGCGCCCACGTGGTCGTGTTCCCGGAGATGTCCCAGACGGGTTATCCCGTGGAGGACCTGGCGTTCCGGGCCACTTTCGCGCAGGCGTCGCGCAAGTCCCTCGACGAGCTGGCCCGCCGGCTGGCCGAAGCGGGCTGCGGCGAGGTGCTCACCTACGTCGGCTACCTCGACCACGACGAGGCCGGCCCACGCGACGCGGCTGCCGCGCTGTTCAGCGGCGAAGTCGTGGCGAAGCAGTACAAGCACCATCTGCCCAACTACGGCGTGTTCGACGAGCACCGCTACTTCAAGCCGGGCACGGAGCTGCAGGTTTTGCGGCTGCACGGCATCGACATCGGCATGGTGATCTGCGAGGACATCTGGCAGGACGGCGGCCCGATCTCCGCGCTGGGCAAGGCCGGTGTCGACCTGGTCGTGGCGCCCAACGCGTCGCCCTACGAGCGGTCGAAGGACGAGCAGCGGCTGCCGCTGGTGGCCCGGCGCGCGGCCGAGGCGGGCGCGCCCCTGGTCTACACGAACCAGGTCGGCGGCCAGGACGACCTCGTGTTCGACGGCGACTCGCTCGTGGTGGGCGCCGACGGCAAGCTGCTCGCGCGGGCGCCGCAGTTCGTGGAGCACCTGCTGGTGGTGGACATGGACCTGACGTCGGGCGGCCACGCCGGCGACGGCGCGCTGGCGGGCCTGCACGTCCACCGGCGGGTGCTGAGCGCCGAGCCGCTGCCCGCGTACCCGCCGCTGACGGATCCGGTGCTCAGCGAGCCGCTTTCGGACGAGGCCGAGGTGTGGTCGGCGCTCGTGACCGGGCTGCGCGACTACGTGCACAAGAACGGCTTCTCGTCGGTCACCTTCGGCTTTTCCGGCGGCATCGACTCCGCCGTGTGCGCGGCGCTGGCGGCCGACGCGCTCGGCGGCGACAACGTGTACGGCGTCTCGATGCCGTCGAAGTACTCGTCCTCGCACTCCAAGGACGACGCCGCGGACCTGGCGCGCCGCATCGGCGCGCACTACCGCGTGGAACCGGTCGAGGACATGGTGAAGGTCTACGTCGACCAGCTGGCGCTGACGGGGCTCGCCGAGGAGAACATCCAGGCCCGCACGCGCGGCATGCTCCTCATGGCACTGTCCAACCTGGACGGACACCTCGTGCTCGCCACCGGCAACAAGACCGAGCTGGCCGTGGGCTACTCCACGATCTACGGCGACGCGGTGGGCGGGTTCGCACCGATCAAGGACGTGTTCAAAACGCACGTCTGGCAGCTCGCGCGCTGGCGCAACGACGAGGCGGCCAAGCGCGGCGAAACCCCGCCGATCCCGGAGAACTCGATCACCAAACCGCCCTCGGCCGAGCTCGCACCCGGTCAGGTGGACACCGACTCACTGCCGGACTACGCGCTGCTCGACGACATCCTCGACGACTACGTGGAGGGCGACCGCGGCTACGCCGACCTCGTCGCCGCCGGATTCGAACCGGAGACCATCGACCGGGTCGTGCGGATGGTCGACCGCGCGGAGTACAAGCGGCGGCAGTACCCGCCGGGCACGAAGATCACCTTCAAGGCGTTCGGGCGCGACCGGCGGCTGCCCATCACCAACGCGTGGCGGGAGCGCAAAGCCTAGAAAAGCGTCGGTTCGTCGGGCAGCGCACCCTCGATGACGAGCATCCGCCGCTTGGTCTCGACGCCACCCGGGGCCGAGAAGCCGCCGTGTTTGCCACCGGCCGCGAGCACGCGGTGACACGGCACGACGATCGGGAACGGGTTGTTGCCCATGGCCTGGCCGACGGCTTGCGCGGCACCGGGCAGGCCCAGCTCGTGGGCGATGTCGCCGTACGTCTTGGTCTTCCCCGGCGGGATGGCGCGGGCGATCTCGTAGGCGCGGCGGTTGAACTCCGGGACGGAGTCGAGGTCGAGCGGGATCTCGCGCAGGTCGTGGTGCGCGCCGGAGAGCAGCGCGGTGATCTTCTCGATCGCATCGGCCGGCTCGGGTGGTGGCACCGCTTCCACCGCGTCGGGGAACCGCCGGGCCAGGAACGCCCGGGTGCTCGCGGGCGAGCTGCCGGGCAGCGCGGTGCCGATGATGACCCCTTCGCGCCAGGCCAGCCCACACGCGCCCAGCGGCGTGTCGAAAACGGTGAATCCGGACCTCATCGGCCCAGGGTACGAGCGACCCCCGACAAAACTCAGCGAACGGGACGCGAGGCGAAGCGCGGCAGGGGCCGGATGACGATGTACGCGACGCCCGAAATCAGCAGCGCGGCCCGCACCCCGAGCTGCACGCGGCTGAACACGCCGGCCAGGTGTCCGGGCCCGAGCAGCGACGCGATGAGGACCAGCGCCCACGTGACGAGCACCAGCGCGAACCCCGCCATCGCCCACTCGCGCCACGGCGGCGGCCACCAGAACATGAGGCTGAACGAGCCCCCCACGAACGCGAGGTTCTCCAGCAGCTGCGCGGCGGTCGTGCCCGGCACCAGTGCGTCGGCGACCAGGACGAGCCCGAAGAACCCGAGCGTGATCGCGGCGACCCGGCCGGTCCAGTGCACCGGCACCAGGCGCAGCAGCGGTGGGCAGGCGAGCAGGAAGGCGAAGCCCGCGACCCCGGTGGTGATCCGGAACAGCGGATCTGCCCGCAGCAACGCTTCGACGGTCTGCTGGGCCGGCGAAACGCCGGTGGGCAGGAAGAATTCGAGCAGCCAGGCGGAATAGACCACCACCCCGAGCCCGACCAGGGCGACCACGGTGAGTCGCGCAGTACGCACGCCCACACATTAAGCGAAGCCGTGCGACGTTGCGCGCGGAGGTGTCACTTTTTCCCTGGTCGCAACGAACCTCAGGCGTGCGGGCGCACGAACGGGAACAGCACCGTCTGCCGGATCGACGCGCCGCTGAGCATCATCAGCAGGCGGTCGACGCCGAGACCCAGCCCGCCCGTGGGCGGCATGCCGTGTTCGAGCGCGAGCAGGAAGTCTTCGTCGAGCTCCATCGCCTCGACGTCGCCGCTCGCGGCGCGCAGCGACTGGGCTTCCAGGCGGCGGCGCTGTTCGATCGGGTCCGTGAGCTCGGTGTACGCGGTGCCGACCTCCGAGCCGAACGCGATGAGGTCCCAGCGTTCGGCCAGCAGCGGGTCGCGGCGGTGCTGGCGGGTCAGC
The DNA here is from genome assembly GCF_042896185.1 of Amycolatopsis sp. NPDC001319. Taxonomy (NCBI): domain Bacteria; kingdom Bacillati; phylum Actinomycetota; class Actinomycetes; order Pseudonocardiales; family Pseudonocardiaceae; genus Amycolatopsis; species Amycolatopsis sp. NPDC001319. The sequence goes on along the minus strand of NZ_JBIAWY010000003.1, from coordinate 929,409 downwards.
GGCGAGACGTCCGTGGGGTAGTCCGTGTAGAAGGTGGGCAGCACCGTCGAGCCCTCGACGAGGTGCTCGTGGGCCTTGAGCACCAGGTCACCGTGGCCGGCGTCCTCCCCCACCGGCACGCCGGCCGCGCCGCAGAGGCGCCGGAGCGTGGCCACGGAGGTGCCGGAGTCGATCTCCTCGCCCAGTGCGGCCGACACGGCTTCGTGCACGGGGATCACCGGCCAGTCGCCGGAGATGTCGTACTCGGTCACCTGGCCGTCGGCGTCGTGGCGGCGCACGATCTGCGCGCCGAAGGCGGCTTCGGCCGCGTGCTGCACCAGTTCGCGGGTGAGGTCGCGCATCGAGTTGTAGTCGGCGTAGGCCTGGTACGCCTCGAGCATCGTGAACTCGGGGTTGTGCGTGGCGTCGACGCCTTCGTTGCGGAAGTTGCGGTTGAGTTCGAAGACGCGCTCGACGCCGGCGACGCAGAGGCGCTTGAGGTAGAGCTCCGGCGCGATGCGCAGGTACATGCGCATGTCGTAGGCGTTGATGTGCGTGACGAACGGCCGCGCGTTGGCTCCACCGTGGACGGTCTGCAGCATCGGCGTCTCGACCTCGAGGTAGTCGCCCTGGTGCAACCGCTCGCGCACGGCGCGGACCACCGTGGACCGCAGCCGCAGCATGTGCGCGGACTCCGGGTTCACGGCCAGGTCGAGGTAGCGCTGGCGCACGCGCGTCTCGGGGTCGGTGAGGCCCTTTCGCTTGTCCGGCAACGGGTGCAGGCACTTCGCGGTGACCGTCCACTCGTCCACGAGCACGGACAGCTCACCGCGGCGCGACGTGATCACTTCGCCGCTCACGCCCACGTGGTCACCGAGGTCCACGCCGGTGCGCCAGCCCACGAGGTCGAGCACTCCCGCGTCGAGCATCAGCTGCACTTCGCCCGAAAAGTCCTTGATGCGCGCGAAACACAGCCCGCCGAGCGTCCGCAGCGCGAGCACCCGGCCGGCCACGCGCACGCGGTGCCCGGTCCGCGAATCCGCCGGCAGATCGGCGAACTTGCTCACGACGTCGCCCAGCAGGTCTTCGCGGCTGAAGCCGACAGGATAGGGGTCCACGCCGAGATCACGTAGTTTGTCCAGCTTCGCCACGCGCACGCGCACCTGCTCCGGACGCCGCGCGGCCTTTGGGACGACACGAGCGGCGGCGTCCTCGATGCGCCGGACCTCGGCCACGAACTCGTCGCTCACCGTCTCGAGCCGCAGCACGCGCGAGCGGCCCGTGGGGACGAAGCCCTCCAGCGCGCCGGCGACGATGCCGACGCGCGGCAGGCGGCGGGCCGAGGAGTAGCAGAGGAAGCGCGGCTCCCAGTCCGGGCCGTACTTCGCGTTGGACCGGTACAGCGACTCCAGCTGGAAGAACCGCGACGCGAGGCCCAGCACCGACCGCCACAGGCGCAGCACGGGACCGGCGCCGATGCGCTCGCCCTCGGCGAAGACCGCGCGGAACATGGCGAAGTTGAGGGAGATCCGCTGCGCGCCGAGGTGCTGTGCGGCCGCGACGACCTCGGCGACCATGAACTCGTTCAGGCCGTTTTCCGCGGCGCGGTCGCGGCGCATCAGGTCGAGCGAGAGGCCCCGCCGGCCCCACGGCACGAAGGACAGCAGGCCGCGCAGCTCGCCTTCGCCGTCGTAGGCCTCCACCATCACGCTGCGGGCGTCGCTGGCGTCGCCGAGGCGGCCCAGCGCCATCGAGAAACCGCGCTCGGACTCGGCGCCGCGCCACTGCTGCGCCCGCGCGAGCAGGCCCTGCATCTCGTCGTCGGGGATCTCGCCGTGCCGGCGGACGCGCGCGGTGTACCCCGCGCGTTCGATCCGCTTCACGGCCTGGCGCACGGACTTGCGCTCGGGCCCGGTCAGGGAGAACTCGCGGACGTCGAGCACGGCTTCGTCGCCGATCTCCAACGCCCGAAGGCCCGCGGCGGCGTAGGTCTTCGCGCCGCGCTCACTCGCGCCGAGGACGCCGGGAATCCAGCCGTACGAACGGGTTTCGTCGAGCCACGCCCGCACCGCGTCGGGCCACGCGTCGGGGTCGCCGATCGGGTCGGCGCTGGCGACGCTGGTGCCGCCGAGCACCCGGTAGGTGACGGCCGCGCGGCCGTTGGGCGAGAAGACCACACTCTTGTCGCGGCGCGTGGCGAAGTAGCCGAGGGAGTCGTCGTCGCCGAACTCGGCGAGCAGGCGCCGCAGCTCCAGCTCCTCGTCGTCGGTGCGCCGGCGGCGGTGCCGGACGCCGCGGAAGAGCGTGTACAGCGCGCCGGTGGCCACGAAGGTCGCGCCGAGGTCGAGCACGACGTCGATCCACGCCGGGCCCTCGCCGACGCCGATCCTGCGCAGCTGCAGGTTCTCGCCGGTGGCGTGGTTGAGCACCCAGACCAGGCGTTCCCACGAGTCGCCGAGCGTGCCGGGGAACGCCTCGGTGAGCGCCCAGCCGAGCGCGACCACCACGAGCAGGCCGCCGAAGAGCACCGCCAGCCCGTCGCGCCAGGCGCCCGGCGCGAGCCGCGCGGGGAACGCCGGGCGCAGGGCCAGCAGCAGCCAGATCAGCAGCACCGACAGGACGTCGGCGATCGTCAGCACGCCGACCTGCATCGGGATGTGCCGGATCTGGCGCGGGCCGAGGGTGAGCAGGTCGGGTGCCCACAGCAGGACCGCCTGCAGCGCCAGCGTGATGGCCAGGCCGGCGAGCTGGAAGAGCAGCAACGTGTAGAGCGCGGCTTTCTTCCGCCGGCGCAGGGCGGCGCCGAGGACGACGAGCAGCAGCACGATCACGAGGCTCGCGCTCGTCGGCACGCTGAGGGCCGAGAAGGCCATGTCGATGCCGTTGAGCAGGCGCCCGCGGGTGCCGCCGGCGATCAGCAGGACCACCGAGAAGACGGCGGCGAGCTGCACGACGGTCGCCACGATGCCGCCCGCCCTGGCCTTCCAGGCCGGGATACGGGTGCGCGTGCTCGCTGGGGTTCCCATCGGTGCCCTTCTCACGTGATCCTCACGACTGGTGCAGAGACGTCAGTGAACAGCGAATGGTTGTCTGAGGACAAACACCAGTCATCACCCGGCAGGCTGAGCCGGGATCGTCCTGACGGAGCACACCACGCGCGTGTGAAGCTCATCGCACGACCTTGGGGCGGCCCGACGGACATGTCAGGCTTTGACGTGTTCTGACTCCACGACCCGGGGACCTCACCGAGGCCTCGAGGGAAGGACGGTCGACGACGATGTCTGCCAACCCGAACGGATCCGACGAGGTGGCCGCCCCGTACGGAACAGGCGCCGCGCCCGCGCAACCCGCGACGACCGGGCGCAAGGTCCGCGTGCACCACCTGCGTGAGCTGAAGGAACGCGGCGAGCCGTGGCCCATGCTCACCGCCTACGACATGTACACCGCGCAGATCTTCGACGAGGCCGGCATCCCGGTGCTGCTCGTCGGCGACTCCGCGGCCAACAACGTGTTCGGCTACGACACCTCGCTGCCGGTGACGGTCGACGAGCTGCTGCCCCTGGTCCGCGCCGTGACGCGGTCGGTGAAGCGGGCGCTCGTGGTGGCCGACCTGCCGTTCGGCTCCTACCAGCTCTCGCCCGAGCAGGCGCTGGCCACGTCCGTGCGGTTCATGAAGGAAGGTCGCGCCCACGCCGTGAAGCTGGAAGGCGGGCGCCGGTTCGCCGCGCACGTCGAGGCGCTGACGTCGGCCGGCATCCCCGTGATGGGACACATCGGATTCACCCCGCAGAGTGAACACAACCTCGGCGGCTACCGGGTGCAGGGGCGCGGTGAAGCGGCAGACGTGCTGCTCGCCGACGCGCTGGCGCTGCAGGAGGCCGGCGCGTTCGCCGTGGTGATGGAGATGGTGCCCGCCGAAGCCGCGAAGCGCGTGACGCACGAGCTGAAGATCCCGACGGTCGGCATCGGCGCCGGGCCCGACTGCGACGCGCAGGTGCTGGTGTGGCAGGACATGGCCGGGCTGCGCCGGGGCAAGGCGCCGCGGTTCGTGAAGCGCTACGCCGAGCTCGCCGACGTGCTGCAGGGCGCGGCCTCGGCCTTCGCCGAGGACGTCCGCCGCGGCGAGTTCCCTGCTCCGGAGCACGCGTTCCACTGAGATTTCCCAGGCCCGGGGCTCACCGGCGGCGAAACCGCTCGGCGAGCTCCGGGTCGTTCTGCCACCAGAGGCCACCCGTCGGGGCCTCACCGGATTCGGCTTCCTCGTCGAGGCGCTCGTCGATCTGCTTGGCGCGCTTCTGGTCGTCGCGGACCCAGCGCACGAACAGCGCGCCGACGAACGGCAGGCCCGCCACGTCGCCGCCGATCCACAGCACGCCGGCGCCGATGATCTGGTCGGTGCGCGGGTCCGGGCCCCAGCCGGGGTGCGCCGTGGCGTAGTGCGCGGGCGCCAGCAGCGGGCCGAGCCAGAGCACGAGGCCGAGCGCGCCGTCGAAGACGACTTCCGTGAACGAGATCCACACGGACACGAGGTGTGAGCCGCCGCGCGGGGTCGGGTCGAGCGCCACGCGGCTGTAGAAGTAGAGGAACCCGGCGGCGATGAGGAACACCCGCACCAGGCCGCCGACCACGGGGTAGTCGAGCGCCAGGCCGTAGAGCGGCGTCAGGTAGATGATCACGAAGGGCGCGATCAGCACGACCGTGACGGTGAGCGGGAACGTCAGGAACTTCGCGAACGCGCTGCGGCCGTGGTGGCGCAACCACGCCGCCAGCCCGGGCGGCGCGGCGCTCATGAGCAGCGTGATCGGCGCGCCGAGGGCCAGCAGCAGCGGCGTGACCATCAGCAGCACAGTGTTCTGCGTGGCACGGATCCAGAACAGCGTGGTGTCGTAGACGCCGAGGAACGAGCACGTGACGAGGACGATCGTGGCGAGGCCGGCGAGGAACGCCGTGGTCCGGCCGGGTGCCCAGGTCTCCTGCTTCCGCGCGGCGACGACGTAGGCCGCGCCGAGGGCGAGCACGACGACCACGGCCGGGACGTCGAGTGTCCAGGCCGTGAAGAGCGTGGTGCCGGTCAGCGGGGTTTCGATAGCGCCAGTGTCCCCTTCCGGAAATCGGGCCGGGACACCGCCCTCAGAAACTGAAGACGAGCAGGCTGGCGATTCCGGCGAGGACGCAGTAGATGGCGAACGGCGTCAAGGTGCGCGTTTCGAAGTATTTCGTGAGAAAACGGACAGAAATGTAGGACGCGATACCGGCCACCAGACTTCCGGCGAGCGCCGGGCCGAGCGACGGGCTGTTCTCCGGCGTGAACAACGACGGGAGTTTCAGCACGCCCGCGGCGAGGATCACCGGGGTGGCCAGCAGCCACGCGAAGCGGGCCGAATCCTGGTGGCCGAGGCCGCGGCGCAGGCCCGCGACCATCGTGATGCCGGAGCGGCTGATGCCCGGCAGGAGCGCGAGAACCTGAGCCGAGCCGATGAGCACGGCCTCCTTCACGCTGAGCTTGGAGAGGCGGGCGTCGGTGGCTTCCTCGACCGTGATCGCGCGCATGACGAGGGTGTCTTCGGCGCTGAAGTCGACGGTGTCTTCCGTTGTCCTGCCGGAGATCCCGGTCTTCGGCGCGGCGCGGGAGAAGCGTTCGGCCGCGTAGAGCACGCCGCCGTTGAGGATGAGGAAGATGGCCGACGGCACGGGCTTGCCGAGGAAGTCGCGCAGCAGGCTTTCCAGCAGCAGACCGGCGATGCCGACGGGGATCGTCGCGAGGATCAGCAGCCACGCCAGGCGCTGGTCGGCCGTGCGGACCTCGCGGTGGCGGATCGAGGAGATCAGGCCGCCGATGATGCGCACCCAGTCGCGCCAGAAGAACAGCACGAGGGCGAGCGCCGTGGCCACGTGCATCGCCACGAGCACCGCGAGATAAGGCGAATCCTCACCGATGCTCAGATCACGCTGCCAAGATCCGCCGATCACCGCGGGCAACAGGATGCTGTGCCCGAGGCTGGACACGGGAAACAATTCCGACACGCCTTGCAGCGCGCCGACGACGATCGACTCGACATACGTGACCGCGGACATTCTCGAGCCTTTCTCGCGTCGGTTCGGCCTTTCCTCGCGCAAGCTACCCACTACCGGGTAAACGCGGGGCAAGGGGGCGAAAGAACCTCCTCAGCCGGCCTGTGCTTGTTCACATCCATGAACACGAATCATGTCCTTGACTGGTGTTCGGGCCGTGGCTTAGCGTGGTCCCCACCACGAAGGTGTGAACCTCAGCCGAGCGAGGAGGACGGGATGCCGGAAGCAGCCGGAGCTTCACGCGCTTCCCGTGCGACCCGCCGCCCGAGGTCCGCACCCCGGTGAAGGAAATCGCGACGCGGCCACGTCTCCCGTGAGCCACCGACGCGACACGGACGGGGGCCCGCTCAGCCCGGCGGCGGGGGCGGGCCTCCACCTTCTCTCTCGATGCAGGTGCCGCTGAGCTCAGCGAGACGCCGGCGGTACGCGCGACAGTGCAAGCGGCCTCGCTGCGAACCCGGACCGCGACCGTTTCGCCCGACGTCGGAGGAAAGCGGTCCCGACTCCCGCGTGACGCACTACACAGCCGCATTTTCGGCGGCGGCCGCGCACGGAGGCGAAACCGGCGTCCGCGCGCACCAGGCCGGCCGACACCCGGACGGCTCGCGGCCTTTCGGCTGAACGGCGCGGCGACTCCCGCGCGACGGTCGCCGGTCCGGCAGAGTGATCGGTATGGACGACCTCTACCCGCCGCTGCAGCCGTTGGCCGATGGGATGCTCGACGTGGGCGACGGGCACTGGATCTACTGCCAGGAGGCGGGGAACCCGCAGGGCAAGCCGGTGGTGGTGCTGCACGGGGGGCCCGGGAGCGGGATCGCGCCGATGGCGCGCCGGCATTTCGACCCCGCCGCGTACCGGATCATCCTGTTCGACCAGCGTGGGGCGGGGCGGAGCACGCCGAGCGTCGCGGATCCGGACGTGGACCTCAGCACGAACACGTTGTGGCACCTCGTCGCAGACATGGAGCTGCTGCGGGAGCGGCTGAACATCCGGCGCTGGCAGGTGTTCGGCGGGTCGTGGGGGTCGACGCTCGCGCTGGCGTACGCGCAGACCTACCCCGATCAGGTGACGGAGCTGGTGCTGCGCGGGATCTTCACGGCACGGCAGCGCGAGCTCGACTGGATCTACCGCGGCGGCGCGGCGAACCTCTTCCCGGCCGAATGGGAGGACTTCCTGGCGCCGCTGCCCGAAGAGCACCACAAGGATCCGCTCGCCGGGTACGCCGAGCTGCTCGACGACCCCGACCGCGGCGTGCGGGAGCGGGCTGCGATCGCGTGGAGCGTCTGGGAAGGCGCGACGGTGGCGCTCATGCCGCAGCAGGCGTTCCTGAACCGGTACGCCGACCCGTCGTTCGCGCTGACGTTCGCGCGGCTGGCGGTGCACTACTTCAGCCACGACGCCTGGCTCGAGGACGGGCAGCTGATCCGCGACGCCGGCAAGCTCGCCGGCGTGCCGGGCGTGCTCGTTCAGGGCCGCTACGACGCCGTCTGCCCGCCGATCACCGCGTACGAGCTCCACCACGCGTGGCCCGGCTCGATCCTGCGCATCACCGAAGGCGCGGGGCACGCCGTGAACGACCCGGGCACCCTGGCCGCACTGCGGCAGGCGACCGACGACTTCCGCTAGACGGCCAGCAGAAGCCGGAAGAGCCCTTCCAACGTCGAGGCCAACGCAGCCTCGTCAGTCGCGTTCAGAGCGGTGCTGCCGATCACCTTGCGCATCAACCAGAAGCCCGAGATCAGCGACAGCGCCACGGCCGCGCGATCAGTCCCGCGCGCGCCGGGGACGACGTCGAGGATGTGTGCCTCGACGTGCTTCTCGATGCCCGCGCGCAGGATCTCGGCGGCGCGCGGGTTGGGCGCCGAGCGCAGCATGAGCAGGAACGGGTCGAGGTTGTCGGCGTCCGGTGACGTCCGGGACACCAGCGAAGCCGCGACGTCGCGCGCGAGCGTGGCCGGGTCGCCGGTCAGCACGGTCCGCTCGGTCATCGACACCTCCACCACCTCGGCGAAGAGCCCTTCCTTCGAGCCGAAGTAGCGGTTCACGAGCATCGCCGTGACGCCGGCGGTCTGCGCGATCTCCCGCACGCCGACGCCGTCGTAGCCGAAGCGCGTGAACGCCTCGACGCCCGCGCGCAGGATCGCTTCCCGGGTCGCGGCGGCGTCGCGACGACGTGGTGCAGTCATGTATACGAGTGTAGACTAAAACTAAATCTACACCCGTAGACCTGAACGGAGAACCATGGAACTCAACCTGACCGGCCGCCGCGCACTCGTCACGGGCTCGAGCTCCGGCCTCGGCGAAGCGATCGCGCGGCTGCTCGCGGAAGAGGGCGCCGACGTCGTGGTGCACGGCCGCGACGAAGCCCGGACCCGTGCGGTGGCGGACGAAATCGGCGCGAAAGCCGTGGCGATCGGCGACCTCGCGACCGACGAAGGCGCGGCGAAAGTGGCCGAAGAAGCCGGCGAAGTCGACATCCTCGTGAACAACGCCGGCGCCTACCAGCACTTGAGCTGGGCCGAGGCCGAGCCCGAGGAGTGGGCGCGGACGTACGAGGTCAACGTGGTCTCGTCGGTTCGCATGATCCGGCACCTCGTGCCCGGCATGCGCGAACGCGGCTGGGGCCGCGTGATCCAGATCGGTGGCGGTCTGTCCGGCCAGCCGATGGCGTCGCTCCCCCACTACAACGCGACGCTCGCCGCCCGCCACAACCTCGCGGTTTCCCTTGCGCGGGAGCTGAAAGACACCGGCGTGACGTCCAATGTGGTCGCACCCGGCGCGATCCTCGTGGACTCCGTGCAGAAGCTGCTCACGGACCTCGCGCCGGAGCACGGCTGGGGCGAGACCTGGGACACGATCGAAAACAACGCCGCGCAGGACTTCGTGCCCAACGACATCGGCCGCTTCGGCCGGCCCGAGGAGATCGCGGGCGCCGTGGCGTACCTGGCGAGCCCGTACGGCGACTACGTCAGCGGGGCCACCCTCCGCGTGGACGGTGGCACCATCCGCTCCGTGATCTAGGAACCCCTAGATCCGGCCACCCGAAGAACTGTCGCCGCCGGAGAGCTTCTGCGCGAAGTACACCGGCACCGTCGAGACGATGATCAGCACCGCCGCCACCACGTTGACCACCGGGGCCTGGTTGGGGCGGAACAGGTTGTCGTAGATCCAGATCGGCAAGGTCTCCATGCCGGTGCCGAGCGTGAACGTCGTCACGATGATCTCGTCGAACGACAGCGCGAACGCCAGCAGACCACCCGCCAGCAGTGCCGAGCGCAGCATCGGGAACGTCACCAACCGGAACGTGGTGATGCCGTCGGCGCCGAGGTCCATCGACGCTTCCTCGAGGTTGCCGCCCATGCGCCGCAGGCGGGCGACGACGTTGTTGAACACCACGACGATGCAGAAGGTCGCGTGGGCGATGATCGCCGTGAGCAGGCCGAGGTCGATGCCGAGGATCGTGCGGAACGCGTTGTTCAGCGCGATGCCGGTGACGATGCCGGGCAGCGCGATCGGCAGGATGATCAGCAGCGAGATCGAGTCCCGGCCGAAGAACCGGTAGCGCTGCAGGGCGAACGCGGCCATCGTGCCGAGCACGAGCGCGATCGCCGTGGCCGCCACCCCGGCCTCGATGCTGGTCCACAAGGCGTGCAGCGCGCCGGCGTTGGTGACCGCGCGGCCCCACCACTCGAGGGTGAAGCTCTTCGGCGGCCAGCCGAACGTGGTGTCCGAGTTCACGGAGTTGAGCAGCACCACCAGAAGCGGGAAGTAGATCACCGCGAACCCGACCCCGAGTGCCGTCCACAGCACCACCCGGCCGGTCTTCGACATGCGCACGGCGGTCTCCTAGAGGTTGTTCAGCGCGCCGGTGCGACGCACGACGGCCAAGTACACGAGCATGATCACGACCGGCACGATGGCCACGGTCGCCGCGAACGGCAGGTTGTTGGCCGCGCCGATGTTGTCGTAGACGACGTTGCCGAGCATCTGCGACGTGCCGCCCACGATCTTCACGGCGATGTAGTCGCCCAGTGACAACGAGAACGTGAAGATCGAGCCGGCCACGATCGCCGGGAAGGCGAGCGGCAGGATCACCGAGCGGAACGTGCGGAACGACTTCGCGCCGAGGTCGCCCGAAGCGTCCACAAGGGAGTCCGGCAGCCGCTCGAGACCCGCGTAGATCGGCAGGATCATGTACGGCAGCCACAGGTAGGACAGCGTGATCACGGTGGCCGCGACGCCGTAGCCGGGGCCGGAGAGGCCGAACGGGCTCAGCAGCCAGCTGATCGCACCGTTGCCGGAAAGCAGGGTGCGCCACGCGTAGGCCTTCACCAGGTAGCTCGCCCACAGCGGCGTCATCACGGCGATCACGAGGATCCGTTGCGCCTTAGGGGAAGCGAGCTTGGCCATCGCGAAGGCCATCGGGAACGCGATGACCGCGTCGATCACCGTGACCAGCAGTGCGATTCCGACGGTCCGCAGCGTGATCGTGCGGTAGACCGAGTCGGTGAAGAGGGTGACGAAGTTGTCGAACGACCAGTCCGTGACCACCTGGCCGGTGAACACGTCGGTGGTCCAGAAGGCCGTGATGAACAGGGCGGCGAGCGCACCGAGGTAGGCCAGGCCGAGCCACAGCAGCGGGGCCGTGAGCAGGATGCCCAGGCGCAGCTTGGGTTTGCGGAAGAAGAAAGCCGAAGCGCGGCGGCTCGGCGGGCTCACGGCGGTCATGAGGAAGACACCTTCGGGAAAGGGGGTCCGGGGGCGGCGGACGAGGGGGGAGGGTGCCCGCCGCCCCCGGAGCTACCGGGGAGATCTCACGGGTGCGGTGAAGGCACCCGTGAACACGTCAACCCTTGATCTCGGTCCAGGCACGGGTCCAGTCGCCGTAGTCCTTGCACTTGACGTCCGTGCGGCCGTCGAGGCACTGCGGAATCGGCGTGGTCCAGTACTGGATCTTGGCGGCGTAGGCCGCGTCGTTGGCGTGGTAGGTGTCGCACAGCGACTTGTCGGTGAACTCGGCGCAGGCCTTGGAGTTGGCCGGTGCCTCACCGAAGTACTCGGCGACCTGGGCGTTCACCTTCGGGCTGATGATGTAGTCCATCCACTTGTACGCGCACGTCTTGTGCTGCGACTTCGTGGCCACCATCCAGGTGTCCGACCAGCCGGTGGCACCTTCGCTCGGCACGGTCGCGCCCAGCGGAGCACCCTCGCTCTTGGCCAGGTTCACCGTGACCTGCCACGCGGTGCCGATCACGGCGTCCGCGTTCTTGAGCGACTGCGTTTCCTTGAGGTAGTCCGCCCAGTACTCGCTGACGTTCGGCCGCTGCTTCTTCAGCAGGTCCACCGCCGCGTTGAACTGCTTGTCGTCCAGGGCGTACGGGTTCTTGATGCCGAGGTCGGGCTGGTGCGCCATGAGGTACAGCGCGGCGTCGGCGATGTAGATCGGCGAGTCGTAGGCGATGATCTTGCCCTTGTAGGGCGAGTTCACGTCGAACATCGGCGACCACGACGTCGGCTCCGGGCTCACCTTGTCGGTGCGCCAGGTGAGCACGTTCGCGCCCCAGCCGTGCGGGATGCCGTAGGCGACGTTGTTGACGCTGTTCCACGGCTTGTTCTTCAGGAACGGGTAGACGTCGTTGTAGTTCGGCACGAGCGCGGTGTTGACCGGCTCGACGTCACCCGAGGCGACCAGGCGCAGCGAGGCGTCGCCCGAGGCGGACACCACGTCGTACTGGCCCGTCTTCATCAGCGTCACGGCCTCGTCGGACGTGCCGAACGCCTTGACGTTGACCTTGCAGCCGGTCTGGTCCTCGAACGGCTTGACCCAGTTGACGTTCGGGTCGGTGGCGCCGTTTTCGGCGTAACCGGGCCACGCGAGCACGTTCAGCTGGCCTTCCGGCTGGCCCAGCTGGGTGAGTGCGGCCAGCTTGGGCGGGGTGAACCCCTGGGCGCCCGGCGCGGACCCCGCGCTCGAGTCGGAGCCCGACGTCCCGCAGGCCGCGAGCAGCAGGCTCACGCCGCACAGACCCGCGAGCAGCGTCTTCCTGTTCTTCATGTCGAGAGAAACCTTCCCGTGAGAACTAGCCGGCTTCGGGGACCCGGAAACTGTGTTCGTGGCGCCACCGCAGGCGGACCCGGCCGTCGGCGAACTCGGTCGGTTCACTGGTGTTCTGGCGGACCACGGACAACTGACCCCCCGCATCGAGCGCGACAGCGTAGCGCACTGTGGATCCGGCGTATACGACATCCGTGACGATTCCGGTCGCCGAAGTCTCGCCCGGACCGGCCGGTGACGCAAGATCAGCATCGATGCGGATTTTCTCCGGCCGGATGCTGTACACGCCGGGCTTGCCGATCACCGCTTCGGCCCCACGCCCGCTGAGCAGGTTGGACGTGCCGACGAAGCCGGCGACGAACGCGCTCGCCGGTCTCTCGTACACCTCCACCGGGGTGCCGACCTGTTCGATCCGCCCGGCGTTGAACACCGCGATGCGGTCGCTCATGGTCAGCGCCTCGTCCTGGTCGTGCGTCACGAACACGAAGGTGATCCCGACCTCGCGCTGGATCTGCTTGAGCTCGATCTGCATCGCCTGCCGCAGCTTGAGGTCGAGCGCTCCCAGCGGTTCGTCGAGCAGCAGCACCTTCGGGCGGTTCACCAGCGCCCGCGCGAGAGCGACGCGCTGGCGCTGACCACCCGAGAGCTGCGAAGGCTTGCGGTCGCCGTACTCCCCGAGGCGCACGGTCTCGAGGGCTTCCGCGGCGCGTTGCCGGCGCTCGGCCTTGCCGACCCGCTTGACCTTGAGGCCGTACTCCACGTTCTGCCGCACGGACATGTGCGGGAAGAGCGCGTAGTCCTGGAACACGGTGTTCACGTCGCGCTCGAACGGCGCGAGCTGGCTGACCTCCCGGCCGGCCAGCTCGATGGTGCCCGCGGTGGGCAGCTCGAAACCGGCGATCATGCGCAGCACCGTGGTCTTCCCCGAGCCCGACGGGCCGAGCATGGAGAAGAACTCACCGGGCGGGATGTCGAGGTCGACGCCGTCGACGGCGCGGACCTTGTCGAAGTGCTTCTGCAGCCCGGTGAGCCGGATCGCCGGCTCACCGCCGGCCCGCGGCCGTTCGGGCCGGCGGGCGGTCGTCGGGGCTTGGTGGGGCATGGCGGGCCTTCCCGTGGATCTCGTCACCTGGTACCTACAGCGCGCTCATCACGTGCTTGACGCGGGTGTAGTCCTCGAGGCCGTACAGCGAGAGATCCTTGCCGTAACCCGACTTCTTGAACCCGCCGTGGGGCATCTCGGCGACGAGCGGGATGTGGGTGTTGATCCACACGCAGCCGAAGTCGAGCTTGGCGGACACGCGCATGGCGCGCTGGTGGTCCTTGGTCCAGATCGAGGACGCGAGGCCGTAGGGCACGCCGTTGGCCGCCTTCACCGCGTCGGCTTCGTCAGAGAAGCGCTGCACGGTGATGACCGGGCCGAAGACCTCGTTCTGGGTGATCTCGTCGTCCTGCGTGACGCCGGAGACCACGGTGGCCTCGTAGAAGAACCCCTCGTCGCCGGCGCGCCGCCCTCCACAGTGGACGGTGGCGTGGCCGGGCAGGCGGTCGATGAAACCCGACACCTTCTCCAGCTGCGCGGCGTTGTTGAGCGGGCCGAAGGCGACGGTGTCGTCGTCGGGCTTGCCGGTCTTGTTGGCCTCGGCCTGGCGCGAGAGGGCGGCGACGAAGGTGTCGTGCACGTCGTCGGACACCAGCACGCGGGTGGCGGCGGTGCAGTCCTGGCCGGCGTTGAAGTAACCCGCCATCGCGATGGTCTCGGCGGCGGCCTCGAGGTCGGCGTCCTCGAAGACGATCACGGGCGCCTTGCCGCCCAGCTCGAGGTGCACGCGCTTGACGTCGCGGGCCGCGGCGCCCGCGACCTCGATGCCGGCGCGCACGGAGCCGGTGATCGACACCATCGCGGGGATCGGGTGCTCCACCAGCGCACGGCCGGAGTCGCGATCGCCGGTCACGACGTTGAACACGCCCGGCGGCAGGAACTCGCCGCAGATCTCGGCCAGCAGCAGCGTGGACGCCGGCGTGGTGTCCGACGGCTTGAGCACCACGGTGTTGCCCGCGGCGAGCGCCGGCGCGATCTTCCAGATCGCCATGAGCAGCGGGTAGTTCCACGGCGTCACCTGCGCGCAGACACCCACGGGCTCACGGCGGATGAAGGACGTGTGGCCTTCCATGTACTCGCCGGCCGCACGGCCTTCGAGCACGCGCGCGGCGCCGGCGAAGAAGCGCAGCTGGTCGACGATCATCGGCAGCTCTTCGGACATCGTGAGCGCCACCGGCTTGCCGGTGTTGCGCGACTCCACGGCGATGAGCTCCTCGCCGCGGGCCTCCACGGCGTCGGCGATCTTCAGCAGTGCGAGCTGGCGCTGGGCCGGCGTGGTCTCTTTCCAGCTCTCGAACGCTTCGGCCGCGGTCTTGAGGGCGCGGTCGACGTCCTCGGCGCCCGCCACCGGCGCGGTGCAGTACGCGCGCCCCGTGACCGGGTCGACGATCTCGAGAACCTTCCCTGACAGCGAGTCGACGAATTTCCCGCCGACGTAGTGCTTCAGTTCCTGCACGCGTGCGCCTCCTGACTCTCCGTGGCAGGGTGAAACATATAACTCCATATTTCACATGACAAGGTCCTGGGGCACTATTGGCCCCAATCGCACGCCGAGACGGGTGGACCCACGATGCGCAAGGAGATGTCGAACAGCGCACGACTGGCGATGTTCGCTCCGCTGGACCAGCTCGGCCGCGCCGAGGCGGTCGCGGCCCGGCTGCTCGACGCCATCACCCTGGGTCTGCTCGACGACGCCGAGCAGCTGCCGAGCGAGGTCGAGCTCGCCGCTCAGTTCCGCGTGTCCACCGTGACGGTCCGGGAAGCGCTCGCCGTGCTGCGGCAGCAGGGGCTGGTCGAGACCAGGCGCGGCCGCGGCGGCGGCAGTTTCGTGCGCACGCCCGCGTGGCCGGCACCGAGCTCGTGGGCCCAGCGCCTGCGGCTCGTCTCGCTCGCGGATCTGCGCGACTTCGGCGACCACTACCTCGCCGTGGCCGGGTCGGCGGCCAAGCTCGCGTCGGAGCGCAGCTCGCCCGAAGACCTGGAAAGACTGCGTCTGACCAGCGAAGACCTCCTCGGCACGACCGGTCCCGAAGCGACCCGCGCCGAGCGGCACTTCCACCTCGAGATCGCGGCCGCCGCGCAGTCGCCGCGGCTCACCAACCAGGAGGTCCAACTGCAGGGCGAACACGGCGGGTTGCTCTGGGTGCCCCTCGACGGCGAGGACACCTGCCGCCAGTCCTACGCTGAGCACCACGCGATCGTGACCGCGATCGCGGCGGCCGACGGCGACCTGGCCCGCAAGCTGACCGAGGAGCACATCCTGAGCGCGCTCGACCGGCTCGTGGATCTGCACTTAAGCCTCGAAACGCCGTAAGCTTCGATGACCCCGCGATCGAGGTGAGCATCGTGACCGACACCCGCACGTTGACCGGCGACGAGGTCGTCGCGCAGGTATCCGCGCTGGTCGAGGAGATCTTCGAGCGGCTCAAGCCCGTGCTGGCCGCGGCCGAGACGCTGCTGGCCGAGCCCGGCGGCGCCGGCTCCGGCACGCTCCACGGCATCCGGCCGCAGGTGCTGGAGGCCCTCGGCGGCCTCGTGATCGGCGCCGGGTTCGTGAGCGCGCCCCACGTGTTGTCGGACCAGGAGTTCGGTTTCGAGTGGTGGACCACCACCGGTTCGGACCAGACGCCCGAGCAGCTGTTCATCAGCCTCGACCCGGAGAGCCCCAACTTCCTCGACTACACGCGCCAGTCGTGGTTCACCGTGCCGCGCGACAGCGGGCGGCGCCACATCAACGGGCCGTACGTCGACTACCTCTGCACCGACGAGTACACGCTCACGTTCACGCTGCCCGTGTACCGCGACGGCGCGTTTGCCGGCGTGGTGGGCGCGGACGTCTACGTGCGCGAGTTCGAGCGCACCGTCAGCCGGCGGCTGCGGTCGCTGGGCCGGCGCGCGGCGCTGCTCAACGCGCAGGGGCGCGTGATCGTGTCGAACAGCGTCCGGCAGGCGACGGGTTCGCTGGTGCGCGACGTCGACGTGCCGGCGTGGTGGACCTCGGGCGCGGAACCGCAGACGATGTCGGGCGGCGCGACGTTGCGGCGGTGCGGGGATTCGCCGATCGCGTTGCTCGTCAGCGTGTGACGTTCAGGGCCAGCCAGAGTTCGGCCCTGGTGCCGGGTGAGTCGAGGTCCTGACCGAGGAGCTCGGCGGTCTTGGTGATGCGGTTGCGCAGGGTGTGGCGGTGGATGTGCAGCTGCGAGGCGGCGCGGTCCCAGTGGCCGTGGTTTTCCAGCCAGCAGCGCAGGGACTCCTCCAGCTCGCCGCGGCCGGACTCGTCGTGGGTGCGCAGCGGGTTCAGCAGCTCGTGGGCGAAGGCTTGGGCGGCAAGGGGATCCAGGAGGTTGAGCAGTCCGCGGCCGGCGTGGTCGGCGTAGCGCAGGAGCGGGATGCCCTGGCTGCGTGCGGTTTCGGCCGCCTGCTTGGCTTGGCGCAGGGCGGCCGGGAACTCAGTGGCGTCGCCGACGCCGACGTGGCAACCGCCGACTTCGGCGGCCACGGTGAGCACGCGGTCGGCGTCGTCGGTCGCGGCGACGAGGAGCGCCTCGGAGTGGGCGTAGAACACCTGTGCCGCAATGGGTTCCAGGCGGTCGGACACGGCGGTCCGCACGGCGGGCGGGCCCGCGACGGCGAGCACGGTCCACGGTTGCGGCGGCGCGCCCTGCACGGTGCGCAACACGTCGAGCGCGAGGGTTTCCTGGCCGTCGGTGAACAGGTCGAGCAAGCCGGTGCGCAGCCGGGACAGCGCGCCGCGTTGAGCACGATCCTGTTCCAGGGCAAGGGAAAGCAGCGAGACAGCGGTGTTCACGATGTGGCGACCGGTCGAGTCGAGTGGCTCGGCGGTACCGACCGCGAGGGTGCCGCGCGTGTGCAAGGTCTGGAGCACGACCTCCTGCTCCCCCAGCGTGACGACCCGCGTGCCGGCGCGCAGGTCCTTCACGTCGAGCTGTTCCCCGTGTGCGCGAGCGGCCGTGGAGGAGACTTCTCGGACGCGGCCGGCGGCGTCGAAGAGCACGACCCAGCCGTCGACGAGCCGGGCGAGACGGCGCACGACGCCGGCCGCACCCGTCTTCCCGACGGCGGTGCGGGTGAGCTCCTGGTGGGCGCGGCCGATGCGGACGGTCGCGGCGTACTCGTCGGCGGCGACCGCGCGGGAGACGGCGCGGGTGATCGCGATGAAGGGCGTCTTGCGGGGCACTTCGAGCACCGGAAGGCCGACCTCGTCGGCGGTCGCCTTCAACGTGGCCGGCACGTGCTCATGGCTCAGACCGACGCCGAAGCCGAGCCCGGCGGTGCCCGCTTCGACGAGGCGGCGGACGTAGGCCTCGGACGTCGTGTCGTCCAGCGCCAGGCCGGTGGTGAGCAGGAGCTCGCCGCCTTCGAGGAAGGCGTGCGGGTCGGTGAGCTCGGTCGGGTGCACCCAGCCGATCGGGCGGTCGAGCCCGGCCTCCCCCGCGACCACGCGAAGGGCGAGCGGCCGCTGTTCGGCGAGCGCGCGCAGGGTGAGTGCCATAGTGGCCAAGTTTACGCGCGTTTCTGGACAACTTGGCCAGCAGACGCCGCGGCCTTACCACCTCATCCTGGGAGGTGACCGAGCCCGTTTCCCAGGAGTTGAGCCCATGACCACGACCACCGAGACCCTGGTGGCCCCGGCGCCGCGTCAGCGCCAGTTGCGCACCGAGATCCCCGGCCCGGCGTCGCGCGCGCTGCAGGAGCGGCGGACGGCCGCGGTCGCGGCGGGGGTGAGCTCGACGCTGCCCGCCTACATCACGTCGGCCGGCGGCGGCCTGCTCACCGACGCCGACGGCAACGTGCTCATCGACTTCGGCTCCGGCATCGCCGTGACGAACGTCGGCCACTCCGCGCCCGAGGTCGTCGACCGCGTGCGCAAGCAGGCGTGCTGGTTCACGCACACGTGTTTCATGGTGACGCCGTACGAGGGTTACGTGGAGGTGTGCGAGGCGCTGGCGGAGCTGACGCCGGGTGACCACGCGAAGAAGTCGGTGCTGTTCAACTCCGGCGCGGAGGCCGTGGAGAACGCGGTGAAGATCGCGCGCGCCGCGACCGGGCGGCAGGCCGTGGTGGTGTTCGACCACGCGTACCACGGGCGCACGAACCTGACGATGGCGTTGACCGCGAAGTCGGTGCCCTACAAGCACGGCTTCGGGCCGTTCGCGCCCGAGGTGTACCGCGTGCCGGGGTCGTACCCGTACCGCGACGGGCTTTCGGGCCCGGAGGCCGCGCGGATCGCGATCGACCGGATCGAGAAGCAGATCGGCGGCGACCAGGTGGCGGCCGTCGTGATCGAGCCGATCCAGGGCGAGGGCGGGTTCATCGAGCCGGCGCCCGGGTTCCTGCCCGCGCTTTCCGAGTGGTGCACCGCGAACGGCGTGGTGCTCGTGGCCGACGAGGTGCAGACCGGCTTCTGCCGCACGGGCGACTGGTTCGCGTCGTCGCGCGAGGGCGTGGTGCCGGACCTGATCGCGACGGCCAAGGGCATCGCGGCCGGGCTGCCGCTCTCGGCCGTGACCGGGCGTGCGGAGCTGCTCGACGCGGTCGGGCCCGGTGGGCTCGGTGGGACCTACGGCGGCAACCCGATCGCGTGTGCCGCGGCGCTGGGTTCGATCGAGACGATGCGGTCCGCGGATCTGGCGTCGTCCGCGCAGCGGGTGGAATCCGTGGTGCTGCCGCGGCTGCGCGCGCTGGCGGCCGAGACGGGCGTGATCGGCGACGTGCGCGGGCGGGGCGCGATGCTGGCTGCGGAGTTCGTTCGCGCCGGTACTTCCGAGCCGGACGCCGACCTGACGAAGCGCGTCGCGGCGGTGTGCCACGCGCTCGGTGTGGTGGTGCTGACCTGCGGTACCTACGGCAACGTCATCCGGCTGCTGCCGCCGCTTTCCCTGTCCAACGAGCTGCTCGACGAGGGCCTGTCCGTGTTCGAGCACGCGGTCCGCACGGAGGTGCGCAAGTGACTGTTCCGTTCTGGGTCGCCGGCAAGCCGGTGACGAGTTCTTCGACCGCGGTCGTCCGCCATTCCTACGACGGGAGCGAGGCCGGTTCGCACTACCTGCCGTCCGCGTCGGACGTCGAGGAAGCGGTGGCCGCGGCGGCTTCGGTGGCCGATGAGTTCGCCACTACGCCCGCGCACGTGCGCGCGGGCGCGTTGGACCACGTGTCCCGTTCGTTGAGTCAGCGGGCCGACGAGATCGCGCGCCTCATCACGGCCGAGTCGGGCAAGCCGTTGAAGTGGTCGCGCGGCGAGGTGGGGCGCGCGGTGTCGACGTTCCGCTGGGCCGCCGAGGAGGCTCGCCGGTTCTCGGGCGAGCTGCAGCGCCTCGACACCGACCCGGGCGGCACCGGCCGGCTGGCCTTGGTGCGGCGCGTGCCGCACGGGCCGGTACTCGGCATCACGCCGTTCAACTTCCCGCTGAACCTGGTGGCGCACAAGGTCGCGCCGGCCATCGCGGTCGGCGCGCCGATCGTGCTGAAGCCGGCGCCGGCGACGCCGCTGACGTCGTTGCTGCTGGGCGAGATCCTGGCGGAGACCGCGTTGCCGGCGGGGAGCTGGTCGATCCTGCCGCTGGGTAACGAGGAAACGGCTTCGCTGGTGCAGGATCCGCGGCTGCCGGTGGTTTCGTTCACGGGTTCGGTTCCCGTTGGTTGGTCCATTCGGGACAGTGTGCCGCGAAAGCACGTTTCTCTGGAGCTCGGCGGCAATGGCGCCGTGCTGGTCTGTCCGGACTGGACCGACCTGGACTTCGCGGCGCAGCGGATCGCAACGTTCTCGATGTACCAGGCGGGCCAGTCGTGCATCTCGGTGCAGCGGGTCTACGTGCACACCGATGTTTACGACGAGCTGGAGTCGCGGGTTCTGGCGCAGGTCGCGGCTTTGCGCACCGGCGACCCCGCGTCGGACGGGGTGGATGTCGGCCCGCTGATCAACGAGGCCGCGGCTTCGCGCGTTGCTTCGTGGGTTTCGGACGCCGTCTCCGCCGGCGCTTCCCTGCTGGCCGGCGGCGGCCGTTCCGGCGCGACGGTGGAGCCGACGGTCCTCGCCGACGTCCCGGAATCCGCTTCGGTCATGGCCGAGGAGGTGTTCGGGCCGGTGGTTTCGCTGATCCGGGTGTCCTCTGTGGACGAGGGCATCTCGCGCATCAACGCCTCGCGCTTCGGCCTCCAGGCCGGCGTCTTCACGCGCGACCTGCCCACCGCGTTCGACGTCTCCGCGCGCCTCAAGGTCGGCGGCGTCCTCGTCGGCGACGTCCCCAGCTTCCGCGCCGACCAGATGCCCTACGGCGGCGTCAAAGACTCGGGCGTCGGCCGCGAAGGCCCGGCCGCCGCGATGGCGGACTTCACGGAGGAAAGGGTGACCGTGTTGACGGGACTAACGCTCTGACCGAGTCGCGATCGCCTCGGTCAAGGCGGCGTGGGCTTCGACGAGGGACGGGCCGTACCAGGTCAGTTGGCGGCCCGAGACCAGCAGCGGACGGAAGCCGGGGAAGAAGCCCGGGCCGTCGTCGGTGGTGAATTCGTACGGTTCGTCCGGCAGCACCACGACGTCGGCTCGGGCTGCTCGCAGCTCTTCCAGCGGCGGGCGCGGGTAGCGGTCGTCGGCGTCGGCGTACGCGTTCGCCACGCCGACGCGGCGGAGGACGTCGCCGGCGAAGGTGTCGCGGCCCAGGACGATCCACGGCTTGCGCCAGACCGGGATGACGGCGCGGAAGCGGATCGGGGCCGTCGTGCGCCAGAGTTCCTCGGCGGTGACCAGCCACGCGGGCTCGTCGAGGGCGTAGACCTGCGTCAAGAGCCGCCGCAAAGAGCCCAGCGCGGCCGGCACCGAAGCGGCCGCCTCCATGACGAATACCGGGATCCCGTTGGCCCGCAACCGTTGCACGTCCTCGGGGCGGTTCTCCTCCGAGTTCGCCAGCACCAGGTCGGGTTCGAGCGCGAGGACGTCGTCGATCTTCGGGTACTTCGACCCACCGACGCGTGGAACGTCCAAATCGGACGGATGCGTGCAGTAATCCGTCGCACCCACCAGACGACCGGGGGCGCTCACCTCGACCGCCTCCGTCAAGGAGGGGACCAGGGACACCACGCGCTCGGGCGGCCCGGCGAGGGGCACCGGCTCGCCGAGGTCGTCGACCAGGTTGCTCATACGCGTTCGAACGACACCTTCCGCTTGTCGACGTCCACCGCGGTCAGGCGGACGCCGATGCGTTCACCTTCGGGGAACTTCTCGCCCGTGCACTTGGCCATCACCGGCGGGTCCTCCACGAGGATCTCCGCGCGCGTCTCCTCCGCGCGCAGCACCACGGCGGTGAACTCGCGCCCGACGCGTTCCGCCAGGACCCACGCCTCCACCTGGTCGATGCAGGCGCGTTCGACGCGGGCGGCGAGGCCGTCCGAAGCGGACATCTGCAGTGGCACCTCCGCGAGCGCGTCGCGAACCCACGACGGCACCTCACGCCCGGCGGTGACGGCGAGGCAGACCTCCGTGCCGAAGCGGTCGACCAGGCGACGGATGGGCGCCGTGACGTGGGCGTACGCGCCGCCGATGCCCGCGTGGGTCGTCAGCGCGGGCAGGGATCCGTCGAAGGACGTGTAGCCCGCGCCGCGCAGAAGCCTGGTGGTGTCGGCGAAGATGGCCATCGACGAGGGCCGTCCGGGGTCCAAAGAGGACAGGAACTCCGACACCCCGAGCCCCGCCGGCCACGCGACGCCCACGACCGAGGCCGAGCGGCGCAGCCACTCCACGGCGTCCGGCTCGGGCGGCGGGAGCGTCCGCAGCACACCGACCCGGGCTTCGATCATGATCTGCGCCGCGGCCATACCGGTGAGCAGCGAGATCTCGGCGTTCCACGCGTCGACGGCGGTGCGCGGGCGGCGGGCCAGCGCCCAGCCACCGTCGGGGTCGCCGCTGATCTCCTGCTCCGGCAGCTGCAGCTCCACGGCCCCGCGTTGCACCGCCAGCTCGCGCCG
Organism: Amycolatopsis sp. NPDC001319; assembly: GCF_042896185.1. Lineage (NCBI taxonomy): Bacteria > Bacillati > Actinomycetota > Actinomycetes > Pseudonocardiales > Pseudonocardiaceae > Amycolatopsis > Amycolatopsis sp. NPDC001319. The sequence goes on along the minus strand of NZ_JBIAWY010000003.1, from coordinate 907,219 downwards.
CAGCCGGCCGAGCTCCGGCAGCGCGGCGACGGACGGGTGCGGGGTGCCGGCGTCGAGCGAGGCCTGCACGCTCTCGTAGTCGAGCTGCTCGGTCGAACGCACCAGCGCGCGGCGCACGCGGGTGGCGACGGGCTCGCCGGCGGCGTCGACGTCGATGGTCCAGAGCACGGCCGCCCGGATCTCGCCGGGCAGCAGGCTCGCGGCGCCTTCGGACAGGACGGTGGGGTGGAGCGGGACGTTGCCGTCGGGCAGGTAGAGCGTCTGGCCGCGGCGGCGGGCCTCGTGGTCGAGCGCGCCGCCGGGCGGGACGAACGCGGCAAGGTCGGCGATGGCGTAGTGCACGCGGAAGCCGCCCGCGGTGCGTTCGACGACCATCGCCTGGTCGAGGTCCTTGGCTCCGGGCGGGTCGATCGTCACGAACGGCAGGTCCGTGGCGTCCTCGCGGCCCTCGGCGCGCGCGGAGAGCACGGCGGCCTCCGCCTCGGCCAGCACCTCGGGGCCGAAGGACTCCGGCAACGCGAACTCCGTCCGGAGCCGACCGAAGTCCCCTCCCGACGCGGGTGTCCTGATCACGAGTGGCACCACACAACAGTATCCCGCGCGACGGCCGCCGATCGCCCGTTCGGGCGCGAGCCGCGCGGGTGTACGTTGATCCGTGCTGTAATGAAAACCATCTTCATTTTGTGAAAGGGTTTCGCCGTGAAGATCGCGTTCGTCGGCAAGGGCGGCAGCGGGAAGACCACGCTGTCGTCGCTGTTCGTCTCGTACCTGGCCGACGCCGGCAAACCGGTGCTGGCCATCGACGCCGACATCAACCAGCACCTCGCCGTCGCCCTCGGCGCGACCGAGGAGGAAGCGCTCGCGTGGCCCACGCTGGGCGACAACATGGCGCTCATCAAGGACTACCTGCGCGGCGACAACCCGCGGATCCCCTCCGCGTCGGCGATGATCAAGACCACGCCGCCGGGCCGCGGATCGCGCCTGGTCACGCCCTTCGAGGACAACCCCGTCACCGACGCGTGCTTCCGGTTCCTGGGCGACGTGCGCCTGGGCGTCACGGGCCAGTTCGACGAGGACGACCTCGGCGTGGCGTGCTACCACTCGAAGGTCGGCGCCGCGGAACTCCTGCTCAACCACCTGGTCGACGGCCCGGGCGAATACGTGGTCATGGACATGACCGCCGGCGCCGACGCCTTCGCGTCCGGCCTGTTCACGCGCTTCGACGTGACGTTCCTGGTCTGCGAGCCCACCCTGCGCAGCGTCGGCGTGTACCGCCAGTACGCCGACCACGCGCGCGACTTCGGCGTGCACCTGGTGGCGGTGGGCAACAAGGTGACCGACGCCGAGGACGTGGCCTTCCTGCAGTCCTCGCTGGGCCCGGCTTTGCTGGGCTGGCTCGAGTCGTCGCGCCACGTCCGCGCCGGCGAGCGCGGCACTTCGCGCCCCATCGGCGAACTGGAACCACACAACCTGGGCACGCTGTCGTCGATGCTCTCGACGGTCGACGGCGTCACCCGCGACTGGTCCCGCTACCAGCGCCAGGCGGTGGACTTCCACCTGCGCAACGCCCGCGCCTGGGCCAACGGCCGCACCGGCGAGGACCTCGAGGCCCAGGTGGACCCCGAGTTCGTGTTGGAGCCGGGGGTTTCGACGTCTTTGTGAGGTTGTGGGGTCGGCGAGTGTCCGGCTCGGCACGCCGGTCACGCCTCGGCGGCCCGGTCCGGGCCGGGCCGGTCCGCGAAATGCCGGCCGGACTGTGACAACCAGCCCATGCCTCGCTTTGGCCACAGTCTCTAGGAGGCGAGGTGTCGGCCGGGTCGGCCTGCGCCAACCTTCGCGGGCTGATCTCAGGCGCGCCGGAGAGCGCGGGTCAGATGACAGCGGGCCGGACTGACCCAGGATCCGTCGGGCCAGGCCGGATGACCTGGCCCGACGCGGCTGGTGGTCGGTCACCGTCCCATTCGCGGTCGGCGGCGTCGACCTGGCGACTGCACTCGCGCGGCGACGTCTCGGGCCGGTCCATCGGCTGTGCGTCAGTGCGCTGAGCCGGACACGGCAGCAAAGTGCCGGCCAGAGGTTGCTGTAGCCCCCGTTGCGCCGGTTTCGGCGGCGACTCCGCACATTGAGCCGGCGACCCCGAGCGGCGACGAGCAGGCCGGGCCGACTGACAACTGCACTATCAGCCCCTGTTTCGCCGACGATTGCGGCCGCCCTGCTGGCATGCCCAGGATTGCGACGTCGCGGCCGGAGCGAACTGACGACTGCGCCATCAGCCCTTGTTTCGCCCGCGGACCGGCTCCTTTGCTGGCCCGCCCCAGAGGCGCGTGCCGGGCGAGCGATCCGGCAACTCCGCTATCAGCCCCTGTTTCGCCGGCGGACCGGCGCCTTTGCTGGCCCGCCCCGGAAGCGCGTGCCGGGCGGGCGATCCGGCAACTCCGCTATCAGCCCCTGTTTCGCCGGCGGACCAGGCCCTCTGCTGGCGGGCGAACTGACGACTCCGCTATCAGCTCTGGTTTCGGCGGCGGTTCCGACGTCCCTGCTGGCCTTGCCCCCGTACCTGCCAGTTGGGGCGAAGTCGCGCCTGCGCTAACCGCTCCGGTCTCGGCTGCGATTCCGTCTGCGTTGAGCTGACCTGTCCTGCGCGGCGGCGTATCGGCCTGGTCGGGCCGCGCCGACCTTCGCGGGCCTCGATCAGGCTCGCCGGAGAGCGCGGGCGGACGTCAGCGGGCCGGGCCGGATATACCCGGCCGGGCGGGGCGGGTGGTCAGTCGCCGTCCCATTCGCGGTCGGCGGCGTCGGCCTGGCGGTTGCGCTCGCGGGCGATGTCGAGGGCGCGGCGGGCAGTGGCCTCGTCGGGGTAGGGCCCGAGGAGGTCGATGCTCCGGCTGCGTTCCAGGTGTTCCACCTCGTGGGTGCGGGTGTTGTAGTACCAGCCGGGGTCGGGGTTGGGGTCGTCAGCCATGCGTCCAGCCTGACATCCGGCAGGTCACTTGCGCCAGCGGAACGGGATCTCGGTCGGGTCGCCGGTGGGGCCGAACTCGCCGCCGTCGGGGTCGTCGCTGTTGGGTGGCGTGGCGGTTTGCGGTGCGGTGCTGGGGTTGTCGGGGTGCTGGTCGAACCAGCCGCGCACCTGGGGGATGCCGCGGGGTGGGGTGGGGGTGTCGTCGGCGGGGTGGGGTGGGGGTGCGCTCGGTTGTTGCCCCTGGACCGTCTGCTCCGAGAACCCCAGCGGCACCTCCCTCACCTGGGCGCCCGCCGCCTGCCCCTGCTGCCCCGCCAACTTCCTCTCCATCGACGACGGCTGCGGCAACCCCGGCTTCTCCTCAACGGGCCGGCTCACCTCCGGCACCACCGGCACCACGGGCTCCTTCCCGGGAAACACCGGCGGCGCGGCGCGATACACCCGCGCCGCCGCAGGTGGCGGCGCCACGGGCCCGGTCTCGTGACCGGGGAACACCGGCAGGGGGCGACCGTCGGGGCCCAGCGCGGGCCGTGTTTGGGGTTGGGGCAGCTCGGGCCAGGAGGCTCGCGGTTCTTGCCGGCCCCAGCCAGGCTGCGGCAAGCCACTCGCAGGGGAAGGCGGCTGTTGTCCATCGGGCTGCGCACCCGGTTGCGGCAAGCCGCTCGCCGGGGAAGGCGGCTGTTGTCCATCGGGCTGCGCACCCGGTTGCGGCAAGCCGCTCGCCGGGGAAGGCGGCTGTTGTCCATCGGGCTGTGTACCCGGTTGCGGTAAGCCGTTCACTGGAGCCGCTGGTTGCTGTCCCTCCGGCTGGGCACCCGGCTGGGGCAAGCCACTCACCGGGGGCGCCGGTTGGGGCACCTGCGGCTGTGCACCCGGTTGCGGCAAGCCACTCGCCGGGCCGGACGGCGGCTGCCCGCCGGGTCCTTGCAGTCCGCTCGGCTGAGGCAAGCCGTTGATCGGAGCCGCTTGTTGCATCACCTCCGGCTGTGCGCCCGGCCGCGGCACGCCACTCACCGGACCGGCCGGCTGCGCCGCCTCCGGCTGTGCGCCCGGTTGCGGCGAACCGCTCACCGGGCCGGACCGCTGTTGCCCGCCAGGTCCCTGCACTCCGCTCGGCTGGGGCAAGCCGTTGACCGAAGCCGCTTGTTGCATCACCTCCGGCTGTGCGCCCGGCTGCGGCACGCCGCTCGCCGGGGCCGGCGGCTGGTGTCCCTCTGGCTGTGGCAAGCCGCTTCCTGGAACCGCCGATTGCGCACCCAGTTCGGGCGAGCCACTGACCGGGGCGGCCGGCGGTTGCCCATCGGGGCCTTGCACTCCGCCTGGCTGGGGCAATCCACTCGTGGCTGCATCGGGCTGCGCGCCAGCGGACTGCGGCGCACCCGGCTGGGGCGCCCCGCTGACGGCGCCCGCAGACTGCGGCTGTGCACCGCCCGGCAAAGGCCCGCCCGGTTGTGGCTGGCTCCACTGACCGCTCGGCTGCTGTTCGCTTCCCGTCTGAGGCTGGGCCCAGCCAGAGTGCGGCTGCACTGCGCTCGATTGGCCGGTCCACTGCGGCGTTGCCTCGCTCGGCGGCTGCAGCGCACCAGCCGCCGGTTGGGTCGGCTGAGGCGACGAAGGTTGCTGTGGCAGCACACTGCCATCCGGCGCACCGCCGCTTGCCGGCTCGCTGTAGTGCGGGTGACCAGCGACGTGCTCCGACTGCGCAGCCGGAGGCTGAGCCCGAGGGACCTGCGCCGGTGCGGGGCCCTGCTGCGCCGGCGGGAACTCCTCTTGCGGGCGCTCGATCTCCTGGTCAGCCGACCCTGCATTCGCACCAGACGGCTCATGCTCCGCGCTCGGAACTTGCTGCTCCGGCGGCGCGCTCTGTGACATCGGCTGACCGACCGCTGCGGCCGGCTCCGGCTCAGTCGTGGAGGGCACCGGTGTTGAGTCGGCCTCCGCATCCGCCGGTTGCTCGGATGCTTCGGCATGCGGAGTCGGCGCGGGCGGTTCAGCACTTTCGGCTTGACCCGCCGCAACGACAGAAGCCGCCTCAGCCTGCTGCGGCACCTCAACCTGCGGCGAAGCCTCCTCAATCGCAGACTGCAGCCCGCTTTCGGTGGCCTCGGCCGCCCCCTGATCAGGCGACGCCTCGTTCGCCGGAGACGCCTGGGGCTGCTCCTCCACCAGCGGCGATCGGTCCAGCGGCTGCGGCTCTGCCTGCTCGGCAGGGGTCCGCATCGAAGGCTCGGTCGCCAGTGGCGCCGGCGACTGCTCGCCCGCATGCGACGACCGGTCCGACAGCTGCCGCTCGGTGAGGGCGATTTGCGACTGCGGGGAAGGTTCCGTCCCCGGTGACGTCGGCTGATCAGTCGATGGCGGGTGTTCGGCCGAAGGTGCGGGTGGCGGTGTTGGCTCCGGCTGTTCGGTCTGTCGCGGCGGTTGGTCAGCATTCAGCTGCGGCGAAGAGCCCGCCGGGGCTTGTGCTGGCTCGGGAATCTGTGCTACGGGTTCGCCGAGGTCCGGTGTGCCGGCGTTGGGGGCCTCGGAGGGTTCCGGCAACCCGGCCGCGGAGGTCGGCTCGAGTGAGGGAGCACTGCTGGCCGGGTTTGGTTCTGGCGCCGGTGGCGCGGTCGCCGGCGCATCGGCCGGGATCGCAGCCTTCGCTGGAGGCTCGGCAGGAGCCGGCCGAGTGTCTGGGGTCGGCGTCGGGGCTTCCGCGGTGGGCGCCGGGGCGGGCGCGGGCGTCGTTGCCGGAGGCGCCGAAGGAACGGCGCCGGTAGGCGAGTCGGCGAGGTTGGGCGTTGAAGTCCGGGCAGGCTCGGGCTCCGTCGACGGGGATAGCGTCTGCGCAGGCTCGGGCTCCGCAGGCGGAGCCAGCGTCTGGACGGGCTCGGGCTCCGCAGGAGGAGGCGGCTGAAGGGGCTCGGGGTGCGTGACCGGTTCCGAGGCGGGCGGGGTCTCGGGTGGGAGCAGGCCGGGTTCGGGCGTCTGGGCGATCGGCGGCTGGGGGGCCGGAGGAGCCGGTGGTGGCTGGGGAGCCGAGGTCCACTGCGGTTGGGTGGAGACCGGGATTTGAGAAGGCACGACAGGCACCGGCGCCGACGGTGTCTGAGCAGTCTCGGGTGCCGCGGTTGGGACTGGGGGTCCTCCGGCGAAGTTCGGACCGCCGCCGATGGCCGGAGAGCCCGTGTCGAAGGTCGCTGTGGTCGGGTCGACGGCGCCGGTCGCGAAGGTTGAACCGCCAGGGTGAACTGCGGCGGAGTGTTGCCAGCCGGCTGGTTCGGGCGACGGTGCGGTGTGAGGAGTCGGGTTGAAACCGAGGTGCGATGGTCCGGGGGTTGGCGTCTGGAAGACAGGGTCGGCCGGGACTGGGCCAGGGTTTGAGGTAGCAGGAGCCGAAGCAGCGCCAGGGCCCGGGCCGACAGGGCCCTGACTGCCTTGCGCCGGGTCGGGAGCAGCAGGGTTCGGACCACCAGGAATCGGAGCGCCAGGAACCTGAGCGCCAGGATCGCCAGAGCCCGAGCCGTGGCTCTGGTTCTGGTTCTGGCCAGGGTTTGACGCAGGACCCGGAGCGCCAGGCCCAGTGGCGCCGAACCCCGGAGCCCCCGGAACACCAGCACCAGGACCAGAAACCCCCGGAACCTCACCCTCACCTGGGTGCGGCACCGTCCGCCACACCGGGGCCGGGCCGATGTTCATGGGTGCGGGCGCGCGCAGAGGCTGGGAGGGGGCGGGAGCGGCAGGGCGCGCCGTGGGCTTGGGAATCGGGTCCAGGCATGACACCAGGACGGTCGTGTTCAGGGGGTCGTCGACCTTGCGGCCGCTGCGTTCGCGGTAGATCATCTCGCCTTCGGTGTCGATTTCGACGAGGTAGCCGGCCTCGGCCAGTTGTTCCTCGTCGAGGTCGACGAGCTTTTCGTAGCGCGACGGGACGACGCGGTAGATCGGCCAGGCGAGCTGGGCGTGTTCGGCGTGGAACTGGGCCAGCAGGGCCGCCATCTGTTGTTGCCAGGGCAGCGACATGCCCTCGGCCAAGGACCGCGGCAGCACGACGTACCCGGGGTCGACGCCGGGCCAGCCGTGGGCCAGGTGGTCGGCCAGAGGGGTGCTCGACGCGGGGTGCGCGGCCTGCCGCGGGGGCTGGGGCGCACCGAACAACGTCGCCGGGTCCTGGGGTTCGCCCTGGCCGGGCTTGCCTCGTTTGCCGAATTTCCGTGCCACGTGTGTCATCCTCTGCCAGCGCGCGGCCGCGTGCTCGTGGACAGGCCGCGACTTCGGGTGAATCCGCGGCGCCGGTCCAGCGCCTTAGCGGTCACCCCGGTCCGTGTCAAGAGCCGGTGACTCCCGAACTCCATGCTAGACGCCGGGGCGCACCGCCTGCGGTACCACTTCGGCCTCGTCGAAGGAGAAGGGGCGCACGTGCACGGGGACGCCCGTCTGCTGGGCCTCGACGATCTTGCCGTCGCCCAGGTACATGGCCACGTGGTGGATGGTGGACGGATCTGCCGGATCGGTCGCGAGGAAGATCAGGTCACCGGGCTGCGCCTCGCGCACCGGGAGCATCGCGCCGGCCTTGTACTGATCCTGGGAGACGCGCGGCAGGATCACGCCGGCCGACTCGTAGGCGCGCAGCATGAGGCCGGAGCAGTCGTAGGCGTCGGGACCGGTCGCGCCCCACACGTAGGGCTTGCCCTGCTCCCCCAGCGCGAACTTGATGGCCTGCGCCGCCGCCTGGCTGGGCGGGAGCGCGGCGCCGAGGCCCTGGCCGCAGCCGGACGCGTCGACGACCTGGCCCAGGTTCTCGATCAGCACGGAAGCCATGGCTTCCCACTTGTGGTAGCGGTCGGGGAAACCCGATCGCTCCACGGCCTGCGCGGCGTCACCCGGGCGTTTGTTCTGCCAGTCGGGCACGGCGAGGAGCACGTCGTAGAACTTGTTGATCGCGTAGTTCGGGTCGGTGACCTGCGCGACGCTGCCCCAGTTCATCGACGGGCGCATCTGGAAGATGCCGAGCGAGTCGCGGTCGCCGTAGTTCAGGTTGTGCAGGTGTGATTCCGTCATGCCGGCCTGGATCGCCACCTGCCAGGCGCGCGGGGCGAGGCTGCGCTGCTTGCCGATGGAGATGATGAGCGAGACGATGCCGCGCTGCTCGTTGTCGAGGTTCTGCGCCTGCGCCGCCCCGGTCTCCGGCTGGCCGGGCTGCGTGGGGCCGATCGCGGCGTCGCACGAGGTGTTGAGAATGCCGCCCGCGGCGGCTTCCTGCTGGTCCACCACGACTTTCGTCACGGTGCTCGCGGTGAGCACCGTCGCGAAGACAGCAGCGACCAGCACCGCGACGAGGATCGCGATCTTCACCGTGTCAGCTCGCCTGGTCGTAGTCCGAAACCCGCCACCCCGCGCCGGTGTTGACCACGGTGATGGACAGCTTCGGACCGTCAGTGGGGACGAGGACTACGACGGAGCTGGTGTAGGAGGACTGGACCGTCGCGTCGCCGGTCACGCGCGTGGCCGGGATGTTCGCGGGGTCCACAGTGGACATCTGGGGCAGGAACTCGTCGGTGGTCAGGGTGCGCATGCCGTTGAGCCAGTCGGCGTTGGTGATGCCCGCCGGGTGGTTGACCCACGCCGTGGCCCACTGCTTGGCGACGTTGATGGCCTCGGGGTTCGGCGCCGCCGACGTCGGGGTCAGCAGTGGGCTCGACAGCCGCGTCGGGAGCGTCGCGGTGGTCGGCACGGGTGCCGCGAGGCCCGGCGGCGGCGACGTGGTCGTGGCGACCGAAGTGCTGCCCGGCGCGCCCGGCGTCGCGGTGGCCGGCTTGCCCATCACCTTCGGCAGCACGATGCCGAGCGCGGTGACCACGATCGCCAGGAACACGAGCGTGCCCACGAGGTGCCGGGGCGAGCGGAGCGGGTAGCCCCACAGGCGGCGGTAGACCGCGGTCCGGCCGCGGTTGGTGCGGATCGGCACGCGTCACCGCCCCATGAGCTGGTCGGTGTCGCGGACCTCGATGCCACGGGAAGGCCGGTACAGCACGAAAACGGGCTTGCCCGCGACCACTTCCGGGTCGACCCGGCGCGGCTGCGCGCGGATGCCCGGCGGTGTGTAGACACCTGCCTGCTCCGGAATCGACTCCGGCGACGCGTAGCCCCGATCCGACGAGCTCATCCGCGACGGGACGACCACGGGTTCCTGCTCGTCGCTCCAGCGCCGGTCGGCCACCGGCGACGTGTCGACGCGCCGGCTCTCCTGCGTCGGCACGCGACGGCCGCCGACCGCGTAGTCGCCCGGCTCGCCTGTGACCGGGTTGTACTGCGAGAACACCGGCGCTCCCCCGCCGCCCGAGGTCAGCGCGGCGCGCTCGCCGGCCGAGCCGACGGCGCCGGGCCACGGCGCGCCCGACCACGCGGCGGCCGGCCGCGCGGAGCGGGAACCGTTGTCGAGCCGCTGCGCGCTGGCGAAGACCGCGGCCTCCGGCCGGTAGCGCCCGCCGCCGACGGTCGCACCCATCGGGCCGCGCGCTTCGCCGTCGACCACGTCGTCGGTCTCGCGCACGTTCTGCCAGAACTCGTCCTGCGGCGTCGGCCCGGCCTTCTTGCGGAAGCGGGAGAAAATGCCGCCGTTGGGCGAAGGCACGGCCGCGCCCACCACGTTGACGGACATCTCGACCATCTGCCACAGCCGCCGCACCGGCCGTCCGACGAGGAACAGCAGCACCGTGATCAGGCCGGCGAGCACCATCTGTGTGAGCAGGTTGAGCGAGTTGCCCGCGTCGAAGATCGCCTGCAGCAGCAGCGCGTGCACCCCCGCGAGCACCGACAGCACCACCAGGTTGAACGCGATCCCGCCGGCCACCTTCAGCACGCGGCGCAGGATGTCCGGGTGCAGCAGCGCGACGAGACCGATCAGCGGCGCGGTGAGCGTGAAGAGGCGGATCAGGACCTGCGCCAGGAGCACGGAAGCCTTGGCCAGCAACTGGAACAGCGAGTAGACGATGCTCTGGCCGAGCGCCAGGAACCCGGCACCGGTGCGGCCGCCGGACTCGCCGGTGAAGTAGCCGGTGGCGGGGCCGAGCTTGCCGGAGATGTCTTTGAAGGCGGCCTTTTTGGCGTCGACGACGTTTTGCTTGCCGTCGTCTCCGTTCACGAGCTGGTCGCGGGTGAACGCCTGCGCGTCGAGCAGCGGTTTGCCGAACTGGTCGGCCTGCGGCGCGGTCGGCGAACCGAACTCCCCGCGCAGCCAGTTGTCGTAGACGATCTGCGTGTGCAGGTTCGTCGGCAGGATGTCGCGCACGATCCGGTCGGAGCTCTCGTCGACGAAGCCCGCCTGGATGTTCGTGGTGGTCTGGACGATCGCTTTGTCGATCGGGTCGAAGTACCGCAGCATCGCCAGCGACGACGCCGCGAGCCACACCCCCGCGAGCGCGTACAGGGCCCGTTTGCTCACCGCCGCGAGGTCACCCCGCCAGATCTGGCGGAACAACAGGATCGACAGGATCAGCGCGACGAGCCCGAACAGCTGCGCGTAGATGTTGTTGTAGACCTTCTCCGCGCCCGATTTCACCGCGTTGTAGATCGGGTTCAGCAGCCCGCCCTCGAGCACGGTGTAGTGCAGCGAGTTGGTGGCGCCGACGATGTTCTTGCCGACGTTGAACAGCTGGTTGCCCGCCCACGTGTCGATCGTGGAGCTGGGCGAGGCGATGGCGGACAACGCCGTGCAGTTGGTCTGGTAGGTGTTCCAGACCATGCCCGCGTAGCTGTAGTCGATGTACGCGCTGCCCGGCTCGCCGTGGCCTTCCGGCGGGTCGATCGCGCCGACCATGCCGGAGCCCGGCCGCTCGGGGTTCGGCGACTCACCACAGGCCGCGGCGTTGGCCGACGGCGCCATGAGCACCGTCTGCAGGCCGAGGATCGTGATGACGGCGAGCATCGCGGCCCGCCGGCTCGGCTGCCGGCGCCCGCCCGGCTTGGGGCCTTCCTTGATGCGCCGCTTCAGGGCATGCCAGCCGGCGGCGAACGACAGGACGAACGCCAGCGTCCAGACTGTGTTCACGCGGCATCCCTGCCGGTACCACCCTTGCCGCCGGCCCGGGCGTGCCGGTCCGGGGAGTGTCCGTTGGCAGGTTGTCCGTTTCCGTTGTGCACCGCACCCTCCACCTCGCCGGTCTCGGACGCGAGCGGGTCCGGCGAGCCGAGGAGCTGCTCGTCGGTCAGGCCGACTTCGAGCTCGGCCTGGAGCTCGAAGTCTTGTTCCAGCTCGTCGTCCTCCGGTGGGGTGGGGACGTAGGGGGCGGGCGCTTCCTCGTGGGGTAGCACGAGGGCGGCGCCCGGCTTGGTGTGTGCGTCGGGGGAACCCGGGGTGGTGTCCATGACCGAGCGCAGCTGGTCGAGGTGGGGGCCGGAGAAGTCGACGCGGATGCGTTCCACGCCGCCGGCGCCGTCGCCGAAGATGAACTGGCGGGGTTCCACGTCGCGTTCCGTGCCGCGTTGGGCGCCGGGGCGGCGGCCGAGGGCGGCGACGACCTGTTCGTAGCCCACGCCGACCGGGACCTTCAGCAGGCGCAACGCATCCGCCTGGGCGTCGTCGTCGTCGAGGCGGCCGACGAAGACCGAGTCCAGCAACGCCACGAAGCCCTGGATCTTCAGGAAGTCGGCCGGGATCTGCGACGACAGCAGCACGCGGACGTTCCACTTTCGCGAGTCACGCGCGAAGCGGTTCATCAGCACGCGGCCGGTCGGGACCTCGGACAGGAAGAACGCCTCGTCGATCCAGACGCCCTTGCGCTGTTCCTTCGGCTTCTCGTACACCGACCGCTGCGTGAGCCACGCCGCGAGGTTCAGCATCTCGACGCCGAGCGACTCCGCGTCGGTCCAGTACTCGCGCGGCACGCCGTCCTTGGGCAGGGTCAGGCCCGCCATGGTCAGCACGGTCATGCGGTCGTCGCGCGTCTCGGAGTACGGGTCGGCGTCGCGTTCCGGGATGAGCAGCGCCATGCGTTCGCGCATCTCGTCGAGGAAGTCGGCGACGACGACGGCGTGCTCGTGGTGCTCGCTCGAGTCGCGGCGCAGCGCGTCGATGACCTGGCCCGGGTCGGCGTCGAAGCGACCGCCGACGGCACGGACGGCACGCAGCAGCACGATCCGCGTCTGCGCCATGCGCGACACCTCGTACGGCAGCACACCCGACAGCACGTCCAGGACCAGCCGCCGCCGGGTCGCGCCGGCGAGCGCCTTTTCGCGGCGCCACGAGCGCTCTGGGTCGTCCTCGTCCATGAAGTGCTCGATGAGCGGGTCGGCCACCACGCGGTACGGGTTGAGGATGCCGGGCTGCGCGTTGAGCAGGTTGATCGGCCGCGCGTACGGCCGCAGCTCCGGCAGGTCGCACAGCCGAGCCAGTGGGCCCGACGGGTCGAGGATCGTCCAGTGCGCCCCGGCGCGCAGCGTCTTGTAGACGATGCCGCCGCCGAGGAACGACTTGCCGCCACCGAGGCCGGCCACCATCGCGGTGAGGCCCGAGCCGTCGCGGATCTCCTGCGCCATCCACGGGTCCCACGCCACCGGACGACGGGTCGCGGTCACGGTCTCGCCGAGCAGGATGCCGCGCCGGTCGCCGACCTCCGCGGTGGCCGTGGGCACGGCCGACGCCGTCCACACCACCGAGCCGCGGCGCATGTACGCCGCCGACGCCAGCGGCTCACCCGGGATGAACTCCCGCGCCATCGCGTACTGGGCCTCGGGGTGCTCGATCGCGACCTTCGGCTTGTACAGGTCGAGCAGCTGCTGGGCCAGGCGCAGCGCGTCACGCTCCGTCGGACCGGACACGGCCAGGCGCCACCACGAGCGCACCCGCGTGGCCAGCGCGGTGAAGCCCGACGTCATCTCGTCGTCGATCTCCAGCACACGCCCGGCCTGGCGCGCAAGCGATTGCGGCGGCTCCAGCTCGTGCTCGTCGGTGTAATGCTTGACCTGCGAACGCACCTTGTTCATCTGGCGCTGCAGCTCACCCGCGACCTCTTCGGGCCGGCGCACGTAGATGCGCGCGGACACCTCGACGGCGGCAGGCAGGCGGTCGGCGTGCTGGATCCACGGGTCGTCGACCTCGGGGATCTGCAGGCCGTGCATCTGGCCGACGGTGAGCACGGCGAGGTGCCGCGACACGCCCGCGTTGGACCCCGTGCGGCCACGGACGGTGACCGTGGGCGCGTACGGGTCGGCGTGGAAGTCGGCCGCGTCGGTGAAGCTGGCGAGGTCCTCGGGCTCCCAGGCGGCGCCCGGCACGGCCGGCATGTTGCGCGGCGCGGGCAGGCCCAGCGAGCACGAGCGGTGCATCAGCCAGGACATCTCCTCGGCGTGCACCGGGCGGCCTTCCAGCCCGGCGGTGCCGATGACCTGGTCGAGGTGCTCGACCTCGGAGTCGAGCGCCACCAGCTCGGCGTCGACGGCCTCGGGCAGGATCTTGCGCAGCACGGGGGCCGCGCGTTCGACGGCGCGGTCGACCATGCGCCGGGTCTGCACCTGGACGCCGAGGTAGACCTCTTTTTCCGCCATCGAACGGCCCATCAGCTGCTGCTGCTCGCCGATGAGGTAGTCGTCGAAGGAAAGCGCGCCCGGCACGTCCTGCGGCCGGCCGACGGCGTTGTGCACGTGGGCCTCGGCCCACATGCGGATCGGGTACGGCCGGTTGGTCACGCGCAGGTGCAGCCAGCGGCCCTGCAGCTCGGCGTACTGGCCCGCGATGGCTGCGATCAGGTCGCGGCGCTGCGAGTCGGAGCGGAACGACCACCGTTGCGGCGCGAGCCGGTACCAGGCGTACACCTCGTGCCCGGTGCGCAGCAGGTGCCCGTCGATGCTGCGCGCCGCGATCGACGGCGTGTACGCGGGTATGGCCTGCTCACCGGGCAGCCTCTTGCCCGCCGAGGAGTTGTTCCTCGGCGAGGGTTGCCGGACCTGCTGCGGGGTTTCCCAGGCGCCCGTGGGCACGCTTCGATCCCGCTTTCCTCGGCTTCCGCCGCGACCGAACAACGACTACCTCCCGGCCCGAGCCGCAGGGCGGCTCCGGCGCGCTCGTGGTGCTCCCTGTGCTCCGGCCGTAACTCCGGCGCCCTGGCCGTAGCCGTGGTGCCGGTACTGCCGCCTCCTCTTGTGCTTCGGCAGCGGGCGCTCGGCCCGCACGCGGATGCGGCTGGCGCTGACGGCGCCGCCCGTGCCCGCGGCCTTCTCACGCGGTGTGTTGAGCTCTCGGCCGGCCATCGCGATCACCGCGCCCAGCGGGCGCTCGTGGCTGATCTTGGCGGTGATCAACCGGGTGATCACGATCGTGGCCACGAAAGCCCACGCCGTGGAGAAGAACCCGAAGCTCCAGCCGGCCCACCGTTCGACGGTGAGCACGACCAGGAAGACCGGTATGCCGATGAGCCACGCTACGTAGCGGGCCCTCCAGGGAAAAGTCGCCTTCGGCGGGCCGAGCCAGACGGCGTCGACCCGATAGACCTCGTCATCCGTCCTGATGCGCACGCCTGCTCCGCCTCAGCCCGTGAACAGGCCGGCGATCCACTGGCCCACGTTGACGCCGGCGCCGCTGACCGCGAGTCCGATGATGGCGAGCGCGATGACGACACCGGCGAGCCTGCGCATGACACCGGCGTTGTCACCCTTGCCGCCACCGAGCCAGAGCAGCAGGAGCGCGACGGCGAGCAACACCAGGGGGACGATGTTGTCGAGCAACCAGTTTCGGACGTTTCCGGTGCCGAGTTCGCCGGCAGCCAGCGTCTCGAGGGTGGTCATGGTCATCATCGCGTTACTCCCGGTGCGCGGACGGTCCCGCGCGGTTCTGGCTTCGGCGAAGCTTCGAACAACATCATGGCGTCACAAGGGGTAGTGGTCAAAGCGCGCTGTGTAATGTCGACTTGTGGACACGGGCGGAGGCAGGGGTCGTCTGGTCAGAATTCCTCGCCCTCCATCATGGTGGCAAGGGTGCTTGGGATTAACCCCGGCCACCCGGATTTCGCAGTGGACCCACGAACTCACCCTGCTGGGAGTATTTTGCTCACTCTCGGTGCTTCCCAAGTGGTCGGGATCCGGCCGCAACCAGTGTGGCATGCCCCATTCGGCCTCCCCGAGCGAGCCCGCAGTGTCACCGCCGCCCTGCCCCAGGGTCGCCGGGAGCAGTGAGGCGCTCGTCACGATACGCGCAAGCCGGGCCAGGATTTTCACTACATAGCGTGATGCCGGACATCGGGCACGAGAGGTGCCTTATCGGGAAGACGTCACCGCTCGGGGAAACGCCCCGGCCTTGACGACGGCGCGGCTCAGCGGCCGGCACAGCTCGGCGAGGCGGGCGGATTTTTCCCCACCCAGGTGCCGCCACGGGCCTTCGGAGGCCGCGTTCGTGGCGGCCTCGACGCGCTCGCGGAGGTCGGCGCCCTGGTCCGTGAGGTCGCCGTCGGCCCCGATGACACCCTGGTTCGCCAGGCGGGCGACCTCGGCGTCCCACTGCTCGTCGCTCCAGCCGCGCGTGCTCTTGGCCATCTCGGGCGTGAAGCCGGCGCCGCTCGCGACGTGGGTGACGAGGGCGGCCAGGCCGTCGAGGCCGTGGAGCATGAGGGCGGCGACGTGGGCGTCGCCGCGGTGCTCGCGCAGGAGCGTGAGGGCGTGCCAGAGGACGAGGTGGGGCTTCTCGGGCCAGGCGAGGCTCGCGTGGCCGGCGTAAAGGGCCCGGCCTTCGGGGCCGCAGCCGCCCGTGGCTTCCCGCGCGAGCTCGGCGGCTTCGGCGGTGGTTTCAGCGTGGACCTCGTCGCCGAGGAGCCTGGTGAGCGCGGCGTCGACGGCACTGAAGCGGGCCTCGATGATCCGTTCGGGCTCGGCGAGGGTCCACGCGCGCGGGATGTGGCGTTCGACGATCTCGGGGTTGAAGTTGTAGAACGTCGCGGCCACCACGCCGGCTTCCACGGCTCCCATCGGCGCCGAACGGCTGGCGAAGTACGTCATGCGCCCGGGCCGCAACCCCGCGGCGGTGAGGTGCTCCTCGGCTTCGGGGACGAAGTAGATCAGGGAGTGGAGGGTGTCGAAGGTGCCCTTGAACTTCTTCGCCGCTTCGGCTGCTTCGCCCATGGGCGGGATGCTACCGGGCGGTAGGTTTTTTGTCTGCGGGGATGCCGGTGGGTTTTCGGCTGGTTGCGGGGAAGAAGGCGCCCCGGACAGGGCGGACGAGTTGGCGTGTAAGCCGGATCCTGTGCCCGACGCGGCCTCTCGGCCGGTCGGGCGACGGTCATCCATCTCGGCCTGCCGTTGCCGGCAGGCTCCAGCGGCCTACCCGCAGGCATCGGACGGGCCGTCCTCAAACGCCTGCGCAGGAGCGGCAGCTCCCTCTTGGCCTTGCTCCGGGTGGGGTTTACCGAGCCACCCCGGTCACCCGGGGTGCTGGTGGTCTCTTACACCACCGTTTCACCCTTACCCCCGTCCGAGGACGGAGGCGGTCTGTTTTCTGTGGCACTGTCCCGCGGGTCGCCCCGGGTTGCCGTTAGCAACCACCCTGCCCTGCGGAGTCCGGACTTTCCTCGGACCGGGTCACCCCGATTCGCGACCGTCCAGCCAACTCGTCCGCCTGGGAATCGTACCCGCGCACCGCCGGACGGGCGCGCGGCGGGGCGAGCAGTTCGACGACGCCGAGCGTCACGATCACCGCCAGCGCCACGAGCTCCACGACGTTGATCAGGTTCACGAGCCACCAGCTCCCTTCACAAAGGGGAGTACGGGTCCCGTCCGAGACCGGTTCAAGTCGATCAGCGCAAGGTCCTTTGTGGATGATCTCAAGCCGTGGACGTGCGTTGACGCTGCTCAGGGCCGCTGTTTCACTCGCGACATGTCCGCACCAGACCTGCACGAGCCCCTGAAATTCGCCTACTGGGTCCCGAACGTGAGCGGCGGCCTGGTCACCAGCGACATCGAGCAGCGCACCGACTGGGGGTACGAGTACAACAAGCAGCTCGCCGTCCTGGCCGAGAACAACGGCTTCGAGTACGCGCTCACCCAAGTCCGCTACACCGCCAGCTACGGCGCCGCCTACCAGCATGAATCCACCGGCTTCAGCCTCGCGCTGCTGCTGGCCACGCGGCGGCTGAAGGTGATCGCCGCGATCCACCCCGGGCTGTGGCACCCCGGTGTGCTCGCGAAGTTCGTCGCGAGCGCCGACGTGATCTCCGGCGGGCGTGCGGCCATCAACGTCGTCAGCGGCTGGTTCAAGGACGAGTTCACCAAACTGGGCGAACCGTGGCTCGAACACGACGAGCGCTACCGCCGCACGGAGGAGTTCATCACCGCCGTGCGCGAGCTCTGGACGAACGACCACGCCGAGTTCGGCGGCGACTTCTACCGCATCCACGACTTCGACATCAAGCCCAAGCCCGAGGTCTCCCCCGGACGGCCGCACCCGGAGATCTTCCAGGGCGGCAACTCCACGGCCGCGCGCAAGGTCGCCGGCCGCGTGTCCGACTGGTACTTCAGCAACGGCAAGGACTACGAGGGCTTCACCGAACAGGTCGAAGACGTCCGCGCCATCGCCGACGGCCGCACTGTCCGCTTCGGACTCAACGGCTTCGTCATCGCGCGCGAAACGGCTTCCGAAGCCGAAGCCGTGCTGCGCGAGATCATCGAGAAGGCGAACCGGCCGGCCGTCGAAGGATTCCGTTCCGCTGTCGCCCAGGCCGGGAAGTCCACGTCGGACAACAAGGGCATGTGGGCCGACTCCGAGTTCAAGGACCTCGTGCAGTACAACGACGGTTTCCGCACCCAGCTCATCGGCACGCCGGAACACATCGCGGACCGCGCCATCGAATACAAGAAACGCGGCGCGAACCTGCTGCTGCTCGGTTTCCTGCACTACCTGGAAGACGTGGAGCACTTCGGGAAGAACGTGCTGCCCGTGATCCGCGAGAAGGAAGCCGAACTCGCCAAGGGCAAGGGCATTCCCGAACCAGCGGTTCTCTGAGGCACCGGCGAGGGGGACGGCCGCGCGCTCGATTAGCGTTCTCGCGTGCCCGAACCCCTCGCCGCGGTCGTGTCCCTCGTGCTCCTGGCTGTGACGCTGGGGTTCGCGATGGTGCGCCCCCGTGGGCTGCCCGAGGCGGTGGCCGCGGTGCCCATCGCGGGGGTGGTGCTGGCGATCGGGCTCACGACGCCGCAGGCCGCGTGGCAGCGGGTCGTCGAGATCCTGCCGACGATGGGGTTCCTGGCCGCGATCCTGCTCGTCAGCCACCTGGCCGCGATCGACGGTGTGTTCACCTGGCTGGGCAGCCGGCTGGCCGAGGTGTGCCGGGGCAAGCCCAAGCGGCTGCTCGTGTTCACCTTCGTCGCGGCGGCGGGTGTGACGGCGGCACTGAGCCTCGACGCCACCGTTGTCCTGCTCACGCCTGTCGTGCTGGCGACGGCGGAGGGGCTCAGGCTCGAGTCGAAACCCCACGTCTACGCGTGCGCCCACCTGGCGAACTCGGCCTCGACGCTGCTGCCCGTCTCCAACCTGACGAACCTGCTCGCGTTCGCGGCGTCCGGGCTCACGTTCGCCGGGTTCACGGCGCTGATGGCGCTGCCCTGGCTGGTCACGATCCTCATTGAGCTGGCCGTGTTCGCGCGCTTCTTCAAACGCGACCTGGCCGGTCCCCGCAGCACCGAAAAGCCGCAGCACCGGGAGCCGCCGGTGTTCGCGCTCGTCGTGCTCGGCGTGATGCTCGTGGGCTTCGGGGTGGGCCAGCTCGTGCACGTCGAACCGGTGTGGGTCGCGGCGCTGGCGGCGCTCGTGCTCAGCTCGCGGGCGCTGGCCGAGCGCAAGATCAAGCCGTGGCAGGTGGTGACGGAAGCGTCGCCGCTGCTGGTGCTGTTCGTGCTCGGCCTGGCC
This sequence comes from Amycolatopsis sp. NPDC001319, assembly GCF_042896185.1. NCBI lineage: Bacteria > Bacillati > Actinomycetota > Actinomycetes > Pseudonocardiales > Pseudonocardiaceae > Amycolatopsis > Amycolatopsis sp. NPDC001319. Next base: position 888,389 of record NZ_JBIAWY010000003.1, on the reverse strand, counting down.
ATCACGGTGGAAGCCGTCGACGAACACGGGCTCGGCGGCGCCCTCAAGGCCTTCCTGCCGACGACGGCGGCACTCCCCGACCTGCTCCTCACCACCGCGATCGCGGCCGTGCTGGCGAACGTCCTCAACAATCTGCCGGCGACGCTCATCCTGCTGTCGGTGCTCGGCGACCACCCGAACACGGGTGTGCTGCTGGCCGTGCTGATCGGCGTGAACGTCGGCCCGAACGCGACCTACCTCGGCTCCCTGGCGACGCTCCTGTGGCGGCGCGTGCTGGCCCGCCACGGCCACACGCCGAGCGCGCGCGAGTTCACGGCACTGGGCGCGCTGACCACCCCCGTCTCCCTCGCGGCGGCGACCACGGCGTTGTGGCTGGTGCTGCCGTGACGGATCGGGACGGACCCGGCTACGAACGCGGCGGGATGGTCTGCCCCGGCTCCAGCGTCGGGCCGCAGTCGTCGAGGCCGTTGCCGAAGCGGTAGGCCTCGACGTCCATCATCGTGGTCGCCGCGTAGTGCTGGACAGCCTGGAGTTTGGCCGGATCCTTGACCGCGTCCTTGCGGACCCAGTCGCCGTTGCGGAGGCCGGGGCCGGGGTAGATGAAGATCGGGTAGTAGTCGCGGTCGATGCGGGGGTCGAGGGAGATGCCGTTGCCGCCGGCCCAGGGGCCCCACGAGTGGATGAAGGTGGGCTTGACCGTGTCGAACACGTAGTCGCGCAGGCCCGCCATGTTCTCGTCGTGCGTGAGGTCCGCGATGGGGGCGTTGACGAGGCCGGCCATGTCCACGAGCTGCAGCCGGCTGGTCATCGACGAGCCGCCGAGGTCCGGCAGCAGCAGCGACGCCTGCTGCAGGCCCAGCATGTCGGCGTAGGTGTTGAAGCCACGGCCGAAGCGGTCGGCGATCAGGCACGCCGGCACGGTGGGGCTCTTGATGAACTCGTCGGACTGCTGCACGAACCCGACCATTGACGGGATCGCCGCGGCCACCACGACCACCGACGCGACCGCGCGCCAGCGCACCTTCACCGTGCGCAGCAGCTCGCCGAAGGACAACGTGCCCGCGAGCACGCCCAGCACCCACACCGGCGTCGCGAACCGGAACTGCGCCATCCAGTCGGGCATCAGCACACCGAAGGCGATCACGCCGAGCGCGAACGGCGTGATCAACGCGGCCAGCGGACGCCGCCACGGCGCCTTGCGCAGCGCCCAGATCACCACGATCGCGAGCACGACCACGGCGGCGACACCGGCGTAGAGGATCAGGGTTCCGGGCCGCACCAACGACATCAGGTCGGGCAGGCCCTGTTTCTTCGCCACCGACGGATTCGCGAGGAACCGGCCGCCGAACTCGCTGTGGCGCCAAGCCACATACGCGCCGAACGGGACCGCGAAGGCCACAATGGACAGAACGGCGTAGCGGAAGCTGACCCAGAAACCCTCGCGCCGCACGCCGTACAGCAGGACGAGCGGGAACGCGGCGGCGTAGATCAGGCCTTCGGGACGCGTCAGCGCGGCGAACGCCACGATCACGCCCGCGCCCACCGCGACCTTCCATGAAAGCGTGCGTTCCTTGCGGACCGCGGTGAACAGCAGCACCGCGAGACCGAGCACCGCGAACGCGAACAGCGAGTTCTCGAGCCCCGAGACCACCCAGATCACGAACGACGGGATCGTCGCCAGCGTGAGGCCCACGGCCAGTGTGGCCGCCCACGCGTGGCGCGGGAAGATCTGCCGCGCCACGACGTGGCACAGCGTGAGGATGCCGGCGGTGAACAGCAGGCCGAGCGCCTTCGGGAACAGCACGTAGTCGGGGATGCCGAACAGCAGGCCGTGGTCGAACAGGCCCACGAGCTTCCCGCCCGCGAGCAGGACCATCCACGTCGGGTCGGAGAAGCCCTCGACGGGCGGCGCACCCGGCTGCAGAACCGGGCCGAGGCCGTCGGCGAGGCTGCGCGAGTAGGAGAACGTGATGGCCGCGTCGTCCACGATCCAGTGGCCGTAGCGCGTGGCGTGCCAGGCGACCGCGGCGACACCGGCCAGTACCGCCAGCACGGAGGCGATCCAGCCGTGGCGCAGGCCGACGGCGGTCACGGGCGCGTCCTCGCCGGGGAGGTCGCGTTCGGATGCTTCGGTGAGTGCGCTAGCGGTCATTACCTCGTCACTGTTTCTACTCGCAGAGCTTGCCGAGAAACGCACGAGCCTGCGCCCCCCTGATGAGGATCCCGGGTGGAACCCGCGCCGCGGCGCCGCGGTCGACACAGCACTCTAGCCAATACCGGATCGGCACCCGCTCACGCGTCGTCCCTGCGCGTGATCCGCCCCACAATTTACCAATCCGGCCGGAAGCAGGCGGGCACCCAACCGGACGGTATCCCGTCCGGCGACCGCACCCGCCGTGGCTGAAGCCGGATCGGTAAACGATCAGCAGAGCCCCGGTCAGGAGAGGTGTGAAATGTCGTTGGCCAGATGCACAGAGGAGTTGCCATCCGGGTAGAACTCCACGATCGAGAGCGACGCCAGGTCCAGGTGCAGGCGGAACAGCAGGCTCGGACCCGCGTCGAGGCCGATCCGCAACAGTGTCTTGATGGGCGTGACGTGGCTGACGACGATGATCGTCTTCCCCTCGTACTGCTCGATGAGGTCGCGGCGGGCCTGGTCGACGCGCTCGTGGACCGCGTCGAAGCTCTCGCCCCCGGGCGGCGCGCACGACGAGTCGCGCAGCCAGCAGCCGTGCAGCTCGGGGTCGCGGTCGGCGGCTTCCTTGAAAGTCAGGCCCTCCCACTGGCCGAAGTCGGTCTCGATGAGGCCCGGGTGCGTGACGAAGCGGGTACCCAGCGCGTCAGCCACGGCCTGCGCGGTCTGCTTCGTCCTGGTCAGGGGTGACGAGACGATGGGGGCGGCCTCGCCGTCTTCGGAGACGAGCCCGGGCCACGCGCCGAGCCGCTTCGCCGCCGCGGCCGCCTGGCCGCGCCCGCGCTCGGTGAGCGGCACGTCGCCGCGGCCGGAGTAGCGGCGGTCGACCGACATCTCGGTCTGGCCGTGGCGCAGGAGCAGCAGCCGGGTGGGTGTGCCGCGCGCACCGGTCCAGCCGGCTTTGGCGCCGCGGTCGGCCTCACCGGTGCCGGAGGTGGTCTTGACCTGCGGTTTGTCCTGAGCCGGCGCCGGGGTGGTGGCCTTGCCGGTGCCGCTGTCCATCGCGACGTTGGCGAGGTGGTCGGCGTGGGAGTTCTCTGCGCGGGGGATCCACATGTAGGTGACACGATCGAACCCGTCCGCGAGTTCACGCGCCCGCGCGGCGAGCGGCTGCAGCGCGGCGTGCTTGATCTTCCAGCGGCCGGACATCTGCTCCACGACCAGCTTGGAGTCCATCCGCACGTCCACAATGGACGCGCCGGTCTCCGCCGCCGCGGTCAGCGCCGCGATGAGCCCGGAGTACTCGGCGACGTTGTTGGTCACCACGCCGAGGTACTCGTGGCGCTCGGCCAGCACCTCGCCGGTGGCGGCGTCCTTCACGACCGCGCCGTAGCCGGCCGGGCCCGGGTTGCCCCGGGACCCCCCGTCCGCCTCGACGACAACCCGGTCGGTCACAGGCCCGACTCCATCGTGCGGACCAGGATCGCCCCGCAGTTCTCGCACTGGACGATGGTGTCCTCGGGCGTCGCCTTGATCTCGGCGATGGTGTTGCGGTCGAGCTCGAGCTGGCAGGCGCCACAGCGACGGGCGCGCAGCAGCGCCGCGCCGATGCCCTTGTGGTCCAGCACGCGCTCGTACAGCTTGAGCACCGGCTCCGGGAAGCGCGGCAGCAGCTTCGCGCGGTCCTCGTCGCGGCGGGCGCGCGTGGTGTCGAGGTTCTTGAACTCCTCGTCGCGGCGCTCGATCGCGGCCGCGACGCCCGCCTCGGCCTTGTCGACCTCGGCGCCGGTGCGCTGGGCGTCGAGCTCCAGGGCCTCGCGCTGCTCCATGAGCTCCAGCAGGTCGTCTTCGAGCGCGCTCTGGCGGCGGCCGAGCGTCTGCAGCTCGTGCTCGATGTCGGTCATCTGCTTGGCGTTGACCGAGCCCGACTCCAGCAGCTTGCGGTCGCGGTCCTCACGGGCCCGCACCGACTCGACCTCTTTCTCCTGCCGCGCGATCTCGCGGTCGAGGTCCGACGCGGCGGTCTGCACGGACACGAGCGCGTCACGCTTCTCGCGCACGGCCTTCTCGCCCGCGTCGATCTCGGCGAGCTCGGGCAGGGTGCGCCGGCGGTGCGCGGTGCGCGAAAGCTCGGCGTCCACCTTCGCGAGTTCGAGCAGCTGGCGCTGGACGGCGGGGTCGGCCTTCACGGTGCTCCTTGTGGAATTGGGGGGGACTTGCGTTAGTCAGCTGGCGGGGGTCGCGCGGACGGTCCACGGGTCGGTGCACCTCGTGGAGACGTGACTGTCGACGTTACCCGCAAAGGCTGCGGCGACAAGGGCCGAGGCCTGCCCGCACCAGGGCCATTCGCTGGCCCAGTGCGTGAGCCCGACCAGCGCGGGCCCCGAGGCGGCGAGGTGCTCGCCGGCGGGGTGGTGGCGGAGGTCCGCCGTCACGTACGCGTCGACCCCCTCGGCCGTGGCGCGCGCGAGGTAGGAATCGCCCGCACCGCCGGACACCGCGACGGTGCGGATCGGCCGGTCCGGGTCCCCCGCGCCCAGCACGCCCGGCACCGTGGCCGGCAACGCCTCGGCGACCCGCTGCACGAACACCGCGAACGGCTCGGCCTCCGCCAGGTGCCCGATCCGCCCGATGCCCGTGCGGCCGCCGGGCTCCTGCGGGTCGAGCGGCCGGTCGACGGTGAGGCCGATGGCGTTCGCGAGAGCGTCGGACACGCCGGGGTCGGCCGAGTCGGCGTTGGTGTGCGCGCAGTAGAGCGCGCGGCCGCCGCGGATCAGCCGGTGCACGAGGCCGCCCTTGACCGTGTCGGCGGGCACGCCGTGCACCCCGCGCAGCAGCAGCGGGTGGTGCGCCACGATCAGCTGCGCACCCAGGTCCTCGGCCTCGGTCACCGTCTCCTCGACGGGGTCGACGCAGAACAGCACCCGCGTGACCTCCTCCGCCGGGTCCCCGCACACGAGCCCGACGGCGTCCCACTTCTCGGCGAGGCGCGGCGGGTAGTGGCGTTCGAGGACGTCGAGGATCTCGGCTAGGGCAGGCACCAGGGGATCTTCCCACGACGGTTGCGGCAGACTCGGGACCCGTGACTTCAGTGGTGTTCGTGTGTTCAGGCAATATCTGCCGCTCCCCGATGGCGGAGCTGGTGTTCCGGGCGAAGCTCGCCGAGGCGGGGCTGGCGGACTCCGTGCGGGTGTCCAGCGCCGGGACCGGCCCGTGGCACGCCGGGGAGCCCGCGGACCGGCGGGCGCAGGCGACGCTGCGCGCGCACGGTTACCCGACGCAGCACGTCGCGTCGGAGGTGAACGACGAGGACCTCGAGGCCGACCTGCTGCTGGCGGCGGACGAGGGGCACCTCGACTTCCTGCGCGGGCGCGTCGAGGATCCGGCGAAGGTGCGGCTGCTGCGCGAGTTCGACCCGTCGGCGAAGGTCGGCGCAGAGGTACCGGACCCGTACTACGGCGGTGACGAGGGTTTCGAGGACGTGCTCGCGATGATCGAGCGCGCGATGCCCGGCCTGATCGAGTGGGTCCGCGCGCACGGTTAGGACCGGTTTGTCCCGCACGAAATCACAGGTGGGAGAGGTCGCCGCGCGGTCCGTGGGGACGACGGCCTACCGTGAAGGGGTGCGGTTGCGGTTTCTGCTCCGGCCCGGCTGGCTGGCACTGACGGTGGTGGTGTTCACCTTCGCCGTCTGCTGCTACACCCTTCTCGCGCCCTGGCAGTTCCGGCGCGACGCCGAGCAGGAGGCCCAGAACAACGCGCTCACCGCGTCGTTCACGGCCCAGCCGGCGCCCGTCGCGCAGCTGCTGCCCGCCGGCTCGACGCCCGGCCAGCAGACGGAGTGGCACCTCGTGTCGATCACGGGCACGTACCTGCCGTCGGCGGAGGTCGTCGCGCGGTTGCGGACCGTGCAGGGTGAGGCCGCGTTCGAGGTGCTCACGCCGTTGCGCGCGGCCGACGGGACCGTGTACCTCATCGACCGCGGTTACGTGCGGCTCGACGACCAGTCCGGGGTCCTCCCCTACGCCGCCGCGCCCGGGGGCCAGGTCACCGTGGTCGCGCGGGTGCGCAGCGACGAGGTGGACCCGAAGCACCGCGACGCGTTCTCCGATGCGTCGACAAAGGGGAAGCTGCAGAGCTACACCGTCGACTCGCAGGTGGTGGCGCGCTCGTCCGGCCTGAAGATCCGGCCCGGTTACTTCCAGCTCGACCAGAACCAGCCCGGTGTGCTCGGCGCGCTGCCGCTGCCGCAGCTGGACTCGGGGCCGTTCTTCTCCTACGCGTTGCAGTGGCTGGCGTTCGGCAGCATGGCGGTCCTGGGCTGGCTGTACTTCACGATCCGGGAGCTCAAGCCCGGCGGCGCGCTGACCACGGAGAAGCCGGAGCGCACGCGCCGCAAGTCCGTGGCGGAGATGCTGGCCGAGGACGAGGAAGAGTTCACTCCCTCGGCGTAGGCAAGTGGTCTCCTGCTCCAGCCCGGAACTGGCCCTTTCTCGGGGCCACTTCGCCGGGTGATACTCGGTGACATGCTGATCCACCCTTGGGACGCCGGAGACGACGCGGAATGGCGGCAGTGGCTCAAGGGCCACGACTTCGGTCAGCTCGTGGCCGGTGGCCGCGGCCGTGACCTCCCGGTGGTCGTCCCCACGCACTTCACGTTCGACGGCGAAGCCACCGTGTGGCTGCACCTCGCGCGCCCCAACCCGGTGTGGCCGCTGCTGGAGGAACACCCGCGCGCACTGCTGACGGTGATCGGCGAGTACACCTACATCCCGTCGGACTGGAACACCGCGGACGACCCGGCCGTGGGCGTACCGACGTCGTACTACGCGAGCGCGCAGCTCGCCTGCGACGTGCGGATCGTCGACGACCCGGCCGAGAAGGCGGAGGTGCTCAACCGGCAGCTCGGGCACTTCGAGCCGGGCAGCGGCCGGACGCCGGTGTCGTCGGTCGACGCGCCGGACCGGCGGCTGCTGCCGGGGATCCGCGGGATCGAGCTGACCGTGACGTCCGTGCAGGCGAAGTTCAAGTACGGCGGCAACAAGACGCCGACCGACCGGGAGCGGATCTCGGGGAAGCTGGCGGCTCGGGGCGGGCCGTTGGACGCGGCCGCGCTGGAGCACCTTCAGCGGCGCAGCTGACTCACCTACGACGGCGGCGGCGCGCGCCGACGAGGACGGCCACCGTCACCGAGGTCGCGCCCGCCAGCCAGCCGACCACCCGCGACAGCTCCACCGCGCGCGTGACGTGCCCGGCGTCGGGGTTGCGACCGACGCCCAGCACGGGCAGCTCCACCACCCCGTGCGGGTACACCGTGCGCCCGCCCACGCGGATCTCCAGCGCACCGGCGAACGCGGCCTCGACGCGGCCCGCGTTGGGGCTCGGGTGGGCGATCGTGTCGCGCCGCCAAGCCCGCCACGCGCCGCCCGCGGAACCGCCGACGACGGGGGCGGCCAGCACGGTGAGGGCCGCGGCGATCCGCGTCGGCACGAGGTGGACGAGCTCGTCGAGCCGGGCGACCAGCCAGTGGCCCGCCGAGCCGCGCGCGAGGACGCTGATGGTCCGGGACGCGAGCAGCCCCGGCACGCCGGCGAGCGCTCCCCACAGCAGTGGCGCGACGACCACTTCGGACGTGTTCTCGGCCAGAGTCTCAACGGACGCACGGGAAAGCGCGATCATGCCGAGCCCGTCGGCGACGCGCGGGTCCAGTTCGGACAGTGTGCCGCGCGCAGGTTCGAGCCGGCCCTCTTCGAGGTCGCGCGCGAGCTCCGTGCCCTGCGTCGCGAGACCGGCGGCACCGACGACCGCCCACGTCGTGACCGCCGTGGCCACGGCCTGCACCACGGGCCGGTCACGAACGGCGCGTTCGGCGAACAGCCCGGCCGCGACCGCGGCACCCGCCAGGCCAAGACCGGTGACGGCGGCGCGAGCGGACATCGTGGTGGAGCGCTCTCCGGCGGGCGCACCGACGGCGGATTCCCCAGACGCCCCAACAGCAACACCGCTCCCGGCGCGCACCGCGGCGCCGGAGCCCAGCGTCGCCACGCGGCGGAACGCCGTGACGGGCGGGCGGTGCCGGGGGTTGCCGAGGACGCCGTCGGCCGCCAGGCCGAGCACCAAGCCGATCGCGCGTGCCGCGCTCACCAGTTACCAATCCGGCCGAAAGCAGGCTGACCCCCACGCGGCACGTAACCGTTGCCACCAAGCCATTCGGCCGTGACTGTGGCCGGACTGGTAACGATCGGCACAGTGCCCCCCGGGAACGTGGTTCGATGCCGCCGACGCGATGGCCTGGCGAGTTATTGCCCGCCGAGATTACTCGACACCGCGGCGGCGATTTCGTCCCGTGCCTGGTCCACGATGTCGCGCATGGCGCGCTCGGCCCGGTCCGCGTCGCCGGCGTCCACGGCCACGGCGACTTCCACGTGCAGCGCGACTGCTTCGGGCTGCGGTTCCTCGGGCATCAGGCCGTGGGAGGTGCGGCCCGCGAGCACCTCGGCGACCACCGAGGACAGCTGCGCGAACATCGGGTTTCCCGACGCGGTGAGCAGCAGGTCGTGGAACGCGATGTCGTGGCCGAGGAACGTCGTCAGATCGCGGGCCCGGGCCGTCTCCTCCAGGCGGTGGCCCAGCGCACGCAGCCGCCCGCGGTCCTCCGGTGTCGCGCGCAGCGCCGCGAACCGCGCGGCGCACGGCTCGACGCCCGAGCGCAGCTCCGTCAACGTCCGCAGCGCCACTGCGCGCCCCGAACCGTCGAGCTGCCAGCGGATCAGGCGCGGGTCGTAGTGGTTCCACTCCCCCGGGTCGCTCACGATCGCGCCGACGCGGCGGCGGCTCGTGGTCAGCCCCATCGTCTCCAGCACGCGCACGACCTCGCGGGCCACCGTGCGCGAGGCGCCGAAGCGTTCCTGCAGCTCGTCGGAGCGCAGCACGGCGCCCGGCGCCAGCTCGCCGTTGGCGATCGCCGCGCCCAGCGCGTCGAGGACTTCTTCGTGCCGGTCGCTCCCCACGCGGCCAACCTACCGCTCTGATTCGATTAAGTAGTACTTCTTCTTGAATAAGTACTACTTTTGGGTTTGACTCTTCCGGACACAAGGAGGTGCGGATGACCGTCATCGTCGTGATGGGCGTGTCCGGCTCGGGGAAGACGACGGTCGGCGAGGCCCTGGCCGAGCGCCTCGGCGTGGAGTACGCCGAGGCCGACAGCTTCCACTCGAAGGCGAACATCGAGAAGATGTCCGCCGGCCACGCGCTGACGGACGCCGACCGTGAGCCCTGGCTGCAGGCGATCGCGCACTGGATCGCGGAACACCAGGAATCCGGCGGGGTCGTGTCGTCGTCCGCGCTGAAACGCCGGTACCGCGACGAGCTGAGAGCCGGCGGCAACGTCTGGTTCCTCCACCTCCACGGCGATCGCGACGTGCTCGCCGAGCGCATGCAGACCCGCAAGGGCCACTTCATGCCCGTGTCGCTGCTCGACTCCCAGCTCGCGGACCTCGAACCGCTGCAGCCGGACGAGCCGGGTCTCGTCTTGGAGATCACCGAAAGCCCCGCCGCCCTCGTCGAGGCGGCGATTCACGCGTTCCAGGAGCGTGCATGACCACCCTCGCCGCCGGCTGGACCGGCCACGACACCCGCCTGATCCTGGCGACGGTGCTCGCCATCGCCGTGATCGTGGTGCTGATCAGCAAGCTGAAGCTCCACCCGCTGCTGGCGCTGACGATCGGCTCCGGCGTGCTGGGCCTCGTGGCCGGCATGCCCGTGGACAAGCTGTTGAAGAGCTTCGAAAGCGGCGTCGGCAGCACGGTCGCTTCGGTCGGGTTGCTGATCGCGTTCGGCGCGATGCTCGGCAAGCTGCTGGCCGATTCCGGTGGTGCGGACCGGATCGTGGACACGATCCTCGGGCGCGTGCACGGCAAGGGGCTGCCGTGGGCGATGGCGCTGGTGGCCGCGTTGATCGGGCTGCCGATGTTCTTCGAGATCGGCCTCGTGATGCTGATCCCGGTGGTGCTGCTGGTCGCCAAGCGCAGCGGGAAACCCGTGCTGCTGCTGGGAATCCCGGCGCTCGCGGGCCTGTCCGTGCTCCACGGGCTGATCCCGCCGCACCCCGGCCCGCTGGCCGCGGCGGGCGCGCTCGGTGCCAACGTGGGCATCACCCTCGCGCTCGGCCTGCTCGTCGGCATCCCGACGGTGGTGATCGCCGGCCCGCTGTTCGGCCGCGTCGCCGCGCGGTGGGTGCCCGACGCCACCCCGCCGCAGCGCCTGGTGCCCGAGTCGGAGAGCACCGAGGTCGATGAACGGCCCAGCTTCGGTGCCACGCTGACCACGGTGCTGCTGCCCGTGGCGCTGATGTTGCTGAAGGCGCTCTCGGACATCCCGCTGGGCAAGGAAAACGCCGTGCGCCGCGTGCTCGACTTCGTCGGCGACCCGCTGGTGGCGCTGCTGCTCGCGGTGCTCGTCGGCATGGTCACGCTGGGCCGCCCGGCGGGCCTGCACCGCGCGAAGCTGTCGTCGATCATCAGCGACTCGCTCGCGCCGATCGCGGGCATCCTGCTCATCGTGGCCGCGGGCGGTGGTTTCAAGCAGACGCTGGTGGACGCCGGCGTCGGCGACGTGATCACCAACCTGTCCACCGGCGCCCACCTGTCACCGCTACTGCTCGGCTGGCTGGTCGCCGTGGCGATCCGGCTGGCGACGGGCTCCGCGACCGTCGCCACCGTGTCCGCCGCCGGCATCGTCGCGCCGCTCGCCGCCACCCTCGACCCGACCCACAACGCCCTGCTGGTGTTGGCCATCGGCGCCGGTTCGCTGTTCTTCTCGCACGTGAACGACGCCGGGTTCTGGTTGGTCAAGGAGTACTTCGGCATGTCCGTGGGGCAGACGCTGAAGACGTGGTCGGTGATGGAGACGGTGATCTCGGTCGTGTCGATCGCGTTGATCCTGCCGCTGGGCGGCTTGCTCTAAGGCGTTCGCGACGGGTAGGCGCCGTCGAGGGTCCAGGCCGGGTACTCCGGGCGCAGCGCGCTGACGGCGTCGAGCTCGGCGAGGTCCTGCTCGGTGAGCTCCAGGTCGACGGCTGCGAGGTTCTCGTGCAGCTGGTCGGGCCGCTTCGCGCCGACGATCACGCTGGTCACGCCGCGCTGCGCGAGCACCCAGGCCAGCGCGACGCGGGCGACGCCGACGTCGTGGCGCTCGGCGACCTTGCGCAGCGCGTCGACAATGTCGTAACCACGCTCGCGGTCGATGGGCGGGTTGTCGGCCTGGGCGCGGCGGCCGGACGCGTCTTGGCTGCCGCGGGTGAACTTGCCGGAGAGGAAGCCGCCGGCCAGCGGGCTGTAGACGAGCAGGCCGAGCTTCTCCTCGTTGACCAGCGGCAGCAGCTCGCGCTCGAGGTCACGCCCGACGAGCGAGTAGTACGCCTGCAGCGACACGAACCGCGAGTAGCCGTGCAAGTCGGCGACGCCGAGAGCCTTGGCCAGCTGCCAGGCGAAGGTGTTGGACGTGCCGATGTAGCTGATCTTGCCTTGGCGGACGGCGTCGTCGAGGGCCGAGAGGGTCTCGTCGAGCGGGGTCAGGTGGTCGTGGGCGTGGATCTGGTAGAGGTCGATGTGGTCGGTGCCCAGGCGGCGGAGGCTGTCGTCGATCGCGTGGCGCAGGTGCACGCGGGAGAGCCCGACCTCGTTGGGGCCGGCGCCCATGCGCGAGTACGCCTTGGTGGCGAGCACCACGTCGCGGCGGCGGCCCTTGAGGATCTTGCCCAGCAGCTCCTCGGTCTCGCCGCCGGCGTACATGTCGGCCGTGTCGATGAGGTTCACGCCGTGGTCCAGGGCGATGCCGACCAGCTCGTCGGCCGCCTTGAGGTCCAGTCCGCCGATCACGTCCCACGGCTTCCGGCCGGAGCCGCCGAACGTCATGGTGCCGAGTGCGATCCTGGACACGAAAGTTCCGGTGGCGCCGAGTTGTTGGTACTGCACGGAGGTTCCTTTCTTCGGTGCTTCCCACGCTAGGCAGAGCGGAGGGTGCGGACCATGAGTGAGCGTTCGGAGCTCGTGCTGGATCGTCCGGATCCCCTCGCCGGCGTCCTGTCGATGGCCGACGTCCGCCCGGCCCTCCCGGCCCGGTTCACGGCGGGCGGCGACTGGGCGGTGCGGTTCGGCGGCTCGCACCCCAAGGTGATCACCGTGACGGCGGGTTCGTGCTGGGTGCTGCCCGAGGGATCGGCGCCGGTCTTCTTGACGGCGGGTGGCTGCTACCTCGTGGGCCGCGACGCCGCGTACGTCACGGCCAGCACGCCGGACGTCGCGCCGATCGAGGCCCGCAGCGTGTTCGCCGGCAACGACGGGCGGGCCGGTTCCGCCGCCGACGTCGCCCTGGTCGGCGCCACCCTGGACTTCACCGACCCCGCGGCGGCGGTGCTGCTGGAGGACCTCGGTTCCTCCGCCCGCATCACCGACCCGGACACCGCCGAGGTCCTGAACTCGACGCTGCGGCTGCTGGCGTTCGAAACCGCCGGCCGACCGGGCGGCGGCGCGATGCGCGAGCACCTCACGCAGATCCTGTCCCTCCACGTGCTGCGCAGCCTCCTCGGCGCCGACGCGCGCCCCGCCTGGCTGGCCGGCTTCCGCGACCCGGCCATCGGCGCCGCGCTCGCCGCGATGCACCGGCGCCCCGCGTTCGGCTGGACGGTGGCCCACCTGGCGAGCGAGGCGCACCTGTCGCGCACAGTGTTCGCGACGCGGTTCAAGGCACTCGTCGGACTGTCGCCGATGGACTACCTGCTGCACCGGCGGATCTCCGGCGCCACCCGGGACCTGGCCGAGGGCCGGACGGTCGCTTCCGTGGCTTCGCGTTGGGGATACGGCTCGGAGAGCGCGTTCAGCGCGGCGTTCAAGCGGGTGACGGGCCGGACGCCGGCGAGCAGCCGCGGTCGCTGATCAGCACAAACACCACACCCTGGTTCGAGCACGGGTTGACATGTGACCTTTTGGTCACCTATTCTCGGCGAGTGCCTGACGATGACCTGGTGTTCAAGGCGCTGGCGGATCCGACCCGCCGGGGCCTGCTGGACCGGCTGTTCGAGCGTGACGGCCGCACGCTCACCGAGCTGGAGTCCGAAGTGGACATGACGCGGTTCGGGGTGATGAAGCACCTCAAGCTGCTCGAGGAAGCCGGTCTCGTCGTCACGCGCAAGGAGGGGCGGGAGAAGCTCCACTTTCTCAACCCCGTGCCGATCCGGGAGATCCACGACCGGTGGATCGACAAGTACACCGAGCGCCACGTGTCGGCGCTGATGGAGCTCAAGACCGATCTGGAGAGGGAGCCACCGAAATGACCGAGACCAAGACCGTGCAGGTCAACCGCGTGTACATCAAGGCGACGCCGCAGGCGATCTGGGACGCGATCACCAAGCCGGAGTGGACGCAGAAGTACGGGTACTCCGGGCTGGCCGAGTTCGACCTCAAGACGGGCGGCAAGCACCGCACCAAGCCGACGCAGGAGTTCATCGACGCGGGCTTCACGAGTGACCTGCTGGACGGCGAGGTGCTCGAGTCCGACCCGCCGCGCAAGCTCGTGATCACGTGGAAGCTGCTGATGGACCCGAGCCTCGTCGCGGAGCCCTACACCACGCTCACCTACGACATCGAGGAAACCAAGACCGCCGGCACCAGACTGACCGTGACCCACGACGTCACGGGCGCGCCCGGACACGCGGCGCTCGTGTCGGGGGCGATGGAGAACGTCGACGCCGGTCCGGGCGAGAACGCCGGTGGCGGCTGGGCCTGGGTACTGTCCGACCTCAAGTCCGTGCTGGAGACCGGGAAGAACATCGTCGGCTGAGGCCCGGCCCCCAGCGCCCCAATGCGGCGTTCGTTGCGCTCAACGCACCGAACGCCACATTGGGGCGCGTTGAGTGGCCGCCTTGAGGGCGGCCTTGGCCGCCGGGGAGGCACCCAGCTCGTCGAGGCCGAACAGGGCCGCGCCGACGACCGGGTTCACGTCGACCACGCGCACCACCGCCCGCGGAGCCACCTTCAGGCAGCGCCGCTCGATCTCCGAGATCACCGACGGGCCGACGCCCGTCAGCACTCCCCCGCCGAGCACGACCTCCGGCGCCGACTGGGTCAGGTCGAGCCGCCGCAGGATCACGGCGGCGAACACGCTGACCTCCTCCACGAACCGCGTCACGACCTGCTGCGCGACCTCGTCGCCGTCGGCGGCGACGTCGAACAGCAGCGGGCACAGGCCGTGGATCCGGGCGGAGTCGATCTCCTTGAAGTGCAGGCCCTGCACCACGTCGAACACCCGCGAAACACCGAAGAAGCCCGACACCGCCGCCTGCAATGCCGTGGACGGCCCGCGGCCGTCCTCCGCGCGCACGGCCCACCACAAGGCTTCCTCACCGAGGCGGTACCCGCCGCCCCAGTCACCGGAGATCTTGCCCAGCGCGGGAAAGCGGTGCACGCGCCCGTCCGGGCCGACGCCGGCGCCGTTGATCCCGGCGCCGCACACCACGGCCACGCCGGTGCCGTCGGAGCTGCCCGCACGCAGCAGGGCGAGCACATCGTTGCCCACGTGCAGGGTGGAGCTCCAGCCGCGCGCGAACAACGCGGCGTGCAGCGCCGCTTCCTCACGCGGGAAATCCAGGCCCGCGAGGTAAGCCGACGTGTGCACGCCGAACGGCCGCGCCGTCTGCAAACCCGCCGACGTCAAGGCCGACAGCACCAACGTCTCCAACGCCGCGACGCAGCCGTCGACGCCGATGTTCTGCGGTGAGGCGCCCGGGCCGCGCGATTCGGCGAGCACGACGCCTTCGCGCGACACCACGAGCACCTCGGTCTTGCTGTTCCCCCCGTCGATCGCGACGACCGCGGGTCCGGCTTCGCTCATCCGCGCGCCCACGGCAGGAAATCGCGGTTGATCGACACGAGGGAGTCGGCCAGCTGGTCGGCCTTCGTGTACTGGCCGATGAGCGGGTGGGCCAGCAGCGCGTCGGCCACGCGGTCGCGTCCGCCCTTCACGGCGGCTTCGAGCGCGAGGTTCTCATACGCCGTCACCGCGGCGATGAGGCCGGCGAAGCGCGGCTCCACCGTCGGCTGGGGAATCGCGCGGGCACCCTCGGAATCCACAGTGGACGAGACCTCGATCACGGCGTCGTCGGGCAGGAAGGAGAACGTGCCGTCGTTGCGCACGTTCACCACGTGCTCCTCGGCCGGCCCGCCCGCCGTCAGCGCGTGCACGAGCTGCACGGCGGCCTCCGAGTAGTACGCACCGCCGCGCTTCTCCAGCGAGTCTGGCTTGGTGACCTGCTCCGGGTCGAGGTAGATCTTCAGCAGCTCTTCCTCGACGTCGCTCACCACCTCGGCGCGCGGTCGCTCGGTGAGCTGCTTGGCCACCTGCGCGTCGTGCGAGTAGTAGTACTTCAGGTAGTACGACGGCACGGCGTTCATCCGGCGCATCCACTCGACGGGCGCGGTCACCTCCTCACCCAGGAACTCCGCGTGCTGGTCCAGCAGCTCGGGCAGCCGGTCGACACCGTCGACGAGCACGCCGCGTTCCCAGCTCAGGTGGTTGAGTCCCGTGTGGACGAGCCGCACGTCGTCGGTCGACGCGCCCAGCAGCTTGGCGAACTTCCGCTGCAGGTTGATCGCGACGTTGCACAGCCCCACCGCGCGGTGGCCCTCCTGCAGCAGCGCCCGCGTGACGATGCCGACCGGGTTCGTGAAGTTCACGATCCACGTGTCGTCACCCGCGACCTTGCGCACGCGTTCGGCGATGTCGAGCACCACCGGCACCGTGCGCAGGGCCTTGGCGAGGCCGCCCGCGCCCGTGGTCTCCTGGCCGACGCAGCCGCACGCGTGCGGGAACGTCTCGTCCGACGCCCGCGCCTTCTGCCCGCCCACCCGCAGCTGGATGAGCACGGCCGAAGCGCCCTCGACGCCTTCCTCCAGGTTCGCGGTGGTGCGCACCCGCGCCGGGTGCCCGGCGTGGTCGAGCAGCCGCTGGCTGAACCCGCCGACGGTCTCCACGCGGTAGGCGTCCGGGTCGATCAGCACGATCTCGTCGACGTCCAAAGTGGACCTGCGGCCCGCGATGCCGTCGACCAGCTCCGGCGTGTAGGTGGACCCGCCACCGACGACTGCCAGCTTCATCCCTTGACTCCCGTGAACGTGATGCCCTTGACGAACGACTTCTGCGCGAACACGAACAGCACGATCACCGGCGCCATGATCAGCGCGGTCGCGGCCATCGTGAGGTTCCACTCCACGTGGTGCATGCCGCGGAACGAGGCGATGGCCAGCGAAAGCGGCCAGTTGTCCTGGTTCTCGCCGGTGTAGAGCAGCGGTCCGAAGTAGTCGTTCCAGGTGAACAGGAAACAGAACATCGCGGTGGCCGCGATCCCGGGGCGGGCCATCGGCAGCAGCACCCGGGTCATCGCGCGAAACTCGTTGCAGCCGTCGATCTTCGCCGCTTCCAGGTAATCCTTGGGGATGGTAAGGAAAAACTGGCGCAGCAGGAAGATCGAGAACGCGTCGAAGAAGAAGTACGGCACGATCAGCGGAACGAGAGTGCCCGTGAGACCCATCCGCACCCACAGGTCGTACAGCGGCACGACCGTGACCTGCGGAGGCAGCATCATCGCGGCCACCGTGAGCATGAAGAACAAGTTCTGGCCGCGCCACTTGAGCTTCGCGAGGCCGTACGCCGCCGGGATGGCGGACACGAGCGCGCCGATCGTCGCGAGAGACGAGTAGAGCAGGCTGTTGCCGAAGTACTCCAGCAGCGGTGCTTTCTTGAACACTTCGACGAAGTTCTCGAAGTGCCATTCCGTGGGCCACAGGCTCGACGTCATCGCCTGGTCGCTCTTCATCACCGCGGTGAGGAACACGAACAGCAGCGGCAGCACGAAGATCACACCGAGCGCGATGCCGATGGCGTGCGTCGCGATGAAGCCCAGCCGCTTGTCCCAACGACGCTTGAACTGGACGCGGGGCGGCGCCGGTGCGGGTGCTGGGGCCGAAATGGTGGTCATGCGCCCTCCTCCTGGTGCTGGGATTTACGCAGCTGCCGAACCAGCACCCACGTGAACGCCGCGGACACGATGAACAGCAGCACGGCCATCGCCGCCGCGTAACCCATGTTGAAGTAGCGGAAACCCTGCACGTACAGCCAGATCGGATACGTCAGCGTCGAGTTCTCGGGTGCGCCGATCAGCTTCGAGTTCCCGGCGACGTCGGCTGTGCCCGCCGAGGCGGACGCGGCCACGATCGCTTGGGTGAAGAACTGCAGCGCGTAGATCATCGAGTTGACCACGCCGAACAGCAGCACCGGCGAGATCGAGGGCAGCGTCACGTGCCAGAACCGGCGGACCGGACCGGCGCCGTCGAGTTCGGCCGCTTCGTACTGCTCGGCCGGCACGTCGAGCAGCGCGGCCAGGATGATGATCATCAGCTCGCCGGAACCCCACAGCGCCAGCAGGGTGAGCGAGGGCTTCGACATCACGGGGCTGTTGAACCACAGCCCGCCGTCGATGCCCACGAGGTGCAGGAACCGGTTCACCGGGCCGAACTGCGGGTTGAACACGAAGACGAACGCGAGCGTCGCCGCGGCCGGCGGCGCGAGCGCGGGCAGGTAGCACAACGTGCGCACCAGGCCGACGCCCGACTTCAGCCGCGAGATCACCGACGCGACGCCGAGTGAGAACAGCACCCGGCAGATGGTCAGGATGATCACGAGCCACAACGTGTTGTACGCGGCCGTCTTCACCAGCGGCTCGCTGGTGAACATGCGCACGTAGTTGTCGAACCCGATCCACTGTGGAGGATTGATCAGGTCGTAGCGGGTGAAGGAGTAGTAGATCGTGGCGATGAGCGGGTACCCGAAGAAGATCAGGAACCCCAGCGTCGCCGGCGCCATGAAGTAGAACACCGTGCGACGGCGCTTGGCCCGGGCCGACCCCGCCCGCACCTTGGCGGGTGCGGACGGGGTCTTGGCTTCTAGGACGGAGGTCATCCGCCGGCGCCCTTCTGCGCCAGCTCGTCGTTGACCTGGGCGTCGACCTGCTTGAGGCCGGCGTCGAGGTCCGGTACCGAACCGGCCTGCCACTTCTCGGCGAAGTCGTTGACCGCCTTGAGGAAGGCGTCGCCGATCGGCGTCGACGGGTTGGCGACCAGCTTGCCGCTGCCGTAGATGTCGAGGAACGTCTTGAACTGCGGCGGAGCGTCGAGCTTCGGCGAGGACAGCGAAGCCGTGGTGCTGGGCACGTTCTTGAGGCCGTTGGCCATGTCCACGAGCGTGTCGGTGTCGAGCGTGACCTGCTTGATCAGCTCCCACGCGGCGCCGGGGTTCTTGGCACCCTTGGGGATCGCGATGATCGTGCCGGTGGCGAAGCCGGCGCCGTAGTGGTCGGCCATGCTGTCGAGCACCGGCGCGGGCGCGGTGGCGTAGTTCAGCGTCGGGGTCTGGTCCTTGATGAACGCGGTGCGGAACTCACCGTCGTACATCATCGCCAGCTTGCCCTTCTGGAAGCCGTTGTCGGCGGAGTACTCGTCGCCGAGGCCGGCCTTGAACTTCTCGACCTTGTCGTGGCCGCCGTAGAAGTCGATGAGCTTCTTCTGGAACTCGAACATCGCCTTCCAGCCGGGGCTGGACGAGATCGACGACTTGCCGTCCGGGCCGATGAACTGCGCGCCGAAGTTCGGGGCCCAGTACTGCGCCTGGTTGGCGTAGAACGGCATCGACGGGATGAAGCCCATCGTCTTGATCGAGCCGTCGGCGTTGAACTCGGTGAGCTTCTTCGCGTCCTCGAACAGCTCGGTCGTGGTCTTGGGCGGCGAGGAGATGCCGTGCGCCGCGAACATGTCCTTGTTGTAGTACAGGCCGTAGACGTCGGCGAGCATCGGCATGGCGCAGCGCTTGCCCTGGTACGACGTGTAGTCGCGCACCGCCTGCGGGATCTGGTTCACGTCGATCTTGTCGCGGTCCAGGTACGGCTTGAGGTCCTGGAAGCTGCCGGTGGAGCACCACGCGCCGAGGTTGTCGGTGTAGAAGGAGATGGCCACGTCGGGCGGGTTGCCGCCGCGTATCGACTGCGTGAGCTTGTCGTCGTCCTGGTTGCCCTCGTGGTTGATGGTGATGTTGGGGTACTTGGCCTTCAGCTTGTTCAACGCGGCCGTGACCACGCCGTACTCGCGGTCGGTGAACTTGCTGTACACGGTGAGGGTGAGCTTGTCGTCCTTGTTCGGCGGCGCGGCGGCGTCGCCCGAGCCGCTCGGCGCGGCCGCGCCGCACGCGGCGGTCGCCAGCAGCGTGGCGGCGGCCGCGGCGGACAGCAGCAGAGAACCACGCCTTCGCGCGATCCTCCGGATGCGGGTCGTGGGGGCCATGACCCTCCTCCTCATGGTGGTTACTCGGTCGGGGACGGGGCAGAGCTCGGGAATGCCGTGCGCGGCGCTCCCGCTGTGTCCTCTGCGGGTCGGCTCGGCCCGCGGAGCGTGGGGGTGACGACGCCGAAGACGTCTTCACGGGCGGTGGCGAGCGCGGACTGCAACGCGCCCGCGCGCACCGCGTTGCCCTGCACCGAAGCGAGTGCGACGGGGGTGCGGGGCAGGACCAGTTCGTGGAGCTTGGTCGCGACTCTCGCGGCGAACTCCTCACCGCCGGCCCGGCTCGTGTCGCCGGAAAGCAGGATGAGCTGCGGGTCGGCCACGGCGACGAGGCTCGCGAGGCCGCCGGCGACGCGGCGGGCCAGATCGTCGAGAAAGCGGTGGTGGCTCTGGATTGTCGCCTGTTCGACGGCTTCGGGGCCGGTTTTCGCGGCCAGGCCGTGAGCGTGGGCGAGCCTGGCGATGGCGGGCGAGTCGACGAGGTTGCCGAAGCGCGCGCCGGCCTCGGGCCAGCGGTCGCCGGTGTCCACAGTGGCCGGATCGGGCACGCGCATCCAGTCGATCTCGCCGCCACCGCCGGTCGCGCCGCGCAGCAACCGCCGGCCGATGACCACGGCGCCACCGACGCCTTCGGAAAGCCAGACCATCACGAAGTCGTCGACGTCCTGGGCTTTCCCGACCGTCATCTCCTCGACGGCCACCAGGTTCACGTCGTTCTCGATGGTGACGGCGATGCCGAGCTCTTCGCTGAGTTTCCGGGGCACGTCGAACCCGAGCCAGCCGGGGATGTGCGGCGCGGAGGAGAGCAGGCCCGTGCGCGGATCGAACGCGCCCTGGGCGCCGATCACGACGTTGGCCAGGTCGTCGAGGCTCTTGCCCGCTTTTCGGGTGACGTGCTTGAGCGCTTTGCCGAACGTGCCGATCACGTCGGCGCCTTCGTGCACGGGCAGCTCGACCTGGTACTCGGCCTGGACGGTCCCCGCGACGTCCGCGATCACGAAATCGGCCACGTGCGGCGTGAGGTCCACGGCCGCGACGTGGGCGAGACTGCCGTTGACGGCCCACAGCTGCGCCCGCGGCCCGCGCCCGCCACCCGCGCGTTCGCCGGCTTTGCCCACGAGGTTGTCCTGCTCCAGCCGCGTCAACAGCTGCGCCGTGGCCGGCTTCGACAGCCCGATCACGACCTCGAGCTCCGCCCTCGTAAGCGGCCCGCCCCGCAACAACGCCTCGATCGCCGCGCGATCGTTGATCTCGCGCAACATCCGCGGACTTCCGGCGCGCACTCGTGGCCCCTTAATTAGGATACTTTACAGACGGTTTCGGGCGACTGTAGTGAGCGGGGCCACACCGCGTCAATGGTCATCCGGAACGAGCGGGTAACACTTCGAGTCGGGGAGGTTTCGGGCGCAGCGGTGGGTGATGCGGTGAGTGCTCAGCGTGTGCGGTCGCAAGTATCCGGTGAGGGGCCGCAGCGGTTGCGGTGTTTGCAACAGTTGCGCTAGGCGGCGAGCAGCAGGCGGGGCCCGAGCTCGGCGGCCCCGGTGTCACGGACCAAGCCAGGTGCGTAACCGTCGACCAGACGCGGCAGCATCCCGAACCGGCCAGCGCGCTCGACCACCGCCCCTGCCACGGTTTCGCCGTCTGATAGCTGATCCCTACCCGCCGAACCGCTTGCCCAGTTTCGACTTCCGAGCCCGCCGGCACGACCGGCCCACGGGGGTCGGCCTCGGGTGCGGTGCGAAGCCGGGGGGCGATCAACCGCCGTAGAAGTCGCCCAGCGTGGTGCGGGTGTAGGAGATCAGCAGGTCGGCCTGGGTGAATTCGGCAGGCAAGCACTCGCGCACGCCGTCGAGGAGCTCAGCGAATCCGACGGGCGGCGTCACGACGTGGGCGAGCGGATGGTTTTCGCGCAGTTGCTTCATCAGCTCGGCGATGTGGATCACGGCGGCATCGGCATCGGTCTGCCACAGCCACGCCAGGACCTCACCGAACGCGGCCGGCGGGCGGGCGACCTCGTCCCGGGCGGTGGTGCGGAATCGGTCGATCAGCACGGTGGCTGTTCCGGTGACGCTGGCTTGCTTCAGCGCACTGACGACGCTCCGCGGGACGGCGACGGTGTCCATGAGCCCCATGCTGGCACCGGGAGAGCGCGGTCGGCGGAGGCTCGCCGGGCGCCGTCCGTCCCGGAAACCGGGGACAGCGAAACACCCAACGGCGAACGACAAAGGCCCTCCCCGGCTCAAGCCGGGAAGGGCCCTGTCACGGACAAGCCGAAGCTCACTCCTCCGCGTCTGCCCACGCTTTCAGCATCACGCGGGCGATCGACGAGTTGCCGGGCAGGATGATCTCCGAAGCGCCGCCCGCGATGGGGGTCGGGGTGTTCGTGCCGCTGTTGTGGAAGGCGGCGCGGACCTCGGCGCGGGAGACCCAGAGGGCCTCCTCGATTTCGCCGTCGGCGGGGACCAGTGGGGCGGAGCGGTCGGCGCGGGCGGTGAAGCCCAGCATGATCGAGCGGGGGAAGGGCCAGGGCTGGCTGCCCAGGTAGCGGATGTCCGACACCTCCGCGCCCACCTCCTCGCGGATTTCCCGTGAGACGCAGCCCTCCAGGGACTCGCCGGCCTCCACGAAGCCGGCGAGCACCGAGTAGCGGCCGGCAGGCCACACCGGCTGGCGGGCGAGCAGTACGTGGGAGCCGTTGACGCCGTCCTGGTCGTGCACGAGGCAGATCACGGCCGGGTCGGTGCGCGGGTACTCCTCGTGGCCCTTGGCCTCGCACTTGCTGGCCCAGCCGAACTGGATCAGGTTCGTGGGCGAGCCGTCGCGGGTGCAGAAGCGGGACTGGCGCCGCCAGTGGCGCAGGGCCTGCGCGGTGGTGAACAGGCCGGCCGACGTGTCGTCCAGCTGGTCGCCGTAGCCGCGCAGCTCGACCCAGATCTCGCCGTCGACCCGGGGCACCTCTTCGACGACGCCCCAGCTGCCGGCCATCTGCACGGTTTCCGCGTCACCCTCGGGGCGGCCGGGCAGGGACCAGTAGTCGGTGTCCTCCCACTCGCCGAGGAACACCGCGTCGGCCGGGGGTTCCGTGCCGAAATCAACCGCCTTGCGAGCGGCCAGCGAAGAGCTGCCCTCGACGACCGGCGTGCGGCCGGTGTCGTCGAGCAGCACCACGCGGGCTTCGGACCACTTCGAGATCAGGCGTTCCGGGTTGGTGCGCAACGTCTCCTGACGGTCCACAGTGGACCGCGACAGGGTCGGCAGTGCCGCCAGTTCGAAAGGGACGGTCACTCCGAACCCACCGTCACGTCGCCCAGCGCGGTCAGCTTCGGCGCGAGCAGCTCCGCGTCGCCGACCACCACGCCCGTGAACCGCTTGGGCGCGAAGTACTCCAGCGCCGCCTCGGCCACCTGCTCCCCCGTCACGGCCGCGAGCCGCGCCGGGTGCTCCTGCAGCCATTCGACGCCGAGGCCCGTGGTC
This sequence comes from Amycolatopsis sp. NPDC001319, assembly GCF_042896185.1. Lineage (NCBI taxonomy): Bacteria > Bacillati > Actinomycetota > Actinomycetes > Pseudonocardiales > Pseudonocardiaceae > Amycolatopsis > Amycolatopsis sp. NPDC001319. The sequence continues at coordinate 865,397 of NZ_JBIAWY010000003.1, read as the reverse complement.
GCCAGCGCCATCAGCTGCCCGGCGAGGCCCGACTGCGACGACGTCGAGGTGAGCAGCGAGCCGATCGCGTACTGGCGCACCGACTCCACCTCCTCGGCCGTCGGCGGCACGAGCCCGAGGCGCGCCAGCTCGTAGCGCGTTTCGAGCAGCGCGGCGGCGGTGACCTCGTTGGCCGTGTCGGCGTCGACGTTCACCACCGCGTTGTCGCCGGTGAACTCGAAGCCGGAGTGGGCGCCGTAGGTGTAACCCTTGTCCTCACGGATGTTCTCGACCAGACGCGAGGAGAAGTACCCGCCGAACGCCAGGTTCGCCATCTGCAGCGCCGGGTACGCCGGGTGCGTGCGCGCCACCGTCTGCGCCGAAAGCCGGATCTGCGACTGCACGGCGCCGGCGCGCGGCACCAGCAGCACGTTGCCGCCGGTCAGCTCCGGCAGCGGCGGCAGCACGAGAGCCGAGCGGTCCGAGGCCCAGCCACCGAGTGCGCGTTCGAGCTCGGCCGGCACGGCGTCGGGGTCGATGTCGCCCACGATGACCAGCACGGAACCACGCGGCAGCACCGAAGCCGCGTGCAGCGCCCGCACCTGCTCCGGCGTCACGACGGCCACATCGTCGGCCTGCGGGACCTCACGCGTGACGGGGTGATCCCCGTAGCGCTGCTTCTGCAACGCTTCCCGCGCGATCGTGCGCGGCTGCGTGCGCGACACCGCGATGCGCTCGATCAGCCGCTCGCGTTCGCGGGTCACCTCGGGCTCGCCGTAGGTGGCGCCGGTGAGCACGTCGCCGAGCACGTCCAGCAGCGTCGGCAGGCCATCGGAGAGCGCGGAACCGTTGAGGTACAGGCGTTCCGGGTCCACGCCGGCGCCGAGGTCGCCGCCGATCAGCGCCAGCTCGGCGTCGATCTCCACGCGGTCGCGCTTCGCCGTGCCGGTGAGCAGCGTCTCGGCCAGCACCTCCGCGGTGGCCGGGTGCAGCGCGTCCTCACCCGCGAACGGGATCCACAGCCGCACCTCCACCAGCGGCACCGAAGCCTTGCGCACGGCCAGCACGCGCAGGCCGTTGCTCAGCGTGGTGTCCACGTGGGACAGGTCGGTGGCGGCGCGCTGCTCGCCCAGCGGGGGCAGCGGGCGCGGACCGGTCGACGTGCGGCCGATCTCCTGCGCGCTGCGATGCGTTGCCGAAGTCACTGCTCTTCGATCCCTTCGGTGTTGGCGGCGGGCTTCACGACGAGCACGGCGCGCGCGTCGGGGCGCAGCGCCTTCGCCGCGGCCGACACGGCTTCGCCGGTGACCGCCGACATGCGGTCAGCGAGCCGGTGCACCAGCGACGCGTCGCCGTAGAGCAGCTCGAACGCACCCAGCGCCAGCGTGCGCGACACCAGCCGGTCGTGTTCCGAGTGCAGGCTCGCGGCCCAGCGCGCGGTCACCTTCTTGAGCTCTTGCTCGTCCGGCGGCGTCGTCGCGAGCTCGTCCAGCACCTCGTCGAGGGCGGCCAGCACGCGCTCGCGCTCCACGTCCGGCGGGTGGATCGCGGTGATCGTGAACGTGTCGGGGTCGCGCGCCTCGAACGGGCCGAACAGCCCGGCACCGGCACCGATGTCGACCACCAGCGGCTCGCGGTGCACCAGGCGCTGCTGCAGGCGGGAGCCGTCACCGTCGGTGAGAACGCCGGCCAGCACGAGGTACGCGAGGTAACCGTCGAGGTCGTTGATCGGGTCGGGCATGCGGTAGCCCACGGCGATCGCGGGCAGCGGCGCGTGCGCGTCCTCGTGCTCGCCGTGCAGCTCCGTGGTGGGCAGCGGCTCGGCGAACGACGGGCGGACCGGCGCGGGCCGGTGCGGCACGTCGCCGAAGTGCTTCTGGATGAGCGCCTTGGCGTTCTCCACCTCGAAGTCGCCGGCGACGGTGAGCACCGCGTTGGCCGGCGAGTAGTAGGTGTCGAAGAAGGCGGCGCAGTCGTCCAGTGTCGCGCCTTCGAGGTCCTCGAACGCGCCGTAGCCGTCGTGGGCGTTGGCGAACGTCGAGTACAGCACCGGCGGCAGGAGGATCCAGGGGAACCCGCCGTACGGACGGTTGCGCACGTTAAGGCGGATCTCCTCCTTGACGACCTCGATCTGGTTCGCCAGGTTCTCCGCCGTCAGCTTCGGGGCGCGCATGCGGTCGGCTTCGAGGAACAGCGCGCGCTCGAGGGCCGCGGACGGCAGCACCTCGTAGTAGTCGGTGTAGTCGGGGTGGGTGGACCCGTTGAAGGTCCCGCCGCTCGACTGCACGTGGCGGAAGTGGGCCAGCTTCTCCAGGCTTTCACTGCCCTGGAACATCAAGTGCTCGAAGAGGTGCGCGAAACCCGTCAACCCCTCCGGCTCGGAACGGAAGCCCACGTCGTAGTGCACGCTGACCCCGACAACAGGCGCGGTCGGGTCCGGGGCGAGCACCACGCGCAGACCGTTGTCAATAGTGAAACGGACGAGCTCGGGATCGGCCATGCCCCCCACCCTACGCAGAGGACCCGACCCTCGGCTCGGCTGGTGGCACCGCTCCCAGCGTGTGGCGCGCGCTCGTCGTCGCGGCGCCGAGCGCGGCCAGGAAAGCGCTGGTCCGGGCAGGTGTGGCGGGAGCGCCGAACCAGTACGCCTGAAGCGAACAATCCGGTGCCGCGAGTGTGCCGAGCCACTGGTCGGTTTCGCCGAGCGCGAGGGCGTACGGGAGGGCGCGGGAGAAGATGAGTTCCGTGACTTCGGCCGGGTTGGCCAGTTCGGTGCGCAGGCCCAGGAGTTGGTCGCGCAGGAGGCTGCCGTCTTGGGTGCGCGGCGGCAGCCACTGCGTGAAAAGGCCGAGCGCGGCACCGGTGGCGACCACGACCAGGCCGAGCTGCGCGTAGCCGGCGGTGAAGGCGAGCAGGGCAGTGAGGAAGACGCCGTAGAAGCAGAGGCGGACGGCGATCTTGGCCAGCAGGGCCGGCCGGCGGGTGAGCCAGCCGCGGCGGACGACGGCCGTGCGCAGTTCGTCCTCGATGTCCGGCGTGATGGTGGCCAGCGGCGCCGAGTCGCCGGGGACGGCGGTTTCGTAGACCGTCCGTTCGAAGGCGGTGAGGTACTCGTCGGGCGGGTTGCGGCTGTGGAGCGTCCAGCCTTCTTCCCCGTCTTCGCTGACCCACAGGTAGTTGCGCACGCAGAGGTCGAGCACGGTCGCGGCGACGTCGAGGTCGTCGGTGCGGCCGGTGAGCAGGAACCCGACGTGGCCGGGCAGCACACCCTGGGGTGAGGAGAACTGGCCGTCGGCTTCGAGGCGGACCGGGAGCGCGGCGACCCGGTCGCGGCGGCGCAGGACCAGCAGCGTGCCGAGACCGGCGAGGACGAGCACCGCCAAGGCGAGCCACGCGGCCAGGATCGGTGCGGTGACGAGGAAGGCGCCGGCCACGGACTTCGCGGGCACCAGCTGCTCGGTCGCGGGCACGGTACCGGCGGGCAGCTCCGCGGTGAGCTCCACGCGGTCGCCCGGCGCCAGCTTCGACACCGAGACGCGCGTGAGCCCGGAGTGGTCGAGCTGCGCGGCGCCGCACGGGGTGGCGGAGCCGGGCGGGCCCGCGAGGCAGGTCACGGCGTCGGGCAGGTTCGGCGCGGCGAAGGTCGCGCGCAGCAGCTCCAGACGGGTGTCCCAGCCGCCGGCGAGGTCCCACGTCAGGTGCTCGACGCCGAGCGAGCGGCCGACAGCGCCGACGACGGTGTAGCGCACCACCGAAGTTCCGCCACGCAGGTCGACGACGATCTGGTCGTCCGTGGTCTGCGCGCTGCCGGCGCCCTCGATGCTGAGGTCGCGCACGGTGAGCACGCGGTCGTGGCCGGCGTCGGCGGACGTGCGCAGCGGGAGGGTGCGCGTCATCGTGGTGCCGGCCGGGACGGAGACGGCCTCGGTCACCGAGAGGCTGCCGTCGCGCTGGAGTTTGAGCGTGACCTCGGCGCTTTGCGGCAGGGCGGGCAGGTCCTGGGCTTGGGCCGGGGCGGCGGCGAGGACCAGGGCCGGGATCGCCAGGACGACGGCGAACCTGCGGAGGCTAACCACGGCTGAGCACCTCGATGCGGTTCTTGCCGCGACGGCGGTGCAGCCACGTCGGCACGGCGGCGATCAGCAGCAGGACGAGGGCGAGCACCGGAATGCCCGGCCCTTTGAAGAACTCGGCGACCGGGGAGACCGCGACGAACCGGGCGTTCACGGGCAGCACACCGGGCGGGATCGCGACCGCGAGGTCCACGCGCTCGCCGGGGCGCAGGCCGTCCTGCTCGACGCGGGCGATGCCGCCGGCGCCGAGCTCGGAGAACGTGCAGTGGCGCGCCGAGCCGATGGCGCCGGCGTAGCAGTCCACAGTGGAGATTCCGGGGGCGCTGAACGCCGTGGTCAGGCGGGTGAGGTCCTGGTCCCAGCCGCCCGTGACCTGCCAGCGCAGCTGCCCGCCGTCGGCGACGGCACCGTCCACTGTGTACGACAGGGTGGCGGGGCCGGTGTAGGTCGCGACGAGGCCGTCGGAGTTCTCGTCGAGGTGGCCGGAGCCGGTGAGGCGGGCGTCGCGGACGGTGTAGACGCGGTCCTCGTCGTCGGTCGTGGCCACGCCCAGGGCGATGCGGTGGGTGGCGGGGGTGGCCGTGGTGACCTGTTCGGTGACCGTGACGGAACCGTCGGGGTGAGCCGTGGCGGTGACGTCGGCGGTGAGCCCGGCGAGCGCCGTGGCGAGTTCGAGGAGCACGGGTCAGCTCGGCGGGGTGAAGGGGTTCTCCGGCTGCGGGGCCGTCGCCTGGGGTTCTTGGGACGGTTGGGGCTGCTCGGCCGTTGACGGTGGGTAGTGCTGGGACTGGGTCTGCTGGGCCGTCGGCCGGAACTGCTGCCGGCTCTGCTGGACGACCGGCTGAAACTGCTGGGAAGGCGGCTGCGGCTGGAACGGCTGCGGCTGAGTCTGCTGATAGCCCGGCTGAGGCCCCGCGTACGCCGGTGGCGGCCCCGCGTACACCTGCTGCGCCAGCCGCGCCTGGTCGCGGTTGCGCCGTTCCGCCAGCACCGCCGAGAGGAACACCCACGCCGGCATCCCGTGTGGCACCGCCACCCCCACGGCGTGGGCCGTCTGGTCGGCGAGGCCCTGGCCGAGCGCGTGGGCGGCGTCGGGGCGCAGCTCGTGGAAGCGGTTGAGGTACTGGCGTGCGGCGAGCGCCAGGTCGTCGGGCAGGCGGCTGAGGTCGAGCTGTGCGGCCCAGTCCTCGAGGCCCGGCGGCATGGCGACGTAGGCCTGCGCGCTCTGCGGCACGCGTTCGCGGATCACGAGCGTGCCCGCCAGGTAGTCGCCGACGCGGCGGCCGTTCGACGAGCTCAGCGACACGATCACGGCCACCGCGCCCAGGAACCCGAGTGCCCAGAAGTCGACGAAGAAGCCGGCGAGCGCGCGGGTGAGGGCGTGGCGGAAGCGGATCGGGCCGCCGTCGAGCCGGACCACGCGCAGGCCGAGCGCCATCTTGCCGAGCGACCTGCCGCGCGTCAGCGTCTCGAACAGCACCGGGTAGCCGATCACGATCAGCACGAACACCGACAGCAGCAGCGCGATCGTGAGCGCCGGGTCGAGATCGGACGAGGTCAGGGTCACGGTGACCACGACGATCAGCAGGAGCGCGCCCTGCACCAGCACGTCGAGCAACATCGCGACGCCGCGGCTGGCGAGCTTGGCCACCCGAAGGTCGAGGACCACGGCCTCACCGGTGACGAGATCGGACTCTTCCTGCACCGGGCCAGCCTAGTTGGCGGTCCGGCCCGAAAGCAGGCGAATACCCGACCGAGCGCCGCCAGTATGTCGCGGCGCTTCCGCCGTGACTGTGGCCGGATCGGCAACAGTCACGGCGCGGTGAGCCCTAGGCTGGTGTTCCAGGAGGTGATCGGGTGGACGTCGACGTCTTCGTCGCGGCGCACGGTGCGGAGTGGGCCCGGCTCGGCGAGCTCGTGCGGCAGCGCAGGCTGTCCGGGGCCGAGGCCGACGAGCTCGTGACGCTCTACCAGCGCACGGCGACGCACCTGTCGATCATCCGCTCGACGGCGCCCGACCCGGCCTTGCTGGCGCGGCTGTCGACGCTGGTCGCGCGGGGGCGTTCGGCCGTCACCGGCTCCCACAGCCCGGCGTGGCGCGAGGTCGCGCTGTTCTTCACCCGCCGGTTCCCGGCCGCGGTGTACCTCAGCCGGCGCTGGTGGATCCCCGCCGCGCTGGCGTCAGTAGTCGTGATGGCCGTGCTCGGCGTGTGGATCGCGGGCGACGAGTCCGTGCGTTCGGCGCTGGTCTCCCCCGACGAGATCAAGGCCATGACGGCGCCCGGCGGCCAGTACGAGACGTACTACTCGACCGGGCCGGCGAGCTCGTTCGCCGCGAAGGTGTGGACGAACAACGCCTGGGTGGCCGCGACCTGCCTGTTCCTGGGTGTCGCGCTCGGCCTGCCCGTGATCAGCGCGCTGTGGCTCAACTCGCTCAACGCGGGCATCGCCATCGGCCTGATGTCCTCGGCCGGCCGCGGCGACGTGCTGCTCGGCCTGCTGCTGCCCCACGGCCTGCTGGAGCTCACGGCCGTGTTCATCGCCGCGGGCACCGGCCTGAAGCTCGGCTGGACCGTGATCGACCCCGGCCGCCGCTCGCGCAGCGCCGCGCTGGCCGAACAGGGCCGGTCCGTGGTCGTGATCGCGCTGGGGCTGGCGTGTGTGCTGCTGGTGTCCGGCGTGATCGAAGCCTTCGTGACGCCTTCGGGCTGGCCGACGTGGGTGCGCATCGGCATCGGCGCGGTCGTCGAGCTGCTGTTCCTGACCTACGTCTTCACCCTCGGCCGCCGCGCCGCCCGCGACGGCGAGCTGGGCGACCTCGACCGCCGCTACACCGGCGACGCGCTGCCCGAGGCGGGTTAGCAGAGGCAGCTGCCCTCGAAGGCGATGGAGTTGCCGTCGTCGAGGGTGGCGCTGCCGGTGAAGCGGATGTCGAACTCGCCGGGGTCGGTGAGGACGAGCTTGGGGCTCGTGGCTTCCCCGTTGGCGCCAGTCTTGGCTTGCGCGGTTTCCTTGCCGCCTTCGAAGACCAGGACGTTCTGCGCGCGGGCGGCGTGGACGTAGAAGGTCACGGGCACGTCGGGCGCCGGCTGGCCGTTGTCGCCGATCACCCGCACCACGAACGGGCTCGCGGGGTCTTTCGTGGCCAGGTGCTGGCCGTTGCCGGACAGGATGGCGAGCGTGCGGCCGCCGGCGGCCCACGCGTTGGACAGGCCCGGCAGCGAACAGACTTCCTGGTACAGCCGCGCGCCCGGCGTCGGCGCCTCGGCGGTGAGGCAACGCGCGGTCGCGACGTTCGCGATCGTCACCAGCCCCGGGTTGCCCGCGACACGGCGCCACTGCTGCCGGTGGTCCCCGTCGGCACACGCGGCCGGCAGCACGCCCACGCCGTCGACCGGGCTCTGCGCGGTGAGGCACTGTCCACTCGCGACATTGCGGTAGTGCTGGGAGGCCTTGTCGTACGTCCAGGCCGCGCCGGGGTCCTTCGCGTCGGCCAGCTGCACCTTGCCGCCGGCGGCGGCGAGGGAGACCGTGCCCCCACCGTCGGCGAGGTAGACGGGCGCACCGTCGGCCGCTTCAGCGACCCCGCCCGATCCGACGAACAGCAGCAGTACCACCACGAACACCAGCCGACGCACGCGCACTCCCTCGGAGCCGAAGTTGCTTCCGGCTTAACAGCAGGGAGTGCGCGGCACCAAGGGAAGCCACTCCATCGAGTGCCGGATCCCCTACAGCCGGCCGGCGGCCTTCAGCGCCAGGTACCGGTCCGCCAGCGCCGGGGGCAGGTCCTCCGGCACGGCGTCCACCACGTCGACGCCGCGGCGGCCCAGGCGGGCGGTGACGGAGGCGCGTTCGGCCAGGGTGCGCTCGGCCGCGGCGGCGTCGTAGACGGCTTCGGCGTCGCCGCGGCCCGCGGCCATCTCGGCGACGCGCGGGTCGGCCACGGACGCGACGATCACCTGGTGCCGGGAGGTCAGGGAGCTGAGCACGGGGAACAGGCCCTCCTCCAGCGGTGCCGCGTCGAGGCCCGTCAGGAGTACGACCAGGGCGCGGCGGCGGGTGCGCTGGAGGATTTCGGCGACCATGCCGCGGGAGTCGGTCTCGACGAGGGACGGTTCGAGTGGCGCCATGGCGTTCACGAGCGACGGCAGCAACGTCGTGGCCGACGAGCCCGGCACGGCGGCGCGCACGCGGCGGTCGTAGGCCAGCAGGTCGACGCGGTCGCCGGCGCGGGAGGCCAAGGCGGCCAGCAGCAGCGCGGCGTCCATGGCGGCGTCGAGGCGGGGTGCGTCGCCGACGCGGCCGGCGGAGACGCGGCCCGTGTCGAGAACGAGCACCACGTGCCGGTCGCGTTCCGGACGCCAGGTGCGGACCATCACGTCGGCCGCGCGGGCCGTGGCGCGCCAGTCGATGGAGCGGACGTCGTCGCCGGCGACGTATTCGCGCAGGGAGTCGAACTCCGTGCCCTGGCCGCGGATCATCACGGCGCTGCGGCCGTCGAGCTGCTGCAGCCGCGCCAGCCGGGACGGCAGGTGCTTGCGGCTGTGGAACGGCGGCAGCACGCGCACCGACCACGGCACCTCGTGCGAACCCTGGCGCGCCGCGAGCCCGAGCGGTCCTGCCGCGCGCACGGTCACGCGGAACGCCACGCGGTCGCCGCGGCGAGTGGGCAGCATCGCGGTGGTGAAGACCCGTCGTTCGCCCGGTGGCACGGAAATCCGGTGCCGGTCGTCGGCGCCCGCGCTCGGCGGCCACGCGTCGCGCAGCAGCCCGCGCACCGCGCGCCGGCCCGGGTTCGTGACGGTCAGCGTGACCTCGGCCGGCTCGCCGAGGCGCACGGAAGTGGTGCCACTGCGCGAAAACCGCAGCGCACGCACGCTGCCGGCGAGCAGCAGGTCCACGGCCACCAGCACGAGCAGCACCACGACGACGCCGAGCACGCCGGTCGCGGACGGGAACAGCAGCCCGACCACCAGCGCACCCAGCAGCGCCAGCAGCCCGAGCCGCCCGGTGAGGGCCACCGCTCAGCGCGGCACCGGCACGGAGGCCAGCACCCGGTCGAGGACCCCGTCGGCGGTCACGCCCTCGAGCTCGGCCTCGGGCCGCACGTCGAGCCGGTGCCGCAACGCGGGCCGGGCCAGCGCCTTCACGTCGTCCGGCGTCGCGTAGTCGCGGCCGGCGAGCCAGGCCCACGCGCGCGTGACGGCGAGCAAAGCCGTTGCGCCACGCGGGGAAACGCCGATGCGCACGGCCGGCAGCTCCCGCGTCGCGCGGCACAGGTCCACGACGTAACCGATCACCTCGGGCCCGATCGTCACGCGCGCCACGGCCTGGCGCGCGGTCGCGAGCTGCTCGGCGCCGGCGACGGGACGCAGGCCCGCGGCGGCGAGGTCGCGCGGGTCGAAGCCCTGCGCGTGACGCCAGAGGATGCCGATCTCGTCCTCACGCGAGGGCGCCGGCATCGTGAGCTTGAGCAGGAACCGGTCAAGCTGCGCCTCCGGCAGCGGGTAGGTGCCCTCGTACTCCACGGGGTTCTGCGTCGCGATGACCATGAACGGATCGGGCAACGGCCGCGGCGTGCCGTCGATCGAGACCTGCCGCTCCTCCATCGCCTCCAGCAGCGACGACTGCGTCTTCGGCGGCGTGCGGTTGATCTCGTCGGCCAGCAGCAGATTCGTGAACACCGGGCCTTCGCGGAACGAGAACTCGCCGCTGTGCGCGTCGTACACGAGCGAACCCGTGACGTCGCCCGGCATCAGGTCGGGCGTGAACTGCACCCGCGTGGTCTTCAGGTCGAGCGACGCCGCCAGAGCCCGCACCAGCAACGTCTTCGCGACGCCGGGCACGCCCTCCAGCAGCACGTGGCCGCGGCAGAGCAGCGCCAGGATGAGCCCGGTGACGGCCGCGTCGTTGCCGACCACGGCCTTGCCGACCTCGGTGCGCAGGGCGATCAGGGCCGCTCGCGCGTCTTGAGCCTGATTCGGCGCCTGCGTCTGTTCGGTACTCAAGACCGCTCCACCTCTCGTTCCACGCTGTCCAGTTCGTCCGCCAGCCGGACCAGCCCGGCTTCGTCGGCCGGGGGCGGACCGTAGAGCACGCCGCCGACCTCGGCCGGGTTGCGGCCCGTGCGCGCGCTCACCGTCTCCACGACCGCGGCCGCTTCGGCGTCGCGCGGCAAGCCGAGCCTCGTGCGCAGCCGCGCGCGGGCCGCTTCCCGCAACGTCTCCGCCGCGTGCCCGGCCGCGCCGCCCCGGCGGTACAGCCGCGCGCGGCCCTCGGCCGTTTCCGCCGCCCGCACCACGATCGGCAACGGTTCGGTCACCACCGCGCCGAGGCGGCGTGCACGCCACAAAGCCAGCAGTACCACGGCGATCCCGGCCGTGAAGGCGCCATAGCGCCAGCCGGGCGGGATGAGCTCGTAGAAGGACTTCTGCCCGCCGCCGAGCGCGGGATCCGCCGGCGACGGCACGTACCAGACGAGCCGCTGGTGGTCGCCCAGCAGCCGCATGCCGAGCGCGGCGTTGCCTTCGTCGGCGAGACGGTCGTTGGTCAGCGGCGCGCCCGTGCCGAGCACCGTGACGGTGCCCGAACGGTCGGCGACCTGAACGAACGTCGGCGCCGAGCCGTCGCGGTAGCACTGGCGGGCTTCGGGGTCGTCGGTGCGGAAGCGCGTGCCGCCGAGCGTGGCGGGTCCCGCGCCGACGGCCGCGCCGACTGTGCAGCCGGGGTCGAGCGTGGCGACGTCGCCGCTGCCGACGGCGCTCACCGTCGGGAGCACTTTGGACAGTGCCTCCGGACCCGGCGCCAGCAGCACGAGGTGCGCGACGCGGCGGCGCAGGTCCACGAGCCCGTCGCCCGGCACCCGGTCCGGCGCGGTGATCACGAGCGTGCCGCCGTCGACCTGCGCCAGCGCCTCGGCGATGGTGTGGACGGGGTGGACGTCGACGCCTTCTTCCTGCAGCAGGTGGGAAAGCGCGTGGCTGCCGTTCGGTTCGTAGGAACCCGGTTCGAGCTCGCCGCTCGTCTGGTCGCCGCGGCTGAGCACGAGCACGAGCCCGGCGAGCACGATCAGCAGCAGGAGCGCGAGCGGAACGCGCACGCCGCGCCAGATGCGCCGCAGATCGGGCGAAACCGAAGTGCTCGTCACGCGCCCACCAGCACCGGCCGCGCGGAGCGGGCCCGGTCTTCGACCGCGGTCACGGAAAGGTACGCGGCTTCGGTGCCGGGCCGGCCCCCGTAGTGCACGTCGTCGAAGTGCCGCGCGGCCAGCGCGAGCCCCGCGGCGAGGTCCGGCAGCAGCGCGCCCGCTTCAGCAGCGGCTTCGTCGGCCGTGCGACCGGACCGCGAGTCGAGCAGCGCCCGTTCTTCGAGACCCCGCACGATCGCGCGGAACCGCTCACGCACGGCGTCGGCGAACTGTCCTTGCGCGGCAGCCTGTTCGGCCGCCTTCCGGTACTCCGCGGCGCTGCGGCGACGGCCCGAGAAGACCTGCCGCGCCGCCTGTGCCGCGCGCCCGACCTTCCCGACACGCAGCCGCACCACCACGATCAGCACGATCAGGAGCCCGATGATCAGCAGCAGCCCCAACGGCCCGCCCGGCACCCCGGACAGGCTGTTCAGCAGTTCGCTGAACTTCTCACCCAGCCACTGCGCGACCCGCTGCAGCAACCCGGGTCGCGCGGCCGCGTACGCCGGGTCGCTCAGCTCCTGGATCGCTCGCAGGCGGGCCGGGTCCCGGTCGATGTCGACCGGGACGTCGGTGAGCAGGAACGTCACCACGCCTGCCGCGGCGCCGGCGGCGGGTTGAGGCCCGCGGCCCGCGCCAGCTCGATGTCCATGCCCTCGCGGCGCATCCGCTGGTCGATGTAGAGGACCACCGTGACCAGCGCGATGAACGGCGCGACGATCGTCCTCGCGATCACCGAGCCCACCGCGCTCAGCACCAGGCCGCCGGTGGTCTGGACCGGCGCCGTGGCCTGCGGGTCGAACAGGCCCGAGAACGCGCCGGAGCCCAGGTCGAACGGGATGCCGATGATCGCTGTGATCAGCCAGCCGATCACGGCGGCGAGCAGCAGGATGCCGAGCACGCGCCAGAACGCGCCCGACACGAGCGTGCGTGAACGGCCGAAGGCCTGGCGGATCGTGCCGCGCTCCAGCACCAGCGCGGGGCTCGCGAGCGCCCAGAACACGTACGGGATCACGGCCGGCAGCAGGCAGAAGATCGCGGCGACCATGGTGGCCAGCCCGTACAGGATCGTGAGGCCCAGCAACGGCAGCAGCCGCGGCGTGACCTCCTGCATGGCCGAGCGGAAGTCGACCGGGCGGCCGAGCACGGCCTTGCCCATCACGACCGTGAGGAAGCCAGTGAGGAACGTCTGGCCGAGCAGCGTGATGATCAGCGCCGGGATCAGCGACAACGCGGTGCTGCCCAGCACGTTGTACATCGCGTCGAGCGCTTCCTGCTGCGTGGCGGCCGGGCCGAGCGTCGCGACGCGGTTGAGGTCGGGCTGCACCACCAGCTGCACGATGAGGGTCAGGCCCGCCACGATCACCGCGATGACCGCCGAGGTGCCCAGGATCAGCACCGGGTAGCGGCGGATGGCGGTGATCGCGCCGTCGAGGATGTCGCCGACGTTGAGCGGGCGCAACGAGATCACGCCGGGTTTGCCGAGGCCGTGCGGAGTCCAGCCGCCCTGCTGCCCGTAGGCGCCGCCGGGGTACTGCGGCATCGGCTGCCCGTACTGCTGACCGGGCGACTGCCACTGGCCACCGGACGCCGGCGTCTGCCCGCCCGGCGACTGCCAGCCGGGCGGCGGGGTCTGCGGGGTCTGGGGCTGCTGCGGAACGCCGTCGGTGCCCGGCGTCTGTCGCGCGCCTTCGGGCTGCGCGCTGTTGGACCCAGGAGCGGTGGAACCAGGAGTGCCGGACGCGGAGGTGCCGGTCTGGTCAGGGCTGGTCGGTTCGGGGCGCTGGAAACCCTGGCTCGGGGTGGGCGCGTCGTCGTCGGGCGCGCCGGACCCCGGCGAACCGGGTGTGTCTGTCATCGAAGCCCCTCGTACTCACGACCCGTCACTTGCTGCCGCTCACTCTTCCAGAGGCGCCCAAACCGGGCCAGACCTGGGGTGACACCCGGGTCGGGTGACGGCGTCGGCACGAGCGCTGCGTACGGCCCCCGTTCCCCCGATATGCTGAACGGAAGCCGGGGGCCGCCCGGCCCGTGCCGAGACCCTCCGGGACTGCCCTGATGACGCAACCGCCCTACGGCCAGGTGCCGCCTCGCGGGACCGTTCAACCGCCGCCGGTCCCGGGTCACGGGCCCGGCAGGCAGGGACCCCAGGGGCCCCCGCGGCAGGGTCCGTCGGTGCCGGGTCCGCCCCAGGGACCTCCGCAGGGGCCGCCGCCGCAGAGCCCGTGGATGGGTCAGTACCCACCGCAGCGCTTCCCTCCGCAGCACCAGAAGAAGTCGCCGGGCGCGATCATCGGGATCGCGCTCGGTGCCGTCACGGTGCTGGTGCTCGGGGTCGTCGCGATCGTCGCGCTGAACCGGCCGAGCCAGAACGTGAACGCCACCGGCTACCAGAACCCGCCGGCGTCCGCGCCGACCAGCGCGTTCGAGCTGCCGCCGAACAACGGCTCGTCCTCCACCGCCTCGTCGGCGCCGACCGAGACGTCCGAGCCGAGTTCCACCGGCCCGCAGAAGATCCTCAAGCTCGCCGACCACCCGATCCTGCAGGACCCCAACGCCGGGCTGCAGAACCGCGTCTGCGACCTGCCGGCGTGGCAGAGCACGCAGTCGGGCGCGGAAGCGTTCTTCACCGCGGCCAGCAAGTGCCTCGACGCAGCGTGGGGCCCGTTCCTCCAGGCCTACGACCTGCCGTTCACCCCGCCCGCGCTGCACTTCCCGACCGGGCCGAGCTTCGAGACCGCGTGCGGCACCATCCAGGTCGGTATCGCGACGGCGGCGTACTACTGCGAGGACAACCTGTACGTGCCCTTCGCCGGGCTGCAGACCGATCAGTACGGCAACAACCCGGGCGTCTACCTGGCGTTGTTCGCGCACGAGTACGGCCACCACGTGCAGGAGGTCGCCGGGATCATGGACGCCGCGTGGCAGAAGATCTACGCGGCCGGCCAGAACAGCCCCGAAGGCCTGGAGATGTCGCGCCGCAAGGAGCTGCAGGCCCAGTGCTTCTCGGGCATGTTCCTCGGCGCCCACGTGGACCAGGGCGGCACGATCACCCGCGACATGTACAACAAGGCCTGGAACGACCAGGAAACCCGCGGCGACAACACTTCCCACAGCCACGACCACGGCACCAACGCCCACTACGCCTACTGGTGGCGCCAGGGCGCGAAGGCCAACCGGATCGCCGACTGCAACACGTTCGCGGCGCCCTCGTCCCTGGTCAGCTAGGGATCAGGTGAGCACGCCCGGCGCACCGCAGGTGCGGTTCGAGCTGCTCGGCCACCTGCGCGCGTGGCGGGGAGATCGTGAGCTCACCCTGGGCCCGCCCGCGCAGCGCCTGCTGCTGACGGTCCTGCTCGCGCGCGGCGGCCACCCGGCCGGGCTCGACGAGCTCGTCGGCCTGCTGTGGGAGGACGACGCGCCGGCCAGCGCGGCCAACGTGATCCAGCGCTACGTCGGCGCGTTGCGGCGGCTGGTGGAACCCGGCCTGCCCGCGCGGACGCAGGGCTCGTGGCTGGTGCGCGATTCGAGTGGGTACGCGCTGCGGCCCGGTGCCACGACGTCGGATCTCGCCGAGTTCCGCGCGTTCGCCGAGCAGGCCCGGCAGGTCGAGGAGCCGGGCGAGGCGATGGCCTGGTTCGTCAAGGCCCTGGACCTGTGCCGCGCCACCGCCGGAGCCGGGGCGGCCGTGCCGTCGCGCGTCGCCGCGCTGCTGGCCGGCATCGACCGCGAGGTCGCCGCGGTCCTGATGCAGGCCGCCGATCTCGCCCTCGAAACGGGGCAGTCGCCGCAGCCGCTCTTGCCGCACCTGCAGCGGGTGGCCGCGCTGGACCCGTTCGACGAAGGCGTGCACGCGCGCCTGATTCGCGTGCTGGCGGCGCTCGGGCGCCGAGCGCTCGCCCTCGAGGTCCACCGGGCGATCCGGGCCCGGCTCGTCGACGAGCTGGGCGTGGAGCCCGGGCCCGAGCTGGCCCGAGTCCAACGGGAGCTGCTCGCCGAACCGGAGCGCCGGCCCGAACGGCCGGCCGCTCCGCGAGTGCGGCCCGCGCAGCTGCCACCGGGTTTGGCCGCCTTCACGGGGCGCGACGCCGAACTGACCACGTTGTCCCGCGTCCTGGAGCCGGCCGCGGACGCCGGGACCATGCCGCTGGCGGTGATCGACGGCCTCGCGGGCGTGGGCAAGACGTCCCTGGCCGTCCGCGTGGCCCACCGGGTGGCGGCGCAGTTCCCCGACGGCCAGCTGTACGCCGATCTGCGCGGCTTCGACCCCGGCGGCGCGGTGGTGGACCCGGCCGACGCGTTGCGGGGCTTCCTCGAAGTGCTCGCGCCGGGCTCGGTGCCCACCGGGCTGAACGCACGCAGCGGTCTGTACCGCAGCCTGCTGGTCGGCCGCCGGATGCTCGTGGTGCTGGACAACGTCCGCGACGCCGAGCAAGTGCGGCCGCTGCTGCCCGGGACACCGGGCTGCGCGGTGATCGTGACCAGCCGCAACAACCTCGCGTCCCTGGTCGTCTCCGACGGCGCCGAGGTGCTGACGCTCGACACGCTCACCGAGGACGAAGCCCGCCACGCGCTCGGCCGGCGGCTCGGCGAAGAGCGGGTGACGGCCGAGCCCGAGGCCGCCACCGAGATCATCCGGTTGTGCGGCCGGCTGCCGCTCGCGCTGGCGATCGTCGCGGCCCGCGTGCGCACGCGTCCGCAGCTCACCCTGGCCGCCCTCGCCACGACGCTGCGCGAAACCCGCGGCACTTTGGCGGCCTTCCGCACCGACGACGTGGGCGACGTCCGCACCGTCTTCTCCTGGTCGTACCGGACTCTCGGTGAGGCGGCGGCGCGGCTTTTCCGGCTGCTGGCCCTGCACCACGGCGTCGACATCTCCGCCGAGGCCGCGGCGAGCCTCGCCGGCGTGCCGCTGCCGCAGGGCCGCGAACTGCTGGAAGAACTCACGCGCGTCCGGTACCTCACCGAGCACCGGCCGGACCGCTTCACCGCCCACGATCTGGTTCGCGCGTACGCCCTGGAGCTGATGGAGGCCACGGACTCACCCGAGGAGCGGGCGGCGGCGCTGCGGCGGCTGGTCAACCACTACCGGTGCGTCGCCCACGCCGCCACCCTGGCGCTGCGCCCGGTGCGGCCACCCAACGACCGCGTACCGGTGGCGGAGCCGGGTGTGACCGTGACCCGGATCGGCGGGTACGACGACGGTGTGGCGTGGTACGAGGCCGAGCTGCCCACCCTCACCCTGCTGGTCCGGGAGCTGGCCGCGACCCCGGCACTGCGCTGCGAAACGGCGCCGCTGGCGCTTTCGCTGGCCATGCCCTACGAGCAGTTCGTCCGCGGTGAGGAATGGGCCTCGGGCATCGAGCTGGCACTGGAGACCATCGACGGCGCCGACCCGCTGGTCGCACAGCTGCACCGGAGCCTCGGCCTGGCGTACTACACCGTGCAGCGTCACGAGGACTGCCTGCGTGAGCTGGGCCGCTCGATGGACCTGCAGACCGACGACGCCGAGCGGGCCTACCTGCACATCAACCTCGGGCAGATCCTGGGCGATGTCGGCGGCCCGGACCGGTACGCCGAAGCCGTCGACCACTTCCGGCGGGGCATGGAGCTGCATCGAGCCGTCGGCAACACCAAGGCCGAGATGATCGCGATGGCCGGGATCGCCTACCCCCTGGCCAAGCTCGGCCGGCTCGACGCGGCGGTGGCATTGGCGGAGCACGCGGCCGAGCTCTGCGAAGCGGCCGGCGAAGAACTCGCGCTGCGCACCGCGCAGGGGGCGATCGCTCAGGTCCGGCTGGCGGCGGGCGACCTGGCCGGGGCCACGGAGATCTGGCGTACCTCGATCGATCGGTTCCGTGCGTCGCAAGGCTGGCGCTGGGCGCTGCAAGTGCTGGAGCAGGTGGTCAAGGCGCACGCGGAAGCCGGTGACCACGAGCAGGCAAGGCGCTTCCTGCGCGAGGCCGTCGACCTCATCGAGGAACACGACGTGCCGGACGCCTACGGTGCCCGGCGGCAGCTTGGCGAGATCGAGCGCGCACTCAGTGCAGGAGGGCCAGTTTCCCCGAGCCCCGGATGACCAGGAACGCGTACATGCCCCCCGCGAAGCACGCGAACACCAGCAGCACGAGCGCGACCGGGCCGCGCGCGTCCTGAGCGCCCGCCGAGGCGTCGGCCGCGCTGACGGTGATCGCGCCGTCGGCCGGAGCGTCCACGGGCACGCCGACCTCGACGCGTTCGCCCTTGGCGTGGCCGCAACCGTTGAGCGTGCCCTGGCGCCTCTTTCCGCCGAGGCTGAACGTGACGGATTCGACCGGGTTGCCCGCCGAACACTCGGCCGGCTGGGTCACCTCCGCCTGCACGGGCGCGCCGGCGTCGTTGCCCGCGATGCCGAACAGGCCGGGCCCGGCGAGCCACGCCAGCACCACCACGAGCACGCCGGCGGCAGCCGGGATGCCCACCTGCAGCCACCTCTGGACTGAGGTCTTGCTCGTGAGGTCGGAGAGCTGCACGCCGCCATGGTTCCAGATCCACGGGGCAAAACCCAGTGAGGTCCCGGCGGCCCGGTCACCGTCCGCCGATCGGCCGTCACCCAGCGGTCAGGAAGTCACGGCTCAGGATTCGACGGCTCAGGATTCGACCTTGTCGGCCGAGGTGACCTTCTTGACGTACAGCAGCCGGTCGCCCGGTTCGATCGCGTCGGCCTGCGGAGCGTCGACGCGGTACAGCACGCCGTCCCGGACCACTCCCAGCACGATGTCGGGCAGGTGCCGCGGCGAACCGCCCTCCTCGGACGGCTCCACGGCGCGCTCGGCGATCGCCAGCCCCGACTCCGGCGTAATGAGGTCCTCGACCATGTCGACCACGAGCGGCGTCGACGTCGCCATGCCCAGCAGGCGCCCGGCCGTCTCGCTCGACACCACGACCTGGTTCGCGCCCGACTGCTTGAGCAGGTGGACGTTCTCCGCCTCCCGCACCGACGCCACGATGTGCGACTTCGGCGCCAGCTCACGCGCGGTGAGCGTGACCAGCACGGCGGTGTCGTCGCGGTTCGGGGCCACGACCACGGCCTTCGCGTGCTGCACGCCGGCCACGCGCAGCACGTCGGCCCTGGTCGCCGAGCCGTGCACGGTCACCAGGCCCATCGAGCTGGCCGCCTCCAGCGCCTGCTGGTCGGTGTCGACGACGACGATGCGGCTGGGCTGCACGTCCTCGTCACCGAGCAGCGCGTTGACGGCCGAGCGGCCCTTCGTGCCGAACCCGACGACGACGGTGTGGTCGCGCACCTTCGTCCTCCACTTCTGGATCTTGAATGCCTGCCGGGAGCGCTCCGTGAGCACCTCCAGCGTGGTCCCGACGAGGACGATGAGGAAGAGCACGCGCAAAGGCGTGATGATGAGGACGTTCACCAGCCGCGCCGAGGCCGACATCGGCGCGATGTCGCCGTAGCCGGTCGTGGAGAGCGAGACGGTGGAGTAGTAGATCGCGTCGAGGAAGGACACCCCGTCGCCGTTGACGTCGCGGTAGCCGCCGCGGTCGGCGAACACGATCAGCACCGTGGCCAGCAGCGCGAGCAGTGCGCCGATGATCCGCTTGACGATCGAGCGCATCGGGCTCGACGTGAACTCCGGCATCCGGATCACGCCGACGAGCTCGTGGTCGGGGCGGTCGTTGAGCCGGACGTTCAGGGGCAGCCGTTTCAGGGCTTTCATGCACCGGCTCCCCGCGGGTGTTCGGCGTCACTCACAGCGGGGAGGATAGCCGAAGGTCATCTCCCGCACACCCGTCGCGGTGATCACGTTGTGGCAGGCTGGACGCATGTCCGACTCCAGCAGGCCGCAACGGCCCGCCTACTGGCTGGCCGGTTTCCTCGCCTCCGCCGGCCTGACGCACTTCCTGCGCCCCAAGCAGTACGACGCGCTGGTACCGGAGGAGCTCCCCGGTTCGCGTCGCGCGTGGACGTACGCCTCGGGTGCGGCGGAGCTCGGCGTGGCCGCGGCCATCGCGCTGCCGCGGACGCGCCGGCTGGGCGGGCTCGCGGCGGCGCTGCTGTTCGTGGGCGTGTTCCCGGGCAACGTGAAGATGGCGCTGGACTTCGAGCGCAAGAAGCTGGCGGCGCCGGTGCGCGCGGCGGCGTGGTTCCGGCTGACGGCGCAGTGGCCGCTCGTCAAGTGGGCGTTGAAGGTCCGCGACAACGCTTGAAGCTCACTCCCGCGGGACGCTGCGGAGCAGGTCGCGCAGGCCTTCGGCGTCGAGGAGGTCGGCGGGACTGAGCGTGTGACCGTGGCGGACGTAGTGGAACGCGGCGCGCACGCGGTCCACCGGCACGTTCTTCAGCGCGGCCCACGCGAGCCGGTACGCGCCGAGCTGCACGGCCAGCGCGGGCAGGCGGTCGGCTGACGGCACGGAGCCGGTTTTCCAGTCCACCACGGTCCAGCCGCCGTCGGGATCCGCGTAGACGGCGTCCATCCGGCCGCGCACGGTGATGCCCTCGACGTCGGCCGAGAACGGCACCTCCACGGCCAGCGGCACGCGTTCGGCCCACTCGCTGCGTTCGAAGGCTTCTTGCAGCGCCTCGAAATCCGAGTCGGGAGCCTCGCCGAGGTCGGCGGCGCCGGGCAGGTCGTCGATGTCGAGCAGGCCCTCGCCGGAGAAGCGCTGTTCGAGCCACGTGTGGAACGCCGTGCCGCGGCGAACGAAAGTGTTGGGCGGCAAGGGAAGCGGGCGGCGCAGCTTCCGCGCGAGGGCTTCGGCGTCGGCGGCGAGCTCCACGAGCTGGCTCACGGAAAGCTGGGCCGGGAGCACGACCCGGTCCACAGTGGCCTGGGCGCGGGCGCGTTCGGCGAGCAGGACGTCGGTGTCGGCGGCCCAGCCGTCGGGGTCTTCGGGATCGACTTCGTCTTCGTCTTCGTCGGAATCGTCGTCTTCGTCGTAGGTTTCTTCGTCCTCGTAAGGTTCTTCGTCGAACTCGTCGGGTTCGGGCGGGAGCGGCACCTCGTCGTCCTCGCCGATGCCGAAGAGTTCCGGCTGCTCGGGTTCGGCCTTCGCGGGTTCGGGCCCTTCGGGCGTGTCGGGTGTTTCAGGTGTTTCAGGCAACGCCGCCATCGCCGCGAACACCATCTCGACGCCCGTCGACACCCCGGTCCGCCGGTCGCCCAGCGGGTCGACGGGCCAGCTCGCCTTGCGGGAGTCCGCCACCAGCGGGTTCTCCTCGTCGTCGGCGGGTTCGTCGGCCCACGCGTCCAGCACGCCGATCGGCGGGTCGGCCTCGCGCACGACGTCGGCGATCTCCGTGAGGAACACCGACGGTCCCTTCGCGCGTGTACTGCTCTCGTTCCACCAGTGGCCGGACACGATGAGCGCGCGTTCCGACCGCGTCAGAGCGACATAACAGAGCCGCCGTTCCTCGTCGGCCTCACGCTCGGCGAAGCCCTCCTCGTGCAGTTCGAGAGCCTCCTGCACCTCTTTGCGGTCGAACCCGTCGGCAACTCGCAGCTCCGGCAGGTCGGCCGAGTCGCCGCGCAGCAACGCGGGCAGCGACGTCGACGTGCGCAGCCATGAGGAGGACCGGCGCTTGCTCGGGAACACCTCGGCCACGAGGTGCGGCACGGCCACGACCTCCCACTCCAGCCCCTTGGCGGAGTGCACGGTGAGCACCTGCACGCGGTCGGGTACGACCTCGACCTCGCCGGGCGTGAGGCCGTCCTCGGCGTGGGCGGCGGTGTTGAGGTAGTCCACAAAGGACAGCAGGGTCGCGGTCGGCGCCGTCTCGGCGTAGTCGGTGACGACCTCCGCGAACGCGTCGAGGTGCGCGCGGCCGGCCGAGCCGGGGCGGGCCAGGGACTCGACGTCGAGCAGCATCGTGCGTTCGACGTCGGCCACCAGCTCGGGCAACGACTGGTCGAGGCGCCGGCGCAACGCGGCCAGCTCCGCGCCGATGCGCCGGATCCGCCGGTAGCCGTCCTCGGAGTAGCGCTCGGGCTTGCCGGGTTCGTCGACGGCGTCGATGAGCCCGGCCTGCTCGGCGCGTTCGGTGACGAGCACGGGTTCGTCTTCGGAATCTCCCTGCGGTGCGGGCGAGGACAGCTCCCCCGCACGTCGCCACAGCGCGGCCAGGTCCGCCGCCGCGAGCCGCCACCGTGCGCCCGTGAGCAGGCGGGCCGCCGCGCTGCCGGCGAGCGGATCGGCCAGGACCCGCAGCGTGCTGACGAGGTCGGCGACCTCCGGTTCGTCGAGCAGCCCGCCGAGGCCGACGACCTCCACCGGCAGCCCGCGCATCCGCAGCTCGGCCGCGATCGGCGCCATGTCCGCGCGCCGGCGCACCAGCACGGCGGCTGTCGGCGGCTTGCCCGTCTCCTCCTTTTCGGCGAGCCAGCGCCGCGCCAGCGCGTCGGCCACCCACTCGCGTTCGGCGCGCACGTCCGGCAGCAGCGCCACGGCGATGTCCGCCGGGCCGGCGCCGTCGCGCGCCCGCAGCGGTTCGACGCCGAGGCCGCGCGCCCGCAGCGGCTCGGCCACGGCGTTCGCCAGGTCCAGGATCTGTGGTGGGTTCCGGAAGCTCGTGAGCAGGCCGAACTCGTGCGCGGGGGCTAGCCGTCCATCGTCGCGGCGCGGGAAGTCGGTGGTGAAGCGCGGCAGGTTGGCCGCCGAAGCGCCACGCCAGCCGTAGATGGCCTGCGCCGGGTCACCCACGGCCGTGACCGGCATCGGCGCGTGGTCTGCCCCGCCGAACAGCGACCGCAGCAGCACGCGCTGCGCGTGGCCGGTGTCCTGGTACTCGTCGAGCAGCACGGCGCCGTAACGCTCGCGTTCGCCGGTGATCACGGCCGGGTAGCCGTCGGCCAGCTGCGCCGCCAGCGACATCTGGTCGGCGAAGTCGAGCGCGCCCTCGGCCCGTTTGCGCCGGTGGTACGCCTCGACGAGAGGCAGCAACGCGAGCCGGAACCGTTGCGCCGCCATCACTTCCTGCAGCTTCTGCGGCAGCGCCGCCCGCTGGCCCTTGGCGCGCGGCGCGTTCTCGATCACCTCGCACAGCCACGTCGTGTACTCCGCGAGCCGTTCCGTCGACACGAGGTGCTCGCCGAGCTCCCCGGCCAGCGCGAGCAGCTGCGCCGTGACCGACGACGGCACCCGGTCGGTGTCGAGGTCGTCGTCCCAAGTGGACACCACGCGGTGCGCGAGCTGCCACGAAGACGTCTCCGACAGCAGCCGCACACCCGGCTGCACCGGCAGCCGCAGGCCGTGTTCCGACAGCAGCCGCCCGGCGTACGCGTGATAGGTCAGCACGGTGGGCTCGCCGGCGACGACCGTGGCACGCAACCCACCCGTCGGGTCGAGCTTCTCCAGCAGTCCGGACCCGGCCAGGCGCCGCAGCCGGGCGCGAACGCGTTCGCCGAGCTGGCGCGCGGCCTTGCGCGTGAACGTCAGGCCCAGCACGCGCTCGGGGCTCACGATCCCGTTGGCCACCAGCCACACGACGCGCGCGGCCATCGTCTCCGTCTTGCCCGCGCCGGCACCGGCGACGACCAGCGACGGCTCGACGGGCGAGGCGATGACCTTGGCCTGCTCGGGAGTCGGGCGGTGCAGGCCGAGCGCGTCGGCGATCTCCGCGGGCTCGACCGGGTTGGCGATGAGCCGGAAGCTCACGGGCCGGTCACCTGCCTGCCCTCGGGGCGCAGCGGGCAACACCCACGGGCGGGACAGCGGTCACAGTCGGGGTTCTCGTGGGCCTGGTAGTCGGGCCCGGCCGCGGCGGCCGCCGCCGAGCGGACGAGGTCGAGCCACTGCCGGCCACCGTCGTGGTCGAGCGGCGGCTGGTCGCGTTGCGTGGCACCGGTCTTGTTGTTCGTCTTCGCGACGTACACCAGCCGCGCGCCACCCGGGGTGTTCTTGCCTTCGATCGCGCCGAGCAGCACCGCGAGCTGGTACGCGGCGAGCTGCGGGTGCTGCTCGGCGTCGGCGCTGGACACGGGCACCTTGCCGGTCTTGATGTCCACGATCACCGGCCGGCCGTCCTTGTCCAGCTCCACGCGGTCGACGCGGCCGCGCAGCATCACGCGCACCTCGTCGTCGCCCATCGGCAACTCGACCTCGATGTCCTGCTCGACACCGGCCTCGATCAGCTCCTTGCGGCTGCCCTCCAGCCACGCGACGAAGTTGCGCAGCATCTGCTCCACGCGGTTGCGCTCGCGCCGGGAGAACCACGGGGCGCCGGCGTCCACGCGCACCCACGCGTCGTCGAGCGCGGCCTGGATCTGGTCTTCGGTGCGGCCGCCGGCGACGGCCTGCGCGAGGCCGTGCACCAGCGTTCCCGTGACGGCGGCGAGCTGCGCGGGGTCGCTGCCGCCGTGGCGCTCGACGAGCCAGCGCAGCGGGCACTTGACCAGGATTTCCACTGTGGACGGTGAGATCCGCATGAGGTCGCCGGGTTTGTGCACCGGGTCGTCGGTGGAGGAGGGCAGCAGTCCGTACCACGTGCTGGGGTGCGCGCCGGGCACGCCGGCGTCGGCCAGCCGCGCGAGCTGCTTCGCCGCGCGGGCCCGCCGCTCGGGGTCGGCCTTGTCGTCGCACACGACCTCGCGCAGCTCGCCGACGAGCTCGGCCAGCACCAGCGACCGGCCGGGTGGCTTCATGCGGGAATCGAGCGCACCGTCGTCGGCGCCGTTCTCCTCCAGGTCGTCGAGGAAGCGCGACGGCTGCTCGTCTTCGCCCGCCACCGCGGTGACCAGCAACGTCCGGCGCGCGCGAGCGGCAGCGACGTAGAACAAGCGCCGCTCCTCGGCCAGGATCGGGGCGATGGCCGACACCTTGTCACCATCGTCCACTCCGGACAGCAGGTCGACGAGCCGCTCCACGCCGAGCAGGGAACCGCGCAGCCGCAGGTCCGGCCACGCGCCTTCCTGCACGCCGGCCACGGCCACGACCGTCCACTCGCGACCCGCGGCCGCGTGCGCGGTCAGCAGCGACACGCCCTCGCCCGGGATCGCCGCGGGCGCCAGCGTGTCGCCGGCGATGTTCTGCGACGACAGGTAGTCGGCGAACGACGCGACACTCGCGCGGGGCAGCCGGTCGACATAACGACCGGCGGCGTCGAACAACGCGACCACCGCGTCGAGGTCGCGGTCGGCCTGCGCGCCGAGCGAACCGCCGCGGTCGACGAACCGCAGCAGCCGTTCCTGCAGGCCACTGGCCTCCCACAGCTCCCACAGCACCTGTTCCACGCCTTCGCCGCGCGCGACGGCCTGGTGCGTGACGCTCAGCAGCTTGCCGACGCGCCGCACCGGCGTCGCCTCCGCGTCGGCGAGCCCGACCAGGATGTCGCCGCCGCGCAGGGCTTCCACGAGCAGCTCGTCGCTGGAGCGCTGGCCACCACCGGCCAGCTCCAGCCGGCGCAGACCGCGGCGGACGCGGCGCAACGCGAGCGGGTCGGCACCGCCCAGCGCCGAGGACAGCAGCATTTCGGCGAGGTCGACGTCGAGCAGCTCCGGCTGAGCGGCGATCCGCAGCACGGCCAGCAGCGGCCGGACGGCGGAGTGCTTGGCCAGCGGCAGCTCTTGCGTCGCCGAGCCGATCGGCACCCCCGCCGCGCGCAAAGCTCGTTGCAGGACCAGGAAAGTCCGCGCGGGCGAGCGCACGAGCACCGCCATTTCGGACCACGGCACGCCGTCGACGAGATGGGCGCGGCGCAGCTGGTCGGCGATCCAGCTCGCCTCGGCGGCGGGCGTCGGCATCAGCCGGACGCGGACCTTGCCGCCGCGTTTTCCGGGGGGTGACACGAGTTTCCGATGCTGCGACGCGCCCGGCAGCGTCGCGCCGAGCTTCGTCACGGCTTCGCGCACGGCCGGGGCGAGGCGGTGCGAGGTGGTGAGCGTGACCGTGCGATCGCCCTCGGCGTCCGTGTCGGCGAACAGCCGGGGATCGGCGCCGCGGAAGGAGAACACGGACTGGTCGGGGTCGCCGGCCACCACGAACTCGGCCGCGGTCTGGCCGATCTGGCGGATCAGCTGCACCTGCAGCGGGTCGAGGTGGTGGGCGTCGTCCACGAACAGGTGCCGCACGCGGCCGCGCTCGCGCTCCCGCAGCTCCTCGTCGTCTTCGAGGGCGAGCAGGGCGGAGGTGACCAGCTCGGCGGCGTCGAGCGCGGGCGCGCTGCGGACGCCGAGCGCGTTGCCGCCCGCGCCCTGCAGCTGCGTGACCTCCTCGTACTGCGCCCAGAAGTGCCCGGCCGCGACCCACTCCTCGCGGTCCTTGCGGTGGCCCAGCTCCACGAGGTCCTCGGGGCCGAGCCCACGCTCGGCCGCGCGCATCAGCAGGTCGCGCAGCTCTTCGGCGAAGCCCGGCACGAGCAGCGCCGGCCGCAGCTGGTCGGGCCAGTCGGGTGCGCCGACATCGAGGTCACCCTGCAGCAGCTCGCGCACGACCACGTCCTGCTCCGCGCCGGCCAGCAACCGCGGCGGCGGCAGCTCTTCGGCGCGGGCTTCGAGGCGAAGCAGCGAAAACGCGTACGAGTGCACCGTGCGCACGAGTGGTTCACTCACCGTGCGCGGCAGCACCGACGACTGCTCCGGATCGGACGTGAGGCGGCGCGTGATGTCGGCCCGCAGCGCGTCGGCCGCGCGGCGCGACGAGGTGAGCACGAGCACGCTCTCCGGGTCGGCGCCGTCGGCGATGCGGCGCGCGGCCGCGGTGGCGAGCAAGGTCGTCTTGCCCGTGCCGGGGCCGCCGAGCACGCGGAGGAACCCGGCGGGCGCGGACAGCAGCCGGCGCGCGCCCGCGTCCCAGGTGAACGTGGGTGCGCCGGCGGCGGGCGGGCGCACGAGCCGCGCCTGTCCGTGTGCCGTTCTCCGCCCGTTCACACCAGCGATGGAACCATGCTGACACGCACAGGTGGCGCACCGGCACGCCTTTCCCGGGTCGGGACGTTGAACTGTCGGCGTGGTGCGGCAAAGTGCGGGGATGGACGACGAACTGCACGAACGGATCCGGGCTGTCATCAAGGACGTCCCCGCGGGGACCGTCGCGACTTACGGTGACATCGCCACGCTCAGCGGCGCACCCTCGCCCCGGCTGGTCGGGCGGGTGCTCGCCGAAGACGGGCACGACCTGCCGTGGCAGCGGATCCTGCGCGCCAACGGCACTCCGGCGCCTCACCTGGCCCACCGCCAGCTCGAACTCCTGCGCGCGGAAGGCGTGCTCGCGGACGGCCAGCGCGTGGACTTGCGCAAGTACCGCTGGCAGCCGGACGGGTTGGTGGACGAGGACGCTCCCGTCGGGCTCTTTGAGATCCCCGATATTTAGGTTAGGTTTGCCTAATGGCGCTGCTAGCTTCGTACCGCGGCCGGGTCACCGCGGTCCGGCGGGTCACCCCGCAGATGGTGAGGATCACGTTCGACTGCAGAACACTCGCCGCGACCGAGGGCTTCGGGCCCGACGCGTACGTGAAGGTGTTCTTCCCGCTGCCAGGCCAGGACGAGCCGCAGCTGCCGCCCGCGCCGTCGGGCGGCGACGTGGTGTCCTGGTACAAGACCTACCTCGCGATGCCCGACGGCGTCCGGCCGCCGATGCGCACCTACACCGTGCGCGCGCTGCGGCCCGAGCTCGACGAGGTCGACGTCGACTTCGTCCTGCACGACGACAATCTGGGCCCGGCTTCGGAGTGGGCCGCGCGGGCCTCGGTCGGCGACCTGGTGGCGTTCGTGGGCCCGCACAGTCTGTACGAGGTGCCGCAAGCAGCGGAGTGGCAGCTGCTCGTGGGCGACGAGACCGCACTGCCGGCGATCGGCGCGATCGTGGAGCACCTGCCGCGCTCGGCCCGCGCGTCGATCTACGTCGAGATCCCGGACCGCGCCGAACGCCAGACGTTCGAAACCGCCGGCGCCGTCGAGCTGCACTGGATCGTGCGCGGCAACCGGCCCCACGGCGAGGCGTTGCTCGACGCCGTACGCGCCGCAAGCCTGCCCGGCGGTGCGCCCTACGCCTGGGTTTCGGGCGAGGCCGACATCGTGAAACACGTCCGCCGCCACCTCGTCCGCGACCGCGGCTTCGACAAGGCGGCCATCTGCTTCACCGGCTATTGGCGCCACGGCCTCAGCGAGGACGCGGTCGGGCGCGAGCGCGTGGAAGCGGCGTCCTGACCTCAGGCGGCCAGGACCTGCTCCCGCAGGATGTCGGCGTGGCCGCAGTGGTGGGCCAGCTCGCGCAGCACCTGCAGGTACACCCAGTGAACGGTGCGCGGGCCGGACCGGTGGCCGGTCACGACGGCGTCCAGCGCCAGGTCCGCGACCGCGGTCCGCGCCGTGGCGCAGGCTTCCCGGTAGGCCGCCGTGACCGAGGCGACGGTGTCGTCGTCGGCGAGCCGGAACGACTCGTCCGGGCTCCGCACCAGCCCCAGCTCACCGCGGGACGTGCCGCCGACGCATTCCTCGAACCACACGCGCTGCATCCACGTGACGTGCTTGAGCAGCCCGAGCAGCGTGGTCGCCGACGGCACGAGGCGGCGGCGGGCCTGCTCCTCGGTGAGCCCTCCGAGCGTCTTCTCGAGGCCCACGCGGTATTCCTCGATGAACGCCTCGAGCTGGGTCCGTTCGTCGTCCAGCGGCACCGCGAACGAACCCCTGAACTCACCCATCAAGCCCTCCCCAGTGTCGAGACCACCAGCTTCACCAAAGCGCCGAGCCGTTGCCGGTCGGGTTGAACCGTCGGAATGCCCTGCGCTTCCAGCGGCGCCGCGGTCACCGGGCCCACGCAAAAGGTCTTGATCGCACCACGCCGGAGGACGTCGTGGGCGCCGGTGCCGGCGGTCAGCGTGAGGAAGTTGGTGGCGGCCGGCGCGCTGGTGAAGACGAGGGCTTCGACCTCGGCGGCGAGGATGTCGTGGGCCAGGGAGACGACCGGGGCGGTGTCGGCGGGTGAGTGCCAGCGGTAGGGCTGCACGGCGACGACCTCGGCGCCGACCAGAAGACCGGTGAACTCCGGCAGCGGGGCGCCGTGGAGCTGGACGGCAACGCGGGAACCGACCACTCCCGCGGAGACCAGCTCTCCGAACAGCTCGGCGTTGCTCTCCCCCGGCGCCGAGAACTCCTCGCGCAAGCCCGCGCCCCGCACCGCGCCGACGGCTTTCGGGCCGCGCGCGAAGATGCGGGACGCGCCCAGAGCCGTGAGCAGGTCGGCTTTGAGGCCCCAGCCGTCGGCGGCGGCGAGCCAGCCGCGGAAGCCGGCGCCGGTCGTGACGGCCGTGAACGCTACCGGCGCGGCGAGCACGGCTTCGGTACTGAGCCGCAGCTCGGGATCTTCGGCGAGGGGCACGATGGTGATCGTCGGCGCGTGGCGCACCTGCGCGCCGTAGCGAAGCAGCGCCGAGATGAGGTCGTCGGCGCGGCGTTCGGCCGTGACGCCGATCCGCACCCCGTCCAGCTCACCCATAGGTCGCGCCCATCTCCCTGATCGCCTCCGCGAGCTGCGCCCGCAGGTCCGCCGGCTCGAGCACCTCCAGGTGCGGCCCGAACCGCAGCAGCTCGCCGATCGCGGGCTCCCCCGGCTCGACCGGCAGCTGCATCGTGATCCAGCCTTCCTCATCCGCGACGGCGCCGCCGTCCCGGGCCTCGCGCAGCGCCCGCGCGCCGACGCTGCCCGCGTAGAACGGCAGCAGCCCCTGCGCCCGCGGCGACAGGCGCACGGTCGCGAGCCGCGGGTACATGCGCCGTTCGAACTGCTCCGACCACTCCTGCCAGTAGCGAGGCAGGTCGAAATCCGCCGGTCGCTCGAAGTCCTCGCCGAGGTCCGTGAGCTCCCGGATCCGCGAAATCCGGTACGTGCGATCGGTCCCCTCGCACCGCCCGGCGAGGTACCAGTTGCCCGCCTTGAGAATCAGGCCGAGCGGCTCCAGCACGCGCTCGACCTCGCGTTGGCCCCAGCGTTCGTAGCGGATCCGGACGCGGTGGCTCGTCCACACGGCGTCGGCGACCTCGGACAACACCGGCAGGCTCTCGATCCCGCGGTGCCACCCGGGCACGTCGAGGTAGAACCGCTCGGCGACGCGGCCCGCACGGCTGCGCAGCTCCTTCGGCAACGCGGCGTACAGCTTGAGCTGCGCCGCCGCCAGCACCGTGCCGAGCCCCAGCTCCGCGGCGGCGACGGGCAGCCCGGCCAGCGAAAGCGACTGCGCCTCCTCCTCGGTGAGCCCGGTCAGCCGCGTGCGGTAGCCGTCGACCAGCTGGTAGCCGCCGGTGCGGCCGCGATCGGCGTAGACGGGCACGCCGGAAGCCGACAGCGCGTCGATGTCGCGGTAGACCGTGCGGACCGAGACCTCCAGCTCGGCCGCCAGCTCCTCGGCCGTCATCCGGCCGCGGTTCTGCAGCAGGAGAAGCACCGTGAGCAGCCGGGACGCGCGCATGAATCGAGTATGACCGAAAATCCTGACACAAGCTGACAGGTATGGGCGGTTGAGTGGTCCCCATGAACACGTTCAGCATGAAGAACTGGGACGAACACCTCGCCAGCGGCAGCGAAGGCGGCCCGCGTGTGGCCTACGCGCACGCCACGATGGAGTACAGCGGCGTGATCGAAGGTGAGTCGATCTGCGATTACCTGCTGTACTACGCGGGCGAGGGTTACGACGGCGGCGGCACCACGTCACCGAGCTTCGAGCGGTTCGACGCGACCGTGGACGGCCGCCGCGGCACGTTCGTGGTCCGGCACGAGGGCGGTTTCGACCCGAAGGGCATCTGGTCGAAGTTCGACGTCGTGGCCGGCTCGGCGACGGGCGAGCTCACCGGCCTGACCGGGTCGGGCACGGTGAAGGGCACGATGGGCGAGCCGACGGTGTCGTACACCTTCGACTACGCGCTGAGCTGAAGGAGGCCGCTGTGCTCGAGGTGTCACGCAAGCAGGTGATGGCGTACCGGGTCGCGCGGCACGGGCTGCACCGGGACTTCGCGGACCCGGTGGCGTCGCCGCTGTTCGACCTCGGCCTGCAGGACAGCATGCGTGACACCGCCCTGCTCGCCCTCTCGGCGCGGTCCTCGACGGCGGTGGCGCCGACGTCCCTTGTGGACGATCCACGCGTGGTGCTCGTCTGGTCCCACCGCGGCGCCCCGCACTTCCACCGGCGCGAGGACCTGCGCGAGCTCGTGACCTCGCTGATCCCCCTCGACGACGCCGACGCCCTGGCCCGGATGCTGTGGCAGAAGAAGGAAATCGGCGCGACGGGCGTGCCCGCGTCGGAGGTGCTCTTCACCGCCGCTCGGGCCATCCGCAAGGTCGTGACGCAGCCGATGTCGAAGGGCGCCGCGAGCGCCGCCGCCACGCGTGAGCTGCCGGATTCGTATTCGCGCTGGTGCCGGCCCTGCAACGCCACGCACATCCAGGAGCAGCTCATGCGCCTGGCCACCCTCCACGGCGGCGTGCGCCTGGAAGCCGACCAGTCCCCGGCGACGCTCGCGCCGCTGGAAAACCGCGGCCGCATGCGGACTTCACCCGACGCGGCCGCCGTATCACGCGTGGTGCGCGGCTACCTGGTCGCCAACGGCCCCGCCACGCAGGGCGACGCGGCGGGTTTCGTGGGCACGGCGAAGACGGCCCTGTCGGCTGCCTGGCCTGACGATCTGGCCGAGGTCAAAGTGGACGGTCGCCGGGCCTTCCTGCCCGCCGACCAGGTGACCGCGCTGGAGAACCCGCCGACCCCGTCGGTGGTCCGGCTGCTGCCGCCGCTGGACCCGTTCACTCAGGCCCGCGACAAAACCGTGCTCGTGCCGGACAAGGCCCGCGCGAAGGAAGTGTGGAAGATCCTCGGCAGCCCCGGCGCCCTACTGGTGGACGGCGAACTGATGGGCGTCTGGCGCACCCGCGGCTCGGGCAAACGCCTGGCCTTCACCGTGACCGCCTTCGACCCACTCCGCGCGGCGGATCGGGATGCGGCTGAGGAAGAAGCCTCCCGGGCCGCCGCAGCGCGGGGGTACGCGGACTTCTCGGTCACCTGGGCTTAGTCCACTTCGGACACCCGAGCCGTCAGGTCGTCGACGAAGCGGTTGAGCAGCGTGCCGAACGTTCGCTGGTCCTCGATGGACCAGTCGGCCACCGCCTCGGTGAACCAGCTCAGGACGGTCTGCAGGTAGCGCCCGGCCGCGGCGGCGCCGTCCGGGGTGAGTTCGATGAGGCGGGCGCGCTGGTCGTCGGGGTCGGCGACGCGGCGGACGAGACCGCGCTTCTCCAGGGCGTTCAGGTGGCGCGTGACGTGCGGGCCGACGACCTGCATGCGCGTGGCGATCTCGCCGACGCGAAGCGGCTTGCCCGCCATCTGGAGGGTGATGATCACGGTGAGCGCCGGCCGGTCGAGGGTGAGGCCGGCCTGCTCCATGGCGCGCTCGGCGATATGGCTGCGGTTGAGCACCGTGCTCAGCTGCATCAGGCGCGGCAGCACCGTCATCGGGTCGAGCCGGTCTTCTGTGTCGCTCATCACACCTCTTACATACCTAAGTTAGCTATATAGTTGCCTCAAAGCGCAAGGCCGAACCAGGGACCCTTGCGCTCGCGAGAAGCATACCTAACTTAGCTATCGAGGAGTCACCATGACCACCGTCCTGATCTCCGGCGCCAGCATCGCCGGCCCCGCGCTGGCCTACTGGCTGCGTGAATACGGCTTCGCCGTCACCGTCGTCGAGAAGGCCGCGGCCCTGCGCGGCGGCGGTTACCCCATTGACATCCGCGGCACCGCCCTCGGCGTGGTCGAGCAGATGGGCCTGATGCCGCGGCTGCGTGAGGCCGACGTCAACACGCGGCAGCTCACCTTCCTCGGCGCCGACGGCAGCACAATCGCCTCGCTGCGCCCGGACGCCATCACCGGCGGCATCGAGGGCCGCGACCTGGAAGTGCGCCGCGGCGACCTCGCCGAAGCGCTCTACAGCACCATCCGCGAAGGCGTCGAGTTCCTCTTCAACGACAGCGTCGCGGCCCTCGACGACCACGACGACGGAGTCGACGTGACCTTCCGCAGCGGCCGGCGCCGCACGTTCGACCTGGTCATCGGCGCTGACGGCCTGCACTCGGGTGTCCGCGCCCTGAAGTTCGGTCCCGAAGAGCAGTTCCACACCTACCTCGGCTACTGCTTCGCCGGCTTCACGGTGCCCAACACCTTCGGCCTGCACCGCGAGGGCGTCCTCTGGAGCTTGCCCGGCCGCGGCGCCGCGCTCTACGCGGCGGGCGAGAGCGAGCAGATCCACGGCTTCCTCACCTTCGCGCGCCCCGAGCCGCCCTTCGCGGCGTTCCGCAACCCGGACGCGCAGCGCGAGCTCGTCGCCGAGGTCTTCGCGGGCGACGGTTGGCAGATCCCCCGCCTGGTCGAGGGGATGCGCACGGCCGACGACCTGTTCTTCGACGTCGTCAGCCAGATCCACCTGCCGCGCTGGTCCGCGGGGCGCGTCGCGCTCGTCGGCGACGCCGCGTTCGCGCCGTCGTTCCTCACGGGCCAGGGCTCCAGCACCGCGCTGGTCGGTGCGTACGTGCTTGCGGGTGAGCTGGCCACCCGCGCCGACCACACGACGGCGTTCGAGGCCTACGAACAGACCGCGCGTCCGTTCGTCGAGGCCAACCAGGCCCTGGTCTCCGAAGGCAACGCCACGATGTTCCCCGCCACGGCCGAAGCGCTGGCCGAGCGCAACGCCTACCTGCGCGAACTCACGACGTTGCCCGGCGGCCCGGGCCGCCCGGAGCACAGTGCACTGGAGCTGCCGGACTTCAGCGGCCGACGGCCGGCCAGGAGCCGCGCGTGACCGGTTGCGTCCTTTTCGGACTGTCCGGTGCAGGCTCAGTCTCGAAGCTCGGCGGAGCCGAACCTCGCCACGCAGTGCCACACCCGCTTGAGCGCCTGCTCGTCGTGACGGCCGGTGCGCGACGCGTCGCCGAGCACACGGGGATCGAGACGTCCGTCGCGAGCCAGCGATTCCCCGAGCCGCACGAACTCCGGGCCGCGGTACTCCGGGTGCCGGCGCAGTTCACTCGTGGTCAGGACGAAGCCGCCGTGCCATTCGACGGCACACGGCAACCGGGCGGCGGCGGCCTCGATCGGAGAGCCGCGGTAGCAGGGATCCAGCACCACGGCTTCGACGTCGGCGCGAAGATCGAGCACGCCGTGGACGTGCGCTTCGACGTAGTCGTCGAGCGGATCCGGATCGTCGCTCAGGGCTGCGGTGATCAACGCGGACAGGCTTGCCGCGACGCCGAACCGCCGGGGTTGGAAGAAGCTGTCGGGGTAGCAGAACGTGGTGCGGGCCAGAACCGGCGCGGCGAGGCGCAGGTGGGCCGACCCGAACCGCGGTGAGCCGCCGATCCGGCGGCGGCGGAAGTTCAGCGAACCGTACTTCGGCCGCTGCGCCGGCGGTGCGTCGTCGTAGGCGCCGCCGAAGATCCGGCTCTCCCAGCGCCAGCGGTCGCCGCCGGGATGCGCGGTGAGGCCCCCGTTGCCCGTGCCGGTCTCGAACTGCGACCGGTACACGCCGTCACGAGCCATCAGGTCCAGAATCGGGGCCCCGGCGACGAGCCGGTCCGGGTGGAAGTGCAGGGTCACTCGCCACGACGGGTCCGCAGGCGCACCGGCCGCGCGTGCTGCCACGTGGGTGATCGCGGCCTCGTGCGGGTGCGGCATGGCTCCAGTATCCGCGCCGATCTCACCGATCCACCGCAAGCCGGTAGCCGCGTTTGACCACGGTCTGGATGACGGCCGGCCCGCCGAGGGCGGTGCGCAGGCGGCCGATGGCGGTCTCGACCGCGTGTTCCTCGCCGCCACCGGGGAGGGACGTGGTGAGTTCACGGCGGGAGACGACCCGGCCGGGCGAGTGGGCCAGGGCGCGGAGCAGGGCCATGGGGGCCGGGGCGATGTCGTGCCAGTCGCCGTCGAGGAGGACGGCGTGGCCGCGCAGTTCGAGGGCGTGGCCGGCGACGGTGAGGCACGGGGTGCGGGCCAGGAGCGCATCGGCGACGGTGCGGGCGAGGGCGCCGAGGCGGGAGCGCGCGGGCTGGACGGTGGGGATGCCCAGCGCGGCAAGGGGTGCGGCTGTGATGGGGCCGACGCAGGCGACGACCACGCGCGACGTCAGGGCGTCGACCAAGCCGGGCAGGCGGCCGGTGCGGCGGGCCAGGGCGAGCGTCGACGCGGCGGCCGGCGCGGAGGTGAAGGGCAGGGCGTCGACGGTGCCGTCGAGCACGGCGTCCAGCAGGCGGTCGAGCGGGCCGGGGTCGGCCGGGCCGACCCAGCGGTAGACAGGGATCTCGATCACGGCCGCGCCCGCCGCGCGCAGGGCCTCGGTGAAGAACGGCAGAGGTTCGCCATGCAGTTGCACGGCGATCGTCAAGCCGTCCACACCGGACTCCAGGAGGTACTGCAGCACGCCGGCATTGCTTTCCGACGGCGGGGAGTAGTCCTCCGACAAGCCCGCGGCCCGCAAGGCGCCCGTGGCTTTCGGGCCGCGCGCGACGAGGCGGGCGCGGGCGAGGTGGGTCAGCAACGCGTCGCCGAGGTCCCAGCCCTCGGCGGCCTCCACCCAGCCCCGGAAGCCGATGCCGGTGGTCGCGACCACCACGTCCACTGTGGACTCCAGCAAGCGCACGGTGGCGGCGTGCAGTTCGGTGTCGTCGGCGAGCGGGACGATGCGGATGGCCGGCCCGTACCGCACGCCAGCTCCCTTGCGCACGAGCAGCGCGCCGAGCTCGTCGGCCCGGCGCGCCGCCGTGATGCCGGCGACGAAACCCGCCAGGGGGAGCACGTCCGTCACGGGGAGCCCACCTCGACGATTCCTTCCCGCACCCGCACGCGGTAGACAGGCACGGAAACGCCCGGCGAGTCGAGGCACTGTCCAGTGCGGAGCGAGAACCGTTCCTTGTAGACCGGCGACGCGACCACGGGCTCACCCCCGGCGTCACCCACGATCCCGCGCGACAGCACCGCCGCGCCGCTGCACGGGTCCCAGTTGGACAGCGCGAGCCACTCCGAGCCGACGTGGAACACGGCCACCTGCTCGCCTTCGACCAGCGCCGCCACGCCGGAGCAGTCGCCCACTCGCGTGGCCGCGCACACGGCCGTCCAGGTCCGTTCGATCGACGTTGTCATCGCCGCACCTCCGATTTCCCGAGCTGCGGTACGCCCAGCAGCACCGGAACCCGTTGCGAGCGTTCCGGCCGGAACGAGATCGACGGGTCCGGCGTGCCCGGCGCGTTCACGAACGAGCTGAACCGCGCCAGCTTCTCCGGATCCTCCAGCACACCGCGCCACTCGTCCTCGTAGTCCGTGACGTGCTTGGCCATCGCGGCGTCGAGGTCCTCGCAGATGCCGAGGCTGTCGTCGACGATCACCGCGCGCAGGTGCTCCAGGCCGCCGTCGAGCTCCTCCAGCCACGGCGCCGTGCGCTGCAGCCGGTCGGCGGTGCGGATGTAGAACATGAGGAACCGGTCGATCGTGCGGATCAGCGTCTCGGTGTCCACATCGGACAGGAACAGCTGCGCGTGCCGCGGGGTGGCGCCGCCGTTGCCCCCGAGGTAGAGGTTCCAGCCGTGCTCGGTCGCGATCACGCCGAAGTCCTTGCCGCGCGCCTCGGCGCATTCCCGCGCACAGCCGGAGACGCCCGACTTGATCTTGTGCGGCGAACGCAGCCCGCGATACCGCAATTCCAGCTCGATCGCGAGGCCGACGCTGTCCTGCACGCCGTAGCGGCACCACGTCGAGCCGACACACGATTTCACCGTCCGCAGCGCCTTGCCGTACGCGTGCCCGGACTCGAACCCCGCGTCCACGAGCCGCCGCCAGATTTCCGGCAGTTGGTCCACCGTGGCACCCAGCAGGTCGATCCGCTGGCCGCCGGTGATCTTCGTGTACAGCCCGAAGTCCTTCGCGACCTGAGCGATCACCATCAGCTTCTCCGGCGTGATCTCACCGCCGGGGATGCGCGGGACCACGGAGTAGCTGCCGTTGCGCTGCAGGTTGGCGAGGAACTTGTCGTTCGTGTCCTGAAGCGTCGCTTGTTCACCGCCGAGGATGTGGCCGTTGCCGAGCGTCGCCAGGATCGACGCGACGGCCGGCTTGCACACCGCGCAGCCCGAGCCCGTGCCGTAGCGGCTGACCAGCTCGCTGAACGTGGTGATGCGCGTGGCCCGCACGATCTCGAACAGCTCCGCCCGCGACTGGCTGAAGTGTTCGCAAAGCGCCGTCGACTGTTCGACTCCGCACGCGTTGAGCAACTTCCCCAACATCGGCACACACGAGCCGCACGACGTGCCCGCTCGCGTGCACGCCTTGAGCTTGCCGACCGAGTCACAGCCGTCCTCGTGGATCGCCCGCGTCAGCGCACCCTTGGAAACGCCGTTGCACGAACAGATCTGCGCCTCGTCCGGCAACGCCTCGACCCCGACCGCCGCGCCGCCGCCGGCCGGGGCGAGCAGCGCACCCGGCTCCGCGGGCAGCGGACGGCCGACCAGCGCCCGCAGCGTGTGGTACTCGGCCGCGTCGCCCACGAGCACGCCGCCGAGCAGCGTCCGGCCGTCGTCGGTGACCACGAGCTTCTTGTACGTGCCGGCCACGGCGTCGTTCACCGCGACTTCGAGCGCGCCCTCGGTCGCCGCGTGCGCGTCGCCGAAGCTGGCGACATCCACTCCCATCAGCTTCAGCTTGGTGGCCGTGTCCGGCTCCGGGAACGACGCCGCTCCCCCGGTGAGCCGCGCCGCGACGACCTCCGCCATCGCGTACCCC
Organism: Amycolatopsis sp. NPDC001319; assembly: GCF_042896185.1. Lineage (NCBI taxonomy): Bacteria > Bacillati > Actinomycetota > Actinomycetes > Pseudonocardiales > Pseudonocardiaceae > Amycolatopsis > Amycolatopsis sp. NPDC001319. The sequence goes on along the minus strand of NZ_JBIAWY010000003.1, from coordinate 828,430 downwards.
GGCGCGACGATCCCGTACACCCGCCCCTCGACGGCCGCGCACTCGCCGATCGCGAACACCGCCGGATCGCTGGTGCGGCACTCGGCGTCCACGAGCACCCCACCACGTTCGCCCACGGCCAGGCCGCACTCCCGCGCCAGATCGTCGCGCGGCCGGACCCCCGCGGAGAACACCACGAGGTCGACGTCCAGCTCGGTGCCGTTGCCGAGCTTGGCCAGCAGCCGGGACCCGTCGGCTTCGAGAGAGTCCGTCGACGTTCCCGTGTGGACGGTCACGTCGAGCTGCTGGATGAGCCGCCGCAGCAGCGCGCCACCGCCCTCGTCGACCTGCAACGGCATCAGCCGCGGCGCCATCTCCACCACGTGCGGGGACAAGCCCAGATCCCGCAACGCCTTCGCGGCCTCCAGCCCGAGCAGCCCGCCCCCGATCACCACCGCGGACCGGCGCCCACGGCCCGGCTTCGAGGCGGCCACCCGGATGGCATCGAGGTCTTCGATCGTCCGGTACACGAACACACCCGGCAGGTCGCGACCCGGCACCGGCGGCACGAACGGCCGCGACCCCGTGGCCAGCACCAGAGCGTCGTACTCTTGCACGCGGCCGGACGCGGTGGTCACCGTGCGAGCTCCGCGGTCCACCGCTGCCACAGCGTCACCCAGCCGGAGCTCCACGAGGGGATCTTCCGCATAGTCCGAGCCGGGCAGGGCCAAGGCCGCCGGGTCCCAGGTGTCCACATAAGACGTCAGCGCCACCCGGTCGTACGCCGGCCGGTTCTCCTCGGCCAGTACAACGACGCGCCACTCGCCGGCCCGATCCGCCGCGCGCAGCGCCTCCACGAGCCGGTGCGCGACCATGCCGTGCCCGGCCACCACGAGTGTCCTCATCAGACCTCCGCCCCGGCCAGCGCCACCTGCGCCCGCACCGCGGGTTTGCGCAGGTACACCAGCCACGTCACGCCCACGCACACCGCGTAGAAGACCAGAAACCCGATGAACGCGGGGATCCCGCTGTGCGCGTCGGCGAACGACTGCCGGAAGGCGAGGTTGATGAACAACCCGCCCAACGCGCCGATCGCCCCCGCCAGCCCGATCAACGCGCCGGACAGGCGGCGGGCCTTGAGCAGTTCCGCGGCCTCGTCACCGCCGAGGTCGATGGCCGCGCGCGCTTTCACCTGGAAGATCGCCGGGATCATCTTGTACGTCGAGCCGTTGCCGACGCCCGTCAGGACGAAGAGGACGATGAACGCGATCGTGAACAACACCAGCGAGTTCGCCGACGACGCCAGCACCAGCACCACCGTGGCCAGTGCCATCAGGCCGAACGTGGCGAACGTGACCCGGCCGCCGCCGAGCCGGTCGGACAGCCGGCCACCCAGCGGCCGCGCCAGTGAGCCGAGCAGCGGCCCCAGGAACGTCACCGCGGCGGCCTGCAACGGCGTGCGGCCGAACTGGTTCTGCAGCACCAGCCCGAACGCGAAGCTGTAGCCGATGAACGAGCCGAACGTGCCGACGTACAGCAGCGACATCACCCACGTGTGTCCATATCGGACGACCTCACGCATGGCCTTCGTGTCACCGCGGACGGTGGCGAGGTTGTCCATGAACAGCGCGGCGCACAGGGCCGCGATCACGATCAGCGGCAGGTAGATGAACAGCACCAGCCGCGGCGCGGTCGCCCCGGCCGTGCCGATCACCAGCAGCCCGACCAGCTGGATCACGGCGACACCCAGGTTGCCGCCGCCCGCGTTGAGGCCGAGCGCCCAGCCCTTGTACCGCTCGGGATAGAACGTGTTGATGTTCGTCATCGACGACGCGAAGTTCCCGCCGCCGACGCCGCCCAGCGCGGCCATGAGCACGAAGGTGCCCAACGACGTTCCCGGGTGCAGCACGATCGCCGTCAGTACCGTTGGCACCAGCAGCAGCGCCGCGCTGAAGATCGTCCAATTGCGACCACCGAACTTCGCCACCGCGAACGTGTAGGGCAGCCGCATGATCGCGCCCACAAGCGTCGGTGTGGACACCAGCAGGAACTTGTCCGCCGCCGAGAACCCGTAGGCGGGCCCCATGAACAGCACGATGACCGACCACAGTGTCCAGATCGAGAAGCCGATGTGCTCGGCGAACACGGAGAACCACAGGTTGCGGCGGGCGATCCGCTTTCCGGTCGTCTCCCAGAAGGTCTCGTCCTCGGGTGCCCAGTGCTCGATCCAGCGGTTCTTCACGGCGTCCTCCTTGGCAAGAGAGAGTCGGATGGTCACTGCGCGGCCAGCCAGCCCGCCACGGCCGACACGGTGTCGTGGCAGCCGCCGCAGCCGGTGGTGGCGCGGGTGGTACGGGCGAGCGCGGCGACGTCGGTGGCGCCGCCGCGCCACGCGTCGACGAGCCGGCCCTTGGTCACGGCGTTGCACCGGCAGATCAACGCCGACGCCGGCAGGTCGGCCGGACTCGCGGCGGCCGGCGTGCCCGCGGGCAGCGCGCGGCCGAGCAGCACGGCGAGCCGGTCTTCGGGCAGCGGGATGCCGCGGTCGTGGAACTGCGTGACGGTCGCGGCGGCGTCGGGCAAGCCCAGCAGGATCGCGCCGGTCACGCGGTTGTCGCGGACCACGAGCTTGCCGTAGCGGCCGCCGGACGGGTCGTCGATCGTGAGCACGTCGGCGTCGTCGCTCGCGTGCGTCTCGCCGAGCGCGGTCAGGTCGACACCGCGAGCCTTCAGCCGCGTGACGACGGTCGTGCCGCGGTAGCGCGCTGCGGTGTCGGTGCCCGTGAGGAGATCCGCGAGGACCGCCGCCTGCTCCCACGCGGGTTGCACGAGCCCGGCCGGCGCGTTCGCGTGGCGCGCGCAGTCGCCGAGGGCGTGGACGCGGCCGTCGCTCGTGCGGAGCAGGTCGTCGACGAGCACGCCGCGGTCCACTTCGAGCCCCGCTGCCTCGGCGAGCGCGGTCTCCGGCCGGACGCCTACGGCGACCACGACCAGATCAGCCGGGACGAAGCTGCCGTCGTCGAGCTTCACGCCGTCGCCGGGCAGGTGGCGCGCGGCCGTCGCGTCGAAGCGGAAGGTCACGCCCAGCTCGGCGAGCCGCCGAGCGAGCACGCGGCCGGCACCGGCGTCGAGCTGGCGTTCCATCGGGTGGCCGTGCGGGTGCACCACGGTCACGTTCGCGCCGCGCCCGGCCAGGCCGCGCGCGGCTTCGAGGCCGAGCAGCCCACCACCGAGCACCACGACGGGTGCGCCGGGCCGGGCGGCGTCGAGGATGCGGGTGCAGTCGTCGAGGGTCCGGAACGTCGCGACGCCCGGCCCCGGCTCGAGCCCTTCCACCGGCGGCAGCCACGGCGTGGCGCCGGTCGCGAGCACGAGCGCGTCGTAGTCCAGCGGTCCGTCGGTGGTCTCCACGCGGCGGTTCGCGCGGTCGAGACCCGTGACGGACGTCCCCAGCCGCAGGTCGACGTGCGCGCGAGCCGCCCAGTCCTCGTCGTGCAGCCGCACCGTCCCCGCGCTCAGCCCGCCGGCGAGCACGGAGGACAGCAGCACCCGGTTGTACGCGGGATGCGGCTCGGCTCCGACGATCGTCAACCGCGCCCGCTCCGCCGACGGGTCCCGGCGGCGGATCTCGTCGGCCAGCCGCGCCCCGGCCATGCCGTAGCCGGCCACGACCACGTGCCGGGCGCTCATGCGTCCACTCCAGCATCCACTCTGGACAGTGCGACCGCGCACACCTTGAACTCCGGCATACGGCTCACCGGGTCCAGCGCCGGGTTCGTCAGCAGGTTCGCGCGCCCCTCACCGGGAAAGTGGAACGGCAGGAACACCAGGTCGGGCCGCAGCGAGGCGACGCACCGCACCCGCGCGACCGTCGCGCCGCGCCGCGAACGGACCAGCGCCCGTTCCCCCTCGGCGAGACCGGCGCGGCCGGCGGTGTCGGGGTGGACCTCCACGAACATCTCGGGCACGACGTCCACCAGCTCCGGGATCCGGCGTGTCTGGGCACCGGACTGGTAATGCTGCAAGACGCGGCCCGTGGTGGCCTGCAAGGGAAACTCTGCGTCGGGCAGCTCAGCGGGCCCGGTGTGGTCGACGGCGACGAACCTCGCCCGGCCGTCCGGGTGGGCGAAGCGGTCGAGGAACATCCGCGGGGTTCCGGGATGCTCTGCGGAAGGCACCGGCCAGTGCAGCGCGTCACCGGCGCGCAGCCGGTCGTAGGTGACGCCCGAGTAGTCGGCCGTGCCACCCTTCGACGCCGCGCGCAGCTCCTCGAAGACGGTTTCCGCGTGGACCGGGAACCGCTCGGCCGGCTGGCCGAGCCGGATCGCGAGCTCCCGCAGCACGTCGAGGTCGGACCGGACGCCCGCCGGCGCGTCGACGGCCTTGCGGCGCAGCAGGATCCGGCCTTCGAGATTGGTGAGCGTGCCGTCTTCCTCGGCCCACTGCGTCACGGGCAGCACGACGTCGGCGCGCTCGGCCGTCTCCGACCGCACGAAGTCGGCGACCACGAGGAAGTCCAAAGCGGACAGTCGATCTTGGACCCGCCGCGAGCGCGGCGCCGACACCACGACGTTGCTGCCGAACACCAGCAAGGCCTTCGGCCCGCCCTCCTGCCCCAGCGCGTCGAGCAGCTCCGTCGCCGAACGCCCCGGCCCCGGCAGGCTCTCCGGCGCGACGCCCCAGACTCCGGCGACGTGCTCGCGCGCGGCCGGGTCGTCGATCTTCCGGTATCCCGGTAGCTGGTCGGCCTTCTGCCCGTGCTCGCGCCCGCCCTGGCCGTTGCCCTGACCGGTGAGACAGCCGAACCCGGAGCCGACACGACCGGGCAGCCCCAATGCGAGCGCCAGGTTGATCCACCCGCTGACGTTCGCCGTCCCCGTCGCATGCTGCTCGGTCCCCCGCGCAGTGAGGACATACGCGTTGTGCGCCTCACCCAACATCGCGGCGGCCCGTCGTTGGTCCGCCGCGGCAACACCCGTCACGCGCTCGGCCCGCTCCGGCCACCACGCAGCGGCCAGGCGCCACGCTTCGTCGAACCCGGCCGTCCGGAGATCCACATAGGACTTTTCGAGATGTCCCTCGGCGACCACCGCGTGCAGGATTCCCAACGCCAGAGCCAGGTCCGTCCCCGGCGCCGGCGCGAGGTGCAGGCTCGCGAGCTCGGCGGTCGGCGTGCGCCGCGGGTCGATGACGATCAGCTCGGCACCTCGCAGGTGCTGCACGAACGGCGGCATCGTCTCCGCCGGGTTCGCCCCGGCGAGCAGCACGACGTCCGCCTCCGCGAGATCCGTGACGGGGAACGGCAGTCCGCGATCCGCGCCGAACGCCTTCAGCCCCGCCGCCGCGGCCGACGACATGCAGAACCGGCCGTTGTAGTCGATCTGCGAGGTCCCGAGCGCGACCCGCGCGAACTTCCCCAGCAGGTAAGCCTTTTCGTTGGTCAGCCCGCCGCCGCCGAACACCGCGACGGAGTCGGGCCCGTGCGACGAACGCAGCTCACGCAGCTTCGCCGCCACGAGATCCAGCGCCTCGGCCCAGCTCGCCGGCTGCAGCTCACCGTCGCGCCGGATCAGCGGCGTGGTCAGCCGATCGCCGGACCGCAGGAGCTCCCCGGACGTCCAGCCCTTCTGGCACAGACCGCCAGCGTTGACCGGGAAGTCGCGCGGCGTGACGCGCGTGCCGGCCAAGCGCATCCCGCATTGCAACGCGCAGTAGGGGCAATGCGTGTCGACGTGCGGCACGGGCGCTCCTCGGGGTCGGCGATGGCCCCGACGCTAAGCACGCCGTGTTACCTGAAGATGCCTGATTGTTTCAGGCAGTTGACATCACTCGCCACTTCCCGCGCGCCCGCGGTGAGAACTACAGGATCGCGCTGACCTCGCGCGCCGCGGCGCGCAGACCGTCGAGCGCCGCGCCCGTCGAGCGCGGGTTCAACGCGTTGGCCGCCAAGCGGAACAGCACTGCGCGCAGCAGCAGCTGCGGCCATTCCGGCAGGTGCGCCCAGCGGTCGAGCAGCTCGCCGGTGGCACCGCCCCACGCCAGGGCGTCGACGGCCACGATCGCCGCGCCCCACTCGCCCGGCCGGTAGTACGGCACGAAGTCGACGATGCCGGGCGCCGCGTCGCCGTCGAAGAGCACGCCCGCGAGCAGCTCACCGTGCGCGACCTGCAACGGCAGCTTGATCGGCCGGCGCGAAGGCGCGAGCACCTCGAACCAGCGGCCGCCCTTGGCCTCGTCGAGCGGGCGGTCGAGCTCTTCCCACGCGATGCGGTCGGCCACCGCGTCGAGGTCGTCGCGTGCGGACAGGAAATCGGGCCGCGGCAGGTCGGCCGTGGCGCGGTGCAGCTTCACCGCGGCGAGCATGGCGCCGTCGACGTGGTTCTCGGCCGTGCCCGAGACGTAGCGCCAGGCCGACCAGTCACCGACGATCCAGCGGCCGTCGCTCGCGCGCACCGGTTTCGCGATCCGCAGGCCCGGATCCTCGGCGTGCTCCAGCGCGCGGGCGGTCCACAGCGTGCGCGACCGGTCCGAAACCGGCTTCAGCACGAGGTCGCCGCAGCGCCAGGCCGTCGAATCCGGCAACGCCGAAACGAGGCCGATGTCGCCGCCGAAGGCCGCGCACACCCGCTCGGGTGGCCGTTCGAGAGTGGACCGCACGAGAACCGAAGGTACCCGCCTGTGCGCCCCACGAACGAGAAGACGCGCTGGTCACGGACCGCTTTCATATTTCAGACACAGCCGCCGCCACCGGCCCAAAACGCCAGGAAGGCCTCCCCGGCGAACCGGGAAGGCCTTCCTGGGCGGAAACCGTCAGTAGGTGGGCAGGCTCGGGTCGATCTGCTTGGCCCAGGACAGGATGCCGCCACCGAGGTGCGTGGCGTCCTTGAACCCGGCCGCGTGCAGCGCGGCCAGCGCCTCCGCCGAACGCGCACCCGACTTGCAGTGCAGCACGATCGGCTTGTCCTGCGGCAGCTCGGCCAGCGCCTCGCCCGAGAGGATGCGGTCCTTCGGGATCAGCGTGGCGCCCTTGATGTTCACGATCTCGTACTCGCCGGGCTCGCGGACGTCGATGAGGGCGAAGTCGTCGCCGTTGTCGAACTTGGCCTTGAGCTCCGCCGGCGTGATCGTGCTGCCCGAAGCGGCCTGCGCGGCCTCGTCGGACACGACACCGCAGAAGGCTTCGTAGTCGATCAGCTCGGTGATCTTCGGGGTCTCCGGGTCCTTGCGGATCTTGACCTCGCGGTACTTCATCTCCAGCGCGTCGTAGCTGATGAGCCGCCCGAGCAGGGGCTCACCGATGCCGGTGATGAGCTTGATCGCCTCGGTCACCATGATCGAGCCGATGGACGCGCACAGCACGCCCAGCACGCCACCCTCGGCGCACGAGGGGACCATGCCGGGAGGCGGCGGCTCCGGGTAGAGGTCGCGGTAGTTCAGGCCCTTGCCGTTGGGCGCGTCTTCCCAGAAGACGCTGACCTGGCCTTCGAAGCGGAAGATCGAGCCCCACACGTACGGCTTGCCCAGCAGCACGGCGGCGTCGTTCACCAGGTAACGCGTGGCGAAGTTGTCGGTGCCGTCGAGGATCAGGTCGTACTGGCTGAAGATCTCCAGCGCGTTCGACGACTCCAGCCGCTCCACGTGCAGGTGCACCTTGACGAGGGGGTTGATCTCGGCGATCGACTCCTGCGCCGACGCGGCCTTGAGCTTGCCGACGTCGGACACGCCGTGGATGACCTGGCGCTGCAGGTTGGACTCGTCGACCACGTCGAAGTCGATGATGCCGAGCGTGCCGACCCCCGCCGCGGCGAGGTACAGCAGCGCGGGGCTGCCGAGGCCGCCGGCACCGATGACCAGGACCTTCGCGTTCTTCAGCCGCTTCTGCCCGGTCACCCCGACGTCCGGGATGATGAGGTGGCGGCTGTACCGGGCCACCTCTTCCTTCGTGAGCTCCGCAGCCGGCTCAACGAGCGGCGGCAGTGCCGTGTCTGACATCGGGTCCTCCATACTCGCGTGGATCGCGTAGTCAATCCCAGTATCCACAACGCTCGCAGGCAAGGTGGGCTTCCCGGCGTCCGGATCGTGGGACGAGGGTTGCTTTGTACGGCGAGACCGTGATTACGCCTGCGGCGTCGGGTTCGGCCAGGCGTTGGGCACGCAGACGTGGTGGTCGGCCGCGACCTTGCCCTTGTCGCCGCCGGGGATGTTGTTGAGCATCGCCACGTAGTCGTCGGCCACACCGAACGACTGCTGCATCATCACGGGCGCCGGATCGCCGTTGGCGGGGCAGCCCACGTGGTTGTTGCCGAGCGCGTGGCCCACCTCGTGGTTGATGGCGTACTGCCGGTAGCCGGTCATGTCGGCGCCGTAGGCCTTCGCGCCGCGCACCCAGCGGGCGAGGTTGATGAGCACGCGGCCCATGCTGCGGCGGTAGCAGGAGGCTTCGAACTTGATCTGGAACCCGCACGCGTCGGCGCGGTGCGTCGTGTTCGGCGTGGTGAGACTCACGCGGAAGCTCGGGTCGGGGTAGCTCGCGTCCACGCGCTGCAGCCGGATCTTGCCGTTCCACGTCCAGCTACGCGGGTCGGACAGGATGCCCTGCACGGCCGTGGCGAAGCTGTCGTCGCCGGCGTAGCTCGACGGGTCGATACCGTCTTCGACCTCGACGGTGTAGGTGTACAGCTTGCCGCTCTTGCCGACCGTGGGGCCCGAGCCCGGCACGACGTGCCAGGTGCCCTTGCCGCTCTCGGTGTAGTTGCCGCCCGTGGGCAGCTCGGCCGTCGGCACGTTCACGTCCGCCGGTTTGGCGGGGTTCTCGGGGATGGCCTGGCCGCCGTCGATCGCGCCGGCCGCCGCGTCGCCCACCGCCGACTCGCCGGTGCCCGCGGTGGTGGTCGACCCGGGCTCGGCCGGGCTCGTGGCCGTGTTCACCACGACGAGCGCGGTGATGACGACCAGGATCGGCAACGCGTACACGCGCCAGCCGTAGGTCTTCACGAACCCGCCGACACCGCGCTTCTTCGCGGCCGGCCTGCGGGCGGCGGGCTTCTCCTCGTCGCCCTTCGGCTGCCACGACGCCTTCAGCGGCTCCGCGCTGGTGCGCCGGGAGCCGGGGCGGTAGCGGTCTTCGCCGACGCGCTGGGCGGGCGGCTTCGACGGCCGGAACTGGCCGACGCGCGGCGAGCCCGTGTCCGTGAGGGGTGAGTTGCGAGAGCTCCTCGAGCTGGTCGACGAACTGCTCGACGAATTCTTTGCCGAGGCCGACGTCGCACGCCTGGCTGAACCGGCGTACGAGGCTCGCCGGTCGTCTCCTCGTGCGTCCTTGGGCCGGTCCACCGCCCCAGGGTGCCATATCCGAACCGTGATGCTCTCGGCGACCGGCTGATGACCGAGAGATGATCTGTCACCCGTTCGGACTACCAGGTGCCCTTCTCGGCGGCCTCCCACAGCCCCAGGACGGCCCGCGCTACGACATTCGGGCGTTCCATCTGAGCCACGTGCCCGGTTCGGGGAAGGACCAGCAGCCGGGCGTGTCGGAGCAGCCGGGCGGTGCGCGGGGCGCGTCGCACGGAGATCACCCGGTCGTGAAGACCCCAGACGACGAGTGTGGGGATGCTCACCCGCGCCGCCACGGACCACAGCGACGCGTCGCCGACCGCGGTCCACCGCCGGAAGATGCCGAACGTGCTGCGCGCCATGGCGGGCGCGGCCCAGGCCAGCGCGGCGCGGGCGCCGTGTTCCTCGGTCAGCTCGTCGAGCCGCTGCTCGGGGAACTTCGCCAGGTCGTAGAAGCACAGCTTGATGACCTGGGCCGCGCGTTCGCGGGCCGTCGCCGAAGCCAGCCGGCGGCGCACGCGCGCGCCGATCACCGGCAGGTACGCCAGCGCCATCATCGGGTCCGACAGCCGCCGCGGGTCCGGGCGGCGGTCGGGCATCGCCGGCGAGATCAGCGTGAGCGTGCAGACCAGCTCGGGGCGCGCGGCGGCCACGAGCAGCACGATCGCGCCGCCCATGGAGTTGCCGACCAGGTGCACCGGCCCCGCGTCGAGGCCCTCGATGTAGCGCGCGACGACCTCGGCGTGCTCGTCGAGGCTGAAATCGAAGCCAGGGGCCGGCTCGGAAAAGCCGAAGCCCGGCAGGTCGATCGCGCGGCCGCTCGCGGTGGGTGCGAGCAGCGCGGCGAGGTCGGTCCAATTGCTGGACGACCCGCCGAGCCCGTGGACGTAGACGGCGACGGTACCGTCGGGTCCGGGGGTGCGGCGTACGTTCAGGGAAACTCCGCCCACGTCCTCGACGACACCGGGCCACGGCGGCAGCACCGGCTCGAGCGCGGGCAACGGCGCCGTGGACAGCGGCACGTGGGTCACGGCCGGGCGCACCGCCGTCGCGGTCGCCGGGCGCGTCGTGGATGTGGTCACCACCCCAGGATGCCCGACACTTGGCGTTTCAGGCGTACCCGCGAGTAATCTCAAACCCGCTTCACGCGGTGGTGCTACTGCCCGGCGAAGCCGTGGACGGGAGGAAGAATGACGGAAATGGCGCGACTGCAGCAACGAGGCGTCCGGCTGCCCAGGACCGAACGCCGCGCCCAGCTGCTGACGGCCGCGCAACGCGTCTTCGCCGAAAACGGCTACCACGCCGCGGCCATGGACGAGATCGCCGAGGAGGCGGGCGTCAGCAAGCCCGTGCTGTACCAGCACTTCCCCGGCAAGCTCGACCTCTACATCGCGCTGCTCGAAAGCCACGTCGACGACCTGGTGAGCCGCGTGAAGGGGGCGCTCGACTCGACGAGCGACAACCGCCAGCGCGTGCCGGCCACGGTCGGCGCCTTCTTCGACTTCGTGAGTGAAGACGCCGGCGCGTTCCGGATGGTCTTCGAAAGCGACCTGCGCGGCGAGCCGGCCGTGCAGGAGGCGGTGGACCGCGCGACTTCGGCCAGCGTCGAGGCCATCACCGAGACCATCACCGCGGACGCCGGGCTCGACGACCACAAGGCCCGGCTGCTGGCCGTCGGCCTCGTGGGCATGTCGCAGGTCTCGGCGCGCTACTGGCTGCAGCACAACCAGGCGATGTCGCAGGAGGAAGCCGTGGCGCTCACGGCCAACCTCGCGTGGCGCGGCATCGGCGGTGGCTTCCCGCTCAAGGACGGCTGACGCGCTTGACCCCGCTCGTGGTGGCCGTCCCCGGCACGCTCTGCAGCCCGGCGGTCTTCGGTCCGCTCGCGCGGGCGTGGCCGGGCGTGGTGCACGCCGTGGACTGGATGACGGCGCCCGGGCCGTGGCGGATCGACGACGTGGCCTCGCGGATCGCGGCCCGGATCGACCGGCCGGTGCTGCTCGTGGGGCATTCGACGGGTGGCTGCATCGCGTTGCGGCTGGCAGCTGATCACCCTGAGCTGGTGGCCGGGCTGCTGCTCGCGAACACCGGCGCACACATGCGGGGCCACGGTGACGTCGACGGGATCCTGACGACGATTTCGCAGGCCTGGGGGCCGGAGCTGCACGCGGCGGTGCTGGACCGGTCGTTCGCTTCACCGTTGCCGGTGGAGCTGCGGAACGACCTGCTCGCCTACGCCGCGCGCGTGCCGCAGGAGGCCGCGCTGGAGGTGCTGACGAGCCAGCGCGATCTCGATCTGACGCCGGAGCTCGCGTCGATCCGGTGTCCGGTCGAGGTGTTGCACGGCGTCCGCGACCGGGCCCGGTCCGTGGCGGACGCGCGGTACCTGGTCGAACACCTGCCCGCGGCGGAACTGACCACAGTGGACACTGGACACACGCCGGTGTTCGAGGATGTGCCCGCGACCGTTGCCGCGTTGAAGTCTCTTATGGGGCAAGGGTCCTAGCGGCGTTCAGCAGGGTCTTGACGCGCGTGGCGACTTCGGCCGCGCGTTCCTGCGGCAGCATGTGCCCGGCGCCCGGGTAGCGGACGAACTCGGCGTCGGGCAGCTCGTCGGCGATCACCTTCGCGTGCGGCAGCGGGCACAGCCGGTCCTTCTCCCCCGCCAGCACCACCGCCGGCACGGTCCGCAGCGCGCGCAACGCCACGCGGCAGTCGTGCACGGAGATCGCGTCCTGGAATTCCCCCAATGACGCTGGATGCGCGCACAGCAGCTGGTCGACGACGCTGTCCACGTCGCCGCGCTTCGGCTTGTCGCCGAACACCAGGAACCGCGCGCCGGACCGCACCATCGCCGGGCTCAGCGGCAGCCGGTCGCCCTTGCGGTGGGCCAGCGCCTTGGCCAGCCGGCGCTCGAACCGCGCCGATATCGACCCGGCCGGCCCCGGCAGCCCGAGCGTGATGCGGTCCATCTGGCCCGACGACGTGGCCACGAACGCCACGCCGGCGACGCGCGCCTTCACCAGGTCCGGATGACGTTCGGCGAGCGCCATGATCGTCATGCCGCCCATGGAATGGCCGGCGAGCACGAGCGGGCCGTTCGGGACGCGTTCGGCGATCAGCTCGGCGAGGTCGTCCGCGAGTCGTGGGATCGTCGCCGCCCCCCGTCGAGCCGACGACGATCCCCCGTGGCCACGCAGGTCGTAGCGCACCACCCGCGTGGCCGGTCCGAGGTGCCCGACGACGCCGTCCCACGTGCGGTGGTCCTGCGTCCAGCCGTGCACCAGCACGAGCGTGACCGGCGCGTCGGCGGGACCGGAGGTTTCTACGTGCAGCGCGGCCCCGTCACCGGTCACGAACCGGTGCTCCCGCGAAGGGTTGCGGAGCCGTTCGAGGGTGGTCACTTGCCCTCCGGCAGCAGGAAGGACTTCTTCCAGAAGTAGCGCCCCGGCAAGCCGACCAGGCCCGACTCCTGCAGGAACGGCATGATCTTCTCCCCGGCCCACGCGATCGTCCCGCGCCAGTGCGGGTTGTTCAGCGCCGCTTCGACGCCGTCGCGCGGGCGGATGCCGACGGCCTTGTAGACGTTGGGGTTGATGAACGCGCGCGTGACGAAGTACGAGATCAACGCGATGATGAACTGCTGGTAGGCGATCTCGTGCTTGCCCAGCTTCGCCATCCCGCGCGTGACCTCTTCGCGCGCGAAGGTCACGTGGCGCGCTTCTTCGAGCACGTGGATGCGGTTGACCATGCGCACCAGCGGCTGCACGTCCTCGTTCACCATCTGCTCGCGCTGCAGGCGGTCGAGCACCTCTTCGGCCACGAGGATGGCGCCGTAGCGGGCGGGGCCGTAGGAGATCGTGGGCATCAGCTTCGCGAACTGGCGCAGCGCCGGCACCGGGCCGTAGGCGGGGCAGCCGATGCGCGCGGCCATGCGGGCGAACATCGTGGAGTGGCGGCACTCGTCGGCGATCTCGGTGAGGGCGAACTGCGCGTGGGAACTCGTGGGGTCCTCGTCGTAGACCTCCTTGAGCAGCATCTGCATCAGGAGGATCTCGAACCACAGGCCGGTGGTGGCGACGCTCGCGACCTCGTGCTTGCCGAGCTCGATGCGCTGCTCGGGGGTGAGGGTGTCCCACAGTTTCGTGCCGTAGAGCGACGAGCGCTCGGGGAGGATGTAGTTCTTGCCGTCGACGAGCGGTGCGTCCCAGTCGATGTCGACGTCGGGGTCGTAGAACTTGTTCGCCGAAGACTTCAGCAGCCGGTCGGCGGTCTTCTCCCGGTCGGTCTCCTTGAGCGTCCGCGTCATCGCTCGCCCTCTCTCTTGTAGCTGTAACTTGAGGTAACAGTTACCTCTGGTAGCATGACCCGGGTGATCGAACGTGTCAAGCGCGCCAGCAAGCAGTCCGGCAAGCACCCGGCTCCGGGGGAGGCCGCGACCGGCGACGCCCGGCGGGACCGGTGGCGCAAGCACCGCATCGCGCGACGGGCGGAGTTCGTGGAGGCCGCGCTGCGAGCGCTCGACAGCCACGGTCCGGACCTCGGAATGGAGGACGTCGCAGCCGAGGCCGGCGTCACGAAGCCCGTGCTGTACCGGCATTTCGAGGACAAGGCCGACCTGTACGTGGCCCTCGGGCAGCGCGGCACGGAGATCTTGTTCGAGCGCCTGATCCCGGCGATCAACGCGGAGCTCGCGCCCGTGCCACGCATCCGCATGGCGCTGGACGCGTTCTTCTCCGTGATCGAGGAGCACCCGAACCTCTACCGCCTCCTGGCCCGCGGCGGCCTGCAGGAGAAAACGGTGACCGACGCCGACGTCGTCGCGGAGGACAAGGAGGTCATCGCCACCGCCCTGACCGCCCTGCTCGGCGACTACATGCGCATGTTCTCCATGGACTCCGGCGCGGCCGAACCGTGGGCGCACGGCATCGTCGGCATGGTCCAGAGCACGGGCGAATGGTGGCTCGACCGCCGCTCCATGAGCCGCGACTCCGTGGTCGAATACCTCACGCAGATCATCTGGGCGGCCATCGACGGACTCACCCGCCAGCACGGCGTGGTGATCGACCCGAACCTGCCGCTGGAGGAGAACAAGGTCGTCCAGCTCGGCCGCAAAACCGAGTCCCCCGCGGACAGCGACGCGGGCTGAGCCGCTTTCTCTCGGTTTCTCTCGTTGGGAGGCTTTTTATGAGCGACGAAGACGGTTACGCCGGCACTGCGACCCTTGTTGTCGACGGCGTGGAAATGGCTGTGCAGATCGACCTGCGCGGCTATTTCCAGCCGATCGACGGGTATTACCACTGGTACGGACGGGTTTCCACCTCCCCCGAGCTCTCCGCTGCGGTGGGCGGCCGGAAGACGGCTTGCACGGTGGTGGTGGGTGATCGTTCGGCTGCCGGCGAGCTTTCGGACCCGGACCCGTGGGGCCGCTACCGGATCATGGGGACGTCCACTCCGCCGTTCTCGGTGCCGACGAGCCTGGAAGAAGTGGAAGCGGCGACCGCCTAGGTCCAGCTGGCAACCGCCGGACCTTCAGAGCACGACCGCCCAGGCCCGACCAAGGGCAAGAAAAAGCCGCCCCAGGCCAAAGCCCAGGGCGGCTTTCCGGTAAAGCCTCAAGAACCGCCAGAACCGGCGAGACCTCAGTCGCCGACGCCGAAGCCGACCTTGCGGACGTCCGAGGGGGCGATCTCGACGTACGCGATGCGGTCGGACGGGACGATGTACTTGCGGCCCTTCTCGTCGTTGAGGCGGAAGAGCCCGTCACCGGCCGTCAGGGCCTCGGCGACCAGCTTCTCCACCTCGTCGGCGGTCTGGCCACTGGACACCACCAGCTCGCGCGGCGTGTCCTTGATGCCGATCTTGACCTCCACGTGGGACCTCCGCTGGAAATTCGTTGTCGTTACGCCTGGCAAGGCTAGCCCAACCGCAGCGCTGCGGTGTCGCGCCACCGCGTGGTGAACCGGCACTTCAGCCCAGACCGAGCGCCTGCATGCGCTTCGTGTGCCCCTGCTGCAACCGCCGGAACAACCCGGCGATTCCCGACAGGTCGCCGGAGCCGGAGACGATGAGTTCGGCCAGGCCATCGCGTTCGGCGACCACGTACTGGGCCTGTGTGAGAGCCTCGCCCAGCAGCCGCCGACCCCACAGCGCGAGCTTGTCGCGCGCCTTCGGGTCGGCCTTGATGCCGGCGGCGACTTCGCGCTCGGCGAACGCGGAATGCCCCGTGTCGGCGAGGACGGTGAGCACCAGGTCCTTCGTCTCCGGGTCGAGCCAGCTGGCGATCTCGCGATACAAGTCCGCCGCGAGGCCGTCGCCGACGTAGGCCTTGACCAGCGATTCCAGCCACGACTTGGGCCGCGTCGAGGCGTGCCAGGCGTCGACCTGGGCCACGAAGGGGCGCATGGCGTCGTCGACGGACACGCCGTGGGCGGCGAGGTGGGCCGAAAGCATGTCGAAGTGACCGATCTCGGCCGCGGCCATGGAGGCGAGCGCGGCGCGGCCGGCGAGCGTCGGCGCGGTGCGGGCGTCCTCGGCCATCCGGTCGAACGCGGACAGCTCGAGATAGGCGATCACGCCGAGCAGGTCGACGACGCCTTCGCTGATCTCTTTCGGGTCGGTCACGGCGACGAGGGTATCGCCGAACCCGTGGTCGACGCCGTGAAGAGACCGATCCCACGCCGCGCCGTCGCGCCCGGTACTGTTGAAAAACTCCTGACCAGGTACACTGCGGAAAGATAAACAAGGCTTCCGCACGTCTCATGGCTGCGGGAAACAGGCGGGCGACCGGCGCCACCAGGGCTGCCGGGGTTCGCCGAAATTTGTGCGTGCACGCCTCCAGCGGCATTCCCGGGAGGGCGGCTGCGGCGCCGAGCGTAACTCTCCGGTGCCCGTCAGACCCCCGGTCGAGTGTCGAGTGACAACCGGCCTGTGCGCGCTGGTCACGAGAGAGGCGATCACCCTGACCGCAGAACAGTCCACAACCGAAGAAACCACCACCCCCGCGGTCGCGCTGGAACACAGCGAGTCCGGCCCGGCCGCGCTCGACACCTCACACCCGCTGCAAGCGGGCGTCGAGGTCGAGCCCGAGGCGCCCACGTTCGCTTCGTTCGGCGTGAAGCCGGAGATCGTGAAGGCGCTGAGCGAGGCCGGCATCGAGCGTACGTTCGCCATCCAGGCGCTCACGCTCCCGCTGGCCATGGCGGGCGACGACCTCATCGGCCAGGCCCGCACCGGCATGGGCAAGACGCTGGGCTTCGGCGTCCCGCTGCTGCACCGCGTGCAGGTCCCCGGCGACGGCACCCCGCAGGTGCTCGTCGTGGTCCCGACCCGCGAGCTGTGCATCCAGGTCGCCAACGACCTCAAGGGCGCCGGCAAGCACCTCGGCATCCGCACGCTGGCCATCTACGGCGGCCGTCCGTACGAGCCGCAGATCGAGGCCCTGCGCAAGGGCGTCGACGTCGTGATCGGCACCCCGGGCCGCCTGCTCGACCTGGCCGAGCAGCAGCACCTGGTGCTGGGCAAGGTCCGCGGGCTCGTGCTCGACGAGGCCGACGAGATGCTCGACCTGGGCTTCCTGCCCGACATCGAGCGCATCCTGCGCATGGTGCCGGACGAGCGGCAGACGATGCTGTTCTCCGCCACGATGCCGGGCCCGATCATCACGCTGGCGCGCACGTTCCTGCGCCAGCCCACGCACATCCGCGCCGAAGAGAACGACGCGAGCGCGATCCACGAGCGCACCACCCAGCTCGTCTACCGGGCGCACTCGATGGACAAGCCCGAGGTCATCGCGCGCATCCTGCAGGCCGAGGGCCGCGGGCTCACCATGATCTTCAGCCGCACCAAGCGCACCGCGCAGAAGGTGGCCGACGACCTGGTGGAGCGCGGGTTCGCCGCGGCCGCCGTCCACGGCGACCTGGGCCAGGGCGCCCGCGAGCAGGCGCTGCGCGCGTTCCGCTCGGGCAAGGTCGACGTGCTGGTGGCCACCGACGTCGCCGCGCGCGGCATCGACATCGACGACGTCACCCACGTCATCAACTACCAGTGCCCCGAGGACGAGAAGACCTACGTCCACCGCATCGGCCGCACCGGCCGCGCGGGGCGCACGGGTGTCGCGGTCACGCTCGTCGACTGGGACGAGATCCCCCGCTGGAAGCTGATCTCCGACACGCTGGGTCTGGACAAGCCGGAGCCGGTGGAGACGTACTCGTCGTCGCCGCACCTGTTCAGCGACCTCGGCATCCCGGAGGGCACCACCGGCCGGCTCCCGCTCGCGAAGCGGACCCGCGCCGGGCTGGCCGCCGAGGAGGAAGAGGACCTGGGCGGCAAGCGCCGCGGCCGTGGTGGCCGGGGCGCCGGTGCCGGCTCGGAAGACGCGCCGCGCAAGCGCACGCGGGCGCCGCGCAAGCGCACCCGTGGTGGCGCGAAGGCCGCTGAGGCGGTCGAGAAGGCGGACGCCGCTGCTGCTTCGTCCTCCGAGGCCGCTGCGACGGGCTCGGCCTCGGGTGAGGAGCGCACGCGCTCGCGTCGCCGTACCCGCAGCGGCGGCGGTGGTGAGTCGACCGGTCCCGCCGGTGCGGCCACCGCGTCGGCCTCGGTCTCGGGAGAAACCGGAGAAACGGGTGAGCGTCCGGCACGTCGGCGCCGTCGTCGCCGCCCCTCCGCGACGTCTGATACACCTGCGTCGGCAGACTGAGGGGAACAGCGGAGCCGACGGCGGGAGTCAGGTACGTGAGCGACCACGAGGACGGCGCACCGGACCAGTCTGAACCGGACGTTCCGGCTTTTGTCCCGCCTTCGGACTCCGGGGTGGTTTCGCACCGCCCGCTCGGCACCGAAGATGTTCTGCCCCCGTCGCAGGGCTTTCCGAGCCCGGTGACGGGGCCTCCCGTCCGCGTGCGGCGTTCGCCGTGGAACCGCGGGCGGGATCGGGTGATCGCGGCGTTGATCGCCGTGGTCGTGGTGGTCGTGGCGCTGGTTGTCGCATTGAACAGCGACAACCTGCACACCAGCCGCGCGCTCGCTTCGACGCCGCCGACCTTGCCGCCGGCGCCCGCGGCCGTGCCGGGTTCGATGGCTCAGCTGTGGCGGGCGCCCAGCTCGGCCACGCCCGTGCCGATCGGCGAGGGCGACACCGTGACCACCGCCGACGGCGGCGAGGTCGCGGGCCGCGACCCGCTCACCGGCAAGATCCGCTGGCACTACACGCGCGAGAACCTGCAACTGTGCACTGTGGACACTGCGTGGGGCCGCGTGAACGCGGTGTACCACAAGGCAATGGGCTGCAGCGAGGTCACGCAGCTCGACCCCACCACGGGCCAGATCACGGCCCAGCGCAACGGTGACGCGGAGCTCGGCACCCAGCTCGTCAGCGACGGCAGCCACGTGACCACCACCGGCAAGCACCTGCTCGACACCTGGCGCGACGACCTCGTGAAGAGCATGGAGTACGGCCAGGTCCCGTTCCTGGTCAACCCGAACAAGCAGCCGCGCACGGGCTGCACGTACGGCACGGTCGCCGCGGCCGCCGACAAGGTCGGCGTGATCGAGCGTTGCCCCGGCGACCCCCACGACCGCCTCACCGTCTACAAGGCGACGGCCGAACACGAGGACGAGCCGCAGGTCGTCTTCAGCTCCGTCCTGGCCGGCTCGCGCGCCCGCGTGATCGCCATGTCGGGCGACTTCACGGCCGTGCTGCTGCCCGACCAGAAGCTGCTGGTCATCTACGGCCCGGACGGCAACGAGCGCTCCGCCTACCCCATGGACCTCCCTGCGAGTGATCTCGCGGGCGACCCCGCGGGCGGCGTCGAACAGACCACCCGCACCGACAGCGGCGTGTACTGGTTCACGGGCACCAAAACCGTCGCCCTGTCCCGCGACGACCTCACCCCGCGCTGGACCCTCGACAGCACCCGCGGCCCCGGCATCACCTTCGCGCGCCAGCTCGTCGTGCCCATCAACGGCGGCCTGGCCGTGCTCAACGAATCCAACGGCTCCACCATCCGCACGGTCGGCGTCGACCGCGGCGGCTACAACGGCGTCGTCCGGCTCACGGCTTTGGGCCCGGTGCTGCTTGAGCAGCGCGGCCCTGTGGTTGCCGCACTGCGCTAGCGATCGTGACGATCTCGCGGCTCTGCTCGGTCAGGGGGCCGCGCTCCCAGTCGCCGAACCGCTCCTCGACGGCGAATCCGGCTGCCGCGACGAACGCGTCCAGCTCTTCGGGGCCGAGGAACCTCAGCGCCGCGCGGTCGACGCGCAGCACGGCGCCTTCGGGGTCGGCCGACGTCTCGGTGAACGTGACGACGTCGCCGACGACGGACTCGACCTCGTGCCACAGGCGGAGCGGGCGCGGCCGCGAGACCGTGACCTGGTTCGCGGGAGTCCAGTCCTCCCAGGCCTTTGCCTGCGGATGGCGCGTCTCGAACGCGAATTCCCCGCCGGGCCGTAGTGCGCGGCCGATGGCGCTGAGGGAGCAGCGCAGGTCTTCGTCGGTGGTCAGGCACTGGAACGCGTGGCCGGTCATCGTGACGAGGTCGAACTCGGCCTCCGACCTGAGTGCGGCGGCCGTTCCTTCCCACCACTCGACGTCCGTGCGCCGCCTCGCGCGGGCGAGCGCCGCACGATCGGGGTCGAGGCCGACCAGTCGACCTCGGTGGCCACGTTCGCGGGCGTGGTGCAACATGCCGCCGGTGCCGCAGCCGACGTCGAGGACGTCCTGCGCGCTCTCGACGAGGCCGTCGTAGAAGCGGTCCGCGGGGAAGTCGCCCCAGGTGTTGAGGACGTCGTACAGCTCGGCGGCTTCGTCGTCGGAGAGCGCCCGGGGCGTCAGGCCCACCAGAACACCGTGAGCGCCACGAAAGCGACCACCAGCACGCCGAGGCCCGCCAGGCCGGCCGCGCGGCCGTAGCGCCGGTCCGCGACCCGCTGCAGCACCAACGCGGCCACCGCGGCGACGGGGTGGCCCACCAGCAACAGCACGCTCGGTCCCGGCGCCCCGGTGGCGAGGCAGACCGCGCCGACGCCCAGCACGCCCACCGCCAGCACGGCCAGCCCCGCGGCGATCGACCCGGTGAAACCGCGCCACCAACGCCCACGCGGCTTTCCCGTACTGACGGCCTCGATCCGCTGCGGCGGCGCGACAGGCACGTACTCAGCCGCCGCCTCGCCGGTCTGGGCCGCGGAGGCGGGGACGTACTCAGCTGCGGCCTCGCCGGTCTGGGCCGCGGAGGCAGGGGCGTCCTCAGCTACCTCGCCACGCTCCGAGGCGGCGGCAGCTCCGGAATCGGTTCGGGGCATCTCGTTGGCGGGCGGCGGGGCGTCCACGGGTTGTGGCAAGACGCTGCTGCCCTGCGAGGCGTCGGTCGTGGTCTGCGCCGGGGCGGCAGAAGCGCGCTCAGCCGGTGCGACGGCCTCGGCCGAAGGCGCCGTCGCGTTGTCCGACACGTCGGCGCCGCCCGCCGCAGGAGCGGCCACGTCCGCCGCGGCCAAGGGGGCGGCGGTCAGTTCCTCGGTGTCGGGTGAGGCCACGGTGGGGGTCCGTCCAATCATCGACTCGGAGGGAGGGTGGTCAGGGCGCCAGGAGGTCCCAGGGCTGGGACGCGGGGCCCGCCTGCTGGCCTTCCGCGCAGCTCGGGCGGAAGTCGCACCAGGAGCAGCGGCGGTCGGGGCGGGCGGGGAAGAGGGCGTCGCCGTCGGCGCCTGCGTCGAGGGTATCGGTGGCCAACCGCAAGTCGCCCGCGGTTTCTTCGGCGCGTTGGAGGTGGCGGTTCAGCGACTCGGGCGTGTGTTCGGCCGCGGCGATCGTGCCGGTGGGCAGGTGGTGGAGCTCGACTTTGGTGCAGGGCAAGCGAAGCGTGCGCGACGAAGCCACCGCGTACATGGCCAACGCCTGCGAAGCGCGGGCCTCGTACTCGTCGGGAGCGCGGCGACCGGTCTTGTAGTCCACGATCACCAGCTCGCCGCCGCGCTGGTCGATGCGGTCGGCGCGGCCCTCGATGATCATCGTGGGCCGTCCGCCAGTGGTGCTCACCGGCGCGGACACCCAGCGCTCGAGGCCGATCGGATCCTCGGTGACGTCGTGGTCCTCCACGTACTCCCCGACCCAGCCCTTGGCCCGCGCCCGGTAACGCGCGGCCTGCTCGGCGTCCTCGAACCCCGCGTCTTTCCAGTACTCGCCGACCAGCGCCATCGCGCGCTGCGCCGTGCGCTTGGCGACGGGCAGGTCGAACAACGCCCGCAACGCGTTGTGCACCACCGCACCCAGCGTGCTGTGCGCCCACGGGCCGGTGCGTTGCGGCGTGGGGCGCTCCAGGTAGCTCAGGCGGTAGCGGCGCGGGCAGTCCTCGAACGTGCTCAACCGCGCCGGCGACACCTTCGTGAGCCGCTGCGGCTGCTCGACGCCGAAATCGAACCCCAGCTGTTCCTTCACTCGACCCCCGTTCGGTTCCGGCGCCCACGCTACGCACCACCACCGACACTTTCCGGCGCGGGGGCGGCCTCTCAACCGAACGCCGCCGCATTGCGCTCACACCACGCGGCGAACGTCCGCGGCTCACGCCCCAGCAGCCGCGAAACCGTGTCGGTGCGCGAACCTTCGACGTCGGCGCGCATCAGCGCGGCGGTCTCCAGCAAGGCCTCGGCGAGTGCCGGCGGCGCCCCCGCCGGGAAGCGCGACCGCACGATCTCGTCGGGCGAGCTCGGCTCCCGCACCTCGATCTCCCGCCCCAACACGGCGGACAGGATCGCCACCTGGTCCGCGACCGTCAGCAGTTCGCCTCCGTCCAGCACGTACTCCGCGCCCTCGTGCCCGTCCGACGTCAGCACCAACGCCGCGACGGCCGCGATGTCGGCGGTGTCGATCGGCGCCTGCCGGCCGGGTCCGAGGGCGTCCAGCACGTACCCGGCCCGCACGGATTCTCGCCACTCCAACGCATTCAGCATGAAACCGCCCGGCCGCAGGATCGTGAACGGGATTCCCGACGCCCGCACGAGCTCCTCGCGCTCGTGGTGCCAGCGGCCCATCATCGGCATCGGGTCGCCGAGCACGTTGCTGGACGACAGGTGCACGACGTGACGCACGCCGGCTTCGCGTGCCGCCACAACGGCGTTGGCCACGCCGGTGGTGCCCAGCCCCGGTGTCAGCAGGAAAAACCGCTCCACCCCCGCGAACGCCGCCGGCAGCGTCGACGGCTCCTCCACATCGCCGACAACGACCTGCGCGGGCAGGTCCGCCGCGCGGGCGGGATCGCGGGTCAGCACGCGGACGTCCGCACCCACGTCCGCCAGCTCGCGGACGAGATCACGGCCGATGTTCCCGGTGGCTCCGATGACCAGTAGCATGAACTCCCCAGATCGTTTGCCGTCTATTGACTTCAAGAAAACGTTAGCCGGGAAATGATTAGCCGTCAATCGATTGGGGAGGCGTGGTGCCCGAGTTCCTCGACCTGTTCAGCAAGACGCACAAGGCGGTCCGCGCGCTCTCCGATTCGGCGATGCGCGACCACGGCCTGCACGAGGGCCAGAACGTGCTCCTCGCCGCGCTCTGGGCCACCGACGGAGCCACCCCCGGCGAGATCGCCGCCCAGGTGCACGTCACCACGCCCACCGTGGTCAAGATGGCCACCCGCATGACCGCCGCAGGCCTGCTCACGCGCCGCCGCGACGACAAGGACAACCGCCTCGTCCGACTGTGGCTCACCGACGCCGGGCGCGCACTCCAGGAGCCGGTGGAGGCCGAGCGGCGCGAGCTGGAAGCCAAGCTCACGGCGAACCTCACCGAACCCGAGCGAGACCGACTTCTGGGCCTCCTGGCCCAGGTGCACACTTCGGCGAGTGAACTGCTGACGGAGCCCAGGAAGCTCCGCTGATCAGAAGTTCCCGGCGATGAAGCCCTTCACCGAGTTCGCCACCAGCTCCACGGCGATCGCCGCCAGCAGCAGACCCGCGATCTTCGCGACGAGCGTGATGCCGCTTTCCTTGATCAGCCGGATGACCACACCCGAGAAGCGCATGCACGTGTAGATCACGAAGTGCACGGCGACGATCGCGCAGCCCAGCGCGATGTACGCGCCGAGGTGACCGTCGGCCTGGCGCACGAACACGATCGTCGCCGCGATGGCGCCCGGGCCGGCGAGCAGCGGCGTGCCGAGGGGCACGAGGGCGACGTTGACGTCGTCGGCCGCCTCGGGTTCGGTGCCGCCCTTGCCCGTGAGCAGCTGCAGCGCGATGAGCAGGAGCAGCAGGCCGCCGGCGCCCTGCAGCGCGGGGATCCCGATGCCGAGGTACGCGAGGATCGCCTGCCCGGCCACCGCGAACAGCGTGATGACCAGCAGCGACACCAGCACGGCCTGGCGCGCCGCCTTCACGCGCGTGGCCATCGGCTTGCGGCCGACCAGGCTCAGGAACACCGGCACGGTGCCCGGCGGGTCCATGATCACGATGAGCGTGATGGTGGCGCTGATGAACAGCTTCGCGTCGAAGAACTGCGCGACGCCCATCTCAGCCCTTCACGATCTGCGACCCGGTGGCGCGCGCGACGAGCTGCTCGAACTGACCGGGGTCGGTCGTCTCCTGGCCGAGGCCGATCGTCTTGTTCGTGCCGTGGTAGTCGCTCGACCCGGTGCGGATGAGCCCCAGCTCGTCGGCGAGTTCACGCGTGCGGACGCGCGTGGCCGGCTCGTGGTTGGGGTGGTCGACCTCGACGCCGGTCAGGCCGCGACGGGCCAGATCACGCAGGGTGTCCTCGCTGATCGTCGCGCCGCGGCTGTACGCGAACGGGTGCGCGATCACCGTGACGCCGCCCGCGGCGACGATCATGTCGATCGCCTCCTCGACGGGGGTGTCGTGGCGCGGCACGTAGTAACCGCGGCGGCTGCCGAGGTACTCCGCGAAGGCCTCGTCGACGCTCGACACCAGCCCGGCGCGCACGAGCGCCTGCGCGAGGTGCGGGCGACCCGCCGGCGAGTCGGCGGGCAGCAGGCCCATGATCTCGTCGGCGTCGATCGGGAGCCCGTCGGCGGCCATGCGGTCCGCCATCGCGCGCAGCCGCGTGCGGCGTTCGGCCCGCAGGCGCGTCTGCTCGGCGACGAGCGCGGGCGCGGTCGGGTCGAAGAGGTACGCGAGCAGGTGCACGCTGATCCGCCAGCCCGTCTCCGGGTCGACGGACACGGTGGACAGCTCGGCGCCGGGAACGAGAGTCAGCCCGGGCGGGACGGCCTCCGCCGCCGGCGCCCAGCCGGCGGTCGTGTCGTGGTCGGTGATCGCGACCACGTCGAGGCCGACCCGGACGGCAGTTTCGACGAGCCCGGAAGGGCTGTCGGTGCCGTCTGAGGCCGTGGAGTGGGCGTGCAGGTCGATGCGCATCGTGACCATTCTCGACGATGCGCTGCGTCACAGCGACGCCGGTACCTGGGACAACGCCCGCAGGTCAGCCGACGGGCTTCTTGCCCCTCGCGGCACGCTGCGCCTTGATCATGGAGAAGCGCTCAGCTTGCTTCTGCTTGTCGCCGAACACGAGCTCCGAGATCGTGTCGTAGAACTCCTCGGGCCGCGGCAGGTAGTCGATGCGGTTCAGCGCCTGGATCTGACCGGCGGACTCGACGACCATCGTCCCGTACCCGAGCACCCGGCCCCAGCCGGGCCGCTCGTAGGTGAGGTCGGTGACCTTCGTGATGGGCATCATCAGCACCTTCGTGGTGATGACGCCCTTGGTCAGCACGAACCGCTTGTCCGTGACGACGAGGCGCTCCACCCACCACTGGACCACCGCGTAGGCGAACCGCAGCACGACCAGCAGCGCGACGTACCAGAGGATGTTCTGCACCACCCACAACGACGGTGGCAGCAGGTACGAGACCAGCACGCAGACGGCGAGCAGGGCCGCCGCCTCGAACGTGTCCCAGAGCAGCACTGCCCAGTGGCGGCGGATGCGGATGACCCGCCGCTCGGTGTCGAGCAGGTACTCGTCGGGGTCGCGTGGCGCGAACATGTCTCGAGGTTATCCCCCGTCAGCCGTTGAAGACGTTGCTGACGAACGAGACCACCGATTCGGCCGAGCTACGGAGGAAGTCGACGATGTTGCCGACGAGACCTGCCGCCTGGTTCGGCTGAGCGATCACGAAGAACAGCACCAACGCGATACCCACGAGACCCGCAAGCTTCTTCGCGTTCACAGCGATCAATCCCGTCTCTAAACGTGGCACCGGAAAACTGACTTTCTACGTTGTACCGCACCAACCACCCACGCGGCAGGAAAGTCCCGCGCATGGGTCAGCAGGCCGTCCGAAGTGTACCGTATGGCTACTCTCCGTGTACAGCGTGACGAATCTATGGTTGACACCCATGGACACCCGAGTGCCCTGCGTGGGCGGCATCGTGTTCGACGACCAGGGCAGACTGCTGCTCATCCAGCGTGGCCACGATCCGGGCAAAGGCCTCTGGTCACTGCCCGGCGGCCGCGTGGAACAGGGCGAAACGGACGCCGAAGCCGTCGTCCGCGAGCTGCGCGAAGAGACCGGACTCGACGTGAGCCCGCACACATTCGTGGGCATGGTCGCCCGGGGCCCCTACGACATCCGGGACTACGAGTGCGTCGTCACGGCCGGAACCCTCACCGCCGGCGACGACGCCGACGATGCCCGCTGGGTCGACTCGGCCGAACTGGTGGATTTGGACACGTCGGGCCGGCTCGTGGACTTGCTTTTCATCACGCTGCGTGACTGGGGTGCGTTGCCGCGAGCCTGATTCCATCGGTGTAATTGCGCGACACGGCGATTGCTTGCGCGAATGTTCGTGGTTTTCGCACGCCGGTGAATGGTGTTA
Source organism: Amycolatopsis sp. NPDC001319 (assembly GCF_042896185.1). Classification (NCBI taxonomy): domain Bacteria; kingdom Bacillati; phylum Actinomycetota; class Actinomycetes; order Pseudonocardiales; family Pseudonocardiaceae; genus Amycolatopsis; species Amycolatopsis sp. NPDC001319. The sequence continues at coordinate 802,297 of NZ_JBIAWY010000003.1, read as the reverse complement.
TCTCCGCACAGACCGCCGGATGAGCACGGGAAATGCGGAGTTGAGCAATTCCGTATCAATGCCCGTGCATATGAAGACGCAAGCGCGCACGGTCCACGGGTGTGACTGATGGGGTGAATGTGACACAGGTGACACAGCGTGCAGCCGGTGCACCTGCGCCGGCGGTCAGGCCGGCAGCCAGGTCATGCGCTGGCCGTGCGGCGACGTCCGGGCCAACGTGCGGACGACCGGCTTCCCGTCCGACCACGTGACCAGGCCGAGTACGCCGGCGTCCGACGGGTCCGGTGCCAGGGCGTCCAGGTCGGTGCGGTCGGGCAGCAGCAGCTTGAGGCCCGCTTCGTAGAAGCCCTGCGTGACCCACCACAGGGGGCGCGTGGCCGCGAGCGCGGCCAGCTCGGCCACGAAGTCGGCCCGGCGGTCACCGAAATAGGCCAGCGCGTGGCTGGTCAGGACCACCAAGGGCAGCTCGGCCGGCAGCGTCGCCGCGGCCGCGGCCAGGTCGTCCACGCCGTCGCCGGCGATCAGGGGCGGCACGTGCTTGCGCTGTTCCGCGGCCGCCGTGCGCAGCAGGCGGATGCGGTCCGGCTGGTCGGCCCAGACGCAGGCCTCCAGCCAGGCCAGCTCTTCCTCGTCGGCGAGGTCGACCGGGGCGCGGTCCAGACCGGCGCGCGCGGCGACGGCGATCTTCTTCGGCAGCTTCGGCAGCACGGCGCCGGGCGCGAGGTCCAGTGCGCAGTGCAGGCCGACGGCGGCCTTGGCGGGGCCGGCGACGAGCTGTTCGCCGCCGTCGCACTGGTAGCGGTAGGAGAAGCGGTCGAGGCCGAGCAGCAGGCCCGCGCTGCAGCCGACCTCGAGCAGGGCGATCTTGCCGCCCGCTTCCTTGGCCGCCGCCGCGACCGCGGGGTAGACGAGCGACGCGCGGCGGACCTCGTTGGTCTGGGTGTAGCGCGTCGAAATCAGTTCGCGGGCCTTGTCCGCGCGCTCCAGCAGGAAGGTGCGGAACAGCGGCCACGTCTCGTTGTCCACGCCGTCGAACCCGCCCAGTGACGGGTAGTAGCGCGACAGCGGGTGGATCGGGTCGGCCTGGATGAGGCGGTGGGCGGCGGCCAGCAGCAGGGTGCCGCGAGCCTCGCCGCCGCGGGCGTCGGTGAGCAGGCCGGCGACGTCGTCGTCCTCGGCCGCCTGCGTGGCGAGGTGGTCGTACAGCGGCGAAACGCCGCGCGCCTCGACCTCGGCGAACGTTCGCAACCGCCGCTTGATCTCTTCCAGGGCGATGGCCACCCGCGCTCCTCCTCGAACAGCTCCGTACCGGGGTAACGCCGCCTGAGCCACTTGCGACACTCACCGGTGGTGAGGAGTACCCTCAACCATTGGTGTTCGTGCGTCAACGCGAGCCCCACCACTCTCCGCGTCTCACGATCGCGCCGGCCCGAAGGAGGTGAGGAACGCCCCATGAGTAGTGGCGATAGTCCGCTCCCTAGTAGTCCCAGCGTTCCCGCCCAGCCGGCCGGCCGATTTTTCTCCTGGTAGGTCCGGCGAACAGGGAACGCCGGTGATGCCGGACGGACGCTGAAGTCCGCCTGGCCGTCGTCTTCGGGTTCCACCACGACGCCAGCCCAGGAGATCCCATGCCTGCCATCCCCTCCCTCGGAGGCCTTCGCGGCCGCGGCGGCAGCCGCACCAAGCCGATGCTCGAGCGGCCCATCCCCGTGCCCTTGTCGGCGTACGTCGTCGACTGCGCGGTGTACGTCGACGGCGCTCGGTTGCCCGGCCGCTGGACGCATTCCGAGGCCATCAAAGAGGTGCGCAAGCGGCACGCGGGGTTCGTCTGGATCGGACTGCACGAACCGGACGGAGAGCAGATCCAGGGCATCGCCGACACGTTCGGGCTCCACGAGCTGGCCGTCGAAGACGCGCTCGAAGCCCACCAGCGCCCGAAGCTCGAGCGCTACGACGACACGCTCTTCCTGGTGCTCAAGACCGTCCGCTACGTGGAGCACGAGTCGCCGACCACGGCCAACGAGATCGTCGAGACCGGCGAGCTCATGGTGTTCCTCGGCCGCGACTTCGTGATCACCGTGCGCCACGGCAACCACTCCGGTCTCGCCCGGCTGCGCCGCGACATGGACGACGACCACGAGCGCCTGAGCCTCGGCCCGGCCGCGGTGGTCCACGCCATCGCCGACCACGTGGTCGACCACTACCTCGAGGTCTCCAGCCGCATCGAGTCCGACATCGACGAGATCGAGGCGCAGGTCTTCGCGCCGCGTTCACTGGTGAGCGCCGAGCAGATCTACCTGATGAAGCGGGAAGTGCTGGAGCTGCGCCGCGCCGTGCTGCCGCTCGCCACGCCCGTCTCGCGTCTGGCCGAGGGCTACACGCGGCTGGTGCCCGACGAGGTGCGTTCGTACTTCCGCGACGTCGCTGACCACCTCGTGACGGTGTCCGAGCGCGTGGCCGCGTTCGACGAGCTGCTGAGCACCCTGGTCGACGCCACCGTCGCGAAGATCTCGCTGCAGCAGAACACCGACATGCGCAAGATCACCGCGTGGGCGGCGATCATCACCGTGCCCACGATGGGCGCGGGGATCTACGGCATGAACTTCGACTACATGCCCGAGCTGCACTGGAAGTTCGGCTACCCGATCGCGGTCACGGTGATCTTCGCGATCTGCTTGCTCCTGTACCGAATATTCCGGAAGAACGGCTGGCTCTAGGCCGCCACGCGGTCCCCGTTCCTTCACCCGGTAGCGCTACAGGAGCACCCCCATGCCTCGTTTGCTGACCAACCTCAAGTTCTGGGCCCTGGCCCTCGGGATCGTCTGGATCCTCGGCATCGTCACCGTGATCAGCCTCAACCCGGGGTTCTCGCACGGCATGAAGTGACGCCACCAGGCCTTACCCTGGGCGCATGCCCAAGGCACTGGTGGTGGCCGACGAGGTCGACGAGCGGTTGTGGACCGGTGCGGTCCGCTCGCTCGACGTCGACCTCGTCGTCGCCGCCGGTGACCTGCCCTACGACTACCTCGAATTCCTCGCCGGCGCGCTCGACGTGCCGTGCGTGTTCGTGCCGGGCAACCACGATCCCGACCTGAGCGGCTACACCCGGTACGGCGGACTGTCCATGAAGGACGGTTTCCCGACCGAGTGGCCCGGCCCCGCGGGCGGGATCAACGCCGACGGACGCGTGGTCGACGTCGCCGGCCTCCGGTTCGCCGGGCTCGGCGGCTCGATCCGCTACAACGACGGCCCGAACCAGTGGACGCAGCGCCAGCAGTCGCGCCGGGCCCGCGGGCTGGAGCGGCGCGCGAAGTGGCGGCGCCGCCGTGACGGGCGCGAGGTCGACGTGGTGCTCACCCACTCCCCTCCGCTGCACCTCGGGGACCGCGAAGACTCACCACACCGCGGTTTCGCCTGCCTGCACCGCACGATCGCCACGCTGCGGCCGAGCTGGCTGCTGCACGGCCACATCCACCCGCACGGCGAACCGGTGCCCGACCGCGTGGTCGGCACCACCCGCGTGCGCAACGTGGTGGGCCACCGGATCATGGAGTTCCCGCGATGACCAGACCCACGGGTTTCCCTCGCGCCGACGCCGAACACGACTTCCTGCGTGCCCGTCGCGGCCAGGTCCTTTCGCGACTGTCCACCTGGCTGCGCCGCGAGCCCGACGACGTGAACATCATGCTGCCGTTCCACGAAGTCGTCGACGCGCTGGGTTACGCGGGCGAGTCGCGCATCGGGCTGCGAGTGATCACTTTGGATTCGATCGTGGGCACGGTGGACCGCAGCCGCGACTTCGACCGCCGCTTCCGCCCGACGTCCGGGCGCGTGCGCGAACGCTGGGAACGGCTCGCGCTCGCAGCCCGCCGCGGGGAGGCGATCCCGCCGATCGAGGTGTATCGCGTGGGCGAGCTGCACTTCATCATCGACGGCCACCATCGCGTGTCCGTCGCCCACGCGCAGGGTGTGTCCACAATAGAGGCCCAGGTCACGGTGGTGCGCACGAAGCTCAACCCCACCGGCATCCGCTACCGCGGCGACCTGATCGTGAAGGACTACCGGCGGCTGTTCCTCGAACGCGTGCCGCTGACCGGCCACGCGCGGGCGTCGGTGATCATGTCGGACCCGTGGGACTACGCGCAGCTCGGCGAGCACGTGGAAGCCTGGGGCTTCCGGCTCATGCAGGACGAGGGCCGCTTCACCGACCGCGCCAAGCTCGCGCAGCGCTGGTTCGACGAGGAGTTCACGCCCGTCACCGGCATGCTGCGCCAGGCCGACCTGGTCGGCGACCGCACCGACGCCGAGGCCTACCTGTGGGTCGCCGCCGAGCGGTACCGGCTCATCCGCACCCACCGCTGGGACGACGACGTGATCGAGGCACTGCGCTCGCGTCGCCACTGAGCTCTTGTCAGGATCGCCCTGACGTCGCTAGCGTCAGGGCAGTCCTGACACGCTCCTGGGGAGGTCCCGCGATGACCGACGACAGCTACTGCTCCTTCTGCCTCAAGCCCGCCAACGAGGTCGGCAAACTCATCTCCGGCTCCGGTGTGTACATCTGCGACGGCTGCGTGGGCCTGTGCGGCGAGATCCTCGCCGGGCAGCACGAGCCGGCCACACCGGAAGTCACGCTGTGGGAACGGAAGTCCGACGACGAGATCCTGCAGAGCATCCCGCGCATGGCCATGGTGAGCGCCCAGGCCGACGCACGCATCCAGGCGCAGGTGGATCTGCTGCGTTCGCGCGGCGTCGCCTGGGCGCGCATCGGTGAAGCACTGGGCGTGACGCGGCAGTCGGCGTGGGAACGGTTCTCAGCCGACAAGTGAGCCATGGGTCGATCGTCGGCCTCAGGCCCATCGGCGCACGCAGCTGCCTTGACGGACCTCGCTCCCCTCCCATACGTTTAACGTGTTGGTTAAATGTATGGGAGGCGGGAGTGGCCGGCACCGATCAGCTCAGCGCCGTCTTCTCGGCACTCGCGGACCCGACTCGGCGGGCGATCCTCGCCGAACTGGCCGAGCGCGATGCCACGGTCACCGAGCTCACCGCGCCTCTCGCCATCTCGATGCCGGCGGTATCGCGACATCTGAAGGTGCTCGAACGCGCCACGCTCATCTCGCGGACGCGTTCCGGCAAGTGGCGCGCGAGCCACCTCGAAGCTGCCCCGCTGCGCGAGGCGGCCGACTGGATCGAGCGCTACCGGAAGTTCTGGGACACGTCGCTCACCCGCCTCGACGCGCACCTCGCCGCCGTGCAGGCCGCTGAACGCGCAACGGACTCGACGGAGGGCGACCCCACAACGCCCACCGACACGGCCTCGGACCACAAGGAGCCCTGATGCAGGCAGAACCCCCGCAGATCGACATCTCGCGCGTGCTCGACGCGCCGCGGGAGCTCGTCTACCGAGCCTTCACCGAGCCGGACCACTTCGTGGCCTGGTGGGGCCCGATCGGCAATTCGTTGCCGCGCAAGGAGATCGACTTCGACGTGCGCCCGGGCGGCCACCAGCGATGGACGGAGGTCTCCCCAGCCGATCCCGGCATTCGGGTCCACGTCTACGTCGAGCTCACAGACGTCACCGACGGCGAGCTCCTCGACGGCCGCATGCACGTCACCGGTCAGCTCCCGGACGGCATCGAGCCGTTCGAGACGAGACTCCGGGTCGAGTTCTCCGACGAGGCCGACGGGCGGACGCGACTCGAGATCCGCCAGTGGCTCCCCCGGCACCAGACCGGCAATGCCGAGCAGGGTTGGCGCGAAGCGTTGACCAAGCTGGACGCCGCTCTGATCGGTACCCGCACCTCGCCGTCGAGCGTCGAGGTGTTGTGACATGGCCAAGCTGATCTACGTGACGAACATGTCTCTCGACGGGTACATCGAGGACAAACACGGCGCCTTCAACCTGTACCCGCACAACGACGACGTGTTCGCGGCCACCACCGACCTCATCCGTGCCGTGGGCACGTTCCTCTATGGACGCCGGCTGTACGAAACGATGGCCCCTTGGGAAACCGACGCCGCCCTCGCCGCGCAGTCCGGCCTCACCGCCGACTTCGCGACCGCCTGGCAAGCGGCGGACAAAGTCGTCTACTCCACGACACTGGCCGCGGCGTCAACCGCCAAGACCCGGCTCGAAAAACGCTTCGATGCTGATTCGGTGCGCGCGATGAAGGCCTCAGCCACCAGCGATCTCACCGTGGGGGGCGCACACCTGGCGGCGCAGGCGTTCACGGCCGGGTTGGTCGACGAGTGCCGGCTGTTCGTCTGGCCCAGCATCATCGGCGGCGGAAAGCCGGCGATGCCCAGTGACGTTCGCGCCGATCTGGAACTCCTCGATGAGCGCCGATTCGACAACGGCGTCGTGCATCTCCGGTATCGCGTCGCGACCTGAGCCTCCAGGACATGGCCGGACCCGTCCAATGGCTCGATCAAGCGGCCAGCGTCTTTCGCAGCCACGGGTAGACGGTGCCCGTCCACACCTGCTGGCCGAGGCCGGCGCAGTGGCCGTCGGCGCCTTCGGCCGCGGTGAGCTGCACGACCTGGGCATTTGTGGTCAACGCGTCGCGCAGCTGCGGTCCGCCGCCGGCCGTGAAGTCGTGTTCCGACTCCACGAGCAGGGCCGGGCAGGTGATGTTCGCCGCGTCGGCCAGCATCGTGAAGCGGCGCAGCTCGGCGAAGTACTCGCGGACGGAGTCGAGGCCGTGCGCCGCCATCCGGGCGCGGAAGAACTCCGCGCGGTCGGCGTTGCGGCGCATCTGCACGCGCACCACGGGTGCGGCCGCCAGCGCCGCGGCACCGGACGGCACCCGCGCGCCCAGGTCCGGCTGCGCCGGGTCGCACACGAGAGCGGCGATCCGGTGCTCGGCGGTCGCGGCGCGCGGGGCCAGGTAGCCGGCGAACGACCGGCCCACGAGCACCACCTTCGCCGGGTCGGCCTCGGGCCGGTCGAGCAGCCAGTCGAGGACGGGGGTGAGCACGTGTTCGAAGTCGTGGCGCAGGTACCGGTGCTGGACGTAGAGCGTCTCGCCTTGCCCGGGGCCGTCGAAGACGAGCACGTTGTAACCGCGGTCGACGGCGGCGGGCACGTCGAGCCAGCCGGACTCGGCCGTGGAGTCGTATCCGCACGGCAGCACGACGGTGGGCCGCGGTGTATCGGAGGCGTGCGGCGCGAAGAAGTAGCCGTGCAGAGTCGTGTCCTCGTACGGGATCCGCACCGCCTCGGCGGGGTGTTCGAGGAGCTTCACGGCGTCGGCGAACGCCTCGACGTGACCACGGTAGGCCGTTTGCAGCCGCGGATCGTCCACATCGGACCGGATGAAGAAGTACGCCTGGCGGAAGTACTCGCTCGCGCGCAGGAACGCGTGCCGCGCGCTCACGCGGTCACCCGCCGCCAGCGCCGAGTCCGCCGCCACCCGGGCCCGATCCGCCGGGGCCGACCACGCGTCGTACCAGCCGCCGCCGGAAAGCTTGCCGACGCCGCGCGCCGTCGCGAACGCCTCGCCGAGGTCGGCCGCGTGCACCACCGCGGCGTTGAGCGTGCGCGTGAACTGGCCGTCGTAGCCGGGATCACTGAAGAACACCTTCGCCGGATCCGTCATGCCCGGTCAGTCGGGCACGCCACGACACGGGTTACCGGCATTGAAAAACGAACGGTCCCTCCCCGGCCGAGCCGGGAAGGGACCGTTCACCCCCGATCAGTGATCACACGTGAACCGCCGGCACCACGGCCGCGCCGCGAGGCGCGCCTGGGCGCAGCAGCAGGCCGGTGATCACGGCGCCGGCCGCGAAGATGACCGCGGCCCAGGTGAACGCCGTGGTGTAGCTGTGCACGGCGGCCGCCGCGGCGAGCTGGGGGGTGGGCGTGCGCCCGGCCAGGAAGGACGTCGCCGCGTTGCCCGCGAGGGTGCTCAGCAGCGCGGTGCCGATCGAGCCGCCGACCTGCTGCATCGTGTTGACCGTGGCCGACGCGACGCCCGCGTCGTGCAGCTCGACCCCGAACGTCGCGACGCTCATCGCCGGCGCCATCGACAGCCCGATGCCCACACCGAGCACCATGAGCGGCCCCAGCACTCCCCCGACGTACGTGCTGTCGACGTCGATCGCGCTCAGCCACAGCAGGCCGCCGGCGGCGATCAGCATGCCCGTGGGCACCAGCGGTTTGGGCCCGAAGCGCGGCAGCAGCACGCTCGTCGCGGTGGTCGCGGCCGCCATCAGCGTGGCAACCATCGGCAGGAAGCCGAAGCCGCTCTCGATGGGCGTGAACTTCAGGTTCTGCTGCACGTAGAACGTGAGGAACAGGAAGATCGAGAACATCCCGATGGCGATGAGGAACATCGCGATGTACGAGCCGCCGCGGTCGCGGTCGAGCAGGACGCGCATCGGCAGCAACGGGTGCTTCACGCGCTGCTGCAGCACGACGAACGTCGCCAGCAGCGCCAGCCCCGCCGCGAGGAAGCCCCACACGGAGACCGAGCCCCACGAGTCGTGCTCGGCGTTGGAGAAGCCGTAGACGAGGGCGAACAGACCGGCCGACGCGCTGATCGTGCCCGGCAGGTCGAGCTTCGGGCGCGGGCCGTCGGACTCCTGGCGGCGCAGCAGCAGGGCGCCGCCGATGAAGGCGATGACCGCGAACACGATGTTCACGAACATGCACCAGCGCCAGTCGAGGTACTCGGTGAGCAGACCGCCGAGCAGCAGGCCGACGGCGGCACCGCCACCGCCGATCGCGCCGAACACGCCGAAGGCGCGGCCGCGTTCCTTCGGGTCGGTGAACGTGGTGGTGAGCAAGGAAAGCGCGGCCGGCGCGAGCAGCGCGCCGAACACCCCCTGCGCCGCGCGGGCGATGAGCAGCATCTCAATGCTGCTCGCCGCGCCGCCGATCGCGGACACCGCGGCGAAGCCGGCGAGGCCCACGAGCAACGCGTTCTTGCGGCCGAACAGGTCCGCGAGCCGGCCGCCGAGCAGCAGCAGGCTGCCGAACGCGAGCGCGTACGCGGTGACGACCCACTGGCGGGCGTCGTTGGAGAAGCCGAGGTCGACCTGCGCCGAAGGCAGCGCGATGTTCACGACGGTGGCGTCGAGCACCACCATCAGCTGGGCCAGGCCGATCACCACGAGGATGGCCCAGCGTCTGGAATGGTGCGGGTTCTGGGCGTGGCTCGGCGCGTCCTCCCCCGGACGCTCGAGCGTGGCCGTCGAGTCAGGCATGCGGATTTCCCTCACGGATAGTGATCACAGCGCTATGTGGAGTAGGTACCTCCCCTTACTCGACCCAAGGTACACAAAAACCGGAGACAGTGTCTCGACTTCTTTTGGTAACCTGGGCGTCATGACACGGGACGCTGCTCCCGCCGCACCGGCGCGGCCGCTGCGGCGTGACGCCGAGCTCAACCGCAGGCGCATCCTCGAAGCCGCTCGCGCCGTCTTCGGCAAGCGCGGGCTGGAGGCGACGCTCGACGACGTCGCACACCACGCCGGTCTGGGCGTCGGCACCGTCTACCGGCGATTCCCCAGCAAGGAACACCTGGTCGAGGCGATGTTCGTCGAGCGGCTGCAGGAAATCGCCGACCTCGCGGAGCAGGCGCTGGGCGCCGAAGACCCGTGGGACGGCTTCGTCGACTTCGTGTGGCGCACGGTCGAGCTGCACTCCGCGGACCGCGGGCTGCGGGAGATCATGCTGTCCAAGGCGTTCGGCCACGAGCACGTGGCCGAGGTGAAGGCGCACATGGTGCCGCTCATCACGCGGGTGATGGAGCGCGCGCAGGAGTCCGGCCAGCTGCGGGCGGACCTCGTGCCCACCGACCTGCCGCTCATCCACCAGATGGTCGGCGCGGCGATCGAGTACACCAGCGCCGTCGAGCCGCACCTGTGGCGCCGCTGCCTCGCCCTGATCCTCGACGGCCTGCGCGCCGAGCCGGGCCGCGCGACGGCGCTGCCGCACCCCGGGCTCGACCAGGATGAGATCGACCAGGCGATGTGCGCGTGGCGCCAGCCCCGCCACCCCCACCCGGCGACGCCGCCCATCCCTCGCCCGAAGCAGTAAGTCCCGCTCGCGGCACCGAACGCCCCAACGCGGCGTTCGGTGCGCTCAACGCACCGAACGCCGCATTGGGGCGCGCAAAGGCAGGGTCACTCGCTGGGCATGATGGCCCACAGAATCAGGTACGCGACGAACTGCGGGCCGGGCAGCAGGCAGGACAGCAGCGCGAGCACGCGGACCTTGCCCGGCGTGGTGCCGAAGCGGCGGGCGAGCCCGGCGCACACGCCGCCGATCGTGCGGTCGTTGCGCGGGCGGCTCAGCCTCTGCGTGACAGGTGCGGTCATCGTGGTCCCCTCCCGTTGGGTCAGTGACTCCAGGACACCAGGACCGCGCCGCGGGCACATCGCTCCCCGGGACGATTCGGACCCCTAAGGGCCCGGGCCCGTCTTCTCGCCGCGCTCGGACCGGCGTTCGATTTCACGACGCTGACCTGCGCGAACACCACCGCGCGGTGTGGGATTTCCCTGTCAGGGCTGATTTTTCGCGCGATTCGTGGTGATACTGCACCCCGTGCGCTCCCCCTTCGGACCCATTGTCGTCGCGCTCGGTGGCGCGCTGCTGCTCGCCGGCTGTTCCTCGGCGGCCGCCCCCGCGCCCGTTTCGCAAGCCCCCTCGCCGATGACGGCCGTGGCGGCGCTCGGCGACTTCACCACGCTCGACTACTGCAGCCTGCTCGACGTCTCCCGCCTGCGCGGCGCGACGGCCGACGACCCCGACTCGTCGTTCACCGACTGCCGCACCGATTACGTGCGCAGCGGGCGCCAGCACACGGTGAGCGTGGGCCCCCTGGCGGCCGACGCCGACCCGAACGTGAAGCCGTACGAGTACTCGGGCCCGCTCCCCGACGGCGTCGCCGTGCAGCAGGCCGGTTTCACGCCCGACAAGACGTGCTCGCGCGTGGTGACGTTCGCCGACGGCATCCGCCTCAACGTCGCCGTGACCGACGGCGAAGGCGCCGGTGCGTCGGCCGACCGCTGTTCCGACGCCGACGCCGTGGTGGGCGGGGTCCTCGCCGCCGCGAGCGGCGGCAAGGTGCGCCACCACCAGTTCCCCGACCGTTCGTGGGGCCGCGTGGACCCGTGCGCGCTGCTCAACGTCCACGAGCTCGACGCGATCGCCGGCGCCGGAACACAGCCGTCGGCCGGGTTGTCGGGTCACTCCTGCATCCGCGGCACGGTGAGCGTCGCGTTCTCCGTGCAGAAACAAGCCCCCACCGGCGCGACCGAAACCCTCGGCGGCCGCACGGCGCGCCAGAGCACCGACGGCGCGTTCTGCCACCTGACGACCACGCAGCCGTCGCCGGACACCCCGGGGCGCGGCGAGCAGGCGGTGGTGAGCGCGGTGGACACGAGCGGTTCGAGCGGCGCGGCCGCGTGCCCCACCGCGAGCCAGGTCGCGGCGCTGGTGTTCGCGAAGATCCCCTGAGCACGACGAAGGCCCCTTCCCGCGCTGAGCGTGAAGGGGCCTCCGGGTCGGGAACCTAGTCCTGGTAGGTCAGGTTCCGGCCGTTGCTCGGGTCGAACAGCTTGACCTTGTCCGCGTCGAACCAGATCTCCAGGTCCGCGTTCTCCGCGGCCTGCGACTCGGCCGACAGCCGGGCCACGATGAGCGACGCGGCGCCCGGCACGTCGGCGGAACCACTATCGGCGGCCAGCTCGGCGAGCTCGGCCGACGTGGCTACCTCGCCTTCCACCGTGAAGTGCGCGAACTTCTCCGAGCCCATCGACTCCAGCACGTCGATGTGCGCGGTGAACGTGGAACCCGCACCGCGCTGGGCGGCGTCGACGAGCGACGCGTCCTCGAAGTTCTCCGGCCGGATGCCGGCGATCACCTCGCGCGGGGCGTTGGCGGCCTCGGCCATGCGGCGGACGCGGTCGGTGAGCGGCGTGGTGCCCAGCGGGCTGTGCAGCTCGCCGTTCTCCAGCGTCGCCGGGACGAAGTTCATCGACGGCGAGCCGATGAAGCCGGCCACGAACAGGTTCGCCGGGTTGTCGTAGAGGAACTGCGGCGAGCCGATCTGCTGCACGTACCCGGCCCGCAGCACCACCACGCGGTCGCCCAGCGTCATGGCCTCGGTCTGGTCGTGGGTCACGTACAGCGTGGTCGTGCCCAGCTGCTTCTGGATCTTCGACACCGACGTGCGCATCTGCCCGCGCAGCTTGGCGTCCAGGTTGGACAGTGGTTCGTCCATCAGGAACGCCTTGGGGTTGCGCACGATCGCGCGCCCCATCGCCACGCGCTGGCGCTGGCCACCGGAGAGGTTCGACGGCTTGCGGTCCAGGTGCGCGGTGAGGTCGAGGATCTTCGCCGCCTCCTCCACCTTCGCGCGCACCGTCGCGTCGTCCACTTTGGCCAGTCGCAGCGGGAACGCCATGTTCTCGCGCACGCTCATGTGCGGGTAGAGCGCGTAGGACTGGAACACCATCGCGATGTCACGGTCCTTCGGCGCCCGCTCGTTCACGCGCTTGCCGTCGATGCGCAGCTCGCCGGACGAGATGTCCTCCAGCCCGGCCACCATGTTGAGCGTGGTGGACTTCCCGCAGCCGGACGGGCCGACGAGGATGATGAACTCGCCGTCCGCGATCGTGATGTCCACTTCGGACACCGCGAGCGCACCGTCGGGGTAACGCTTCGAAACTTTGTCGAGGACGATTTCAGCCATGGCTCAGCCCTTCACCGCACCGGACGTCAGCCCCGCCACGATGCGACGCTGGAAGAACAACACGAACAGGATGATCGGGATGGTGATCACGACCGCGGCCGCACTCACCTGACCCGTCGGGTCCTCGAACTGCGAAGACCCGGTGAAGAACGACAACGCGGCCGGCACCGTGCGCGACGCCGTGGTGGACGTCAGCGAGATGGCGAACAGGAAGTCGTTCCAGCAGAAGATGAACACCAGGATCGCCGTGGTGAACACGCCCGGCGCGGCCAGCGGCGCGATCACCTTCCGGAAGGCCTGGGCCGGCGTCGCGCCGTCCATCTTCGCCGCCTTTTCGAGCTCCCACGGGATCTCCCGGAAGAACGCCGAGAGCGTGTAGATCGAAAGCGGCAGGGCGAACGTGATGTAGGGCAGGATCAGCCCCATCCACGTGTCGAACAGGCCCAGGTTGCGCTCGATGTTGAACAGCGGCGTGACGAGCGAGACCTGCGGGAACATCGCGATCAGCAGGGAAAGCCCCACGAGCAGCTGCTTTCCGGGGAACTCGAGGCGCGCGATGGCGTAGGCCGCCATCGTGCCCAGCACCACCGCGATCACCGTGGAGATCACCGCGATGCCGATCGAGTTCACCAAGGCCCGCAGGAACTCCGACGTCTGGAAGATGTCGGCGTAGTTCTTCAGCGTCCACTGCTGGGGCCAGAAGCTGCCGTCGTTGAGCGTGTCCTTCGTCTTGAAGGACAGGGAGATGATCCACAGCACGGGGATCAGCGCGAAGGCCACGACGAGGATGTCGACGAGGCCCCACCTCACTTTGCGGCCGGTCGTGACCGCACCACCGATGGCCATCAGCGTTTACCCCCGTCGTCCGTGCCGGGTGCGGCGGTGCCGAACACCTTGATGAAGAGGAACGCGATGATCGCCACCGTGATGAAGATCAGCACGGCCATCGTGGACCCGATGCCGAGGTTGAGACCCTTGACCAGGTTGTCGTAGGTCATCATCGACACCGACCCCGTATCCTGCGCTCCGTTCGTGAGCACGTAGATGTTGTCGAAGATGCGGAACGCGTCGAGCGTGCGGAACAGCAGCGCCACGAGGATCGCGGGCTTCATCACCGGCAGCATCACCTTGGTGAACCGCTGCCACGCGCTCGCGCCGTCCATCGCCGCGGCCTTGAGCAGGTCCTCCGGCACCAGCGCGAGGCCGGCCATCAGCAGCAGCGCCATGAACGGCGTGGTCTTCCACACCTCGGCGAGGATGATGATGAACAGCGACGGCCACTGCTCGGTGAGCGGCGCCGCGCCTTCACCGAGGGCGTTCGCGAGGTAACCGGTCTCCGGCGTCCACGCGAAGTACCACGAGAACGCCGCCACGACCGTGACGATGCCGTACGGGATCAAGGCGACGGTGCGCACGAGCCCGCGGCCCACGAGCGTGCGGTGCATGATCAGCGCGAGCGCCATGCCGAGCGCGAACTCGATCGCCACCGACACCACGGTCAGGAACATCGTGGTGCCGAACGCCGTCCACCAGTAGGAGCTGGTGAGCACGGCGCCGTAGTTCGCGAACCCGATGAACTCCTGCTGCGCCGGGAACCTCAGGTCGTAGCGCTGCAGCGAAAGCCAGATCGAGTAGACGATCGGGTAGCCCGTCACCGCGATCATCACGAGGAACGCCGGCGCGCAGAGCCACAGGCCCAGCCGTCGTTCGGCCTTCTTCCCCTCGCTGAGAACGGGTTTTCCCTTGCGGTGGCTCACGGCCTCGTGCGCGGCCGGTGGTGCGCCGGTGGGTTCGGCGGGGTCGGCGGTGCCGGTTGAGGGGTCCTGGACGGTCACGGGATCACTCCCTTCGACTGGAGCGCGTCACTGAGTTGTTCCCGCAGCTGCTGCGCCGTCACGGGCGGGTCGATCTCCGAAGGCGGCGACAGGATCTTCGACATGACCGTGGACGCGTTCTGGTACGCCGGGGAAAGCGGGCGCACCGCGGCGGTCTTCAACGCGTCGAGGATGGTGTCGCGCATCGGGTACTTGATGGCCATGTTGGGGTTGTCGTTCGACGCCGGCTTCGACGGGTCGAGCGGAACGTCGTTGTGGTACACCGATTCGATGGTCGGCGGCACACCGTCGTTGATGGCCGAGAACTTCTGGTTCTCCGCGCTGCGCAAGCACAACGCGGCTTCGAACGCCTCGGGCTTGTGCTGCGAATACGTGCTCACCGCGAGGTCGTAACCACCGATGGTCGTCTTCGCCGGCATGCCGGCCTTCGCCTCCGGGTAGACCGCCCACTTGAAGTGCGACAGGTCCTGCGGCTTCTCCTCCGCGTACGAGGCGTAGACGAACGGCCAGTTCAGCTCGAACGCGGCGTTGCCGCGCTGGAACGTCTGGCGGACGTCGTCCTCCTTCTGGTTGGTCAGCGACGGGTCCGTGATGCCCGACGACGTGACCTGCTTGAGCAGCGCCAGCGCGTCGACCGCGCCCTGGTCCATCACCACGGACTTGCCGTCGTCGGACAGGATGTGGCCGCCGAGCGATTCGACGAGCGTGTTGTAGATGACGACCAGGCCTTCGTACTGCGCACCGGTGAAGACGATGCTGTACGGCTTCTTCTCCTGCTTGAGCTGCTGCGACATCTGCATCATCTCGTCCCACGTCTTCGGCGGGTTCGGGGTGATGCGGTCGTCGTACCAGAGCAGCTGCACGTTGGTGTTCTTCGGTGCGGCGTAGAGCTTTCCCTCGTAGGTGGCCGTCTCGAGCGGGCCCTGCAGCACACCGTCGGACGCGGCGGCCTTGTTCTGGCCCGTCCACTCCTCGGCCCAGCCCGCCTCGGCGAACTCCGACACCCACGTCACGTCGAGCCCGAGGATGTCCATCGAGGTGTCACCGGCGGCGAGCCGGCGCGCCATCTGGATTCGCTGGTCGTCGGCACCGCGCTGGAGTTTGTTGTAGACGATTTCGTAGCGCCCGTTCGCGGCTTTGTTGCAGTTGTCGACAACGGTCTGGAAATTGTCCTCAGGCGCGTAGTACACGTTGATCTTCATCGGTCCCCCGCCCGTGCCACACGCGGCGAGCAGACCCGTGGTCATCAATCCGGCGGCCAGCAGCGCGCCCGTTCGGGCGGGCGAGCGACCCCGTAGCCTCTTCTTCCCCATCGAACAAAAGCCTCCTCACCCGCGCACGCCGGTTACCGTGACGCCCCCAGGCATCACGACGCGATGAGGCGAGTCGCGCCAGCACCCCGACGTGCTAGTGCTCGGTCGGTCGCGCTGGAGGACGCGGCCGCCCGACTGGTGTCGGACAACCTATGCCCGGCGATCACACCCCGCAAGCAGTATCCGTAACGATTCAGGCTTGTGCAGCGCGAAACGCCGGAATTATTGGGGTGAACTGTGGACCGGGAGTGCTTCCATTCGGGTGACTCAGCACGAATTCGCCATCGGCACAACCCGAATTCGGCCTAGGAAGGCCCCTAATCGGCCCCCTCTTCTTCACTGCCCGGCACCACGGGGATGCGGCGCCGGGCAGTGGAGAACGGGCGTCAGGCGGTGGCGGGTGGCGGCTTCAACGCGAGCTTCGAGAGCAGTTCCCGCCCCTGTTCGGCCGAACGCGGCTGGCACAGCACGTCGTAACGGCCGGCCACCAATTGGCTCGCCGACGAGAAGTCACGGCGCCCGCGGGCCGCGCGGTAGCCGATACCCGCGAACAACAGACCCGAAAGGACACCGAGCACGAGCCCGGTGAGCAATTGCAACGCGAAGCCCTGGTTCACGAACAGGCCCAGCAGCAGCCCGGCGAACAAGCCGAACCACGCGCCGGACATCGCGCCCGCCCCCAGGACCCGGCCCCACGTGAGCCTGCCGATCACGCGTTCCACGAGCATCAGGTCCACGCCGACGATCGTCACGTCGGTGACCGCGAACTCGCTCTCCGCCAGGAAGTCCACCGCGCGCTGGGCTTCCTCGTAGGTACCGTACGACCCGATCGGCCAGCCGGTGGGCGGCGTCGGGAGCCGCGGCGGCCCGGCCGGCCGTCCACCACCAAAGGGACTGCTCACCATCATCACCTGCGTACTCGTCCGGTCCGAGGGGTCCATCTTGTCAAGAACCGGCGAACCGTGCGAACCGCGTACTGGTGAATGCCGTTCACCCGCGGTGGGTCAGTGGTCCAGCCCCTTCGCGAAACCGGCCACCGCGTCGGCGAACGGCCTGGGCTCCTCCAGGTGGCCGAAGTGCCCGCTGTGCTCCAGGACCACGAGCTGCGAGCCCGGGATCCCGTCGTGCAGCTCGCGGCCCCAGCGCACGCCGCAGATCACGTCGTAGCGGCCGACGACCACGAGCGCCGGCACCCCGATCGTGGTCAGCACCGGACGGTCGTCGAACAGGTCGGGGGTGCCGTCGGCGTCGCGGCCGGAGATGTAGACGCCGCCGACCTGATCCTGCAGCGGGCCGAACTCGGCGAAGCGGCCGCGGAAGTCGGCGAAGTACGCGGGCAGGACCCCGCGCACGGCCCGCGTCATGTCCTCGTCGGACGAGATCGAGCCGATCGACTGGAACGCCGCGAGCACGTCCGGCAGACCGCGGTCGCCTTCGGAGCGGGCCGCGTACGCCTCCAGCTGACGCATCAGCTCCTCGCCGTGCTCCGCCCCGACGACGGGCGCGCTGTCGTAGAGCACGATCCCGGAGACGCGCTCGGGGTGCGTCAGCGCGAGGCGCTGGGCGACGAACCCACCGTGGGAGTGGCCGAGGAAGAGCGTCTTCTCGAGCCCGAGGTGGTCGAGAAGCGCGAGGACCGCGCGGACGTAGCGGTCGCGGGTGTAGCCGTCCGGGTGCGTGGCCAGCCGGCTCGAACCGCCGGTGCCGATCGGCTCCGGGTAGACGACGGTGAACTGCTCCTCCACGACCGGCATGCGCAGGTACTCCCAGTCGATGCCGGGACCACCGGAGTGCGCGAGCAGGACGGGCCCGCAACCGTGCACGTGGTAGCGCTGGGCGAGGCCGTCGAGCTCGACGGTGTGGGTGCCCGGGGAAAGGTGGTCGGTCACAGCTGGGTCGGTCACGGGGTGCTCCGTCTCGTACGGGTGTTCTGGACACCCGCACGATGCGCAGCGGCGGCGGTTAGTTCGATCCGTTCGCTGTGACGGCGACCATAGGCGCGTGGTGGAGCCGCAGCTCCGCCACGCGGCCGCCGTCCAGCGTCATCAGCCAGGCGACGCCGGGCGGGCAGTGCGTCGGGTTGTCGGGCGGGTTGACCAGGTCCATCTCCCACACCACGACGTCTCGGCTGGCGACGACGTGCACCGGCCGCTGGCGCACGCCCGCGGCGAGATCACCTTCCATCCCGCGCAGCAGGAAGTCGTGGCCCACGCCGCGGACGTCACCCGCGGTGAGCACGACGTCCTCGGCCCACCGGTCGGCGAGCACCCGGGTGAACTCGCCGCGCTCGGCCGCGGCCAGGGTGTCCAGCGCGTCGAGCTTGCTGCCGGCGACGAGCGCGCCGGCGTCGTCGTGGGCCGAAGCCGCGGTGGCGCGCAGTGCTTCGGCGAGCTTGGCGCGGCCGTGGTTCAGCCGGCTGCGCACGGTGCCGACGGGGACGCCGAGCGCTCGCGCGATCTGCTCGTACGACGTGACGCCGAGCGAGAAGTGCCGCAGGATCATCACCATCCGCACGGGCGGCGAAAGCTGCTCTACGGCCTGCCAGACCCAGTCGCGCAAGGCGTGGTCGTCGAGCAGCTGCTCGGGAGTGGCGAGCGTCGACGCGGTGAGGTCCCAGCCGTCGGCGACGGGAATGTCGCGTGTGGACCGAAGCCGCGCGCGGCAGGCGTTGCGCACCACCATCCGCAGCCACGCGCCGGCCGCGGCCGGGTCGCGGACGTCGCCGATCCGCCGCAGTGCCACCACGGCCGCGTCCTGCACGGCGTCGTCGGCCTCGGCGGTGTAGCCGAGGAGCGCGATCGCGACGCCGCGCATGCCGGCTTCGTGGCGCGCGAGGAGCACACCGAGCGCCGTCATGTCACCGGACTGCGCGGCGCGCGTCAGCTCGGCGTCCGAAAGCTCGCTCACCACTCCAATGTACGAGCGGTCCGGTGCACTTCCGCGTGAACTCGGGCACTCCGGGCAGCGAAGGGGGTGTGGTCAGGCAGGTGTTCAGGATTTCGACTTGTACTCACGCAGCAGGCCGCGGCTGATGATCGTCTTCTGGATCTCGCTGGTGCCCTCGCCGATCAGCAGGAACGGTGCCTCGCGCATGAGCCGCTCGATCTCGTACTCCTTCGAGTAGCCGTAGCCGCCGTGGATGCGGAAGGCGTCCTGCGTGACCTCGGCGCAGTACTCGGACGCGAGCAGCTTCGCCATGCCGGCCTCGACGTCGTTGCGGGCGCCGGAATCCTTGAGCCGCGCGGCGTTGACCATCATCAGGTGCGCGGCCTCGACCTTCGTCGCCATCTCCGCGAGCTTGAACGCGATGGCCTGGTGCTCGGCGATGGGCTTGCCGAACGTCTTGCGCTGCTGCGCGTACTCCACCGCCAGCTCGAACGCGCGGATCGCGATGCCGCACGCCCGCGCGGCCACGTTCACGCGGCCGACCTCGACACCGTCCATCATGTACGCGAAGCCCTCGCCCGGCGCGCCGCCGAGCACCTGGCCGGCGTCGATGCGGAAGCCGTCGAACACCGCCTCGGTGGTGTCGACGCCCTTGTACCCCATCTTCTCGATCTTCCCCGGGATGGTGAGGCCCGGCAGCACCTCGCCGTAGCCCTCGGGCTTCTCGACGAGGAACGTCGTGAGGTTGCGGTGGGCCTTCTGCGCACCTTCGTCGGTCTTCACGAGCAACGCGATGAGGTTCGAGGTGCCGCCGTTGGTGAGCCACATCTTGGCGCCGTCGATCACGTAGCCGTCGCCGTCGCGGCGGGCGCGGGTCTTGATCGCGGCGACGTCGGAACCCAGGTCCGGCTCCGACATCGAGAACGCGCCGCGCACCTCACCCGTGGCCATTCGCGGCAGGTAGTGCTGCTTCTGCTCTTCGGTGCCGTGACGGGAAATCATGTGGGCGACGATGAAGTGCGTGTTGATCACGCCCGAGACGCTCATCCAGCCGCGCGCGATCTCCTCCACCACGAGCGCGTAGGTGAGCAGCGACTCGCCGAGGCCGCCGTACTCCTCGGGGATGGTGAGGCCGAACAGGCCCAGTGCCTTCATGCCCTCGACGATCTCCGCCGGGTAGGCGTCCGCGTGCTCCAGCTCCTGCGCGCGCGGGATGACCTCCTTGTCCACGAACGAACGCACGGTCGCGAGGATCTCGGACTGCACGTCGGTCAGGCCGGCGGTCTGGGCGAGGCGGGCCATCACGGGCTCCTTCCGCGGGGTTACCGCGGAGTATGGACGGCTGCGCGGGTACCCGCCTATGAGGGTGCTCACGCCCAGGCCGCGTTTGCCCCGTTACTGTACCGATCGTTACTGATCCGACCACAGTCACGGCCGAATGGCTTCGTAGCAACGGTTACGTGCCGCGTGGGGGGTCGGCCTACTTTTGGCCGGATCAGTAAAGTGCGGTTCCAGGCAACCTGTGGCTGGGAAGGAGCGTGATGAACGAGAG
This sequence comes from Amycolatopsis sp. NPDC001319, assembly GCF_042896185.1. NCBI lineage: Bacteria > Bacillati > Actinomycetota > Actinomycetes > Pseudonocardiales > Pseudonocardiaceae > Amycolatopsis > Amycolatopsis sp. NPDC001319. The sequence continues at coordinate 782,010 of NZ_JBIAWY010000003.1, read as the reverse complement.
CTACGAACACCCGTCGTTCGAGCACCAGCCGTACCCGCCGCAGGGTCCGCCGCCCGGCGCGGGTCTGGCGATCGGGTCGCTGGTGTGCTCGATCGCGGGCTTCATCGTGTGCGCGCCCGCCGCGATCGCCGGGGTCGTGATGGGCCACATCGCCTACTACCGCTCGCGCCACGGGCGGGCGACCGGCGGCGCGCTGGCGATCGCCGGCTTCGTGATCGGTTACCTGGCGCTGGCCGTGTGGGGGATCATGATCCCGCTCGTGCTGCACGAGCTCGACAAGTACGGCGCCTTCGGCTGAGAAGGCTCGCGGTGGGCGACCACCAGAACCGAGGGGGAACCCGATGACCAACCCGTCCGAGCCGCAGGACCGGCCGAACGAGACCACGGCGTACGAGCCGCCGGCGACCGCCGAACCCGGCTCGTACGACCCGCCGGCCACCGCGGACCCGGCGCCGTACGACCCGCCGGCTTCCGACGCGACGGGGTTCGGCTCGCCCGACAGCGTCAGCACGGCGAGCGACCAGCCGATGAGCTTCGCAGCGCCGGACAGCACCGGGTCTTCGAGCGAGACCGCGTTCGCCGCGCCGGGCTCGACCGAGGCCGCATCGCCGTACGCGGCGCCGGGCAGCGGTGAGCAGCCGTCCCCGTACGCCGCGCCCGGAAGCCAGCCCTCCGGCGGCTTCGCGGCGCCCAGCCAGCCCGAGGCCGCCGCGTACCCCGGTGTCCAGCCGTCCAGTGCGTACGCGGCTCCGGCCTACCCCGGCCAGCCGTACCCGGGCCCGACCGCCTCGTACCCGGGTGCGCCGGGAGGTCCCGGTGTTCCGGGCGTGCCGGCCGCCGCGCCGTACGGCCAGCCCTACCCGCAGCAGCCCTACGGTCAGCCGTACTCGCCGTACGGCCCGCAGCAGTCCAACGGCCTCGCCATCGGCGCGCTCGTCTGCTCGCTCCTGGGCCTGCTCACGTGCCTGATCGCGATCCCCGGCATCGTCATGGGCCACATCGCGCTCGCGAAGGCCAACCGCGGCGAAGCGGGCGGCCGCGGCATGGCGCTCTCGGCCGTGGTGATCGGCTACGTGATCGTGGCGCTGTACGTGGGCTTCTTCGTCACGATCGTGATCCTCGGGACCAACGGGTACCTCGACAACTAGCAGCCGTCACTCAGCCAGCGCGTCACCCTCCTGGCGCGGCTGCGGCGGGCCGGCGTGCCCGTTGGGCACCGGCGCGGTCACCTGCGGCACGGGTCGCTCCAGCGCGGGCGGCTCGGGCTCGGGTGCCTCGGGGGCGGCCGGCTCCTCGGCCGGCTGCTTCTTGCCCTGCGGGGTGTTCGCGTCGAGGAAGCGCAGCAGCTCCACCGGGAACGGCAGCACCAGCGTCGAGTTCTTCTCCGCCGAAACCTGCACCACCGTCTCCAGCAGGCGCAGCTGCAACGCACCCGGGTGGTCGCTCATGGCCGCCGCGGCCTGCGCGAGCTTTTCCGACGCCTGCAGCTCACCGTCGGCGGAGATCACGCGCGCACGGCGTTCGCGTTCGGCCTCGGCCTGGCGCGACATCGAGCGCTTCATCGACTCCGGCAGGGCCACGTCCTTGATCTCGACGCGGTCGATGTGGATGCCCCAGTCGATCGCGGGGCTGTCGATCATGATCTCGAGGCCCTGGTTGAGCCGTTCCCGGTTCGACAGCAGGTCGTCGAGGTCGCTCTTGCCGATGATGGACCGCAGCGACGTCTGGGCCACCTGGCCGACGGCCGCGCGGTAGTCCTGCACGTTGACCGCGGCCAGCACCGGGTCGACCACGTTGAAGTACACAACGGCGTCGACGCGGACCGTCACGTTGTCACGCGTGATGCCGTCCTGGCCCGGCACGGGCATCGTGACGATCTGCATGTTCACCTTGTGCATGCGGTCCGCAACCGGTACCAGCAGCGTCAGGCCGGGCCCGCGCACCTCCGGGCGAACCCGCCCGAAGCGGAACACCAGGCCACGTTCGAACTGCTTCACCACGCGCACACCGGAGGCGAGCCAGACTCCGCCCACGACGACCACCGCGCTGAGAATTTCAACGATCATGGCAGCTCCCCGGGATCGCAGAACCCCTGGATTTTTACTGTACGCGCGCTTGGTGCCCAGGGAAATGACTCGACGTGACTGCCACGATGGTCGAGTGCCCCGACTCGTGATCCCGCCGTCGTTCGCCACCCGCGCGCCCCGGGTCCTCGGACCGGAGTCCCAGCCGTGCTGGCGGCGCTGCCCGGCCTGGCCGATCGCTTCGCCCGCGAATGGGGCCTGGAGTTCGAAGGCGAGGCGATGCACGGGTTCGTCGGCGTCGTGCAGCCCGCGCGCCGGATCGATGGCACGCCGGTCGTGCTCAAACTCGGCTGGCCGCACGAGGAATCCCGGGACGAGCCGCTGGCACTGTCCACATGGGCCGGTCGCGGTGCCGTGCTGCTGCTGGAGTCCGCGCCGGAAGAAGGCGTGCAGCTGCTGGAGCGCCTCGACCACACGCGGACCCTGCACACCGAGCCGGTGCTCGAAGCCGTGGAGATCATGAGCGAGCTCGCGCGCCGGCTGGCCGTGCCGGCGCCACCGGAGTTGTCGCGGACGCTGACCGGCGAAGCCGAACGCCTCCTGGAGGAGCTGCCGAAGACCTGGCACGACCTCGGCGGCCCGTTCCCCCGCCGCGAGCTCGACGCGGCCCTCGCCGTGTGCCGCGACCTCGGCCCCACCGCGGGCGCGCTGCTCGTGAACGAGGACCTGCACTACGAGAACGTGCTGGCCGCCCGGCGCGAACCGTGGCTCGTGATCGACCCCAAACCGATCGCCGGCGACCTCGAGTACGGCGTGTTCTCCTTGCTTTGGAACCGGTTCGACGAATCCACAGTGGACGCCAAGCTGGCCGCCACCGGGCTCGACCCCGATCGCGCCCGCGCGTGGACGCTCGTGCGCGCGGTGCAGAACCGGCTGTGGTTCGAGTCGGATCTGCGCGACTTCACCGACCTCGGCGACGAGCAGCCCTCCTCTGCGGCTCTGCCCGCTTTGACCGCCTGGGCCTGCGAGTCCTAGCTGAGAGGACGCTGGCAAGACACGGTCGCGCGACGCGGGCGCCGGGGCCTGCTTGCGGATAGTGTCTGCCTCATGGCTGCCGTGAACAGGGTTTTCGTGGCTCGGCTGGCGGGTCTGCCGGTGTTCGGGCCCGACGGCGAGTCGATCGGCAAGGTCCGCGACGTCGTCGCGGGCCTCCGGCTCGACCAGCAGCCGCCCCGCATCCTCGGCCTGGTGGTCGAGCTCGCGACGCGGCGGCGCGTTTTCGTGCCGATGCTGCGCGTCACCACGATCGAGCCGACGGCTGTGACGCTGGCCACCGGATCGGTGAACATGCGGCACTTCACCCAGCGCCCCAACGAAGTCCTCGTCTGCGGGCAGCTGCTCGACGCGCACGCGTCGCTCGCCGGCACGGACACGCGCGTGGCGGTCGTCGACGCCGCGATGGAACCCACCCGCACGCGCGACTGGGTGCTCGCGAAGCTCGCCATCCGCGAACGCCAGACCCGGCTCGGGATCGCCCGCCGCCGCACCGCCATGCACGTCGTGCCGTGGAACGAGGTCGCCGGGCTGGGCCTCACCGATCTGTCGGCGCGGGAACCTCAAGGCGCGGGCCAGCTGCTGATGCTCTTCGACACCATGCGGGCCGTCGACATCGCCGCCACCGTGCGCGACCTGCCGCTGAAGCGCCGGCACGAGGTCGCCGACGCGATGGACGACGAACGCCTCGCCGACGTCCTCGAAGAGCTGCCCGACGACGACCAGAAAGAGCTGCTGGCCTACCTGTCGGAGGAGCGCGCGGCCGACATCCTCGAGGCGATGAGCCCCGACGACGCCGCCGACCTGCTGGCCGAGCTGGCGCCGGCGGACCAGAGCCGCCTGCTGGCGTTGATGGAGCCCGAGGAGTCGGAGCCGGTCCGGCGGCTGCTGGCCTACTCGTCCGACACCGCCGGCGGTCTGATGACCCCGGAACCGGTGGTGCTCACACCCGACGCGACCGTGGCCGAGGCGCTCGCGCACATCCGCAATGCCGACCTGCCCGCCGCGCTGGCCACGATGGCGTTCGTGTGCCGCCCGCCGACGGCGACGCCGACCGGCCGGTTCGTGGGCGTGGTGCACTTCCAGCGCCTGCTGCGCGAGCCGCCCGCGGAGCTCGTGGCGAGCGCCGTGGACACCGACCTCACCGCGCTGCGGCCCGAGGCCTCACTGGCTGAGGTCACCCGTTACTTCGCCGCGTACAACCTCGCGTGCGGCCCCGTGGTCGACGCCGAGGAACACCTGCTGGGCGCCGTCACCGTCGACGACGTGCTCGACCACCTGCTGCCCGACGACTGGCGTGAAACCGGCCTGCACGACGTTGCCGACGTGCCCGCCGAAGTCCACGACCAGGCCGAAGCCCACATCCAGGAGGCCGACCGTGCCTGAACTCACCTCGGGCCGCCGGCTCGACCAGCCGCGCAGCCAGGCGCGGTTTCGCCTCAACATCGATCCGGACACCTTCGGCCGCTTCACCGAGCGCATCGCGCGGTTCCTCGGCACCGGCAAGTACCTGTTCTGGCAGACGCTCATCGTCATCGTCTGGATCGTGCTGAACCTGGCCGCGGTGTCGCTGCGCTGGGACCCGTACCCGTTCATCCTGCTCAACCTGGCGTTTTCCACGCAGGCCGCGTACGCCGCGCCGCTCATCCTGCTGGCGCAGAACCGGCAGGACGACCGTGACCGCGTCTCCCTCGAAGAGGACCGCACGCGCGCCGCGCAGACGAAGGCCGACACCGAGTACCTGGCACGCGAGCTGGCGGCGCTGCGGCTCGCGGTCGGCGAGGTCGCCACCCGCGACTACCTGCGCAGCGAGCTCGATCGGCTGCGCGACGACCTCGCGATGAGCCCGAAGTCACGCAAGGCGAAGCAGGCGGCGAAATCGGACGTGCCGACCGGTACGTAACATGGGTCTGGTGACGAGTACACAGCAACTCCCCAGCGTCGAAGACGTCCGCACCGCGCTGAAGGACGTGTACGACCCCGAAATCAAAAAGCCGATCACCGACCTCGGCATGGTCAAGGATGTCGCGGTCGGCGAAGACGGCGTGGTCGCTGTCGGCATCTACCTCACCGTGGCGGGCTGCCCGCTCAAGGCGACGCTGACCGAGGACACCACCAAGGCCGTCAAGAAGCTCCCCGGCGTCGCCGACGTGCGGGTCGAGCTCGACGTGATGAGCGACGAGCAGCGCACGGAGCTGCGCAAGTCGCTGCGCGGCGACGCCGCCGAGCCGGTGATCCCGTTCTCGCAGCCGGGTTCGATGACCCGCGTGTACTGCGTGGCTTCGGGCAAGGGCGGGGTCGGCAAGTCTTCGGTCACCGTGAACCTGGCCGTCGCGATGGCCGAGCGCGGCCTTTCGGTGGGTGTCGTGGACGCGGACATCTACGGCCACTCGATCCCCCGCATGCTGGGCGCGCGCGAGAAGCCGACCAAGGTCGAGACGATGATCATGCCGCCGCAGTCGCACGGCGTGAAGGTGATCTCGATCGGCATGTTCACGCCGGGCAACGCGCCGGTGGTGTGGCGCGGCCCGATGCTGCACCGCGCGTTGCAGCAGTTCCTCGCCGACGTGTTCTGGGGCGACCTCGACATCCTGCTGCTGGACCTGCCGCCGGGCACCGGCGACATCGCGATCTCCGTGGCGCAGCTGATCCCCAACGCGGAGATCCTCGTGGTCACCACGCCGCAGCAGGCCGCCGCCGAGGTGGCCGAGCGCGCGGGCGCGATCGCGATGCAGACGCGGCAGCGCGTGGCCGGCGTGATCGAGAACATGTCGTGGCTGGAGACGCCCTCGGGCGAGCGCATGGAGATCTTCGGCTCCGGTGGCGGCCAGGCCGTGGCCGACTCGCTGTCGAAGTCCGTGGGCTCGCAGGTGCCGCTGCTGGGCCAGGTGCCGCTCGACCCGCGCCTGCGTGAGCAGGGCGACGAGGGCACGCCGATCGTGCTGGCGGAGCCGGACGCGCCGGCGTCGCTCGTGCTCAAGGAAGCGGCGAAGAAGCTCACCGTCCGGGCCCGCGGCCTGGCGGGGATGATGCTGAACGTCAGCCCCGCCGGCCGCTGAGCCCGGCCGTTCGAACCGCTGGGTCCGCCGGGTCCGCGCCTGAGGTCAGGAGGCGCGGACCGTCGTCAGCAGCGTCTTGTCGGCGCCCAGCGTCACCGCGGTGGCGCCGGGCTGCGTGACGGCCCAGTCGATGTTCGCGGAGTCGCCTGGGCCGACGGCGGTGGCGGCTTCGGGGTGGCCGTCGACGTTCACGTCGACCTGCTGGTCCGAGGTGAGCACGACCCGGACGCGGTTGCCGACCTGCACGTCGACGGTGCCGGCCGGCGGGCTGATCTTGCCCTTGGCCCAGTCGAGCGTGATCAGGACGTCGACGTCGGGCACGCCGGTCTGGGCGCCGCGCTTCACGAAGGCCTGGTCGCCGGCGGGGGCGTTCAGCGTGCTGCTCGGGGACGGCGAGCCGGACGGGCCGCCGGTCGTCGCGGGGGCGGGCACCGACGTGTAGGTGGCCGGTGGCTGGGTGCTGGGCTCGTCGTCCGCGGTGCACGCGGCGGCCAGGACACCCGCGGCGGCGATGATGGCGGCCAGAGCGCCCGCACGGCGTGACATGTCAGAGACCTCCAGGGTCGTTATGGGCGGTTTGCCCGAGGCTACCCAGGAAGTTCGTCTGGTCGTGCGAGAGGTCGGGTCACGCCGGGCCGGCCGCCACATCGGCAACCCGGCACAGCCAACTCGCCCGTTCCCGGCGCCGCAAGTCGGCGCGCACCCGACGTCGCGAGGTCCGGCCGAGGTCACACCCGGACGGGTCGCAAGGGGACGGACCCGGCGCTCAGGTGGCGTCGGGGTCGACCGGGGGCCGCTCGCCCGGCTTGAGCGGTTCGGCCTGCGACGGGGCGCTCTGCGGCTTCACGGCGGCGGAACCATTGGAGCCGTTCGTCCCGTTCGAACCGTTCGTCGAGTTGAAACCGTTGAGCCCCAACGGATCCGCGTCGCCGTCGAACAGGTGCTGGGTCACGACCCGCTTGGGGTCGAAGTTGCGCAGCCCGCGCAGGTCCTCCAGCGGCTTGCGGAGCTGGTCGAACTCCGGCCCCATCTCCTCGCGCAGCTGCGCGCGCGCACCGTTGGCGAACTCGCGGACCTTTTTCACGCTCTTCGCCAGCCACGACGCGGCTTCCGGAAGTCGCTCCGGGCCGAGGATGAAGAGCCCCGCGACGATGAGCACGAGGATCTCGCCCCATCCGACACTGTCGAACACCCGTGAACCTCCGCTCGGTACTTCCCCGGTCAGAGTACCCGGGCCGCCCCGCGTTCCGGCAGGCCCGAAGGACGAAGCGGGGCTTAAGACGATGTGACGTCGATCAGTCGGATCCGAGAGTCACGTCGACAACCAGCACCGCGCCGGCGCGCGCCAGCTGCACGGGCACGACCTCACCGACGTCGTGGTTGCGGACGGCCACGGTCAGCTCCGCGGAGTCGCGCACCAGGCGGTCGCCGATCTTCGTGATCACGTCGCCCTCCTTGATGCCGGCCGCTGCCGCGGGACCGTTGGGCTCCACGTTCTTCACCTGCGCGCCCATCGTCGACGAGCCGGCGACCGTGGACGAGGCGTTGATGCCGATGTCCGCGTGGACGACCTTGCCGTTCTTGATCAGCGCCTTGGCGATCTTCATCGCGTAGTCGCTCGGGATGGCGAAGCCGATGCCGATGCTGCCGCCGTCGGCGCTCGAGGAGCGGATCGACGAGTTGATGCCCACCAGCGCGCCGGTGGAGTCGACGAGCGCGCCGCCGGAGTTGCCGTGGTTGATGGCGGCGTCGGTCTGGATGGCCTCGTAGGTCACGGGCGGCTCGCCGCTGTCGCCGCCGGCCGTGATCGGCCGGTCGAGCGCGCTGACGATGCCGGACGTCACGGAGTTCTGCAGCGCCAGCGGCGAACCGACGGCGATCACGGCGTCGCCCACCTGCAGGTCGGCCGACTTGCCGATCTGCATCACCACGGGGTTGGTGACGTTGACCTTCACCACGGCGAGGTCGGTCTTCTGGTCGGAGCCGACGATCTTGGCTTCGGTGCGCGTGCCGTCGTTGAAGATGGCGGTGATCTTCACGGTCGGGTCGGCGACGGCGGTGGTGACCACGTGCTCGTTGGTGAGGATGTAGCCCTGCGGGTCGATCATCACGCCCGAGCCCTGCTCACCGGAGTCGGCGCCGGGCTTGAAGACCTCGAGCGACACGACCGCGGGCGACACGCGCTTCGCGATGTCGGCGATCGACCCCGGCGGACGTTCCTTCGACGCTTCGGCCTCGGAGATCGTGGCGCTGCCGGTGAGCGCCGAACCCGTGTCGGCGATCCACCAGCCGACGAGCCCGCCGACCGCACCCACGAGCAGCGCGACCACGCCGAGCAGCGCGAGCGCCTTCGGCTTCACGCGACGGCCGAACAGCACCTCGGGCAGGCTCAGCAGCGCACCGGACGGGCGTTGGCCGGGCTTCTCTTCGTCTTCCGCCGGCATCGCCGGACCGGCCAGCACGGCACCGGCCGCGGGATCACGCCACGGGTCGCGCGTGTCCGTCCACAGCGGATCCTCGGGCGCGGGCTGCTCGCCGGTCGCCTCCCGCGGACGCTCCAGCACCACCCCTTCGGCCCCCGGCGGCCGGCGGAACGCCTCCGCCAGCGACTCGGGCGTGGGCGGGGCGAGGTCGAGGTTCCCCTTGCCGTTGGCGGCGGGCGTGTAGAGCTTGTCGAACGCCCCGTCGACGCCACGCGGCCGGCCGAACACCGCCTCCTGCGCCGGGTCCACGGCGGGGCGATCGAGCGGCCGTGGCCCCAGCCGATCGTCGCCCGCGGCAGGCGGCTGGGCGGAGTTCGCGTTCGGCTGCTCGGTCATCATTCCCCGGGGCTGAGATCAGGTGGCTGGGCGTGACGATACCCAAGCCTCGACGTCCGAGTCTGCCCAGACGACGGTGAAATGGCTGTTGCCCCGTGCTCCCGGCCCGATCTGGCGCGGTGGTCGGGGCCGCTCATCGAGTCGATTCGGGACCGCCCGCGTAGCCGGGCGACGGCAATTTGGCCCCGTTGCGGCGGGTTGGCTCGGAGAGCTCGAACGCGGGCGACCGCCCACGTGGCAGTCGGCGGCCGATGGCTGACTCCGCGTGCCGGACCGCCGGAGGCCGACCGGCGCCGTGTCGAACACACCGGCAGCACAGGCTGTTGCCCCGCACCGCTACCTCCCCCTGGAGAAGCGGTGCGGGCGGCTCAGCGAGCCGGGACCGGGGTCAGCCGGTCGACCACCGGCGTGGCTGTCGGCGACGTCGGGGACGGGGGTGGCAGCGTCGGCTCGGAGCGGGGTACGGCCATCTGGGCGGGCAGCAGGTTCGCGTTCGGCTGCGGCACGCCGCCGGTGTCCGGGGCGCCTTCGCCGCTGTCGGCGGTGGTGCCGACCAGGGCCAGGGCGCTCAGCACCAAGCCGGAGACGACGACGCCCGCGCCTTGGGCGGCGCGCTTACGGGTGAGGGTGAAACGGCCGCCGCCGAGCACGTGGGACGAGTGCCCGAGCGGCGTGGACGAGCCCAACGGGGCAGTACCTCCGAGAACCCCCGCGTCTCGCAGGCCCGCGACGCGGTCGGGGCGCTGGATGGCGACGAGCTGGCCGTCGGCCGTCATGGCCAGGTTGTCGGGGGTGCCGGGCAGTTCGGTGTGGTCCGGGATCGACCGCAGGCTCGCGAGGAACCCGGCCGACATCGACGGCTCGCCGGCGCGCTTCACGGCCTCGACGGCCTGCCGCTGGGCGGCGACCTCGGCCGCGCACCCCGGGCAACGGGCAATATGGGCCGACGCGCGGTCCTGCGCGCCGAGCGAAAGCTCGCCGTCGACGAGCGCGACCACGACGTCGGGAAGCAAGTGCGACTCGGGGAGACCCCACCCTCGCGCAGCGGTCATACCGACACCTTCGCAGACTCGTCGCGGAGCGCACGGCGGCGCTCCAGCGACGCACGCAACGCCTGCCGGCCGCGGTGGATGCGGCTGCGGACGGTGCCGAGCTTGACACCCAGCGTGGCGCCGATCTCCTCGTAGGAGAGGCCTTCGACGTCGCAGAGCACCACGGCGGCCCGGAACTCCGGGGGCAGCTCGTCGAGCGCCTCCTGCAGGTCGGGGTCGAGGTGCGTGTCGGTGTAGACCTGCTCGGGGCTCGGGTCGTCGCCGACGATGCGGTCGGTGTCGTCCGGCAGCCCCTCCATGCGCACGCGCGAGCGGCGGCGGGCCATGTCGAGGAACAGGTTCGTGGTGATGCGGTGCAGCCAGCCCTCGAAGGTGCCCGGCTTGTACGACGCGAGCGAGCGGAAGACGCGGATGAACGTCTCCTGCGTGAGGTCCTCGGCGTCGTGCGTGTTACCGGTGAGGCGGTACGCCAGGCGGTAGACGCGGTCGGCGTGTTCGCGCACGACCTCGTCCCAGGACGGGGGCGTCCAGGTGGCCTCGCCCGAGTCCACGGTCACCGGCTCGGGTTCCGACTTGTCGGCGTTCTGCATCAGGGGAGCAGGCACCTCCATCTGCGACTCTCCTCTTCTGCTCAGCCAACGCTGCTCTCGGGCACGGTGTTCCCGCGCGGTCGAGATTGAGTTTGTCGGGTCTCCTTATGGTTCTAGTGAGACGGGACTGAGAGCAGCCTGAGAAGTTATTTCGGCGGGCTTACCAGGGAGCCTTCGCTGATTTATCGACAAGCAACGCTAACCTTCGCGCGTGAGTTCCGGGACGCATGCGGCCTCGGCGGCCGAGCCGGTCGGCGCCGAGTACGTCGACGGGTACCTTCCCGACGACGACGTACTGGCCGCGGCGCGGGCGCGCGCGGCCGACCTGGGCTGCGCGCCGCTGGCCTCGGGGGCGGGCGCGACCTTGCGTTTCCTCGCCGCGACGCTCGGCGCGCGGGCCGTGGTGGAGGTCGGCACGGGGGTCGGCGTGAGCGGCCTGCACCTGCTGCGCGGGATGGCTCCCGACGGCGTGCTGACGTCGATCGACCTCGAGCCGGAGTACCAGCGCGCGGCGCGCATGACGTTCCGCGAAGCGGGCATCCCGCCCGGCCGCACGCGGCTGATCGTCGGCCGCGCCCTCGACGTGCTCCCCCGGCTCACCCCCGGTGGCTACGACCTGGTGTTCGTCGACGCGGCGCGCCTCGAGTTCCCGAACTACTACGAGAAGGGCGTCTCGCTGCTGCGCCGCGGCGGGATCATCGCCTTCCACAACGTGCTGGCCGGCGGCCGCGTCGCCGATCCGTCGCGCCGCGACCCGGAGACGCTCGCCCTGCGCGAGGTCGCGCGGGCGATGCGGGAGGACGAACGCCTGGTCCCGGCCCTGTTGCCGGTCGGCGGCGGGCTGTTGGTGGCGGCGGTCGGCTGAGTTCTCACGTGTGCGCGAGCTCGCGCGGGCGGAGGCGGACGGTGGTGCCCACCCCGACGGCGGCCGCCGCGAGCACGAGCCACACGGCCACGGCGGCGATGAGCCAGGCCCAGCCGGCTTCGCCGTAGATCACCGCGCCGACCGCGCCGCCGACGCTGCTACCGAGGTAGTACATCAGCGTGTAGAAACCGCCGGTCTGCCCGCGCGCGTTTTCTGGCGCTTCCGCGGCGGCCCAGCTGTTGGCGATGGCGTGGGCGGCGAAGAACGAGCAGGTCAGCACTACAAAACCGACGGCGACCATGGCCACGGAGTCCGGAATCGTGAGGGCCGCGCCGACGGCCATGACCAGCAGCGCGCCGATGATGGCGCGACGGCGGCCGATCCTCGTCGCCAGGCGGTTGGCCGTCGCCGAGGAGACCGAGCCCAGCGCGTAGGCGAGGAAGACCAGTGACGCGATGGCCGGCGAGAGGTGCAGCTCGCCGGTGAGGCGGAAGCCGGCGGCGTTGTAGAGCGCGACGAACGACCCCATGGCCAGCAGCGCGACGGCGTACTGGGCCAGGAGCACCGGTTTGCGCACGGCGTGGAGCAGGCCGATGCCGACGTCACGCAGGGTTTGGCGGTCTTCCCGGTGCTGCCGGCCCCTCGGCAGCGCGACGACGGTGACGATCGCGCAGACCAGCGAGATGCCGGCCACGACGTACAGCGCGCCCCGCCAGCCCAGCGGGCCCGCGGTGAAGCCCGTCGCGAGACGGCCGGTCATGCCGCCGATGGAGTTGCCGGCGATCATCGCACCCACCGCCGCCGCCACCCCGACCTTGCCGAGCCGCTCGACGAGGTACGCCGTGGCGACGCCGGGGAACCCCGCGATCGCCACGCCCTGGACGGCCCGCAGCACCAGCATCACCGAGTACGACGGCACGAGCGGCAACAGCAGCCCCAGCACCGCCGAGATCACCACCGACGCGATGATCACCGACCGCCGCCCGACCACCTCGGACAGCGCCGCGATGGGCAGCACGGAGATCGCCAGCGCCCCCGTCGCCACACTCACCGCGAGCGACGCGCCACCGGGGTCGAGGTGGTACTGCTGCGCGAGCTGCGGCAGCACCGGCTGGGGCGCGTAGAGCAGCGCGAACGACGTGAACCCGGCAGCGGCGACGGCGACCTTGACCCGGACGGTGGTACTGGCGGTAGTGGTCACATCTGCCGAAAGTAAGGAGAGCTAACCAATACGTCCAATACGGTTGTGCGCGATAATCCATACCGTGTCGCATGAAAGCCTGACTTCCCAGCTCGCGCCCCACCTACTGCTCCTCGCGACCCTGCGGAGCACGAGGAACGTCACACGCACGGCCGAGTTGCTGGGGGTGCCGCAGCCCACAGTGAGCCGTCGGCTGGCCGCGCTCGGCGAGTCGTTGGGCGCGCCGTTGACGGTGCCGGACGGGCGCGGGATCCGGCTGACTCGGGCGGCCGAGTTGCTCGCGGAGGCTTCGGAGCGGGCGCTGGCTTCCGTCGACGCGGGGGCGCGGCTGGCGAGGGAGGAGATCGAGCCGGAGAGCGGACGGGTGGTGCTCGGGTTCCTGCATCTGCTGGGGAGGTCGTTGGTGCCGTCGTTGCTGCGGGGGTACCGGGCGCAGGTGCCGGGGGCGCGGTTCACGTTGGTGCAGGGGTCGCGGCAGGAGATGGTCGACCGGTTGGCGGGTGGGGAGCTGGATTTGGCGTTGCTGGCGCCGGTTCCCGACGACGTCGTGTTCGAGACTGCGGTGTTGTCGACGCAGCCGATTTTGTTGTCGGTGCCGTCCGGGCATCGGTTGGCTCGGCGGGCGGGCGTGCGGATGGAGGAGCTGGCGGATGAGGAGTTCGTGATGTTGGAGCCCGGGTATGGGCTTCGGCGGATCACGGACGAGTTGTGTGCGGAGGCGGGGTTTTCGCCGAAGGTGGCGTTCGAGGGGCAGGAGTCGGACACCGTGCGGGGGTTGGTGGCGGCTGGGTTGGGGGTGGCGTTGTTGCCGCACTTTGAGCCGGGGGCGCCGGCGGGGGTGGCGGAGGTGCCGATCGAGCCGGGGGTGGGGAGGACGATCGGGCTGGCTTGGCGGAGAGGGGAGCCGGTTAGTCGGGCTGTGGGGGTTTTTCGGGAGTTTGTGTTGGGTGGGGTGTGAGGGGTTCTTGGTCCTCGCAGGGCGTGTTGCGTTGGGGGTGCACCCCGAAGCTGGATTGTGTTGACGGCCGGTGAGCCGTTGTCAAGGCGGGAAAGCGTGCCTTGACAACGCCTCGCCGGCCGCAAGGAGGCTTCGGATCGGGGTGCCGGGGCGGGGCTGGGTGCAGGTTTCGTCGCGTGGGTGGGCGGCGGTTGGTGAGGTTGGCGGCGGTTGGGTGGTGGCCAAAGCGCCCCAATGTGGCGTTCGGTGCGCTCGGCGCAACCAACGCCGCATTGGGGTGCGGCGGGCGCGGGTGGCATTCGCTGCGGCGGAGCGAGGGGCTGGGGGGGTCAGGCCTGAGGGTTGCGTTGCGGGCGAGGGCGGCGGGGGTTTTCTGTTGCCTCGTCGCCGGCTGGGAAGGGGACTTCGACCGGGGCGGTGGTCAGGTCCTTCGCGTCGATGAGGGTGTCGGCGACGGAGCAGGAGGATTTCGCCGCGACGCCGGTGCGGATGAAGAATTCGGCGCGGGACAGCGTGAGGGGGCCTTCGCGCAGGGCCACTCCCAGGCGTTTGGCTTCGGCGAGATCCATGTCCAGCGTCACGCGGTCGGCGGTTCTGGATATGAGCATGCGGGCCAGCCTAGGCACCTGGGGCGGGTGGTGAGTGGGACGCCAGAGCGCCCCAATGTGGCGTTCGGTGCGTTGAGCGCAACCAACGCCGCATTGGGGTGCGCGGCCTCGTGAGGGGTCAGGCTGAGTAGGAGGCGGCCAGTTCCACCAGGGTGCGGGCGGCGAAGCCGGAGGCGCCGGGGACCACGTCGTCGTAGGTTTTGTCGGCGCGGGCGGGGCCGGCGATGTCGAGGTGGGCCCAGGGCAGGCCGGCCGTGAATTCGCGGAGGAAGAGGGCCGCCATGATGCCGCCGGGGCCGCCGGGGGCCTGGCGGACGTCGCCGAGTTCGCCTTCGATGGAGGGGGCGTAGTCGTCGACCAGGGGCATGCGCCACCAGGATTCGCCGGCGCGGGTGCCGGCCGCGATGACGCGGGCGGCCAAGTCGTCGTCGGTGGAGAAGAGGCCGCCGGTGCGGAGGCCGAGGGACACCTTCATGGCGCCGGTGAGGGTGGCGGCGTCCACGACGAGGTCGGGTTTGTACGTCTGAATCCCGTAGGCGAGGGCGTCGGCCATGACCATGCGGCCCTCGGCGTCGGTGTTGCCGACCTCGGTGGTGCGGCCGCCGTAGTGCCGGACGATGTCGCCGGGGCGGTACGAACCACCGGAGACGTGGTTCTCGGCGGCGGGCACCAACGCCGTCACGCGCACGGCCAGACCCAGCGCGGCGATGGCGCGCACGGAGGCGATCACGGCCGCGCCGCCCGCCATGTCGGTGCGCATGAGGTGCATGCCGTCGGCGGGCTTGACCGACAGGCCGCCGGTGTCGAACGTGATGCCCTTGCCCACGAACAGCAGGTGGGTCTTGGCGCCGCGCGGAGAATACGAGAGCTCGATCAGGCGCGGCGGCGAGTCCGAACCTCCCCCGACCGCGAGCACGCCACCGAAGCCGTTGTCCGCGAGCCACTTCTCGTCGCGCACGTTCACGGTCACCGCGGCCGAGCCGACGACCTTCGCGGCGGTGTTCGCGAGCCACGCGGGGTTCTTGATGTTCGACGGCGCGTTGGCCAGGTCCCGCGTCAGCGCGGCGGCGGCCGCCAGCTCACGCACGCGCGCGACCTCGTCCGCGTAAGCCGCGGCCGAAGGGCTCACCAGCCGGACGGTCTGCACCGCGGGCTTCGGGTCCTCTGTGGTCACGACGAACCGGTAGCCGCCCAGGAGCAAACCCATCGCGAGCTCGCCGACGTGCGCGGCGGCCACGTCCTCGGGCAGCCCCACCTGGACGGTCCGAGCCGGCTGGTCCACGGAGGACACCGCGCGCGCCAGGGCCGCCCCCGCGCGGCGGTAGTCGCGCGGCTCGCCGGCGCCGAGGCCCGCGACCCAGCGGACCGCGCCGTCGGACGGGACTTCCTGCACGTCGCCCGCTTTGCCGGTCGCCTTCACCCCGCCGAGCTCCAGCTCCGCGGACGAAAGTGCCAGCACCACTTGCGGGGCCCCGCGCCGGAACGCGTCGGCGACCTCGATCTCGGGCAGCTTGGTCGGGACAGGCGGTAGTGAGTTACGCACGGTGAGCAACCTTTGGGCGCAGACGAACCGCGACCCCGGCCTCCATGAGGAGGCCGGGGTTCGGTGAGTGGATGGGGAGGGGAGCCGGAATCAGCCGGTGACCTCCTGAAGTGCTGCGCCGAGGTCCTTCGCTTCTTCCGCGGAGAGCTCGACGACGAGACGGCCGCCACCTTCCAATGGCACTCGCATCACGAGGCCCCGCCCCTCCTTGGTCACTTCGAGGGGACCATCTCCGGTCCGGGGCTTCATGGCCGCCATAGCGTGCTCCCTCCGTCTCAACCGGCGCGCCCGGGTCGCGCACTCCCATGCCAGCCGGGTCTTGACCCCCATTGTCCCTCATCAGCGGCCGGGCGCGAACGCGGACCGATCATTTGCCGCCGTATCGGTGCTGGTATGCGCCACGCGGGGCTGAAAGACTCGGCGGAGGACCCACGATTACGCCAAGAGGAGCACCACAGTGACCACACCCGACGTCCTCCTGACCGCCGACGCAGACGGCGTGCGCACCCTGACCCTGAACCGGCCGGAGGCGTACAACTCGCTGACCGTCGAGCTCAAGGAACGGCTGCTCGCCGAGCTGCGCGCCGCGGCCGACGACGCGGACGTGCGCGCGATCGTGCTCACCGGCGCGGGCAAGGCGTTCTGCGCGGGACAGGACCTGAAGGAACACGTCGGGCTGCTGCAGGCCAACGACCCGGCCCCGCTGCACACGGTGAGCGACCACTACAACCCGATCGTCAAGGCCATCGTGGACATGCCGAAGCCGGTCATCGCCGCGGTCAACGGCACGGCCGCCGGCGCTGGCGCCGCCTTCGCCTACGCGAGTGACCTGCGGATCGCCGCCGAGTCGTCGTCGTTCCTCATGGCCTTCGCGAACGTCGGCCTCGGCCCCGACTCGGGTGCGTCGTGGACGCTGCAGCGGCTGATCGGCCTCGGCCGCGCCGCCGAGCTGATGCTGCTGGCCCGCACCGTCGACGCGAGCGAGGCCCAGCGCATCGGCCTGGTCGGCGAGGTCGTGCCCGACGAGGAGCTCGCCGCGCGCGCCCAGGCCGTGGCCGCGAAGCTGGCCGCCGGCCCGACGGTGGCGTACTCGAAGATCAAGCACGTGCTGGCCGTCGCCGCGCAGTCCTCTCTGGACGAAGCGCTCGCGGCCGAGGACGAGGCCCAGACCGCGCTCGGCGCCACCGCCGATCACACCGAGGCCGTGGAGGCCTTCGTCGGCAAGCGCAAGCCGAATTTCCAGGGCAAGTAGTCCGCGGGGGGTGTTCCGTCCGGCCGAAACCGGACGGAACACTCACGAGCGCTTGGCCCGGAAGCAGCCCGAGACGTGGTCGTCGACCATGCCGGTCGCCTGCATCAGCGCGTAACACGTCGTGGGGCCGAGGAACGCGAAGCCGCGCTTCTTCAGTTCCTTCGCCATCGCCTTCGACTCGTCGGTCACGGCCGGCACGTCGGCCATCGTCCGCGGCCGCTTGTGCTTCGCCGGGGCGAACGACCACAGCAGCTCGTCGAGCGGCACGTCCAGGTCCGCGATCGCGCGGGCGTTGTTGATGGCCGCGAGGATCTTCGCGCGGTTGCGCACGATGCCGGCGTCGGCCATCAGCCGCTCGATGTCGGCGTCGCCGAAGCGCGCGACCTTCGCCGGCTGGAACTTGCGGAACGCTTTGCGGAAGTTCTCCCGTTTGCGCAGGATCGTGATCCACGACAGTCCCGACTGGAACGACTCGAGGGTCAGCCGCTCGTACAGCGGGGCCTCGCCGTGCAGCGGCGTGCCCCACTCCTCGTCGTGGTAGGCCACGTAGTCCGGCGTCGAGTTCCCCCAGGAGCAGCGCTTGACGCCGTCCTGGCCCAGCAGTTCGGTCACTGCTCACCGACCGAATAGTCCTGCACGAACTTCGCGAACCGCTTCATCGACTGGTGCACCCCGAGCGAGAACGCCGGGCGCACCGCGGGCCAGCCGAGGCGCCCGATCAGCCCGAACGGCAGGTCGAGGTGCTCGGCCCAGACGAACGTGGAGCGCGTCGGCCCGTTGGCCACGACCTGGAACGCCGCCGTGCCGCGCACGAGGCTCCCGAGGTGGCGCATCGTCACCCGCAGCGGCGGCTCCCACGCGGTGACCTCCATGGTGTCGGTGAACCCGACGCCGGCGATCCCCGTGGTGGCCGCGATCTTCGAGCCGACACTGCGCCCGTTGCCTTCGAGCACGCGCACGGTGGTGCCGAGCACCCACTCGCTCTGGCGCGGCCAGTCGGTGAGCGCCAGCCACGTCGTGCCCGCCGGCGCCTCGACCTC
The DNA here is from genome assembly GCF_042896185.1 of Amycolatopsis sp. NPDC001319. Classification (NCBI taxonomy): domain Bacteria; kingdom Bacillati; phylum Actinomycetota; class Actinomycetes; order Pseudonocardiales; family Pseudonocardiaceae; genus Amycolatopsis; species Amycolatopsis sp. NPDC001319. The sequence continues at coordinate 763,946 of NZ_JBIAWY010000003.1, read as the reverse complement.
GACGGACAGGATCAGGTCACTACTCACCCGCGGGCCTCGGCTCCGGCTGGGCCGCTTCGAGCTCCGCGACGCGGCCGCGCAGCTCGTCGAGCTCCACGCCGAGCCGGCGCATCACCCAGTCCACTTCGGACATCTTGTACCCGCGCAGCACGAGCTGGTAGCGCACGTGACGCACGTCCTCGCCGGTGATGTCCTCGGCGGGCAGGCGCGTGGGCGAGCTGCCCGGCGGCAGCGGGGCCAGCTCCTCGCCCCGGCCGAACACCACGGCAGCGAGCAGGAACACCACGGCGGCCACCAGCAGCATGACTACGAGGTAGATCAGCGCGGTCGTCACGCCACGATCGTGGCACACCGGCCCCAGGAACGTCGCGCGAGCACGACCAGACGCACCGACAGCAGTACATACGCCACCATCAGCAACACGCACGGAACGGACAGGAACAGCCGCGAGACGTCCACGAACCCCGTCGCCACCACGAGAGTGAGCACCGAGGCGAGGTTGATCCCGACGGCGCCGGCGATGAAGAACCCGCACGTGCGCGCCAGGCGGACGCCGTCGACGCGCCGGCTCAGCCACCGCGCGCAGACCAGCGCGACGAGCCCCACGGCCGGCACCACGAACACCGCGCCGTGGGAGAAGTGCGTGGCCACGCGGTACCACTCGGGCGTCGGGGTCGACAGGCGCGTCCAGTCGCCGAACGTGAGGATCCGGGCGAAGTCCCAGGAAAGCTGCATCGCGGGCACACCGAGCACGAGCTTCCACAGCGTGCGCACGCCGCTGTGCATGGACAGCTCCGCCTGGTAGTCGCCGGCCACCACGTCGACGCCACCGAAGTCGGCCACCGCGCGGCGCTCGGCTTCGTCGTGCGGCCAGCCGCCTTCGCGGTACGCGTCCGCCGCGTCGCGCAGGCCGTGTCGCGCTTCGGCGAGCAGGTCGTCCTTCGTCGACCGGCAGCCGACGAGCCGCCGGTCGAGGTCGCTCAGGTACCCCTCGATCGCGTTCACGCGGACCTCCCCCGCCGTCATGCCTCCGCCCGCAGGACGCCGCCGATCACCGTGGTGAACTCCCGCCACTCGGCCCGCTCGGCAGCGAGCGCCTGCTGCCCGGAGCGGGTGAGCCGGTAGGTGCGGCGCTTGCGTCCCGACACCACGTCCCACTCGCTGGCCAGGTAGCCGGCCCGCTCCAGCCTGCGCAGCGCCGGGTACACGGTCCCGGTCGGCAGGTCGAGCGCGCCGTCGCTCCGCAGCGAGAGCGCCTCGATGATCGCGTAACCGTGCAGCTTCCGGCCGTCGAGCACAGCCAGCAGCAGCGCGTCGAGGTGCCCGCGCAACGTGTCCGCCTTCATAGGTGGGCAGTCTACTCATGTTGTCCCCGGAAGCGTAATCCCCCGTTCCTCCTAGGGGACCCGGGGAAAACCCTGAGATGACCCTGGTCTCATAGATTTCTCTACTACATGTAGCCGCACTACCTATACACTCGCTCGCCATGGACCCCCTACCCATCGCGAGACTCCAGTTCGCGACCACCACGTCGTTCCACTTCCTGTTCGTGCTGCTCACACTGGGTCTGGTGACCGTGACCGCGGTCATGCAGACGCGCGCGACGATCAGCGGCACGCCGCAGCTGCTCCGCATGACCCGGTTCTGGGGCCGGCTGTACGTGATCAATTACGCGCTGGGCATCGCGACCGGAATCGTGATGGAATTCCAGTTCGGGCTCACGTGGACCGGGCTCTCCGCATTCGCCGGTGACGTATTCGGCGCCCCGCTCGCGATCGAGACGCTGGTGGCGTTCTTCCTCGAGTCCACATTCCTCGGCCTGTGGATCTTCGGCTGGGGCCGGCTCAACAAGTGGCTGCACCTGTCGCTGATCTGGCTGGTCACACTCACCGCGTACGCGTCGGCGCTGTTCATCATGGTCGCCAACTCGTTCCTGCAGAACCCGGTCGGCAGCCACCTGCAGGGCGGCGTGCTGCGCCTCGACGACTTCGGCGCGCTGCTCACCAACCCGGCCCTCGTGGCGTCGCTGCCGCACGTGATCGGCGGCGCGCTGATGACCGGCGGCTTCTTCGTGACCGGCGTGAGCGCGTACCACTTCCTCAAGCGCACCGCGCAGGTCGACTTCTTCACCCGCTCGATGCGGTTCGGCGTGGTCACGGCGCTGATCGGCAGCATCGTCACGATCAACCAGGGCTTCGAGCAGTTCGGCGAGCTGGCGAAGTACCAGCCGGACAAGCTCGGCGAGAGCGCCGTCGGGGTGCCGCTGGCCGCGATGATCGGAATCGGGTTCGTCGCACTGCTGTGCTCACTGGCCGGCACGATCCTGCTGATCCGCGGCTGGCTGATGCGCGCCCGGTTCCTGCACTACCTGATGGTCCCGGCGATCGTGCTGCCGTTCGCCGCCGCGATCTGCGGCTGGCTCGTGCGGGAGCTCGGCCGCCAGCCGTGGCTGATCTGGGGCAAGCTGCGCACGGCCGACGCGGTCGCGGACGTGCCCGGCGGCCAGGTCCTGTTCTCCTTCATCGCCTTCGGCCTGCTGTTCGCGGCGCTCGCCGTGGCCGACTGGGTGCTGATGTCGCGGGTCGCGCGGCGCGGGCCCGAGCCGGAAGAGGCGCCCGCGGAACCCGAACTTCCCGTACTGAGCGGAGTCTGACGATGACGACCATCTGGTGGGGTGTGCTCGGGCTGCTGCTCGGTGGGTACTTCGCGCTGGCCGGCTACGACTACGGCGTCGGCTTCCTGCTGCCCGGCCTCGGCCGGGACGAGGCGAAGCAACGGCGGGCGCTGGGTGCGCTCGGGCCGTTCTTCCTGGCCAACGAGGTGTGGCTGATCGCGGCGGTCGGGGTGCTGTTCGGGGTGTTCCCGCACCTGGAGGGCCGGGTGTTCGCCGGCGCGTACGTGCTGGTGGTGGCATTGCTGCTGGGGCTCGTCACGTTCACCGCGTCGGTGCAGCTGCGCAGCCGCCGGCCGGATGGGCGCCGCGGACCGTGGTCGTTCGGCATCACGGCGGGCGCGCTCGTGACCACGCTGGCGTGGGGCCTGTTCCTCGGCAACCTCGTGCTCGGCCTGCCGGTCGACGCCCAGGGCAACCCGGTCGACGACGTGCTCGCGCTCTTCGACCCGTACGCCGTGCTGTGGGGCCTCGGGTTCGTGGCACTGTTCGGGCTGCAGGGGGCGGTGTTCCTCGCCGTGCGCGGGCCGGCGGAGCTCACCGGCCGGTCGGCGCGGCTCGCGAAGACGTTCACCACGCCGGTCGGCACGTTCCTGGTGGTGGCCACGGCGTGGGGTGCGCTTGCCGTTTCGGGGATCTCGTGGGCCGCGGTCGCGGTGACGGCACTGGCGTTCGCCGCGTTCGGCACCGTCCTGTTCGGACTGCGAGCCAAGCGGTACCGGCTCGCACTGCCCGCGGCGATGCTGCTGTCGGCGACCCCGGCGCTGGTGGTCGGTGCGCTGCGGTTCCCGACGATCCTGGTGTCCGCTTCGGACCCTGGGTACGCGCTCACCGTCTCCGACGCGTTCACCGCACCTGAGACGGCGTCGTTGCTGGTGTGGTTCGCGGTGCCGGTGCTCGTGGTGCTGGTGGTCGTGCAGTGGCTGACCTGGCGGGCGAACCGCGGGCCCGTCGACCGGCAGTCGCTGCTGCACTTCTAGAGGGGGAACGAAATGCCGTCACTGCCCGGCTTGCGCCGGTACCTGTTCCTGCTCGGGCTCCTCGGCGCGCTGACCGCCGGCGTGGTCCTGCTGCAGGCCGAAGGCCTCGCGACGCTGCTCACCGGCGGCGGCCTGGGTGTCACGTTGGTCGTCGCCGTGGCCCTGCGAGTGCTGCTGGCACTCGCGATGGGGGTGGTCACGGGGCGGTTCGCGGCCGGCGCCCAGGCCGGGCTGCGCCGGCGGCTGCTCGGGTCGACGGCCGATGCCGGCGTGGTCACCACGCAGGTCACGAAGGGCGTCGACGCGACCACGGCGTACCTCACCGGCTACCTGCCGGCGCTCGTCGCGTCGGTGCTCGTGCCGATCGCCGTGGTGGTGCGGCTGGTCACGACGGACCTCACGTCGGCGTTGATCGTGGTGGCCACGCTGCCGTTGATCCCGGTGTTCGCGGCGCTGGTCGGGGCTCGCGCGAAGGCGCGGACGGAACGGCAGTGGGCGCTGCTGACCCGGCTGGGCGGGCACTTCCTCGACGCCGTGCGCGGCCTGCCGACGTTGAAGCTCTTCGGCCGCGCCCGCGCACAAGCCCAGCACGTGCGCGCGATGGCCGACGCGCACGCCGACGCGACACTGGGCACGCTGCGCGTCGCGTTCCTGTCGTCGCTGGTCCTGGAACTGGTGGCGACGCTGTCGATCGCGCTGATCGCCGTGCCGATCGGCTTCCGCCTGCTGGAGGGCTCCCTCACCGCGCACACCGCGATGCTCGTGCTGGTGCTCGCGCCCGAGGCCTACCTGCCGCTGCGCGCGGCGGGCGCGAAGTTCCACGCAGCGGCCGAGGGGCTCACGGCTCTGCGCGAAGCGCTGGCCATGCCGCTTGCGACTCGACGCGGTGGCACGGTCACCAGGCCGGCGGGGCCGCCGGAGATCGAGTTCGCCGGCGTTTCCGTGCATTACGGCGAAGTTTCCGCACTGTCCGAAGTGGACCTGGTGATCCGCCGCGGCGAACACGTCGCCCTCACCGGGCCGAGCGGTTCCGGGAAGTCGACGCTGCTGGCCGTGCTACTGGGGTTCGTCACGCCGTCCGCCGGCCGCGTGCTCGTGGACGGCGTGGACCTGCGGTCCCTCGACCACGCGGCCTGGCTGCGCGACACGGCGTGGCTACCGCAGCGGCCGACGTTGTTCAGCGGCACCGTCGCGGAGAACATCGCCCTGGGCTCATCAGCCGACGTGCGCACCGCCGCCCGCGCCGCCGCGCTCGACGACGTGGTCACCGACCTGCCCGAGGGCTACGCGACCCGCATCGGCGAGCTGGGCGCAGGATTGTCGGCAGGCCAACGGCAACGCGTCGGCCTCGCCCGCGCACTCGCCCGCACCGACGCCGGGCTGGTCCTGCTCGACGAACCCACGGCCCGCCTCGACCGCGGCACCGAACAGGCTGTACTCGCCGGAACAGCGGCGTTGCTGCCCGGCCGCACGGCGTTGTTCGTCGCCCACCACCCCGCGTTGGCCGCCATGGCCACCCGCACCATCCCACTCGCGGGCGGCCGAGTCCCGCTGGAGGTCCGATGAACACCACACGCCTGCTGCGCGCCGCACTGCTCGCCGCCGGGGCCGAGGTCTCCGGGCTGGCGCTCACCGGCACGGCGGCGTGGCTGCTGATGCGGGCGGCCGAACGTCCGCCGCTCGCCGCGTTGACCGTCGCGATCGTGGCGGTGCGGGTGTTCGCCTTGGCGCGCGGCGGTTTGCGGTACGCCGAGCGGCTGGCCGGGCACGAGGTCGTGCTGCGGTACCTCGGCGCGTTGCGTGCTCGGGTGTACGCGGCGCTCGTGCCGCGGCGCGTCGCCGAGCACTCCGGCGCCGACCTGGTGACGCGGCTGGTGTCCGATGTGGACGCGGTGCAGGACGCGGTGCTGCGGCTGGCGCTTCCGGCCGCGGTGGCCGGGCTCGTGGGCCTGGCGTTGGCCGCGGTCACGGCGTTCGTGAGCTTCCCGGCCGCGGCGGTGCTCGTGGCCGGGCTGCTCCTCGCGGGTGGGCTGCTGCCGTGGCTGGCCGCGCGAGTCACGGCGCAGAGCCAGGCCCTCACTTCGCCTGCTCGGCAGGAGCTGGCCGAGCACACGGTCGAGCTGGTCACCGGGCGCCACGAACTGGTGGCCTACGGCGTCGAGCCCCAGGCGACGAAAGCCGCCGGCGCCATCATCGACGGAATAGCCGCAAGGGCCCGCAGTGTCTCGGCCCGGCTGTCCGTGCTGACCGCGGCCGGCGCCCTCGTCCAGCTGGCGACCACCGCAGGCGTGGCTTTGCTCGCCGGCGCGAGCCTGCCGGTGACGGCCGCGTTGACGCTCGCTGTGCTGGCCCTGTTCGAGATCGTCCTTCCCCTGACCGCCGCGGCCCAGCGCGTTCCCGAACTGCGGACGTCGCTGGGCCGCGTGCGTGAACTACTCGCGACCACGCCACCGGAAACCCCCGAACACACCGGACCCGGTCACCTGAAGCTGGACAACGTCACAGTCCACCACCCGGGCCGGCAACCCGCTCTCCGGAACATCGACCTCGACCTCCCGTCCGGCACCCGGCTGGGCGTGCTCGGCCCGTCCGGCGCCGGCAAGACCACCCTGCTCCACGTCCTGCTCGGCTTCACCGCACCGACGTCCGGACAGGCCACAGTGGACGGTCACCCGATCCAGGGCCCCAGCCCCCGCGTGGTCTCCGGCGCCCTCGCCGACGCGCACGTCTTCGCCACCACCGTCCGCGAAAACCTCCTCATCGCCGCGCCCAAGGCGACCGACGACGAGCTCCGCACGGCCTGCGCCGTCACCGACCTCGACGTGCCGCTCGACCGCGACGCCACCACCCTGTCCGGCGGCCAGCGCCAGCGCCTGGTCCTCACCCGCGCCGTCCTCGCCGCCCCGCCGGTGCTCGTGCTCGACGAACCGGTGGAAGGCCTCGACGAAACCCACGGCGACGAGGTCCTCGCCCGCGTCCTCGCGAACGCCCGAGGGACCGTCGTCCTCGTGACGCACCGGCCTGAGCACCTCGAAAACTTCGACCGCGTGCTCAGCCTCGAGGACGGACGGCCCGCACCTGCGCCATCGGCGGCCGGTCCAGCACGGGGATCTCGCTGACGTCGGGCAGCCACTCCCCCGACACCTGCACGAACTGCGTCAGCCGCGCCTCGGCGTGGGTCGGCACGCCGCAGCGCGCCAGGGCCGTGCCGAGGATCTGCCGGGCCATCACGCCCAGCTGCAGCAGCGAGCGGTTGCGGTGTTTGCGGACGCCGAGGTTGACCTGGGCGAGGCCGTCGAGGCCGTAGCGCTGCTCGGCGTCGAGCAGCAGGCCGATCTCCACGCCGTAGCCGCCGGCGAAGGGCACCGACTCGAAGAACTCGCGCGTGCCCGCGTACTCGCCGCCGAGCGGCTGCACGAGCTCGCCCAGCGCCGGGCGCAGCGCGGACAGCACGGGCCGGGCCAGCAGCTCGGTGACCCGGCCGCCGCCCGTGCTCTCCAGCCGCAACGGGCGCCGGTAGAAGCCCTTGACCAGGTGCACGCCGGGTTCGGTGAGCAGCGGCCCGAGCAACGCCGGCACGAACGCCGGGTCCGGGTCGACGAGGTCCGAGTCGAGGAAGACGACGACGTCGCCGGTCGTCGCGGCCAGCGACCGCCACAGCACCTCACCCTTGCCGGGGCGCGGCGGCAGGTCGGGCAGCACGTCCTCGCGGTGCACCACGCGCGCGCCGGCCGCGGCCGCGACCTCCACGGTGGCGTCGGTGGAGCCGGAGTCGACCACCACGAGCTCGTCGACGACGGTGCCGAGCAGTGGCCGCACCGACGCGACGACGTCACCGACCGTTCGCTCTTCGTCCAGCGCCGGAAGCACCACCGAAACCGTGCGGTCACGCTTGGCCGCCAGGATGTCCGCGGGCGTCCACGCGGGTTCCTGCCAGGTGCGACGTTCGAACCAGCTCATCGGCCGATCGTGCCATGCTGGTGACACCGACCTGCCCGCCGGAGGGAGACCCCTTGCTGCCCCTGCTCGTCCGTTTCGTGCTCGGCCCGCTGGTCCGCGCGATCTATCGCCCCGAGGTCGAGGGTGTGGAGAACGTGCCGGCCGACGGACCGGTGCTGCTCGCCGCCAACCACCGCGCGGCACTGGACACCGGCGTGATCACCTTCACCACGCCGCGCAAGGTGCGTTTCCTCAGCAAGGCCGAGTACTTCACCGGCACGGGCCTGAAGGGCCGCTTCATCGCCAACTCGCTCGACGCGCTGGGCTACATCCCCGTCGAGCGCGGCAGCGCCTCCGCCGGCCTCGCCGCGCTGGAGGCCGGGCGGCGCGTGCTCGAAGACGGCGGCGTGTTCGCCATCTACCCCGAAGGCACGCGCTCGCTCGACGGCCGCCTGCACCGCGGCCACACGGGCGTCGCGGCGCTCGCGCTGTCCACCGGCGCGAAGGTCGTGCCCGTCGCGCTGTGGGGCACCGAGGGCATCCAGCCGAACGGCTCGAAGATCCCGCGCGTGTGCAAGATCAAGATCAAGTTCGGCACGCCGCTGGACTTCTCGCGCTACGAGGGCCAGGACTCGTCGTCGGCCATCCGGCGTTCGGTGACCGACGAGGTCATGTACTCGATCCTCGAGCTGTCGGGCCAGGAGTACGTGGACACCTACCACAAGCGCCCGAGCGAGGGCGCTGCTTGAGCTGTCAGTTCCACTTCGGGGGCGCGGGCGGGGCGTACTCGGCGAAGCGGTCGAGCAGGGCCGACACGTCGGAGTCGATCAGCAGCAGGTCGCGATAGCCGGCGCCGAGGAACCCTTCGGTGACCATGTGGTCGGCGAAGGACACGAGCGGGCCGTAGTAGCCGCCGACGTCCACGAGGCCGATGGGCTTCGAGTGCAGGCCGAGCTGGGCCCAGGTCCACACCTCGAACAGCTCCTCCAACGTCCCGGCGCCGCCGGGCAGCGTGAGGAAACCGTCGGACAGCGCCGCCATCTTGGCCTTGCGCTGGTGCATGTCGGGGACCACGTGCAGCTCCGTGAGGCCCGCGTGCGCGATCTCCACGCTGGACAGCGCCTCGGGGATCACGCCGATCACCTCACCGCCCGCCGCCAGCGCGGCGTCGGCGACCACGCCCATGGTGCCGACGCTCGCACCGCCGTACACGAGCCCGATCCCGCGCTGGGCCAGCAGCTTGCCCAGTTCGGCGGCAGCCTCCGCGTACGCCGGGGAGAAGCCCATCGAGGACCCGCAGAAGACGCAGATCCGGCGCAACGAGCTCATCAGTGGGTGTCCTCCCAGGCCTGGTACGACTCCTCGACCACGCGCACGGCGTCGTCGATGTCGTCGGTGAGGTGCAGCAGGTCGAGATCCTTCTCGCTGATCTTGCCGCCGTCGAGCACCGACTTCGAGATCCAGTCGTAGAGCCCGCCCCAGTACTCGGTGCCGAACAGCACCACGGGGAACTTGGTCACCTTCTTGGTCTGCACCAGCACCAGCGCCTCGAACAGCTCGTCGAGCGTGCCGAAGCCGCCGGGCAGGCAGATGAAGGCCTGCGAATACTTGATGAACATCGTCTTGCGCGCGAAGAAGTAGCGGAAGTTCACGCCCAGGTCGACCCACGGGTTCAGGCCCTGCTCGAACGGCAGCTCGATGCCGAGGCCCACGGAGAAGCCGCCGGCCTCGTTGGCACCGCGGTTCACGGCCTCCATCGCGCCCGGCCCGCCGCCGGTGATAACGGCGAAGCCGGCTTCGGCGAGCGCGCCGCCGATCTTGCGACCGAGGTCGTACTCAGGGTCGTCGCGCTTGGTCCGCGCGGAGCCGAACACGGTCACCGCGCGCGGCACCTCCGCGAGCGCGCCGAAGCCCTCCACGAACTCGGCCTGGATGCGGAGCACCCGCCACGGGTCGGTGTGCACCCAGTCGCTCGGGCCGCGCGCGTCCAGGAGCCGCTGGTCGGTGGTGCTGCCCTGGTCACGACGGTCGCGCCGCAGCACGACCGGGCCCTTGTGGCGCTCCACCGGGCGCTCGGGGTACTGGCCGTCCGGAAACTCAGACTGTTCACTCACCAACCCAGCCTACGGGCCGTCCCGCCAGGCAGAACCCCAGCGTCGCCACCATTGGGCGACGCCGGTGACCGCGAGGTGAACGGTCCCTTGTGGACCACCGGTCCACACCTACCAACGGCCGGTTCACGGCAAGTCCCGACGAAAGTAGCCCCGCGTACCGCGGACCGGGAAACGCCCTGATGTTCAAGGGTTTTTCGCGGTTGATTAATGCCCGAGTAATGCTTTCCTGGGCCATTCGGAGCATTGACCGACCCTGTGACGACTCCTTTACTCACGGTGATCATCCCCGTCCCCGAAGGGAACCCGATGACCGGCAGAAGAGGGATCACCGCAGGCCTGGCCACCGCCGGGCTCGCCCTGTCCGCGTTCACCGTCCCGGCTGCGCCCGCGTCAGCCGCACCCCCACCGGCCGACCCCCTGACCTTGGCGGCCACCGCGTCCGACCAGGCCACGAGCCTCTCCGCGCTGCGTTCGAGCGCCGACGAGGCGTTCCACCGCGTCGGCACCACCGCCGGCGGGGGCGGGCTCTACTACAGCGCGTACGAACGCACCTACCGCGGCCTGCGCGTGGTGGGCGGCGACGCCGTGGTCGTCGCCGACGGCACCGGGCGCGTCCGCGACACCACGGCGGCCGATACCGCGCCGCTGTCGGTCGCGACGATCGCGACGCTCGACGCCACGCGCGCCGCCGACACCGCGCGCCGACAACTGACCACTGTGGACGGTGTGGCCAAGCCGGACCTCGTCGTCCTCGCCGGGAAGCAGCCCAAGCTCGCCTACGAGGTCGTGGTCACCGGCCGCACCGCGAAGGCGCCGAGCAGCCTGCACGTGTTCGTCGACGCCGCCACCGGGGCCGTGCTCCAGCAGCGCGACGACTGGAAGTCGGAGGCGGGCGATCGGGAAGCGGGCACCACGGCGGCGGCCCCGCTCGCCGCCGGCAACAGCTTCTACGCCGGCAGCGTCAGCATCGACACCACCGGCTCCGGCTCGTCGTTCTCGATGCGTGACCCCGGCCGTCCCGGCATCAGCTGCGGACGCGAGGGCGGCTCGGTGTTCACCGGCCCCGACGACAGCTGGGGCAACGGCAACGGCACCGACCTCGAAACCGCGTGCGTCGACGTGCTCTACAGCGTGCAGACCGAGTGGAACATGCTGCGCGACTGGCTCGGCCGCAACGGCATCAACGGCACCGGCGGCGGCTACCCCGCGTCGGTCGGGCTCGACGACGTCAACGCCGGCTGGGACGGGCGCTCCACGCACTTCGGGCACTCGTCGGACAACCAGCGCCAGGCCTCGTCGATGGACGTCGTCGGCCACGAGTTCGGCCACGGCATCTTCCAGACGACCCCGGGCGGCGCCGGCGGCAGCATCGAGAACGGCGGCATGAACGAGTCGACCGGCGACATCTTCGGCGCACTCACCGAGGCGTACGCGAACAACCCGAAGGACCGGCCCGACTACGAGGTGGGCGAGGGCGTGAACCTCGACGGCCAGGGCCCGATCCGCTACATGTACAACCCGTCGCTGGTGCGCGACCCCAACTGCTACTCGACGTCGCTGCCGCCCGAGGTGCACGCCGCCGCGGGGCCGCAGAACCACTGGTTCTACCTGCTGGCCGAGGGTTCCGCCCCGGTCGGCAAGCCGGCGAGCCCGACGTGCAACGGCAGCAGCGTGACCGGCATCGGCATCCAGAAGGCCGGCAAGATCTTCTACAACGCGCTGCTGAAGAAGACCTCGTCGTGGAACCACCGCGCCGCCCGCAAGGCGACGCTGGAGACGGCGCTCGCGCTGTACCCGGACAGCTGCGCGGAGTTCACCACCGTGAAGGCGGCGTGGGACGCGGTGAGCGTGCCCGCGGCGACCGGTGAGCCGACCAGCTGCGGCACGACCACCCCGCCCACCGACTGCGCCGCCGTCTCCAACGGCACCGACGTCGCGATCCCCGACGCGGGCGCGACCGTGGCCAGCAGCCTCACTGTTTCGGGTTGCGCTCGCGCCGCCTCCGCTTCGACCCGGGTCGAGGTGCACATCGTGCACACCTACGTCGGTGACCTCGTGCTCGACCTCGTCGCCCCCGACGGCACCGCGTACCGCCTGAAGAACTCCAGCAACGACTCCGCCGACAACATCGACACCACCTACACCGTGAACGCCTCCACCGAAGCCGCCAACGGCACCTGGCAGCTGCGCGCCCGCGACGTCGCCCGCGCCGACACCGGCCGGCTCGACTCCTGGACGCTGACCGTCTAGCCCGCCCGGAGGCCGCCGCTCCCCAGGGCGGCGGCCTCCCCCCGTGGAAGGGGAAACCATTGCTGTGGAAGAAAAAATCCGTCGCGGGACTGGCAACGCTGGCATTCGCGGTGGGCTCGCTGGCGCAACCGCCGGTCGCGTCGGCCGCGGTCGCGCCGGACATCTCGCTCGCCAATATCAAGACCCACCTCGGCCAGCTGGAGGCCATCGCCCGCCAGAACGGGGGCAACCGGTCGGCCGGTGGCGGCTACGCGGCCTCGGTGTCCTATGTGGAGGGTAAGCTGCGCGCCGCCGGCTACACCGTGACGCGCCAGACGTGCACGAGCTGCGCCGGGCGCACGCAGAACCTCATCGCGGACTGGCCGAAGGGCGACTCGAACCGCGTGCTCATGCTGGGCGCGCACCTCGACAGCGTCAGCGCCGGGCCGGGCATCAACGACAACGGCTCCGGCAGCGCGTCAATTCTCGAAGTCGCGCTGACGCTGGCCCGCACCGACCCGGCGATGGCCCAGCGCGTGCGGTTCGCGTGGTGGGCCGACGAAGAGTCGGGTATGCGCGGCTCGAAGTTCTACGTGAACAGCCTCTCGGCGGCCGAGCGCGCGAAGATCACCGCGTACCTCAACTTCGACATGATCGGCTCGAAGAACTGGGGGTACTTCGTCTACGACGACGTGGCTTCGATCAAGAACGTGTTCGACCGGTACTTCTCGTCCGTCGGGATCCAGACCGAGGGCGACCGCGAGGGCGACGGGCGCTCGGACCACGCGTCGTTCAAGAGTGCGGGGATTCCCGTCGGCGGTCTGGCCACCGGCGCGGGTGACGTGAAGACCACCGCTCAGCAACGCAAGTGGGGCGGGACGGCGGGGGCGGCGTTCGACAACTGCTACCACCGCGCGTGCGACACCGTCGCGAACATCCCGGACGCGCCGCTGGAGCGCAACAGCGACGCGATCGGTTACGCGGTGTGGCAGCTGGCGACCACGTGAGGACAAGGCCGAGGGTGGCGACGCGGCGACGGCACCCTCGGCCGGCTTGTCCAGACCACCTATTTGTCTAGACCACCAGTTCGTAGGTAGTCAACTGCTCCATACGCCGCCTACCGTTCGTCGGAACGCCGCGTGCTGGGACAGCGTTGTCGCGAGACGGGAGCCGGGATGTTCGGTCGCAGGTCACGGATCTTCGGTGCGGTGGTGGCCGCCGCGCTCGCCCTGCCGTTGGCGGGGCTCACGGGGACCGCGGGCGCGTCGGTGCAGGCCGACACGTGTGCGGTGAAGTCGAAGCCCGCCGGGAAGGTGCTGCAGGGTTACTGGGAGAACTGGGACGGCGCCGCCAACGGTGTGCACCCGGGCCTCGGCTGGGTCCCGATCACCGACGCGCGCATCAAGTCCCACGGCTACAACGTGATCAACGCGGCCTTCCCCGTCATCCGCTCCGACGGCACGGTGCTGTGGGAAGACGGCATGGACGCCGGCGTGAAGGTGGCGACCCCGGCCGACATGTGCGCCGCGAAGGCCTCGGGCGCCACGATCCTGATGTCCATCGGCGGCGCGGCGGCGGGCATCGACCTGTCGTCGTCGGCGGTGGCGGACAAGTTCGTGAGCACGATCGTGCCGATCCTCAAGAAGTACAACTTCGACGGCATCGACATCGACATCGAGACCGGCCTGACCGGCAGCGGGAACATCAACTCGCTCTCGGCTTCGCAGGCGAACCTCATCCGCATCATCGACGGCGTGCTCGCGCAGATGCCGTCGAACTTCGGCCTCACGATGGCGCCCGAAACCGCTTACGTGACCGGCGGCAGCGTCACCTACGGCTCGATCTGGGGCTCGTACCTGCCGATCATCAAGAAGTACGCGGACAACGGCCGCCTGTGGTGGCTGAACATGCAGTACTACAACGGCTCCATGTACGGCTGCTCCGGAGACTCCTACGAGGCCGGCACCGTGCAGGGCTTCACCACGCAGACCAACTGCCTCGCCAACGGCCTGGTCGTGCAGGGCACAACGCTAAAAGTGCCGCTCGACAAGCAGGTACCCGGCCTCCCGGCCCAGCAGGGTACCGGCGGCGGGTATCTGGCGCCGAACCTCGTCTCGCAGGCGTATCGCGCTGTTTCGGGCGTGAAGGGCCTGATGACCTGGTCCATCAACTGGGACGGCTCGAAGAACTGGACGTTCGGCGACAACGTCCGCTCGCTCGAAGGCCGCTGAAATCCGGCGCCGGGGCCCCGAACACCAGGCCTCGGCGCCGGAACCGCTCCCGGTTCCCGCTGTGGCCCAAGGCTTGTCGTTGACGTCGCTGATAACGTGCCCCGACAAAGTCGAGCAGAGGAGACGACGTGTTCGGGCGCAAGCGAAACAACGGACAGCGTGGCGGGCCCGTGACGTTCAACGCCGAAGCCGGACTCCTCAGCGTGCGGGTCGGTGACGAGCACGGCCGCCCGCTCCCGGGCACGCAGATGGTGATGCTGCACAAGCGCACCCAGCGGCAGACGAAGGCCGTCGCGGACGAGTTCGGCCTGGCGGTGAGCACCTTGTCGGCCGGGACGTACGCGGTGACCGTGAGCGCGCGCGGCTACCAGCCACGCAACAGCACGGTCGAGGTCGTGAGCGGCGACCACACCTCCCTCGAAGACCTGCGGCTCGTGCCGGACGACAACCGCCAGCTGCCTGACCCGGGCGAATGGGTGCTCGACCCCGACCACACGGCCATCCGGTTCATCGCGCGGCACATCGGGCTGTGCGAGGTCCACGGCCGGTTCCGCAGCTTCCAGGGCAGCATCGTCGTCGGCAAGCAGATCGAGGACTCCACCGTCGAGGTCGTGATCGACGCCGCGAGCATCGACACCTCCGCCGACAAGCGCGACGACCACCTGCGCTCCCCCGACTTCCTCGACGTGCGCCGCTTCCCGCAGATCCGCTTCCACGGCCACCGGTTCCGCCGCGCGCCCGGCGACCGCTGGAGCATCGACGGCACGCTCAACCTGCACGGCGCCAGCCGCGGCGTCCGCCTCGACGCCGGCTACCTGGGCTTGCGAACGTGGAACGGCGACCGCCTCGGTGCCGTCGCCACGACCGAGCTGCACCGCGAGGACTTCACGATCAACTGGCAGCAGACGCTCGCCAAGGGCCTGGTCATGGTCGGCTCGACGATCGAGATCCAGCTCGACATCCAGGCCGTCCGCGCGGGAACGGCCTAGCCACCCGGCCACTCACCCCGGCCGCCGGGTCTCGGCAAGCACCCCAATGCGGCGTTCGGTGCGCCCAACGCACCGAACGCCGCATTGGGGGCGCAGGACCGGCAAGCGGCCGGGGGTCAGCCCAGGAACTTGCGCAGGACGTCGGCCACCTGGCGGATCTCGGCGACGTGCACGTGTTCCTGCTGCGTGTGCGCGAGGCTCGGGTTGCCGGGGCCGAAGTTGACGGCCGGCATGCCCAGCGCGGCGAATCGGGCGACGTCGGTCCAACCGAGCTTCGCGGCGGCGCGGCCACCGGCGGCGGCCACGAGCTCGGCGGCCGCCGGCGCCGAAAGGCCAGGCAGCGCGCCCGGTGAGAGGTCCGTGAGCGTCACGTCGTAGCCGTCGAAGACCTCGCGCACGTGGGCCTCGGCCTGCGCGGGGTTGCGGTCCGGGGCGAAGCGGAAGTTGACCGTGAGCACGGCGGCGTCGGGCACGACGTTGCCGGCCACGCCGCCGGAGATCTTGGTGGCCTGAAGGCCTTCGCGGTAGGTGAGGCCGTCGATGTCGACCACGCGCGGCGCGTACTCGGCGAGCCGGCGCAGGGGTTCGGCCAGGGCGTGGATCGCGTTCTCACCCATCCACGCGCGGGCGGTGTGCGCGCGGGTCCCGCTCGTGCGGATCTCGACGCGCAGCGTGCCCTGGCAGCCGGCCTCGATGACGCCGTTGGAGGGCTCGCCGACCACCGCCAGGTCGCCGGCCAGCCACTCGGGCAGCTCGCGCTCGATGCGGCCGAGGCCGTTCTTGACCGCTTCGACCTCTTCGTTGTCGTAGAAGACGAACGTCACGTCGTGGCGAGGCTCGGGCAGCGTGGCGGCGAGGTGCAGGAACACCGCGTCGCCGCCCTTCATGTCGACGGAGCCGAGGCCGTGGAGCAGCTCTTCGTCGCCGGAACCGGTGCGGTGCGACGGGAGGTTGGCGTTCTCCGGCACGGTGTCGAGGTGCCCGGCGAGGATCACGCGCGAGCTGCGGCCGAGGTTCGTGCGCGCGAGCACGGCGTCCCCGTTGCGGACCACCTCGAGGTGCGGCGCCTGCTCGGTGAGCGCGGCCTGCACGGCGTCGGCGAGCCGGGCCTCCTCGCCGGAGACGCTGAACGCGTCGACGAGGGCGGCGGTGAGGTCGGCGGGGTCGGCGCGCAGGTCCAGCGAGGTCATACCGGCACCGTACCGACCCGGCGCGAGGGCTACCGTGAGGGACGTGCGCACGCGAAGCTCCCTGGTCGCTCTCGGCGGCGTCCTCCTGTCCCTGGTCCTGACCGGCTGCGGCTCCGAGGCGGGCCCCACGCCCGGCCCGAACCCCGGGTCGCCGGGCCCTGACGCGCTGCCGATCAAGCTCGACGCGCTGTCCGCCGACGCCTGCTACACGAGCCCGCAGACGCAGCTGCCCAAGGGCTGCGAGAAGTTCGTCACGGAGGTCGGCGGCACGGCCGCGTCGGTGCACGAGCGCGCGGCGGCCGGCAAGACCGTCGACGTGGCGCTCGATCACGCGGCGGCCGCGCTCGACCAGGGCGTGAGCGCGTTCCGCGGGGCGGGCTGCACCACCGTGCCCACCGCGGGCGGCGCCTGCACGCAGGCGCTGATCACCATCTCGGCTGCGCTCACGTCGGTGAAGAAGCTCGTGAACCAGCAGGCCACCACGAGTTGAGGCGCGTGGCTCGACTACCGTGACCGGCGTGAGCGAGCAGACCCCTGACCCCGAAACGACCGGCGCCGTCGGCGTCGGGCTGGCCACCGTCGCGTCCGACGGGACGGTGCTGGACACCTGGTACCCGCACCCGAAGCTGACCGGCACCGGCACCAGTGGCACCGAGCGGCTGTCGGCCGCCGAGACCACCGAGCTGCTCGGTGACGCCGCGGCGGCGCTGCTCGGGCCCGACACCGACCGTGGCGTCGAGGTCGTCGCGGTGCGCGTGACGATCGGCAGCCTGGCCGCGGCCCCCGCCGACGCGCACGACGCCTACCTGCGGCTGCACCTGCTGTCGCACCGGCTCGTGCAGCCCCACGGGCAGAACCTCGACGGCATCTTCGGCAAGCTGGCCAACGTCGTGTGGACGAACCACGGCCCGTGCCCCGTCGAGGGCTTCGAGCAGACCCGCCTGCGGCTGCGCTCGCGTGGCGCGGTGGCCGTGTACGGCGTGGACAAGTTCCCGCGGATGGTCGACTACGTGCTGCCCTCGGGCGTGCGCATCGCCGACGCCGACCGCGTGCGCCTGGGCGCGCACCTCGCCTCCGGCACGACCGTGATGCACGAGGGCTTCGTGAACTTCAACGCCGGCACGCTCGGCGCGTCCATGGTCGAGGGCCGGATCTCGGCGGGCGTGGTCGTGGGCGACGGCAGCGACGTCGGCGGCGGCGCGTCGATCATGGGCACGCTCTCGGGCGGCGGCAAGGAGGTCATCGCGATCGGCGAGCGCTGCCTGATCGGCGCCAACGGCGGCGTGGGCATCTCCCTCGGCGACGACTCCGTGATCGAGGCCGGGCTGTACATCACGGCCGGCACGAAGGTCGTCGTCGACGGCAAGACCGTGAAGGCGCGGGAGATCTCGGGTATTTCGGGTGCGCTCTTCCGGCGGAACTCGGCGACGGGCGCGGTGGAGGTCGTGTCGCGCACCGGCGTCGGGATCGAACTGAACGAAGCGCTGCACGCGAACTGATCGTCTTGCCGAAAAGGGCGCGCCCCACCGGGGTCGCGCCCTTTTCGTCACGAGTCACATCCACTCTGCCTGCGTGTTCACTTACCATTCATGTCGTGACCACCGAATCGTTGCCCTCCTCGACCCGCCGCCGCGCACCTGAGCCGACGACCCCGGCCGAGCTCGGCCTGCCCGACGAGCCCGCGAAAGCCGGCCCCCGGGACCCGGCGGCCACCCACATCCGGGCCAAGCTGGACCACGAGCTGCGCGAGCTGCTGTCGCGCGAGCCCGGCACCCGCAGCGGCACGGACCCCGAAGACCTGCACCAGATGCGCGTCGCCCTCCGGCGCATGCGCAGCGTGCTGAAGACCTCCGGCGCGCTGCTGGGCGAGTCCGCCGAGCCCGTGCGCGCCGAGCTGGGCTGGCTCGGCCAGTCCCTCGGCGAGGTCCGCGACTACGACGTGCTGATCGGCCACCTGCGCGAGGTGATCGCCACCTTCGAGGTTCGCGACCAGCCCGCGGGCCGCCGCCTGGTCTCGAAGTTCGTCACCGAACGCGGCGCCGCCCGCCGCCGCCTGACGCGCGCCCTGTCGAGCGCCCGCTACGCCACGCTGCTGCAGCGCATCGCCCAGCTCACGCGCATCCCGGACCACGAGCTCGACCCCACGCCGCTGGGCTCGGGCAGCCTGGCGACCGACGTCCGCAAGCCGTACCGCCGCCTGTCGAAGGCCGTCCGCGCCCTGCCCGCGGACCCGCCGGACGACGACCTGCACGCCCTGCGCATCTACGGCAAGAAGCTGCGCTACACCGCCGAACTGGCCCGCTCGTCGGCGAAGAAGAAGCAGGCCACCGCCCTCACTGAACTCGTCAAGTCGACCCGCAAACTCCAGACCGTCCTCGGCGACCACCAGGACGCCGTGATCGCCGCCGAAAGGGTGCGCGCGGTGCTGGCCAGCGTCGACAGCGAGGTCGGCTTCATCGCGGGCCGCATCGCCGAACACGAACTCCTCAAGCGCACCGAGGCCCGCGCGGCCTGGCCGGCGGTCTGGGCCCGCATCGACAAGGCGGCAGACACGGCTCTCTGACCCTCGGCCAGATCACTCCGCCGTGATCGACCAGACGTAGCCGTCCGGGCGGATCAGCACGCGGCGCCCCGCCGTGGCCTCGTAAGCCGCGTACGCGTGGCCGCCCGCGTCCACCAGATCCGAGCCCGAAGCCATCGACCCGGCGGGCAAGATCCGGTGCGCCTCCGGGGAGGAACCCACCGCACCCGAACCAAAGACGAGCTCCGTCGCGTGCGGGCCCCGGAACAGCTCGAACAGCCGCACCGGCTTCCCGTTCGCGTCCACCAACGGCGCGTCCGGAGCCCGGTCCCCAGCCCGAAGCGAGCCAGAACCAGCAGCGGCCAACGGCCCACCCCGATACCCGACATCCAGCTGCTGTGTCTCCGACCCCCGCCGATGGGCGTCCTCGTCGCCGTCGGCGTACTTCTCCATCAGAGCCGTCGAAACGCCCAGCACCCGCGCCGCCACCGCCCGCCGCTCGGGTTCGTAGGTGTCCAGCAGCGAGGGAGACCCGGAGGCCAGCTTCCAGCCCAGGTTGTACGCGTCCTGGACCCCCGTGTTCAGCCCCTGCCCACCCGTCGGCGGGTGCACGTGTGCGGCGTCGCCGGCGAGGAACACGCGCCCGACGCGGAAGGAAGCGGCCAGGCGGATGTTCGGCCGCCACACGGTCGACCAGGCCAGGTCGAACAGCCGGATCCCGCCGCCCGACACCGAGTCCAGCCGCGCCTGCAACGCCGGCAGCGAGGTCTCCACCGCCAGGTCCCCGTCCCCCAGCGGCGCCCCGAACTGGAAGTGCGGCGTGCCGGCCAGCGGCGTGAACGCCACCCCGCTCATCGGCGACGAAGCCGGCGCGAACCAGTACGACGAGTCGTGCGAGAGCCCCGACGCCTGGACGTCCCCCAGCAACATCCGGATCGACTCGTCGGTCGTGCCCTCGAACGGAATCCCCAGTGCCTTGCGCACGAAGCTCTTCCCGCCGTCGGCACCGACCAAGTAGGAAGCCTCGACCGTCTCCCCCGTCGACAGCGAAGCCGTCACGCCCGAAGCGGACTGCGTGAACCCCGCCAGCCCCACCCCGAGCTCCACCCGCACCCCGAAAGACGACAGCCGCTCGCGCAGGATGCCCTCCGTCTGCGACTGCCCGAGGAACCAGATGTTCGGGTACGGCACCGCGGGCGTCGGCTCGACGGTGTCGCTCATCCAGCGCTCCTGCACGAACTCGCCGTCCAGGTAGACCTTCATCGGGTACTGCGGCGAGCCCGCCGCCAGCACCGCGTCGAGCACGCCCAGGTCCTCGAAAACCTCCAGCGTGCGGGGCTGCAGGCCGTCGCCTCTCGAGCCGTTGAAGAAGGCCGGGGCCTTGTCGACAATCCGGACCGCGACGTCGCGCCGGGCCAGTTCGATCGCCAGGGTCAGGCCGGTCGGGCCGGCTCCCGCGATCAGCACCGTGGTGTCCATGTCCCCTCCAGTGAATTCAAATTCAGTGAATCTGAATTCAGCATGCGCGCTGCTAGCGTTCCTGTCAAGGGAGGTGCCGAGATGACGGCGACGAGCCGCAAGGAGAAGGCCGCCGAGACGGAGACCGCGTTGAAGGAGGCCGCCAAGCGCGTGTTCGCGCGCAAGGGCTACCTGAACACGAAGATCACCGACATCACGGCGGAAGCCGGCCGGGCGGCGGGCTCGTTCTACAACCACTTCGCGAGCAAGGAGGAGCTGCTCGAGGCGCTCCTGGGCGACCTGGCGGCGGCGGGCGACGAGGAGGCGGCCTCCGAGGGCCACCTGTCGGACTTCAGCGACCCCGAGGCCGTGCGCTGGCACGTGCGCCAGTACTGGGCCTTCTACAAGGAAAACGCGGCCACGATGCAGGCGCTGCGCCAGGCGTCGATGGTCCACGACGGGTTCGCGAGCACGCTCGCGAGCTTCGGCGTCACGCAGGCGGCCGACATCGCGGGACACCTCGAGAGGGTCACGGCGGCCGGGTACGAACTGCCCGCGTCGACGCAGCTGAGCATCGTGATGATGTACCAGCTGATCGACAACTTCGCGCAGATGTGGCTCACCGCGCCGGCGCCGACGGGCTGGACGGCACCGAGTGACGACGAGGCCGTCGAAGCGCTCACGAGGTTCGTCTACCGGGGCTTCACGGGACGGGATTTCTGAGCGGGCGCACCGAAGCGCGCCCGCCCGGAAATCAGGAGTTCAGCCGCTCCGCGGCGGCGTCGATGCGCTCGTCCGTGGCGGTCAGGGCCACGCGCACGTGGTTACCGCCGGCCGGGCCGTAGAACGTGCCCGGCGCCACGAGGATGCCGCGCTCGGCCAGCCACGCGACGGTGTCCAGCGCCGGTTCGCCGCGCGTGGACCAGAGGTACAGCCCGGCTTCGGAGTGGGAGATCTCGAAACCGTTGTCCTGCAATGCTTTCCGCAACACGAGCCGGCGGCGCAGGTACCGCTCGCGCTGCGCGGCGACGGCCTCGTCGTCGGTCAGGCCGGCCACCATGGCCTCCTGCACCGGACGCGGCACGATCATCCCGGCGTGCTTGCGGATCTCCAGCAGCTGCTTGACCAGCTTCGGGTCGCCGGCGATGAACCCGGCGCGGTAGCTCGCGAGGTTCGCCGACTTCGACAGCGAGTGCACGGCCAGCAGCCCGTCGAGCCGTCCACCGTGGACGGACGGGTGCAGCACAGACACGGGCTCGGCGTCCCAGCCGAGCGAGAGGTAGCACTCGTCCGACGCCACGATCACGTCGCGCTCACGCGCCCACTCCACGACCTTGCGCAGGTGCTCGACCCCGAGCACCTTGCCGGTCGGGTTCGACGGCGAGTTGAGCCAGATCATCGCCGGCCGCTGCGGCCCGAGCTGCGTGAGCCCGTCCGCGCGGACGACGTCGGCGCCCGCCAGCAGCGCCCCCACCTCGTAGGTCGGGTACGCCAGCTCGGGGATCACCACGGTGTCGCCCTGCCCGAGGCCGAGCAGCCGCGGCAGCCAGGCCACGGCTTCCTTCGACCCGATCGTCGGCAGCACCGCGTCCGGCTCGAGCCCCTCGACGCCGTAGCGCCGGCCCAGCGCCTCCACGGCGGTCGTCCGCAGCGCGGGCGTGCCGTGGGTGGCCGGGTAGCCCGGGATCTCCGAGACCGATGCCAGCGCGTCGCGGATCGAGGCCGGAACCGGGTCCACGGGCGTGCCAACGGAGAGGTCGACGATCCCGCCGGGATGCGCCTGCGCGCGGGCCTTGACCTCGGCGAGCGAATCCCAGGGGAAGTCGGGCAGGGGGCGGGTTGTCATTCGCCCTGCGGGGGCAGCGCCTTGATGAAGGCGGGGTCGTGGCTGGTCTTGCCGACCTTGGAGGCACCGCCGGGCGAGCCCAGCGTGTCGAAGAAGTCGACGTTGGCCTTGGTGTAGTCGGACCAGTTGTCGGGGACGTCGTCCTCGTAGTAGATCGCCTCGACCGGGCAGACCGGTTCGCAGGCGCCGCAGTCGACGCACTCGTCGGGGTGGATGTACAGCATCCGCTCGCCCTCGTAGATGCAGTCCACGGGGCACTCGTCGATACACGCCTTGTCGAGCACGTCGACGCAGGGCTCGGCGATCACGTAGGTCACTGCGTACTCCTGCTTTTCTCTGCTTAGCCAGTCCCTGCGGACATTACGCGCTTCCCGAGGCACCGGTGGTGCTTAGGCAACCCTTAGCCATACCCCTGGTATGGGGCCGAATGTCCCGCTCAGCGGTCCCGGCGGCGGGGCTTCGGGGCGTTGCGCGCGTCGCCGGTGATGGTGAACCCCGGGCCGGTGGGCTTGGTGTCGCCCTCGCGCTTCTCCTTGAGCGTGCGTTCGAAACCGTCGGCGATCTCGTCGACCAGGTCGTCGTTGTGCTTGTCGTCCCTGCGCACGTAGCTCATCGGTTCTCCCTGCGAAAATGGGGTGCCGCGTCAAGGACAATCTAACCGTGAACGACTCGGAAATGCTCGAACTCGTGTGTGCGCGGGCCTGGCCCCCGGTGGTCGACGAACCCCTCGGCGACTGGCGCCTGCGCTGGGCCGACGGCTTCACCGGGCGCGCCAACAGCGCACTCGCCGTGGGCGACCCCGGCCGGAGCGTGGCCGCCGCGTTGACGGCCGTCTGTGACTTCGCCCACGATCGGGGGATCCCACCTGTTGCGCAGGTGATCCAGGACAGCGCCACCGAGCGTGCCGTCGCAGCCGCCGGTTGGCGCGAGTGGACCGAACACGCCGCGGGCCACGAGGTGTCGGTGCTCGTCGGGCCGCTGCCGGCCGGGCCCGCGCAGGACGCCGAGATCCTCGACGAGCCGACCACGGCGTGGTGGGAGCTGGCCGCCGACAGCCCGTCGCCGGGCGCGGCCGAACGCCACGTGCTGAGCACGGGCAAGGTGGGTTATGGCGTGGTCGACGTGGACGACGCTGCCGGTGTCACCGCCGGAGCCGTGCGCGGTGCCATCGTGGACGGGTGGCTCCACGTGTCGCGCCTGGCCGTGCGGCCGGAGTTCCGCCGGCGTGGGCTCGCGTCGGCGCTCATGTCCGCGCTGGCCGGGTGGGGTCGCGCGCACGGTGCGGAGAGGTGGGTGTTGCAGGTGGCCGTGGATAACGAAGGCGCGTTGAAGCTGTATTCCGCGCTCGGCTGTACGGAGCACCACAGGTACCGCTACTGGGGCCCGGGACCGGGCGCGTGCGAGGATCCGCAGTCGTGAAGATCGTCGTTTTGGTCGGTGGAGTCGGTGGCGCGCGCTTCCTGCTCGGCGTGAAGACCGCACTCGGGATGCCCGCGATCGGCGAGCCGGAGAGCCCGTCCCCGCACGAGGTCACGGCGCTGGTGAACACCGGCGACGACGTGTGGATGCACGGCCTGCGCATCTGCCCCGACCTCGACACCTGCATGTACACCCTCGGCGGTGGCATCGACACCGAACGCGGCTGGGGCCACGCGGGTGAGACGTGGGTCGTCAAGGAGGAGCTCGCCGCGTACGGCGCGGAGCCGACGTGGTTCGGGCTGGGCGACAAGGACATCGCGACGCACCTGATCCGCTCGCGGATGCTGCGCGCGGGCTACCCGCTCTCGGCCGTCACCGAGGCGCTGTGCGATCGCTGGCGCCCGGGCGTGCGGCTGCTGCCGATGTCGGACGACCGCGTGGAGACCCACGTCGTGATCGACGACCCCGACCAGCCGGAGCAGCAGAAGGCGATCCACTTCCAGGAGTGGTGGGTGCGCTACCGGGCCGACCGGCCGGCGCACTCGATCGTCTCGGTCGGCGCCGACGAGGCCAAGCCCGGGCCGGGTGTGCTCGAGGCGCTGGGCGAGGCCGACCTGGTGCTGTTCGCGCCGTCGAACCCGGTGGTGAGCGTCGGGACGACGCTCGGGGTGCCGGGTGTGCGCGAGGCGCTGCGCAAGTCGAAGGCCAAGGTCGTGGGGATCTCGCCGATCATCGGCGGCAAGGCGCTGCGCGGCATGGCCGACGCGTGCCTCACGGCGATCGGCGTGGAGACCTCCGCCGAGGCGGTCGGCCGGCACTACGGCGCCCGCTCCGACGGCGGGGTGCTGGACGGCTGGCTCGTCGCCGAGGAGGACCACGACGTGACGGTGCCGGGCGTCGACGTGCGCGCGGTGCCGCTGCTGATGTCCGATGCGGACGCCACGGCCGCGATGGTGCGGGCGGCCTTCGACGTTGCGGGAGTGTCCGGTGTCTGAGTTCAGTGATCACGCGTCGGCCAAGGTCGAGATCCTGCCCGTGACCGGGCTGCCGGAGTTCCGTCCCGGCGACGATCTCACCGGCGCCATCGTCGCGGCCGCGCCGTGGCTGCGGTCGGGCGACGTCGTGGTGGTGACGAGCAAGGTGTTCTCGAAGGTCGAGGGCCGGCTCGTGCGCGTGCCGAGCGACCCGGAGGCCCGGGACGCGGCGCGACGCGAGCTGATCGACCAGGAGACGGTGCGGGTCGTCGCGCGGGTGGCGCGCACGGTGATCACGGAGAACCCGCTGGGGATCGTGCAGGCCGCTTCGGGGATCGACGCGTCGAACGTGCAGGGCGACGAGGTCGCGCTGCTGCCCGCGGACCCGGACGCGTCGGCCCACGCGCTGCGCGGCGGACTGCGGGACCGGCTGGGTGTCGAGGTCGCCGTGGTCGTCACGGACACGATGGGCCGCGCGTGGCGCGTCGGGCAGACCGACGCGGCGATCGGCGCTTCGGGACTGCGCGTGCTGCACGCGTACGCGGGGCAGGTCGACTCGCAGGGCAACGAGCTGGCCGTGACGGAGATCGCGGTGGCCGACGAGCTCGCCGCCGCCGCGGACCTGGTGAAGGGCAAGCTCGGCGGCCTGCCGGTGGCGGTCGTGCGCGGACTGCAGCTCACCGACGACGGCTCCACCGCGCGGAACCTGATCCGGCCCGTCGACGAGGACCTGTTCCGCTTGGGCACCAACGAAGCGCTGGCGCAGGGCCGGCGGGAAGCCGTGCCGCACCGGCGTTCCGTGCGCACGTTCTCCGACGCGCCGGTGGATCCTTCGGTCGTCCGGCGCGCGGTCGCGGCGGCGTTGACCGCGCCCGCGCCGCACCACACACACCCCGTGCGGTTCGTGTGGCTGCGCGACACCGGGCTGCGCGCGAAGCTGCTGGACGCGATGCGCGAATCGTGGCGGGCGGACCTGTCGAACGACGACTTCACGCCGTCGCAGATCGAGAAACGCTTGTCGCGCGGGGACATTCTGTACCGCGCGCCCGAGGTCGTGATCCCGTTCCTCGTGCCCGAGGGCGCCCACACCTACCGCGACCAGCGGCGCAACGACTGCGAGCACACGATGTTCACGGTCGCCGCCGGCGCCGCGGTGCAGGGCCTGCTGGTCGCCTTGGCGGCGGAGGACCTGGGCTCGTGCTGGATCGGGTCGACGATCTTCGCGGCCGACCTCGTGCGCTCGACGCTGGGCCTGGACTCGCGCTGGGAGCCGCTGGGCGCGGTCGCGATCGGGCACCCGCTCGAAACGCCTGCCGCGCGCTCGCTGGGTGAGCCGGGCGAAGGGCTGGTCGAACTGTGACGCTGCATGCGGATGCGGTGAAGATCCTGACGGCGTGGGCTCCTTCCCTGGGCTCGCAGGAATCGCTGCGCCAGGCGTTCCTGGGTTTCCTGGCCACGCGGGACGACACCGTGCAACGCTCGTGCGCGGCCGGGCACCTCACGGCCTCAGCGGTGGTCCTCGACTCGACGGGTACGCAGGTGCTGCTGACACTGCACCCGCGTGTCGGCCGCTGGCTGCAGCTGGGTGGGCATTGCGAGCCGTCCGACGCGTCGGTCGCCTCCGCGGCTCTGCGCGAAGCGACGGAGGAGTCGGGCATGACGGGCCTGGAGATCGGCGCCGAGCCGGTGCACCTCGACGTCCACCCGATCACGTGCTCCCTCGGCGTGCCGACGCGGCACTTCGACGTGCGCTACGCGGTCCGCGCGCCGGCCGGGGCGCTGCCCGTCCGCAGCGACGAGTCCGACGACCTGCGCTGGTGGCCGGTCGACGCCCTGCCCGCGGGGTCGGAGGATCTGGCCGAACTCGTGAACGCGGCCGTTTCGTCCCGTTAGCATGGTCGGCATGCCCTTGGTGCTCGCCAACCCGCACATCCACACCGGCGACGGCGGGTTCGTGAGCGGCTGGGTCGTGGCCGTGGGGTTCGGGGTGGCGTTCGTGCTGGTCGTCGTGGGTGTGGTCGTCAGCCTGCGCAGGAAGCGCCGGCGTTAGGGAGGTTTCGCGGTGACCGTGAGCTACGACAGCGCCTCTTCGGTGCCGCCGTTCGAGCAGGTGCGCTCGTCGATCGCCGCGCAGATCAACGACGGCACCCTCGCCGTCGGCACCAAGCTCCCCACCGTTCGCGCGCTGGCCTCGGACCTGGGCGTCGCCCCGAACACCGTGGCTCGCGCGTATCGGGAGCTGGAGGAAGCCGGCCTGATCGAAACGCGCGGCCGCGCCGGCAGCTTCGTGGGTGCCTCGGGGGACGAGTCGCGTTCGCGGGCCCTGTCGGCGGCCGCCGATTATGCAGCAGTGACGCGACAGCTGGGCCTGTCGACGGACGAGGCGCTGGCCATCGTGACGGCCGCGCTGCGCTGACCGCTCCGGTCTCGCCCAGCCCCCGACGGCCACTCCCCCCTACGATGACCATGGGCCGGGGAGAGGGGACTTTTGTCGTGAACGCCATTCAGCCTTGGCATCTCATCATCTTGCTGCTGCTGGCAGGCATCGTCGCGGCCATCGTGGTGGGCGTGCGGGCTTCGAAGAAGCGCCGTCAGCCGCCGATTCCGCCGCCGTGGCAAGGAATGCAACCGCCGGGTTATCCGGGCTACCCCGGTTGTCCGCCCGGGCAGGCGGGGTATCCGGGTTACCCGCAACAGCCCGGCTACCCGCCCGGACAGCCGGCGCAGCAACCCGGCTATCCGCAACAGCCGGGATATCCGCAGGGTCAGCCCGGTTATCCACAGCAACAGCCTCCGGTACCCGGCCAGTACCCGCAGCAGCCCTATCCGCCGCAGCCGCCGGGCCAACAACCGCCGTCCGGATTCGGGAACTGAGGCGACCGGTGAACATCCACAACCTGATCACGCCGATCCTGCTGGTGGCTCTGCTCGTAGTCCTTCTCGTCCTGAAGCTCACGGTGTGGCGAAAGCCGAAGCAACCGTCGTATCCGCCGCAGCCCGGCCCTCAGCAGCAGTACCCGGGCCAACTGCCATTTTCTTCGCAACAGCCGTGATATCCGCAGGGTCAGCCCGGCTTTCCGCAACAACAGCCTCCGGTGCCCGGCCAGTACCCGCAGCAGCCCTATCCGCCGCAGCAGCCGGGTCAAACACCGCCGTCCGGATTCGGGAACTGAGAAGGAGATTCAGCCGTCGTGTTGCGTCAAGTGCTTCCAGCGCTGCTGATCATCGTGCTGGTGGTCATCCTCGTGCTGAAGTTCACCGTGGGGCGGAAGCCGAAGCAGCAGCCTGGGCCGCAGTATCCGTCGCCACAGCAGCAGTATCCGCAGCAGCAGCAGTATCCG
Source organism: Amycolatopsis sp. NPDC001319 (assembly GCF_042896185.1). NCBI lineage: Bacteria > Bacillati > Actinomycetota > Actinomycetes > Pseudonocardiales > Pseudonocardiaceae > Amycolatopsis > Amycolatopsis sp. NPDC001319. The sequence goes on along the minus strand of NZ_JBIAWY010000003.1, from coordinate 736,044 downwards.
CAGCAGCAGCCGATGCAGTCGGGGCAGTATCCGCAGCAGCCGGGGTATCCCGGGCAGCAGCCAGGGCCGTATCCGCAGCAGGGTTATCCGCAGCAGGGTTATCCGGCGCAGCAGCCGAATCAGCAAGCCGCGCAGAACTGGCAGCCCTACCCCTCACCGCAACAGCAGCAGTACCCGAACCAGCAGCCCGGCCAGGGTCAGCAGCCGCCGCAGTAGGTCACATCGCGCGGTAGTCGCGGAGTTCGATGCGGGGCCCGTACCGCGGCGCGCGGGCCCCGCCGACTTCCAGGTACCGAATCGCGCGCTGGCGATGGGGGGCGTAGGGCGCGAGCAACTCGGCCATGGTCTCGTCGTCGATGCGCCGGCCCAGCAGTGTGTGGCCGACCATGTTCGGGATGTTGTAGTCGCCGAAGCTGACGGCGTCCGGGTCACCCCAGGCGCGTTGGGCGATTTCGGCGGCGGTCCACACGCCGATGCCCGACACTTTGCGCAGCAGGGCTCGGCCCGCGGAACCCCGGAGCGCCACGGCTTCCTCCAGCCGCGGAGCCACGCGGGCGGCGTTGATCAGCGCTGTCCGGCGTTTGAGGTCCACGCCGATGCGGTGCCAGTTCCAGTCCACAATGGACCTGATCGCCACCGGGGACGGGGGCACGCGCAGCGAAGCCGGCCCCGGGCCGGGCGCGGGCGTGCCGAACCAGCGGCACAGCTCGGCCCACGACCGGATGGCCTCCTTGCCCGAGACCTTCTGCTCCAGCACCGCGAGCACGAGCGAGTCCCACACGCGCCGCGTCGAGCCGAGGCGCAGGCCGGGGGCGTCGTGGCGCGCGCGGGCGACCACGGGGTGGTGCGCGACGAAGCCGGTGTCGTCGTCCTCGGCGCCGAGCAGCGCCGGCACGCCGTCGAGCAGGAACTCCGCGCCGGGGCCCCACGCGTCGGCCTCGACGACGCCGTCGGGCCGGCGCAGCAGCGCCAGCGTGCCCACGCCGGACGGCGTGTTGGCGGCCAGCCACCAGACGCCACGCTCACCGCGGAAGTTCAGCGAACCGCGCCCGCGGCTGAGCGGGCCCAGCACCGCGGCCAGGTCCAGCGGGAAGGGCGGTCGCCACTCGATCATGCGTCGCTCGAGAACCGGATGCCGCCGTCGGGCAGGGTGACGCCGGGCCAGACGCGGGCGCCGTCGAGGAGCTCGCAGCCGGCGCCGACGGACGCGCCGTCGCCCAGGACCACGCCCCGCAGCACCGCGCCCGCCCCCACGAACGCGCCGCGACCCAGCACCGAACGCTCCACAATGGCCCCGGCCTCGACCACGGCTTCGTCGAACACGACCGAACCGTCGACCGTCACCCCGTCGCCGATCACGGCCTTCTCCCCGATCGTCGTCCCGCCCGTCAGCTGAGCGGACGAGGCCACGGAAGCACCGTCGAGGACCAGCGACTCGCCGGTCGGGCCCGCCAGGGCGGACGTCGGCGCGATGCCGCGCACCAGGTCCGCGCTGCCGCGCACGAACGCCTCGGGCGTGCCGACGTCGAGCCAGTACGAGGAGTCGACAAAGCCGTGGAGGTGCGCGCCGGCTTCGAGGAGCCCGGGGAAGGTCTCGCGCTCCACCGACACGCGCCGGCCCGCCGGGATGGTCTCGACCACCGAGCGGCGGAAGACGTAGCAGCCGGCGTTGATCTGGTCCGTCGGCGGGTTGGGCGTCTTCTCGAGGAACGCCTGCACGCGGCCGTGCTCGTCCGTGGGGACGGAGCCGAACCGGCTCGGGTCGGGCACGCGCTGGAGGTGGAGGGTGACGTCGGCGCCGGTGTCCACATGGGTCTGGAGCTGATGGCGCAGGTCGGCGCCGGAGAGGATGTCGCCGTTGAAGATGATCGCGTGGTCCGCGCGCAACCTGTCGTACACGTTGCGGATGGCGCCGCCGGTGTCGAGCGGCTCGTCCTCGACCACGTACTCGAGTTCGAGGCCGTGGGCCGAACCGTCGCCGAAGTACTCCTCGAAGACTTCGGCGCGATAGGACGTGCCGAGCACGACGTGGCGGATCCCGGCCGCGCGAATTCGCGAGAACAGGTGACTCAAGTAGGGGGTCCCGGCCGTCGGCAACATCGGCTTCGGCGCGGACAGGGTGAGCGGCCGCAGGCGGGTGCCCTTGCCCCCGACCAGCACGACGGCGTCGACCTCGAGCTCGGACGTCACAGAAAACTCCTCTTGTATCACGCACCGCTGAGCGACAAGCCGCGGGAAACGCTGACGGCTGCGCCCCCGAGGGCCTACCCTAGACAGGAAACAGGTGGGCCTTTCCCCAGAGGCCCCGGGTCAGTCGGGAGGCCGAGGGGATGGACCCCCGCGATCGCGCGGACGCTTTGCTCGCACGCGCCCGTTCCCGCGGCGCCTTCGTGGTGACGCCGGACAACATGACGTCGCCGATGGACGCCTCCAACACGCAGCAGATCCCGAGATCCGTGGTCTCGGAGCTCGACCAGCAGGATCCCGACACGACGACGCAGCTCCCGGCGTCGTTGATCGAGGAGAACGACGAGCACCCGCTGGCGAAGCCGAGCACGACCACGCCGCTGGAGGTGCCGGCCGCGCAGGTGACCACTCCGCTGGTGCCGCGTCCGCAGGCCGCGCCCGTGCCGAGCCCGCTGCGGGAGCCGGCCGAGGAAGAGCTGACCGGGCTGGTGCCGACGATCAAGCAGAGCACCGGCCGGTCGAACCTCTCGCGGCGGCTCGACGGGCTGTGATCAGGCTCCTTCGAGCTTGACGCGCACGGCCAGCCCGAGCTTCACCGCCGCCAGCACGGGCTTCCACAGCACGCCCTGGTGCCGGTCGGCGAGGTAGCGGTAGGCGCTGGCGTGGTGCGCGCGCAGCATCTTCTTCGACACGCGCGCCGTCGACACGCCACCGATGTGCATCACGCTCGACGAGGGCGCGTAGACGTTCAGCCAGCCGGCCTTCGCCAGCCGGTCGCCGAGGTCGACGTCTTCGAAGTACATGAAGTAGCGCGTGTCGAAGCCGCCCACCGAGTCGAACGCCTCGCGCCGGAACAACTGGCACGAGCCACTCAGCCACTCCGACGTGCGCTCCTGCGGCGCGGCGTTCTCCTGGCGGTACTGGCGCGTCCACGGGTTGCCGGGCCAGACCTTCGAGAACACGGCGTGCCCGATCCCGCGCCCGAACGACGGCAGCAACCGCGCGGACGGGTAGACGGTCCCGTCGAGATCGTGGATCAACGGCCCGAACGCACCCCCACGCGGCCACCGCTTCGCCACTTCCAGCAGCGCGTCCAACGACCCCGGCTCCCACTCCAGGTCCGGGTTGACCACGACGACCCACCCGTAGCCGTCGTCGAGCGCCGCCACGCCGCGGTTGGCGGCCGTGCCGTACCCGACGTTTTCGCCGATGCTGACCAGCTGCACGTTCTCGCGCTCCGCCGCCTTCTCCGGCCCGCCATCCGTGGACGCGTTGTCCGCGACCACCACGCGGACGTCCCGGTCGGTCGCCTTGTCCAACGTGTCGAGGAACTTCTCGAGCATGTCGCCGGGAAAGTAGGTCACGGTCACGACGGCGAGTTTGTCGCCGTAGGTGCGCTGCTGCTCGGTCACGGGCGCCATTGTCCCCCGCTCACGCACGGCTACGGGCATGGATCAACCCCGTCACCGAGGGTGATGGCAGGGCCGCCAGAATGAGCGGATGTCTGTGCACGCTTTCGTCGACGAATCGGCGCGGAATCGCCAGTTCCTGCTGTGCGTCACCCTCGTCGAACCTGCCCACCTCCGCCCAACGCGGCGCGCGTGACGGAGTTGCTCCTCCGTGGCGCGCGGGAGCTGCATTTCAAGAAGGAGAAGGAGCCTCGGCGAAGACAACTCATCGATCAAATGGCCAAGATGTCGGTCTCTGTTCGCATGTACACCGGGTCGTGCACACCCAAGACCGAAGAAGCCGTGCGGCAGCAATGCCTGCGCAGGGCTGTCGAAGACCTGCTCGAAAGCCGCGCGCACCGTCTCGTCCTGGACACCAGGAACGAGCGCGACGACCACGACCGCCGGACGATCCAGGAGACGCTGGGTTCTCAGCCGTCTAAGACCGAGCTGACCTACGAACACCTGGACTCAACGCTCGAGCCCCTGCTCTGGATCTCCGACGCCGTCGCCTGGTGCTTCGGCGCAGCCGGGAACTGGACGCACAAGATCGAAGGGCTGATCGAGGAGCACGTTCGGCCCTGAAAAGGCGAAAAGCCTGTGAGACGACCGTCCGGACGCATCACAGGCTCTCTTCTCGGTCCCACCGGGACCTCGCACGATCATGGTAGCAGAACCTGGCAGAACCGGCTCAATGCATCCGGCGGTGCCGGTCCCACGCTTTCTCATACGCCCCGCGGTGACGTTCCGCCGTTGTGGCCCACGAGAAGTCCTTCGCGCGCTGCTGGGCGGCCGCGGAGAGGAAGGCGCGGCGGGGCGGGTCGGCGAGGAGTTCGGTGATCGCGGCGGCCACGTCGCCCGCGCCGACGCCGCAGTAGGCGACGGCGTCGCCGCCGACTTCCGGGAGGGAGAGGCGGCGGGTGGTCAGGACGGCGGCGCCGCAGGCCATGGCTTCGAGCACGGGGAGGCCGAAGCCCTCGCCCAGCGACGGGTAGGCGACCAGCTCGGCCCCGCCCAGGAAGCCCGCGAGGGTCCCGAAGGGCAGGTAGCCGGCGCGGATCACGCGCAGCCGGTGCGGCACGGCGTCCAGCGCGCGTTCGACCTGCGTGTCCCAGCCGGGCTGGCCGGCCAGCACCAGAGCGGGCGCGTCCGGCTGGCCGGCGACGGCGCGGGCGTAACCGCGGATCAGGGCCGGCACGTTTTTGCGCGGCTCAAGCGCCCCGAGGAACGCGATGTACGGCGTCCGCCCGATGCCGACGGCCGCGCGCGCCGCGGCGATCTCCTCGGGGGACGGTGGGTGAAAGCGTTCCGAGTCCACGCCGTGGTGGATGATTTCCAGTTCCGCGTGCCGCACGGGAGTCACGCGGCCGAGCTCCAGCGCCGTCGCCTGGCTCGGGACGACGCACAGCGTCGCGCGGCGCAGGGCGGCCACCGTCCACGCGCGGAAGAACCGCGCCTTCACCGACGAGTGCAACACGGGGTCGGTGAAGAACGTCGCGTCGTGCAGCGTCACGACCGAAGCCGCGGGGCTCGCAAGGGGCATCGTGTAGTGCGGCGAGTGGACGACGTCCGCCGCCAGGCGACGCACGAGCCGCGGCAACGTCGCCTGTTCCCAGGTCAGCCGGGCCGTCCGAGTGGACGTCGCGGGCGACGCGGGCACCACCCGCGCCCCCGGCGCGAGCCGGTCGTACAGCGACAGATCCCGGGGCTGGCACACGACCGTCAGCCGCGCCCCGTCCTGGTCCAACGCCGCGACGAGCGAGTCCACGTACCGGCCGACGCCACCCCGATCCGCGGGCACCGCGGTCGCGTCGATCAGCACACGGGGATCACCGGTCACGTGAGCAGAGTACGGCGATCACCCAACGCATAGGTGAGGAACCGACGAACTGTGCTGTGTTGTCCGCCTCCGGCACTGTGTTGCCTGCCGACGCGGCAAGATCGCCGCAAACGATCTTGCGCGCCACTCACGTTCGCTGCCCAAGCTCAGGCAGCGCCGATGGGGCGCTCGCGCACCGCCCGGCCGTCCGCACTCACGCCGACTGGCGGCGAACCTACGCTCGCGTCGGGTAGCAGCTCACGAAAAGCGCTCACGCAGAGCGACGGTCTCCGCCGTGCCGGCACCGGGTCGGCAGCTCCCCACCGCCGCCGTCCAAGCTCGGCCCGCGCGCGTCCCCGTGCCTGGCCCGCGCCCATCGCCGCCACTCCTGTCGGCGACTCGCGCTCAAGCGCGCTTCCAACGAGCAGCCCGCACGGCCTCCAACGCGACCAGCCGCTCGAACTCGCCCGCCGCGGCCCAGTCGCACCAGTTCCGCCACGTGCATCAGCACCCGGCGCTGTCCATCGCAGGCACCCGGCCGACCCCTAGATCACGTCCGCTTCCAGTACGCCGCCCGCACGACCTCCACCGCGGCCAAGTCGCACCAGTTCCGCCACGCGCGCCAGCACCCGACTCTGTCCATCACAGGCACCCACTCAACCCGCGGTCACGTCCGCTTCCGATGCGCCGCCCACACCGCCTCCGCGGCGGATCGCCACGTGAACTCCCGGGCGCGGTCGCGGCCCAGCCGCGCCAGGTCCGCCGCGCGTGCAGGGGAGCCGAGGACCTCGCGCAGCCCGGCGGCCAAGGCCACCGCGTCGCCGCGCGGTACGACCACGCTCGCGCCGCCGGCGACCTCGACCAGGGCAGGCACGTCGGTGTGCACTACGGGGACCCCCGAGGCCATCGCTTCGAGCACCGGCAACCCGAAGCCCTCGGCCAAGCTGGGCACCGCCAGCACGCTCGCGCCGCGCAGGGCCGTGGCCAGTTCCGCGTCGGTGACCTTGCCCAGCACGTGCACGTCGGTCAGGCCGCGTGAAGCGGCAAGCGCGACCGGGTCGATGCCGCCCCAGCCCGGCTGGCCGGCGAGCACCAGGGCGACGTCGCCCACCGCGGCGACGGCGTCCACGAGCACGTCGATGCCCTTGCGCGGCTCGATGGTCCCCACCGCGAGGACGTACTTCGACGGCAGGTCCAGCGCCGCCGAGCCCTGGGGCACGGTCACGCCGTGGGGCACCACGCGCACCGGCACGGTCACGTCCACCAGCACAGCCAGCTCGTCGGCCACCGCGCGCGTCGGCACGATCAAGGTCGACGCGCGGCGCGCGGCGCGGGCGATCATCGACCGGTGCCAGCTCACGCCGCGGGCGGTGAGGGTCTCCGGGTGGGTCCACGGCACGGTGTCGTGCACGGTCACGGTCAGCGTCTTGCCCGCGGGCGGGCGCGGCGGCGCGAACGGCGTCGGCGCGTGCACCGCGTCGCCGCCCGGCCACCAGGGCACGCCCAGCTGCCACAGGCCGACCAACGCGCGCGGCGGCACCGGGAGCGCACGCGGCCCCTCGACGCCTTCGACGACGGCGGCAGAAACATCCGCGTGGCGCGCGACCACGCTCGACACCGTCCAGCCCGGCGGCGCGGTGCGCGCCAGCGCGGGCAGCAGTTCGGCGGTGTACCGGCCCGTACCACCCGGGACGGGGGCGAGCAGCTGCTCGGCGAGCACTACCAGTTCGGGCACGCCGCTATTCTCACCCAGGTGACCAGCGCGGAAACCGGCAGCACCGTCGTCGTGGTCACCTGGCGTGGCGCGGCTCACGTCGAGGCCTGCCTCGACGCCCTCGCCGCCCAGACGCGTCCACATCGGACGCTCGTGATCGACAACGCCTCCGACGACGGCACTGCCGCCCTCCTCCAGGCGCACCCGTCGAAACCGCAGGTCATCCGCCTCAAGCGCAACACCGGCTACGCGGGCGCGATGGCCGTGGCCCTCGACCACACCACCACCCCACACGTGGCCTGGCTCAACGACGACGCCGCCCCCGAACCCACCTGGCTCGCCGAGCTCGAAGACACCCTCGCCGAACAGCCGCTCGCCGCCGCCGTCACGAGCCGCCTGGAGCTGGCCGACGGCACCACGCAGTCGACCGGCGTCCGCCTCACCGCCGACGGCCACGGCGCCGACCTCACCGAACCCGCCGACAAGGTCTTCGGCTTCTGCGGCGGCGCCGCCCTCCTGCGCACGGACGCGCTCAAAGCCGTCGGCGGCGTCCCCGCGAGCTTCTTCTGCTACTACGAGGACACCGACACCGCGTGGCGCCTGCGGCTGGCCGGCTGGCACGTCGTCTCCGCCCCGAAGGCCCGCGTCCACCACCTCCACGGAGCCAGCACCAAACCCGGCTCTCCCCTGTTCCACCGCTGGAACGAACGCAACCGCCTCCTCATGCTTCTCCGCTGCGCCCCGGCCGCGATCGCCGTGCGCGAAATCGTCCGGTTCGCCCTGATCACCGCGCTGCTCCCGCTGCGCCGCAACAAGCCCGCCGCCGCCAACTTCCGCGTCGGCCTCCGCGCTCGCGTGCTGGCCGAAGTGGCCCTGAGACTCCCCGCCACCCTGCGCGCCCGCAGACGCACAGGCGAGATCACCACCCTCGGCCGAGGGGCGATCTGGGACGCCTGGGCGGGCCTTTAAGCTGGGCGAGGCCCGACATCACGGACAGGAGCTCGTTTTGGCGCTGGGGGAACCGCAACCGCTCGTCTCGGTGATCGTGGTGAACTACCGCGGCGCCGAAGACACGATCACTTGCCTTCGCGCGCTGTCCGACCTGGACTACGAGCACGTCGAGCTGATCTGCGTCGAGAACGCCTCCGGCGGCGACGACGCCGAGCGCATCCGCGCCGCCGTGCCGGCCGTGAAGCTGATCGAGTCGCCCGTGAACAGCGGCTTCGCCGGGGGCTGCAACCTCGGCGCGAAGCACGCCAACGGAACCGTGCTCGCCTTCCTCAACAACGACGCCCGCCCGGCGCCCGCGTGGGTCTCCGCGGCCGTCGCGGAGCTGCAGGCGCAGCCGACCGTCGCCGCGGTGGCCAGCAAGGTCGTCGACTGGGACGGCACCGGCACCGACTTCGTCGACGCGGGCCTGACCTGGTTCGGCATGGGCTACAAGCGCCACGCGGGCAGCCCGCTGGCCGACGTGCCCGAGGCCGAGCGCGAAGTCGCCAAGGACGTGCTCTTCGGCACCGGCTCGGCGATGTTCGTGCGCGCCTCGGTGTTCGCCGAGCTCGGCGGCTTCGACGAACGATTCTTCATGTTCTACGAGGACGTCGACCTCGGCTGGCGGCTGAACCTGCGCGGCTGGCGCGTGCGCTACGTGCCGGAATCGCTGGCGTACCACCGTCACCACGGCACGATGTCCGCCGTCGACGCGCCCGAGACCGGCCGCGAGACCTTCCTCCTGGAACGCAACGCGCTCGCCGCGCTGTACAAGAACCTCTCCGACGAGTCGCTCGCCAAGGCGCTGCCCGCGGCGCTCGCGCTGGCCGTCCGGCGCGCCACCGCCCGCGGCGGCCTGGACCCCGAGCAGCTGAACCTCGAAAAGGGTGTCGGCCCGGTCGAGACGGGTGACCTCGCCGTGCCGCGGACGACGGTCGCGGGCGTGCTGGCCATCGACCGGTTCGTGGAAATGATGCCCTCGCTCGCCGAGTCCCGCGCCGAGGAGCAGGCCGCCCGCGTCCGCACCGACGCCGACCTGCTTCCCTTGCTGCGCAAGGCTTTGGAGCCCGCCTATCCCCTGCCGGACTACCTGCGGGCCCACGAAATCCTTGTCGAGGCCTTCGGCATCGAGGCCGTGTTCGGGCAGCGCCGCAAGATCCTCGTGCTCACGGGCGATTCGATCACCGAGCGCATGGCCGGCCCCGCGATCCGCGCGTGGAACATCGCCTCGACGCTCGCCGCCGAGCACGAAGTGCACCTGATGACCACCAACCCGCTGCTCTCGCCGCCGGCCGCGGCGTTCCGCATCAGCTCGGGCAAGTTCCGCGACCTCGACGCCCCCATCGAGTGGGCCGACGTGATCATCCTGCAAGGTCACGTGCTGGAGCTCGCGCCGACGCTGAAGAAGCAGCACGCCAACAAGATCGTGGTCGCCGACGTCTACGACCCCATGCACCTCGAGCTGCTGGAGCAGGGCAAGGGCGTGGCCGACGACCAGCGTGCACTCGACCTCGCGGGCGTCACGAAGGTCCTCGACGCACAGCTGGAGCGCGCCGACTTCTTCCTCTGCGCCTCCGAGCGCCAGCGCCACTTCTGGCTGGGCCACCTCGCCGCGCTGGGCCGGCTCTCGCCGCGGCTCTACGACGCCGACCCGACCACGCAGTCGCTGCTGGCCGTGGTGCCGTTCGGTCTCTCGCCGCAGGAACCCGTGCGCACCGGCCCCGGCCTGCGTGCGTCGCTCGGCCTCGGCGAGTCCGACCGCGTGGTGCTGTGGGCCGGCGGCGTGTACAGCTGGTTCGACCCGCTCACGCTCATCCGCGCCGTGGATCTGCTCCGCCGGAACCGCGACGACGCACGGCTCGTGTTCCTCGGTATGAAGCACCCGAACCCCGAGGTCGCCGAGATGGACATCGGCGCCCGCACGATCCGGCTGGCCGACTCGCTCGGCCTCACGGACAAGCACGTGTTCTTCAACGAGCAGTGGGTGCCCTACGGCGAGCGCCAGAACTGGCTGCTCGACGCCAACTGCGGCGTGACCACGCACTACGAGCACGTCGAGACCACGTTCGCCTTCCGCACCCGCGTGCTCGACTACCTGTGGGCGGGCCTGCCGATCGTCACCACGGACGGCGACGCGTTCGCCGACCTGGTCCGCACCGAGCGGCTCGGGGTCGTCGTGCCGGCCGAGGACGCGGAGGCGCTCGCGGCCGCGCTGGAGAAGTCGCTGTACGACGAGGAGTTCGCGGCCGGCTGCGTCGAGCGGATCGCCGAGGTCGCGCGCCGCTACGCGTGGCCGGAGGCGCTGAAGCCGCTGGTGGAGTTCTGCCGCAACCCGCGCCCGGCCGCCGACCGGCTGCCGGGCGGCGCGGACCTTACAACCACCGCCCCCGTCCGCGGCACGGCGCTGGTCCGCCGCGACGTCGACCTCGTCCGCGAGTACCTCGCGCAGGGCGGCCCGAGCGAGCTGGCCCGCCGCGTCGGCGGCCGCTTCGTGAAGGTCGCCCGGCAACGGTTGCGCCGTGGCTGACCGACCGCTGCGCGTGCTGCTCGACGGCACCCCGCTGCTCGGCTCCCGCACGGGCATCGGCCGCTACACGGCGGCGTTGAGCGAGGAACTCGCGTCGATGTCCGAAGTGGACCCTCGCGCGGTGGCGTTCACGTTGCGCGGCTGGCGAAAGCTGCGCGGCGTCCTGCCCCACGGCGCGCGGGCGCGCGGGATGCCCGTGCCCGCGCGGTTGTTGCGACGCGCGTGGCTGCGGTCCGAGATGCCGCCGGTCGAGCTGTTCGCCGGCCCCACCGACGTCGTCCACGGCACCAACTTCGTCCTCCCCGGCCGGCTGCGCGCCGCCGGCGTGCTGACCATCCACGACCTGGCGTTCCTCGACGAACCCGGCGAGCTCGCGCCGTCCGACCGGACGCTGCCGGAGCTGGTCCGCCGCGGCGCCCGCCGCGCCGACGTGATCTGCACCCCCACCGCGGCCGTCGCCGACTCGGTGGCCGAGCGCCTGGACGTTGCTCGCGACAAGATCGTCGTCACCCCGCTCGGCGTGAACCCGGCGTGGTTCACCGCGCGTCCGCCGGACGACGGCCAGCGCGCGAAGCTCCGCCTGCCGGAGAAGTACCTGCTGTTCGCCGGTGCCGCCGGGCCACGCAAGGGCCTCGACTGGCTGGCCCGCACGCACGCGTCCGCGCCGGATCTGCCGCCGCTGGTGTTCGCCGGGCCAGGTCCGTTCCCGCGGCTGCCGCGTTCCGGGCAGACGGGTTATCTGTCCGATGTGGACCTCCGGACCGTCGTCGCCGGGGCGGCGGCGTTGGTGCTGCCCTCGCGCGACGAGGGCTTCGGGCTGCCGGTGCTGGAGGCCATGGCGTCGGACGTTCCCGTGGTCTGCACGGACATTCCGGCGCTGCGGGAAGTAGCCGGTCCGTGTGCGACGCTCGTGCCCTACGACGACGTCGACGGCCTGGCGACGGCGTTGCGGCAAGCCGTGCTCGATCCCCACGCGACGGCCACGTCGACGGCCCGCCGCACGCACGCCGCCGGCTTCACCTGGCGCAACTGCGCGACGCTCACCGTCGAGGCCTACCGCCGGGCCGCCAAGCGCTGAACCGCCGGTGAGGGCGCACCGCGCCCTCACCGGTCAGCTCCGGAAGTACTCTGCGAGCGCCTCGCGCCACGGCCGCAACGGCGTCAGCCCCGCCTCGCGCCAGGACGCGTTGGACAGCACCGAATACGCGGGTCGCGGCGCCGGCCGCGGGAACTCTTCGGTCGTGCACGGCCGCACCCGCTCGGGGTCCGCGCCGATCTCCTCGAAGATCGCCTTCGCGAACCCGCACCACGTCACCTCGCCCTCGCCGGTGCAGTGCAGCACCCGCGACGACGGACCTTCGCCGGCCGCGATCCGCCCGGCCAGCTCCACCACCCCGGCGGCCAGGTCCGCGGACCACGTCGGCGACCCGGTCTGGTCGTCCACCACGGTCAGCTGGTCCTTCTCGCCCTCCAGCCGCTGGATGGTCTTGACGAAGTTGGCCCCGCTCTTGCCGTAGACCCAGCTCGTGCGCACCACCCAGGCCGACGCGCCGGACCCGAGCACCGCGTCCTCGCCGGCGGCCTTGGTCCGCCCGTACGCGCTCTTCGGTCCGAGCTCGTCCGTGACCTCGTACGGCCGCGAAGCGTCGCCCGGGAACACGTAGTCCGTGGACACGTGCACCAGCGGCACCCGCCGCGACGAGCACACGGCGGCGAGCACGCGCGGCCCGTCGGCGTTCACCCCGAACGCGCGGACCTCGTCCTGCTCGGCCGCGTCGACCGCCGTGTACGCCGCCGCGTTCACGACCACCGGCGCCACACCCGAGGCGGCGGCCCGGGAAACCAGCGCGTCGAGCGCCCGGACCACCTCGCCGGCCGAGCGGACGTCGAGCTCCGCCGAAGCCGGCGCGACCACCTCCACCTCGGGACCCGCGAGCGCTGCCAGGTCGCGGCCGAGCTGGCCGGAACCGCCGGGGACGAGCAGAGCGAGCCGCACCGTCTTACCTCCACACGAAAAGCACGAAAAATCCTCAGGACGTACCGAGCGCGGCGCGGCCCTTCAGCGGCTCCCACCACGCGCGGTTGTCGGCGTACCAGCGCACCGTACCTGCCAGACCGTCCTCGAAGGACACCCGCGGCGCGTAACCGAGCTCGGAGCTGATCTTGGTGATGTCGACGCTGTAGCGCCGGTCGTGGCCCTTGCGGTCCGCCACCGGCTCCACCCGCTCCCAGCCGACGCCCACCGCGTCGAGCAGCCGCCCGGTGAGCTCGCGGTTGGTGAGCTCCGTGCCGCCGCCGATGTTGTAGATCTCGCCGGCGCGCCCGCCGTCGGCGACGAGCTGGATGCCGTGGCAGTGGTCGTCGACGTGGAGCCAGTCGCGCACGTTGAGGCCGTCGCCGTAGAGCGGCACTTTCAGCCCGTCGAGGAGGTTGGTGGTGAAGAGCGGGATGACCTTTTCAGGGAACTGGTACGGGCCGTAGTTGTTCGAGCACCGTGTGACGCACACGGGCAGGCCGTGCGTGCGGAAGAATGAGCGCGCGATCAGGTCCGACGACGCCTTCGACGCGGAGTACGGCGAATTCGGCTCCAGCACGTGGTCTTCCGACCACGAACCGTCCGCGATGGACCCGTAGACCTCGTCGGTGGACACGTGCACGAACTTGCCGACGCCCGCCTCCAGCGCGGCCTGCAGCAGCGTCTGGGTGCCCAGCACGTTGGTGAGCACGAAGTCGGCCGAGCCCAGGATCGAACGGTCCACATGCGACTCCGCCGCGAAGTGCACCACCAGGTCGATGCCCCGCATCAGGTCCGAGACCAGCGGCGCGTCGCAGATGTCGCCGCGGACGAACCGCAGGCGGGGGCTGTCGGCGACCGGGTCGAGGTTCGCCTCGTTGCCGGCGTACGTGAGCTTGTCCAGCACCACGACCTCGGCGTCACGCAGCGTCGGGTAGGCACCCGAAACCACCTGCCGGACGTAGTGCGATCCGATGAATCCCGCACCGCCCGTGACCAGGACTCGCATCCTTCTCCACCCTTCGTGCCCGCTTCTCGTGCCCGACCGGGCAATCCGACCACCAGACTACGGATGACCCACCCGAGACTCGGTAGAGTCTCCCGAAGGCACTCCGGTGCCCACGGGGCATGGGTGGGGGAGGAACGCGTGACCGAGTGGCCTGGGTCTCCGCTGCCGTCGCAGCGGGTACCGGCAGCGCACGGCCGCGGCGTGCTCGTCGGGCTGCGCCGCGGTGGCAAGGTCGTGCTCTCGATCCTCTCGATCGTGATCCTGGCCCTGACCTGGTACGGCTGGCAGTTCATCGGCGACCCGCAGACCGGGTTCACGACCACGCAGATCTTCGACCAGCCCGAGGCGCACGCCAAGCCGCTCGACGGCGCCATCGACATCCTCCTCGTGGGCCAGGACAGCCGCACCGACGCGCAGGGCAACCCGCTGCCGCGCGAGGTGCTCGACATGCTCCACGCCGGCATCGCGGACGGTGAAAAGCAGACCGACACGATGATCCTGGTGCACATCCCCCAGAACGGGCAGCACGCCGTCGCCATCTCCTTCCCGCGTGACTCGTGGGTGGAGATCACCGGCGGCTTCGGCAAGCACAAGCTCAACAGCGCGTATGTGTACGCCTACAACGACACGTTCAAGACGCTGCAGAACCAGGGTGACACCGACCTCAAGGACGTCGACCAGAAGTCCAAGGTGGCCGGTCGCAAGAACCTCGTGGCGACGCTGGAGAAGTTCATCGGCAAGCCGGGCATGATCGACCGCTACGCCGAGGTGAACCTCGCGAGCTTCTACGAGATCACGAAGGCCATCGACGGCGTGGACGTGTGCCTCAAGGCGCCGGTGAAGGAGAAGAAGTCCGGCGTGGACCTGCCGGCGGGCCGCCAGAGCATCTCGGGTGTGCAGGCGCTCGCGTTCGTGCGCCAGCGCTACGGCCTGCCCAACGGTGACCTCGACCGCATCGCGCGCCAGCAGGCGTTCCTCTCGGGGCTGGCGAACAAGGTCCTCTCCGGCGACGTGCTCACCAACCCGGCCAAGATCGCGCAGCTCGTGGCCGCGGTGAAGAAGTCCGTGGTGCTTTCCGAGGGCTGGGACCTCACCGAGTTCGCGGAGCAGATGCGCGGCCTGACGGGCGGCAACGTCGAGTTCCACACCATCCCCACGCAGGGCAACGCGGTGATCGGCGGCGCCGACGTGCTGCGCGTCGACCCGGCCCAGGTTCAGGCGGAGGTCGACCGGCTCACCTCCGACGGCACGCCCGACACCCCGACCTCGACGCCCGCCACGCTGCCCGGCGCCGGCGCCGTGACGGTCGAGCTGTTCGACGGCAGCGGCGCCGACGTCGCCACGCAGACCCACACCCTGTTGCAGGGCAAGGGCTTCAAGCTCGCGGGTGACACGAAGCTGTCCGCCCGGGCGAGCACCGTGATCCGCTACAACCCGGCCGACGACGCCGCGCTCGCGCTGGTCCGCCAGGCCCTCGGCGGCGACCTCGAGGCCGAGCCCGACTCCGACGTCACCGCCGGGCACGTGCGCGTGCTGCTGGGCAAGGACCGGCGCGGCGCGGGCGCCGGGTCGGGATCGACGGTCACGACCACCCCGACAACGCCCACCGCGCCCACCGCGCCGGCCGCACCACCCGCTCCGCCGATCACGGCCGGCGGAGTGCCCTGCGTCAACTAGAGTCGGGCACTCAGCGTGGCGGCCGGGGCGGGCCTCTAGGCTGGGCTATGGGGAGGTACTTGGGGTGGATGAGAACGAGGACAAGCCGGACCGGGTCGAGGGCGGGGAGCCGGCAGAGCCGTCGCCGGAAGAAGCCGTCGAGCCGGCTGAGGCCGCCGAGACGCCGGAATCGGACACGGACAGTGACGAATCCGCGGAGTCTTCCGAGTGGAAGCCGTCGCCCTACCCCCGGTTGGACCTGCCACAGCCGACGGTGCGGACCCCGCGTGTCCGCCCGGGCCGCGCCGGCCGCATCACCCGGCGGATCGCGCTCGGGCTCGTGTCGGTGCTGGCGCTGGGCGCCACGGGCTACGCGTACGTGACGAAGGACCAGCTGCAGAGCAACGTCCCCACCACCGACGTCCTCACCCCCCGCGCGGGTGAACCGCCGGCCCCGCCCGCCGACGACGGCGCCACCGACATCCTGCTCGTCGGCAGCGACGCGCGCACCGACGCGCAGGGCAACCCGCTGCCGACGAGCATGCTGAAGTCGCTGCGCACCGAGGAGAAGGCGGGGATCAACACCGACACGATCATCCTGCTGCGCTTCCCGAAGGACGGCAGCAAGCCGTCGGGCGTCTCGATCCCGCGCGACAGCTGGGTCGACATCCCGGGCCGCGGCCAGGCGAAGATCAACTCGGCGTACGGCGTGGCGAAGGCCCAGTTCGCGGACGCCGAGCGCGCCAAGGGCGAGCGCGACCAGGCGAAGATCGAGCGTGACTCCGACAGCGAGGGTCGCCGGGTATTGGTCCAGACCGTGCAGGACCTCACGCAGATCCGCGTGGATCACTACGCCGAGATCAACCTGCTGGGCTTCTACCTGCTCACCGAGGCCCTCGGCGGCGTGAAGGTGTGCCTGAACCACTCGACGTCGGACAAGGACTCGGGCGCGGACTTCCGCCGCGGCGTGCAGACGGTGTCCGGCGGCGAGGCGCTGTCGTTCGTGCGCCAGCGCAAGAACCTGCCCCACGGCGACCTCGACCGGATCGTGCGGCAGCAGGCGTTCCTGTCCTCGGCGCTGCACCAGGTGCTGTCGGCGGGCACGCTGACCAGCCCGTCGACGATGAGCAGCCTGATGGACGCCGTGCACCGCTCGATCACGCTCGACGACGGCCTCGACGTGCTCGACTTCGCGCAGCAGGTGAAGGGCGTGGCGTCGGGCGACCTGAACTTCACGACCGTGCCGGTGATCACGGCCAACGGCCGCAGCGCCGACGGGCAGAGCATCGTCGAGGTCGACCCGACGGCGGTGCGCAAGTTCGTGGCCGGCCTGGTCGGGCGCGCGCCGATGGGTGGCGGCGGGGCCGCGGCGGGTGCACCCGTACTCCAACTGCAATCGGGCATCCCCGGCGTGCCGTGCGTCGACTGAAGCCCCGGCTAGCCTGGACTGCATGAGCCTCACCGAACAGCTGCTGCGCCCGCTGCTGGCGTCGCCCGCGAAACCGCTGATCACGCACTACGACGACCAGCTCGGCAGCCGCGTCGAGCTGTCGGTGGCGACCACGCTGAACTGGGCCGCGAAGACGGCCAACTGGCTCGTCGACGAGTTCGACGTCGAGCCGGGCGACGACGTCGCCGTGCAGCTGCCCGCCCACTGGCAGACCGCCGGCATCCTGCTCGGCGCCTGGTGGTGCGGCGCCCGCGTCGTCCCCGAGCCCAACGGCGCGCGCGTGGTGTTCATCGGCCCCGACGCTTCCGTCGACGCCCCGGCCGTCGCCGTGGTCTCCCTCGACCCGATGGGCCGCGGCCTGTCCACTCCCCCGGCGGGCGGCGCGCTCGACTACCTCACCGAGGCGCGGATGTCGGGCGACCAGTTCACCCCGATGTCGGCCATCCCGGGCGACACTCCCGCGCTCGGCTCGTCCACTGTGGACGAGATTCTCTCGGAAGCCCGTGCGCGCGCCGAAAAGCTGGGCCTGACCGCCGCCGACCGCGCTCTGTCCACCTTGGACTGGACCATCCCCGACGGCGTCCTCGACGGTTTCCTCGTGCCCCTGGCCGCGAGCGCCCACCTCGTCCAGGTCACCCACGCGGACCCGGCGAAGCTCGACCGCAAACGCGACGCCGAACGCACCACGACCGACCTCGGCTGACGAACGTCAGACGGTTTCCAGCTCGGCCGGCCGCGCCTCGCGCTTGCGCCAGAACAGCACGTGGTCCACCGACAGGCGGCCGCCGTTGAAGCCGAGGGCGAGGGCGGCCAGGCCGAGCACCAGCACGAGTTCGTAGCCGTTGTCGCCGGTGAGGCCGTTGGACACGTGGACCGAGAGCAGCGCGCCCGTCATGTCGACGACGTAGCCGAGGGCGATCACCGGCAGCAGGAAGCCGGCGACGAAGGCGATCGAGCCGAGCACCTCGAGGATGATCACGAACACCGCCGCGACCGAGGGCAGCGGGACACCGACCTGGCTGAAGAAGTTCGCAGTGGCGCCGATGCCACTGTTCCACTTCTGCACCCCGTGGGCGAAGAAAACCACTGCCACGCCGATCCGGCCGAGCAGCAGGGCGACATCCTTGACTCGAGTGTCCATCAAAAACTCCTGATCGGTGATCTTCCCACTGTCCCGGCCCACAGTAGGTCGGGTCGCACCACCGAAGCCCGCTTCGGCGAGTGATCGACAGGAAACCGACAGGCACCGGAAAATACTCGCTGTACGCGTCCGTCACCGAGCGGTATCGTGCCGACCGCCCTGTCCGAGACGGTGAGGAGACCCCGATGCGCCGACAGTCCGACCGACCCCAGTTCGGCCTGTCCATCGCATCGATGAGGACCTCACCCACCCATGAAGACCCTCACCCTTGGCGTTCTCGCGCACGTCGACGCCGGTAAAACCAGCCTGACCGAGCGCCTGCTCTTCGAGACCGGCGTGATCGGCCGGCTCGGCAGCGTCGACTCCGGCGACACCCAGACCGATTCCCTGGAGCTCGAACGCCGCCGCGGCATCACCATCAAGTCGGCCGTGGTCGCCGTGACCACGGGCGAGCACCGGCTCACGCTCGTCGACACCCCCGGTCACTCCGACTTCATCGCGGAGGTCGAACGTGCCCTCGGCGTGCTCGACGCCGCCGTGCTCGTCGTGTCCGCAGTGGAGGGTGTGCAGGCGCAGACCCGCGTGCTCATGCGGACTCTCACCCGCCTCGGCATTCCCGTGCTCGTGTTCGTGAACAAGATCGACCGGTTGGGCGCGCAGGAATCCACCCTGCTCGACGCCCTGCGCACCCGGCTTTCCCCGCGTTGCGTCGCCCTCGACACGGTGACCGGGCTCGGGACGCCGCAGGCGAAACCCGTGCCGCTGCCGCCCGGCGAGCACCTGGCCGAAGCCCTGGCGGACGACGACGAGTTCCTCGCGTCCTATGTAGCGGGACGGGAACCGGACTACCACGCGGCCCTCGTTCGCCAGGTCGCACGCGGAGCCGTGCACCCGGTGGTTTTCGGCTCGGCGATCACCGGCGCGGGCGTGGCCGCGCTTTTCTCGCGCGTCCGGGACCTGTTTCCGGCACGGGAACGCACCGACGCCGGAGAGCTGGCCGCCACCGTGTTCAAGATCGAACGTGGGCGCGCCGGCGAGAAGATCGCGTACGTCCGAGTGCGGTCGGGCTCGCTGAGCCCGCGCACGCCGTTTCCCTTCCACCGCCGCGAATCCGACGGCACGGTCACCGAGCTGACCGGCCGCGCGTCCGCCGTGCGCGTCTACGAACACGGCGCCACCCCGGTCGACGGCCTGGCGTGCGCCGGCGACGTCGCCCGCGTCTGGGGACTGAAGGACATGCGGATCGGCGACCACCTGGGTCTCGCCGACCCCCTGGCCGAGCCCGGATTCTTCGCCCCGCCCAGCCTGGAGACGGTGGTGCGGCCCGTCGACCCGGACGACGCCGTGGCCCTGTACTCGGCGCTGGAACGACTGTCCGAACAGGACCCGCTGATCAGCGTCCGCCGCCACGAACACGAAGTCTCCGTACGGCTCTACGGCGAAGTCCAGAAGGAGGTGATCCGCTCGACGCTGGCCGAGGACTTCGGCCTGGCCGCGGAGTTCGAGGAGTCCCGCGTCCTGCTCGTCGAACGCCTCTGCCGTGCGGGCCACGCCGTGGGCCGCCGTGCACCTGACGAACGCGTGTACTTCTTCGCCACCGTCGGCCTGCGCGTGGAACCCGGCCCGCCGGCCTCCGGCGTCGGGTACCGGCTGGGCGTGGAGCTCGGGTCGCTGCCGCTGGCGTTCCACAAGGCCATCGAGGAGACCGTGCGAGCTCAGCTGAGCCACCGCCCGCGCCCGGTGATCGACTGCGTGGTGACCCTGACCGACGCCGCGTTCTTCCCGCCACTCACCACAGCCGGCGACTTCCGCGGCATGACCGCGCTCGTGGTCGCCGAAGCCTTGCGCGCCGCCGGCACCCGCATGCACGAACCCGTGCACAGCTTCGAAGTCGAGGCCCCGGCGAACGCGGTGAGCGGCGTGCTCCGCAAGCTCGTGGAGCTGCGCGCCGTGCCCGACGAGCCCGCGGTCACGGCCACCGGCTGCACCGTCACCGGCACGATCCCGGCCGCGTCCGTGCACGAGTTCGAACAGGCGTTGCCCGCACTCACACAGGGCGAGGGGGTGTTCTTCAGTGAGTTCGCCGAATACCGGCCGCGCTGAGCGTCACCGCTTGTGCGCCCACGCCGCCCCGAAACAGTACGCACCGAAAGCCGCGAGTCCTAACGCGACAATCGTGAGCAGCACCGCGCCGAACGGCTGCCCGGCCAACGTCCGCAGCGCCGCGTCGAGACCGCCGGCCTCCCGAGCGTCGGACTGCAGACCGGCATACCCGAGCAGCACGGCCACCAGCGCGAGGACCACGCCTTTCGCCACGTACCCACCCGTGCCGAGGCGAGCCACCCAGCGCCGGGTGCCCCGCGGCAGCTCTGAGGTGTCGAGGTCCTCCAGGAACGACTGCCGCACACCCTTCACACCGGATGCGACGGCGACCGCGGCCACGCAGCACGCCGCGACCACCACGAGGGCAGGCCCGGCAGGCAACGCGAGCACCTTCCCGGTGGCCTCCTGCTGGCGCTGGTTGCCCGCGGACGAACCGGCACCGACCGCGATCCGGATCGCGCTGTACCCCAGCGCGAACACCACGATCGCGCGGCCGCCCGAGCCGAGGCGCTTGCGCACCCGTTTGCCGCCGGACACCCACTCGTACCCGGTCGCGGCCATGAGCACCTGCCACAAGCCGAACGCGATCAGCCCGACCGCGAGCACCCACAGCACCGCGGTGCCGAACGCGTTGGAGCCGATCTCTTGCAGCGCGCCGTTCTGGTCCGCGGCTTGACCGGTGCCACCGCCGAAGGCGATGCGCAGCGCGAGGTAGGCGATGATCAGGTGCACCAAGCCGTAACACGCCATTCCGGCGCGGCCGAGCGTTTGCGCGACCTTGGTGCGGCGCGGGTTTTCGACGTGCGATCTCGCCGCGGCTGCGGCGGACTGGGGAGCGGTCATCGGGCACCTCCGTTCCCGGAGGCTTACCCGCCGATGACCGCCGCTACCCGCCTGGACAGGATTAGCCCGGCGATTGGGCCGTTCGGCTCAATCGACTGTCGCGTGTGGACTCAGGCCGGGCCGCGGCGGACGGAGTCGAGGGCGGCCCAGCCGCCGTGGGTGGCCAGGAGCGTCAGGACCTGTTCGGCGTGCGCGGCGAAGCGCTGCAGGTCTTCGTGGAGCTTGGGCGCGCGGTCGGAGTCCAGGGGCGCGAAGTCGTCCCACCACAGGCCGATCACGGCGCTCGCGCACAGGGCCAGGGCCTGGATCACGTGCACGAACTCCTCCGACGGGTCGGCGGAAGACTCGCGGTACACGGTCTCGATGTCGTCCAAGGCGTCGAGCAGTTCGCGCAGCTGTTTGACCGCGTCGGCAGGGGTGCCGTCCCACGCGGCCGTGGGCCAGGCGCGGTCGCTCAGCTCGAGCCACAAGCGCCAGCCGGCGACCAGCTCGGCATCGTCGCTCGGCTTCCAGGTGTCAGGGACCGGCCAGAACATGTCGACGACTGTGACACTCTGCCGCGGGCCTGCACAACCGGAATGGCACAACGGGACGAAAAGAGTTCGCGTTTGTACCTACTTCTGGAATCCTCGTTACGTGCTCATCCGCGACGCGACGGGCGAAGACTGGCCCGCCATCTGGCCGTTCCTGCACACCATCGTCGCCGCCGGTGAGACCTACGCGCTGCCCCGTGACCTGGGAGAACAGGCCGCCCGCGACTACTGGCTGGCATCCCCGCCATCGCGCACAGCCGTGATTGTGAACAATTTCGGTGACATTCTCGGCTCCGCGAAGATGGGGCCGAACCGCGAAGGACCGGGCTCGCACATCGCGACCGCAAGCTTTATGGTGGCGCCCGCTTCCGCCGGCGAGGCGCCGGCCGCGCCCTCGGCGAGAACATGCTGGAGTGGGCGCGCGCCGAGGGCTACCGCAAGGTGCAGTTCAACGCCGTCGTCGAGACCAACACCCGAGCGGTCGCCCTGTGGAAATCATTCGGCTTCACCGTGATCGGCACGGTGCCCGGGGCCTTCCACCACCCGACGCACGGGTACGTCGGGCTGCACGTGATGTACCAGTCGCTCAGCTGATCACCGGAGGCACGAACACGCATTTCGGGGTCTGCGCGTGCGCCGGGTCGAGCGCGTTGAGCACCTCGCGCTCGGCGATCGGGTCGTACGGGATGCCGAGGTGGTCGGTGAAGTCCGCCGAGCAGACGTCCTGCAGCACGATGTTCTCGACGTTCGGCGCCGGCTTGAGGAACGCGTTGGTGTAGGGCGTGACCACGTCGTCGTACTTCGTCTGGATCACGGTGTAGTCGATGCCGGGCACGGTGTCGCCGCCGGCGTTGAGGTCGGTCAGGAAGGCCGAGCCGGTGGACTGCTCGTTGCACGACGCGCACGCGAGGCCCACGAGGTCACGCACCGGCGGGATGGCCTGCAGCGTGCTGAGCAGGCCGAACAGGCTCGTGCCGTAGTTCGACGGCGAGAGGCCGATGAGCTTGCCGATCTTCGAGGCACCGCCGAGGTACTTGATCCAGTAGCGCGGGTTCATGCCGCCCTGCGAGTGCCCGACGATGTCCAGTTTCGCCGCACCCGTGGCAGCGAGGACCTTGTCGCCGAACTGCGCGAGCTGCGCGGCCGTGCCCGCGACCGGGCCGACGGTCTGCAGGAAGCTACCCGGCGAGCCGCCGAAGTTGCCGGCGAACACGCAGTAGCCGTGGTCGGCGAGCACCTTCGAGAGATTGGCCCAGTTCTCGTACGCGTTGGCCGTGGTGCCGTTGGACAGCAGGACCGGGTTGGGGTGCTCGGCGGAAGGCTTGCAGTTCCAGTCGTTGGCGCCCGGTGGAGCGATGGTCGGCTGCACCACGGAGTACAGCGCCGCCGAGATGATGTTCGGCTGGACCGGGCCGGTCGGCTCCTTCACCGCCGCGTCCGCGGTGCCGGTACTCAGGGCGACCGCTCCCAGTGCCGCCATGAGAACCACTACCCGACGCCCGAACGCGCGCACGCCCATCCGCTCCACCTCTCTGTGAACCGATGGTGACCCCAGTCACCTGATCAGTTAACGCGTTGAGAGAGGAACGGAAACTCCTCCAAGTGGGTTACTTGCCCGCAGCGTGGGCTTCGAGGAACTTCTTCAGGTGGGGCTGCACGTCCGACGCGTGGGTGAGGCTGAGGAAGTGCGCGCCGCTCACGACCGTGACCAGCGGTTCGGCGTTGGGGAGCCCGGCCACGAGCGACTCGGCGCGGGCCATCGGGTACTCGTTGTCGCCGCTGCCGTGCAGCACGAGCGCCGGCGCCTGGATCTCGCCCACGCGTTCGAGCACGCTGTCGCGGCTGACGAGGGTCTCCATGATCCGCTGGAACTTCTCCCCGGGGACCTTGAGCCACTTCGTCTTCCAGTCGGACGCTTCGAAGTCGCCCAGGCAGAACGTGGCGATGCCGTCGACCAGCGGCTCCGGCCCGGCTTCGAGCCAAGCGGCAATCAGGTGCCGGTAGACCGTGGCGGTGCCTTCGGCCTCCTTCTCGGCGGACGTGCCGAGCACGGCCAGCGCGGTCACGCGCTCGGGTTGGAGCAACGCCATGCGCAGGGCGATGAACCCGCCCTGGCTGGTGCCGATCACGGCGGCGCGCTCGATGCCGAGGTGGTCCAGCACGCCGAACGCGTCGCGGGCGACGTCCCAGTAGTCGAAGTCCGCGTCGGCCGGGGTGGCGCCGTGGCCGCGTTCGTCGATCGCGATGAGCCGGTAGTCCGCGCCGAAGGACTCGACCTGTGGCTGCCACATGTCGATGTCCATCAGGAAGCTGTGCAGCAGCAGGACAGCGGGGCCGTCACCGCCGTAGTCGACGAAGTGGACCTGCTGCCCACCGTTGACGGTCACCGTGGCCATCCGACACCTCCGCGTTCGGGATCAGCATGGCACATGTCTCACATGCGCCCGGGTCGGGCAAGAGGCTGGGAAATCCTCACCCGAATGCCTGGTCTCCGCCGCCGATTCGCCGGTGTGGCGTGGATCAGCGCGCGGCGTGCGCGGCGAGGAAACTCTTGAGATGCGGGTTGACGTCGGCGGCGTGGGTGAGGCTGAGGAAGTGCGCGCCGTCCGCGATCGTGACCAGCGGTTTCGCGTTCGGCAGACCGTTGACGAGTTCTTCGGCCTTCTCGAGGGGGTAGGCGCGGTCGGCCGTGCCGTGCAGGACCAGCACCGGGGTCTGGACCTCTCCGAGGCGGTCGAGGAGGCTGTCGCGGCCGGCGAGGGCGCCGATCAGCAGGCGGGCTTGCTCACCCTGGTAGTGCTCGCGCCACTTGGCCTTCCACGCCGTGGCGTCGAAGCTGTCGCCGAAGCAGATGGCGGCGACGCCGTCGATCACGCCGTCGGGGCCGTCCTGTGCCCACACGTCGCCGAGCTGCCGGTAGACGGCCGCGACCTCGGCGGGCTCCGCGTCGGCCGACGTGCCGAGCACGGCCAGCGCGGTCACGCGCTCGGAGGCGAGCAGCGCCATGCGCAGGCCGACGAACCCGCCCTGGCTGGTGCCGATCACGGCGGCGCGGTCGAAGCCGAGGTGGTCGAGCACCGCGAGCGCGTCGCGGGCGATGTCCCAGTAGTCGAACGGTCCGTCCGCGGGGGTCTCGCCGTGGCCGCGCTCGTCGATCGCGATCAGGCGGTGGTCACCGCGGAACGCCTCGACCTGCGGGAGCCACATGTCGACGTCCATCAGGAAGCTGTGCAGCAGGACGACGGCCGGGCCGTCGCCACCGTGGTCGACGTAGTGGACCTGTTGCCCACCGTTCACGGTCACCGTGGCCACACCGCACCTCCGCATTGAGACAGACAAACGTTTTGTCTCACGTTCGAGGTGTTTTGGCAAGCGGACTCGGCCATACTGCGCGGATGGCCGGCCCACCCTCCACCGACGACGTCGTCCGCGCGGCGACCGAGGCGTACCTGCGCGGCCGGCCGATCGACATGTCGGCACTGGCGGCCGAACTCGGCCTGAGCCGCGCGACGTTGTACCGCCGCGTCGGCAACCACGAGCAGCTGCTCGGGCGCGTGCTCGCCGACAGCACCGAACGGACCTACCTCGCGATCGAGTCCGGCGTGACCGGTCCCCCGGGCCTCACGCGGACGCTCGTGGTGGTCGAGCGGTTCATGCGCACCGTCGTCACGCTCGCGCCCCTGAAGGACCTCGCGCGCCGTGACCCCGTGCTGTTCGCGAAGGTGATCATGTCACCCGGCGAGGTCGAGTCCCGCGCGGCGCGCCTGTTCACCGAACTGCTCGACCGTAACGGCCTCCACTTCGACGCCCCGACCGAGGCCGTCGCCCAGGCCGTGATCCGCATCGGCGACTCGTTCATGTACTCCCAGCTCCTCGGCGGCGAACCCCGGCTCGACGACGCCGTTCAGGTCATCGGCCTGCTGCTCGCCACCGCGAAGTAACCCGCGGCTGGGTGGTTCAGCGCCGGCCGCAAGCGCTTCGCGAAGTGACCGCCGCGGCCGGTGGTTCAGCGCCGGCGCAAGCGCTTGTCGAGGATCGCCGGTGTGGGGTTGATGTAGAAGTCGCCCGAGTGCACGTCGACGCCCGGCGGCACGATCTCGTCGATGCGGTCGAGCACGTCGTCGCTCAGCTCCACGTCGGCGCCGGCCAGCAGGTCGGTGAGGTGCTCGGGCCGGCGCGGGCCGATCAGCACCGACGTGACCGCCGGGTGCGCGCGCACGAACGCGATCGCCAGGTGCGGCACGGAGATCCCCGTGTCGGCGGCGAGCTTGGTCAGCTCGGCCACGGCGTCGGCTTTCGCCTGCACGCCCGGCCGCGAGAGGTCGAACATCTGCGCGCCGCGGCCGGCGTTGCGGTGCCCGGCGGTCGGGTCCGCGCGGCCGGACAGCCAGCCCGAGTTGAGCGGGCCGAACGTGAGCACGCCCATGCCGTAGCGCTGCGCGGTCGGCAGCACGCGCTGCTCGACGCCGCGCGCGAGGATCGAGTACGGCGGCTGCTCGGTGCGGAAGCGGTGGTGGCCGCGGCGTTCGGCCGTCCACTGCGCTTCCACGGTCTCCTCCGGCGAGAAGAACGAGCTGCCGATCGCCCGCACCTTGCCCTCGCGCACGAGGTCCGACAGCGCGCCGAGCGTCTCGTCGATGTCGGTGTCCGGGTCGGGACGGTGCAGTTGGTACAGGTCCACGTAGTCGGTGCCGAGCCGGCGCAGGCTGTTCTCCAGCGCCCGCTTGACCCAGCGCGGTGAGCCGCCGCGCTGGTTCGGATCCTCGCCCATGGGGAGGCCGAACTTGGTCGCCAGCACCACCGCGTCGCGCCGCCCCGCGAGCGCCTTGCCGACGATCTCCTCCGACTCCCCGGCCGAGTACACGTCGGCCGTGTCGAGAAAGTTGATGCCGGCGTCGATCGCCGCGTGGATCATGCGGACCGACTCGTCGTGGTCGGTGTTGCCCATGGCGCCGAACATCATCGTGCCGAGCGCGTATTCGCTCACGGAGATGCCGGTGCCGCCGAGAATGCGTCGTTTCATGGTTCCCACGCAACCACCGTTCGCTCCCGAGGTGAGAGGACTCCCTCCACCGGGGGTCCAGCAGACCCCCTCTCGCGGCGGCGATCGGCCCTACGCTGGATCGCATGAGCGAGCAACTCCGGGACTTCCTGCGCTCGCGCCGAGCGAAGATCACCCCCGCCGACGCGGGCCTCACCCCGCACCCCGGCCCCCGGCGCGTGCCCGGCCTCCGCCGCGAGGAGGTCGCGCAGCTCGCGGGCGTGAGCGTGGACTACTACGTCCGCCTCGAACGCGGCCGCAACCTCAACGTCTCCGAGTCCGTCCTCGACGCCATCTCCCGAGCCCTGCAGCTCAACGACCTCGAGCGCACCCACCTCTTCACCCTCGCCAAGCCCACGCGCTCACGGCCGCGGCCCCTGCCGCCCCAGCGCGTGCGCCCGGGCCTGCAGCTCGTGCTCGACAGCCTCCACCACGTGCCGGCCATCGTGCTCGGCCGCCGCATGGACGTGCTCGCCGCCAACCGCCTCGCCTGCGCCCTCTACGCCGACTTCGACGCCCTCCCTCCTCGCTCCCGCAACATGGCCCGGCTCATCTTCCTCGACGACACCGTCCGCGGCCTCTACACCGACTGGGAAGGCGCCGCCCGCGGCGTCGTCGCCACCCTCCAGCTGTACGCCGGCCGCTACCCACACGACCCCGCCCTCGCGGAGCTCATCGGCGAACTCTCCGTGCGCGACCAGGACTTCCGCCACTGGTGGGCCGACCACGACGTCTTCCAACGCACCCACGGCGTCAAGCACTACCACCACCCGCTCGTCGGCGAGCTGACCCTCGGCTACGAAGCCATGACCCCCGTCGACGACCCCGAGCAGACCCTCGGCATCACGACCGTCGAGCCGGGCTCCCCTTCCGAGGAACGCCTGCGCCTCCTGGCGAGCTGGACGTCACCGGCCAAAGTGGACGGTTAGCTTTCCGTCGAACACCCCTCCTCTCCCAGTGTCGTGACCAGCCGCGCTCGCAACGCCTCCCGCACCTCGGCGTCGTCAGGATCGAGCACCTGGCCCCGCTCCGGCAACGCCCGGTCCACTTCCGCCAGCAACCGCACGGCCTCAGCGGCGTCGCCATCCCTCTCCGCCAGCACGGCACTCGCGAGTTCGCCGTACGGCACCAGGTCGCCGACGTCGTGTTCCCTCGCGTACCGCCGAACTCCCTCGAACAACTCCCGCGCCCGCCCGACATCGCCGGACTCCAGCTCGACGTACCCGAGGTTCAGCTGCTCCCAGACCACGAGATCGGCCAGCCCCGCCTCCTCCCGCAACGCGATGCTCCGCGCGAACAACTCCCTCGCTTCCTCCAGCTCTCCCTTCATCCGCGCCACCGCCGCCAGCACATGCACCGGCCCCCGCTCCAACGCCGAGTCACCACTGCGGCGCGCAACCTCGAGCGCCGCCACGGCCAGCTCCCGGCACCCGGCCAAGTCCCCACCCCGCACGGCGACCCGGGCCAACATGCACAACGCATCGACCTCGCCGACCGCGTCACCCGCGGCCTTCGCCCGCGCGAGCTCCGTGCGACTCATCCTCTCGACAGCGTCGGTCTCCCCTCGCCTGAACGCGGCGAACGCCTCTTCCGCAAACGCCATCCCACTCCCTTCCTGCCGAGCGCCCGGCCCAGCGATCGCCCCACCGGAAGCCACCCGGCGGCCACAGCTCGGCCCTCATTTCTCCACCCCTCACCTCGATTCTTCTGCCTCCGCCGGGAATCGCGCGAAGGACCGCCGAGTCCTCTTCGTCACGCCGCTCCCCGCAACGGCACCTCGATCCCCCTCGACGGCACCTCGATCAACTCCGCCGCGGCAACCAGCTGCGCGGCAAGCTCGCGCGCCCCGGCGCCGTCGACCTCGACGTCGGCCCAGCAGTCCCGGTTTTCGACGTGCACCAGCACCGTCTGCCGCTCGGTGGACCACGTCTTCGCCATCAACACTCCTCATCCACTGCTCCTCGTGCAGCACAGTGCTCCATCAGCACCGCTGTCACCCAGCGTGCCTCAAGCGGCGCTGCGCGTCAAGCACTACACTGCTCCTCGTGCAGGATCTCCCGGAACCACCGCGCGAAGCGCCCGGCGACGCCATCGGCGCCCAAGCCGAGCGCACCTTCGCCCTCAACATGCGTGCGCTGCGAGAAGAGCTGGGCGTGTCCCAGGCTGGGCTCGCGAAGAAGCTGGAACGAGTGGGAATCCAACTCGACAGCACGGCCATCACCCGCATCGAGAAACACGCCGACGGCACCACCGGCCGGACAATTCGCCTCAGTGAAGCGGTCGCCATCGCGAAGGTCCTCGACACTTCGCTCGCGAACATGGTCCTGCCCGCGCGGTCAAGCCTGTTCGAACAACTGTCCCAAGCGACGGAAGAACTGGAATCCGCGACCGACGCCGCCGACACCGCCAACCGCCACCGCGACGACGCCGAGGAAAAAGTCCGCACGCTGCAAAGCCGTTTCGTCGAACGCGAAGTCCCCAGCCTGCAAGAGATCCTGCGCTACACCGCCCGAGACCTGCACCGTCTGGCCGGCACCTGGAGCGAGCAGCGGGAATCGTTCAAACAACAGCGCATCAATCTGGCGAAAAACGCGGACGCGACCGACCCCGAAACCGAGTCAAGGCTGCTGCAACTGGAAGAAAAAGAACTGATCTGCCTCGACGTCCTCTACCGGATCGAAGACGCCGCCAAGATCCGCGCCGGCTGGCGACGGCAATGAAAAAGCCCGCGCACCCGGAAAAGGTGCGCGGGCCGAAAAGCCGAGAACCTCAGCCCTTGAGCAGAGCCCGGGCCATCACCATGCGCTGGATCTGGTTCGTGCCTTCGTAGATCTGCGTGATCTTCGCGTCGCGCATCATGCGCTCGACCGGGAAGTCGCGGGTGTAGCCGGCGCCGCCGAAGAGCTGCACGGCGTCGGTGGTCACGGACATCGCGATGTCGGACGCGTAGGCCTTCGCGGCGGAGGCCATGAAGCCCGCGCGCTTGTCGCCGCGCTCGGAGGCGGCGGCGGAGGCGTAGACGAGGTGGCGGGCCGCCTCGATCTTCGTGCCCATGTCGGCGAGCATGAACTGCACGCCCTGGAACTCGGAGATCGACTTGCCGAACTGCTTGCGGTCCTTGACGTACGCGATCGCGGCGTCCAGCGCACCCTGCGCGATGCCCAGCGCCTGCGCGCCGATGGTCGGGCGGGTGTGGTCGAGCGTCTTCAGCGCCGTCTTCAGCCCCGTGCCCGGCTCGCCGATGATGCGCTCGGCCGGGATCGTGCAGTTCTCGAAGTAGATCTCGCGCGTCGGAGAGCCCTTGATGCCGAGCTTCTTCTCCTTCGGCCCCACGGAGAAGCCCGGGTCGTCCTTGTGCACGACGAACGCGGAAATGCCGTTGGACTTCTTCTCCGCGTCCGGATCGCTCACGGCCATCACCGTGTACCACGAAGATTCACCCGCGTTGGTGATCCACGCCTTGGTGCCGTTGAGCACCCAGTGATCACCGTCGAGCTTCGCCCGCGCACGCATCGAGGCGGTGTCCGAGCCGGCTTCGCGCTCCGACAGCGCGTACGAGGCCATCGCCTCGCCCCGCGCGATCGACGGCAGCACGATCTTCTTCAGCTCTTCCGAGGCCGACAGGATGATCGGCTGCGTGCCGAGCTTGTTCACCGCCGGGATCAGCGACGCCGACGCGTCGACCCGCGCGACCTCCTCGATCACGATGCAGGCGCCCACGGCGTCGGCACCCTGGCCGTCGTACTCCTCGCCGATGTGCACGGCGTTGAAGCCCGACTTGTTCAGCGCCTCGAGCGCCTCGGTCGGGAACCGCTCGTTCTCGTCGACGTCGGCCGCGTAGGGCGCGATCTCCTTCTCGGCCAGAGCCCGGACCGCGGCCCGCAGCTCCTCGTGCTCCTCGGCAAGCTGGTACAGGCCCTCGGCCACTTCCGTCACCTTCTCTGCAGCAATGGGGAGAGTTTTGTCGATGTTAGCGCTCGTTCACGCCGGGCGCTCCGCTCGATCTTGTGTCCTTGGCCGCACTCTTCGTAAGGTCGGGTGATGGCCATCACCGCGTCGACGCCGCCGCCCGGATTGCCCGCTTCCCTCACCTACCCCGAGGTTCCGGTGGGTTCGATACTCGCCGGCGCCGCCGCCCGCTTCGGTGATCGCACCGCGTTCGCCATGGGCGACGACAGCCTCACCTTCACCGAAACCTACGCAGGTGCGTGCAAGTTCGCCAACTCCCTGCTCGCCCGCGGCATCGGCCACGGCGACGTGGTCGCGATCCACCTGCCCAACTGCCTCGCCTACCCCATCGCCTACTACGGCACCCTGCTCGCCGGCGCGACCTTCAGCCCCACGAACCCGCTGCTCCCGCCCGACGACCTGGCCTTCCAGCTCACCGACTGCGAAGCCGCCGCCGTGGTCACGTTCGGGCCGGTCGCGGGCACCGTCGCGGCGGTCGCGGACCGGATCCCGGCCCGGCTGACGATCGTCGTCGCGCCGAGCGCGCCCGCCTGGTCCCACGACGTCGTGGAGTTCAAGCAGTTCTTCACCGAAGCGCCCGCCACCCGGCCCGACGTGGCCATCGACGTCCACCGCGACCTCGCCCACCTCGCCTACACCGGCGGCACGACCGGCCGGTCGAAGGGCGTGGAGCTCACGCACCGCAACATCGTGGCCAACACGATCCAGAGCGCGTGCTGGAGCAGCGGGTCCGTCCCGACGCTGGACACGCACGGTGACGTCATTCTCGACCAGATCGGCAGCGAGGACGAGTGGCCCGGGCGCCTCGGCACCGGCGTCGCGATCAACCTGACACCGTGGTTCCACGCGATGGGCGTGATCGCCGGCCTCAACGCCCTGCTGCTCAGCGGCACCCAGACCGTGTTGCACGCGCGCTTCGATCCGGCCGCGTACGTCGCCGATGCCGAACGCCTGCGCGTCACCTCACTCGGCGGCGCGCCCGCGCTGTTCGCCGCGCTGCTGGCGACGCCCGCGTTCCACACGGCCGACCTGTCGTCCGTGCGCAGCATCGGCTCCGGCGCGGCGCCGATGAACCACGAGATGATCCGCGCGCTCCACGAGCGCTTCCCCGGCGTCGTGATCGCCGAGGGCTACGGGCTGACCGAGATGACGATGGGCGCGGTGATCTCACCGTCGTACCGCTCAGGTGTGCGCAAGGTGGGCTCCGTCGGCGGGCCGATCTTCGACACGGAGGTGAAGATCGTCGGCCTCGACGAGACCCCGCTGCCCGCCGGCGCCGAGGGCGAGGTGTGCCTGCGGGGGCCGCAGATGATGCGCGGCTACCGCAACCGGCCGGACGAAACGGCTGCCGCGCTCGTCGACGGCTGGCTGCACACGGGCGACATCGGCGTGCTCGACGACGACGGTTACCTGTCCATTGTGGACCGCAAGAAGGACATGCTGCTGTACAAGGGGTACAACGTCTTCCCGCGTGAGCTGGAGGAGCTGCTCATCGCATTGCCGGGCGTCGCGACGGCCGCGGTGGTCGGCCGCCCGCAGGCCGACGTCGGCGAGCTGCCCGTCGCGTTCGTGGTGCGGCGGCCGGATGCCGACCTCGATGCCGACGGGCTGATCGCCGCCGTGAACGAGAAGGTGGTGCCGTACAAGCGGATCCGGGAGCTGCACTTCGTCGACGAGATCCCGGTGTCGGCGGCGGGGAAGGTGCTGAAGCGGGAGCTTCGCAAGCAGCTGCCCTGACCTACTGGCCGGCCTTCTCGCGCAGCGCCGCGTCCTTCTCCAGCACCAGCGTCTCCAGGCTCGACTGGAACTCGGCCAGCTTCGACTGCAGCTGCAGGTCCGAAGCCGCCAGGATGCGCACGGCGAGGAGGCCGGCGTTGCGCGCGCCGCCGACCGAGACCGTGGCGACGGGGATGCCGGCGGGCATCTGGACGATGGACAGCAGCGAGTCGAGGCCGTCGAGGTACTTCAGCGGCACCGGGACGCCGATGACGGGCAGCACGGTGGCGGAGGCGACCATGCCGGGCAGGTGGGCGGCACCGCCGGCGCCGGCGATGATGGCGCGCAGGCCGCGGGAGGCGGCGGACGTGGCGTAGTCCAGCATGCGCTGCGGGGTGCGGTGGGCGGAGTAGACGCCGACCTCGTACTCCACGCCGAACTCCGCCAGGGCCTGGCCGGCGGCCTCCATGACGGGCCAGTCGGAGTCACTGCCCATGATCACGCCCACCTGCGGCGCCATATGTGTTCCCTTCAGTGGACTCAGTGGATCTCGTAGCCGTCGAGCCAGACGGCGTGGGACAGCCAGTGGGCCGACAGCAGCGCGCGGTTGCGCAGGTCGTCCATGTTGTCGCCGACGAAGTTGACGTGGCCGAGCTTGCGGCCAGGGCGGTCCTGCTTGCCGTAGAGGTGGATCTTCACCTCGGGGTAGCGCGCGAACAGGTGGTGCACGCGCTCGTCCGGGCTCATCTGCGGCGCGACGTCGGCGCCGAGCACGTTGGCCATCACGCACGCGGGCGCGACGAGGTCGGTGCG
This sequence comes from Amycolatopsis sp. NPDC001319, assembly GCF_042896185.1. Lineage (NCBI taxonomy): Bacteria > Bacillati > Actinomycetota > Actinomycetes > Pseudonocardiales > Pseudonocardiaceae > Amycolatopsis > Amycolatopsis sp. NPDC001319. The sequence continues at coordinate 703,071 of NZ_JBIAWY010000003.1, read as the reverse complement.
GCCCAGCGGGTAGTCGAGCACGCCGCGCAGGTGCTGCTCGAACTGCGATGTGCGCGCGCCGTCCATCGTCCAGTGGCCGGAGTTGTGGGGGCGCATGGCCAGCTCGTTCACGAGCAGGCCCCGCTCCGTCTCGAACAGTTCGACGGCCAGCAGCCCCGTGACGTCCAGCATCGACGCGATGCGCAACGCGAGGTCCTGCGCTTCGTGCACGCGCTCCTCGGACAGGCCGGGCGCGGGGGCGAGGACCTCGGTGTTGATGCCGCCGGTCTGCACCGTCTCGACCACGGGGTACGCGGCCCCCTGGCCGAACGGCGAGCGGGCGACCAGCGCCGCCAGCTCGCGCTTCATCTCGACCTTCTCCTCGACCAGCAGCGCCGTGCTCGCGTCGAGCAGCTTCGGCACCACCTCTCGCGCGTGCTGCGCCGTGTCGAGCATCCAGACGCCGCGGCCGTCGTACCCGCCGCGGGCGGCCTTGAGGACCACCGGCCACCGGTGCGCCGCGCCGAAGGCGATCACTTCGTCCACAGTGGACACCTCGGCGAAGTCCGGCCCCGGCACCTCCATGCCGGCCATCATCTCGCGCATCACGAGCTTGTTCTGCGCGAACCCGAGCGCCGACGGCGCCGGCCGCACCACGACGCCCTCCATCACGAGCGTCAGCAGGTGCTCGCCGGGCACGTGCTCGTGGTCGAACGTGAGCACGTCGACACCCTGCGCGAACTTCCGCAGCGCCTCGAGATCCGTGTGGTGCCCGATGACCACGTCGGACGCGACCAGCGCGGCCGAATCGTCGGCGCTCGCCGACAGGACCCTCAGCGACTGACCGAGGGCGATCGCCGCCTGGTGCGTCATGCGGGCCAGCTGCCCACCGCCCACCATGCCCACCACGGGAAGACCGGTTCGTTTGTCCATAGCGCCGCTCAGGTTACTTGGCGAGACCTGGCGGAGCTGCGGGTACCGGCTCAGTGACCGGCGCCACCGGCGCCCGCGCCCAGGCGTGTGCGACCGGTTCGCGGCCGGGCCGCCGCGTCGGCGCGCGCGGTCAGGTGCTTCACGACGTACTCGGCGTCGCGGCCGGCGCCGCCGACGAGCATCGACGAGAAGGCCCACTGGAAGGACAGCCCCACGAAGTACAGGCCCGGGGCCGTGGTCGCCACGCCGTGGTCCTCGCGCGGCCAGCCGGAGTCGTCCGTGATGGGTGGGTCAATCCAGGAGAAGTCCTGGCGGAAGCCGGTGCACCACACGACGTTGGCGACGTCGAGCACCCGGCCGTCGGCGAGGACGGGGGCACCGGCGCGGACGCCGGTCGTGCGGTCGGCGACGTGCTCGACGCCCTCGCGGGTCAGGTCGGCGCGCTTCACGCGGATCAACGGGCCGCCGTGTGCCCGAATTTCGGACCGCAGCGCGCGGCCCAGCGGCGTCCGCAGCGTCAGCACGTGTTTGGCCGCGAAGAACAGCACCGGGAACAGGACGCGCGCCGGGCGCCGGTTGATGTCGAACGGCAGTTCGCCGCGGATCGGCCCGCTGAGCACCACCGGATGGCCCGCCCGGGCGGCCTCGAAGGCGATGTCGCCGCCCGAGTGCGAAGCGCCGACCACCAGCACCGGACCCGGCTTCAGCTGCAAAGGGTTGCGGTACTCGCTGGAGTGCAGCTGCCGGATCCCGGGATCGAGCCGGTCGGCGAACTCGGGAACGCGCGGCGCGCGGCCGAACGTGCCCGTCGCGACCACCACGTTGTCGCAGGTGAACGTCGTCGTCTCCGTGGTCACCTCGAAACCGGCCCCGTCGTGCGACACCCGGGCCACGCGCTGCCCACCCCGCACGGGCAGCGCGAACCGGCGCGCGTAGGTCTCCAGGTAGTCGGCCATTTCGTCCTTGGTCGCGTAGTGCATCGGCGGACCCGGGAACGCCATGCCAGGCAGCCCGGCTGCCAGGGCCGGCGTGAATAACCGCAGCGTGTCCCAGTGGCAGCGCCAGTTGTCCCCGATCCGGTCGTTGCCGTCGAGGATCACGAAGTCGCGGCCGCGCCGCGCGAGGTGGTACCCCGCCGACAGCCCCGCTTGCCCCGCTCCGATGACCACGGTTTCGGTGTGCTCGTTCATCAGTCCTACCTCCTGACCAGCACGTTAGGAGCCGGCGGCGCCGTCGGCATCGAACAGCCGTACCACTTCGCCCGAAGTGGGATGGTCCGTCCGTACCACGGGTCAGATGAGGTGCTGCTGCACCGCGTGGGTGGCCGCGGCGGCGCGCGAAGGCACGCCGAGCTTCGCGAACACGTTCTGCAGGTGCCGCCGCACGGTGTGTTCGCTGATCACCAGCCGCGCCGCGATCTGCCGGTTCGACAGTCCCTCGGCCACCAGCGCCAGCACTTGCAGTTCCCGCTCGGTGAGCGAGGTCTGCGAAGTCGGCGGAGCACTGACGTCCGCGCCGAGCCGCTGCAGGACCTCGCGCGCGGTGGCGAAGTCCACTTCGGCCGCGTCCTCCTCGCCCGTCAGCTGCCGGGCCCGGCCGATGAGCAGGCGTGTGCGCGCTCCCTCGTACGGCGCGTCCAGCTCGGCCCACCCCTCGCACGCGGCGCGCAGCTCACCGAGCGCGGCCGAGGGATCGCCCTCCGCCAGCAGGACCGAGCCTCGCGCGTGCGCGGCCGTCGCCCACAGCAGTGGCATGCCGATCTCGGCGGCGATCGCCGACAGCTCGTCGGCCGCGCCGCGGGCGGCGCCCGGTTCTCCGGCGGCCAGCACGATCTCCACCTGCGCCGCGAGCATCCGGGCACGCACGAGGTGGTCGTCCACCGCCTCGACGACGGCGTGGCCTATCGCCGAGACCGCCGCGGCTGTCCGGCCCTGGGCCAGGCGCAGCAACGCGCAGCCGGGCTGGGTGGGATGGCCGTACTCGCCGGCGCTCCGGTAGCCGTCGTCGGCCGCGGCGAGCTCGCCGCGCAGCCGGTGCAGCTCGGCTTCCTGGTACAGCGCCATGCCGAGCGCCGGCTGGCGGCGTGGACCGGAAAGCCGCTCACCGGCTCGGCGGGCCTCCACCAGGGCTTCCGGCCACGCGCCGAGCGCCTGCAGCACCTGCGAACGGTGCACCAGGCACTGGCCGCGGAAGAGCACCAGGTCCGGCTGCGCCGCGCACCACGCGCTCAGCGACGCCGTCCACTCCTGTGCGCGGACGACGTCGAAAACCTCGTGGCAGCCTTCGATCGCGCTGCAGTAGACGACTCCCGCGGGGATCGGCGACACCTCGCCCGAGGTCACCGAGACCATCGCCTCGTCGAGCAGAGCCAGTCCTTCGGCGGTGCGGTGCAGCTTGATCAGGGCGCGGCCCTGCGCGTGCCGGCCCAGCGCCAGGAGGTCCGCGTCGCCGAAGCGGGCGGCGATCTCCACCGCGGAGGTGAACGCGTCGTGCGCGCCCCGGGTGTCCCCGCCGTGGATGCGCTGCAGGCCCACGGGCACCAGGAGGTAACCCCGTTCGACGCAGTCCAACCCGTGCTCGTCGAGCAGCCGCCGCGCCCGCGCCAGCCAGCCGTTCGCGCGCGCCGGCTCACCCCGCAACAGCAGCGGCAGGGCCAGGAAGAACGCGCACCGGGCAGCCTCGGCCGGGCAGGCGTCCCGCACGTACTCGAGATACGCGCGCTCCCGCGATTCGAAACTCTCGTCGTCGTGCCCGAGCAGGTAAGCCGCCGTCGAAAGGCGTACGAGATCGTCCGCGGTCAGTGCCGCACGACCTCCGGTGAGCCCCGCGTACACCTCTCGCCACGCCTGTCCGGCGAAGGCCCGCTCGGCCGCCTCGCCGTTCACCACCGCCATGCACCTCCCGGCAGTCGTTCCACTGTACGACGTGGATCCGACGCTGGGGAGCGGCGCTATTTCGCCAGCCTCGCCGCCGGAGAGCTCAGCCGCAACTCGCGGACCGCCAGGCCGAGGATCGTGCCGGCCGCCGCGATGACGTACGCGTTGCCCAGGATCGACCAGCCCAGGCCCCACCTGAGCTCGATGTCGGCGCCGTTCGGGACGAGCATGACGATGTGCGAGGCGAACAACGCGGTGGCGGCGAGGGCCCACCAGCGGCGGCCCGTGGTGACGAGCAGGGCGATGAGCGCCACGGCCCACACCCAGTGGTGCGACCAGGAAACGGGGGAAAGCAGCAGCCCGTAGAACGCCGTCACGAGCAGGGCGGCCACCGGTTCACCGCGGCGGTGCAGGCGGATCACGAGCCACACGGCGGGCACGGCGAGCACCGCGCCGACCGCGACGGCCACCGTGAGCGACCACGGGGCGAGGGCGGAGGCGCGGTTGACGAGACCGTTGAGCGACTGGTTGAAGATCCACGTGACCGAGCCGACGCGGCTGGGGTCGGTGGCGGACTTCGTCCAGAAGAACCACGCGTCGTGCGGGATGACGGCGAACATGATCGCCTCGAGGCCGACGAAGGTGCCCAGGGCGCGCAGGCCGTCTTTCCAGCGGCCGGTGAAGAACAGGTGCGGTACGAAGATCAGGGGCGTCAGCTTGATGGCCGCGGCGACGCCGATCAGCACGCCGGCCCAGCGTGAGCCGCGCAGCGAGAGCACCAGGACGTCGACGACGACGAACGCCATCAGGATCAGGTTGATCTGGCCCAGGAACAGCGTTTTCCACACCGGCTCCAGGCCTAAGGCCAGCACCGTGCCGCCGAGCAGCCACCAGCGCGAGGGGTGCGCGACGACCGCGATCACCACCGTCAGTGACACCACCGACAACACCGCCACCACGCCCCACACCAGCCCGGCCGGCACGAGGACGAGCGGCACGAACAGCGCGGCCGCGGCGGGCGTGTAGGTGAAGGGCAACCGGACCCAGTCGGGCAGCGTCGTGAGGTCGCCGGTGGTGTAGAGCGGCTCGCCCTTGAGCAGGGTCAGCGCCCCGGCCCGGTAGACGGCGCTGTCGGCACCGAGGTGCCGATGCGTGAGCCAGACGACGACTCCGAGGACAAGTGCGAGGAACGGCAGCGCCAGCAGGCGCGGGTCAGTGAGCCGGCGTGGCGTCGGCACGGTCCGCGGCCTCCCCCGAACCCGAACCGGAACCCGGCGCGGAACCGGAACCCGGTCCCGTGTCCGGCCCCGCATCCGGCGAGGAACCGCGATTACGCGCCCGCCGCTGCAGCCCCCACCGCAGGATCAAGGCAACCCCCAGCACCACCGGCATCAGGATGTACGCGTCACCGAGGACGTTCTGCCACACCTTCCAGTGCAGCTCCACGTTGCGCCCGTTCGGCAGGATCAGCAGCACGCAGCTGACGAACACGAACGCCACGAGCCCCGTGCCCAGCCAGCGTTTCCACGCCGTGGCGGGTGTCGTCTTCGGCAGGCGCGACACGAGCAGCACGATCAGCGGAGCGACCCACACCCAGTGGTGCGACCACGAGATCGGCGACATCAGGAGCGTCCAGAACGCCGTCACCAGCAGCGCGGCCAATGCCTGACCCTTGCGGTGGAAGCGGATCAGCAGCCACAGCGCCGGAATCGCCAGCAGCAGGCCGATGCCCATCGCGGCCTTCGACGCCCACGGCGCGAGGTCGGTGGCGCGGTTCATCAGCGCGTTGAGCGATTGGTTGCCGGCCCAGTGCACGGGACCGATGCGGCCGGTGTCGGGCAGCGTCGCGGTCCAGTAGCGCCACGCGTCGTGGGAGTTGATCAGGAACATCAGGCCCTGCAGCACCACGAACGTCGCCAGCCCGCGCAACGCGTCCTTGCGGCGGCCGGTGATGAACAGGTGACCCAGGAACACCAGTGGCGTCAGCTTGATCGCCGCCGCGACGCCCACCAGCACGCCGCCCCACCGGCTGCCGCGCGCGCCGAGCACGAGCATGTCCAGCAGGATCATGGCCATCAGGATCAGGTTGATCTGGCCCAGGAAGATCGTGCGCCACACGGGTTCCAGACCGAGGAACACGACGAAGAACACGATCGTCGACCGCGCGGGCGAGGCCCACCACCGCGGCCCGTCCTCGTCGGGACGCGGCAACGCACCGATCGAGATCCGCACCGACAACGCGAGGGCACCCAGCGACACGGCTGTCAGGAACCCCCACGCCACCTGCGTCGGCACGAGCGCGAGCGGCACGAAGAACAACGCGGCCGTCGGCGGGTACGTGAACGGCAGCAGCGCCCACCACGGTTCGGTGGACAGCGTGTTGGTGTCGTACAGCGAGTCCCCGTGCAGCAGGGTGAGCGCGCCGCCGCGGTAGACCGCGCTGTCGACGCCCAGCCCCCACTCGTGCGTCCAGCCCCAGATCCCGACGCCGATCGCGACCAGCGGGATCACCGAGAGGATCAGGATCGACCGCGGCCGCATCGACAGCCTGGCGAGTGACCTGCGCAGGGCCAGGCGAGGCTGGGCAGCGCTCACCGGAACTTCGCCGTCGAAGGCGGAGGGAACGGTCCTGGTCACCACACCAGGAAATCATGAACGCGCCGCAGCAGGCCCGATGGGTCGGGCCGCGAGCCTTCACCGGGCCAAGATCAGAACCACATCCGGCGCACCTCCGGACAACGTCAGCCGCGGGCCAGGTCGGACAGCAAGTCGCACGCGCTGTCGTGCGAACCCGGCAGGCGGACCGCCGAGACGCGCGGCCGGTTGACCTCGCGAAGCTGCGCGTCGACCGACAGCCGGTCGTTCAGGGCCCGGCGCAGGGCCACGCCTCGCGAAGCCAGACGGCCGTCCCGGCGGCACAGCACCGCGACCACCGACGGCCCCAGCGTCGCGTGGCTCTCGCCGGTGTCGAAGACCGCGCGCAACGCGTCGGCCACCAAGATCATCCCCGTGAGCCGGGGCCAGCCGGACACGGTGGTCAAGTCCATTGCGACCACGAGCAGCACGTGTTTGTCCGCGGCGCTCGCCCGGTAGACCTCTGCCAGCCGCGTCCGCAGATACGAGGCGGAAGGCAAGCCGGTCAACGGATCCGTCACCTCGGTGTGCACCAGCTGATCCGTGGCGACGTCCGCCCAAGCCAGTGCGGTCACGCGCAATAACCGGGCGGGGGTGGCGTCGACGTCCGGTGAGACGAAGCCGTCGACCGCGTCCGGGTCGTCGAGCACGGCGTGCAGCGCGGCCAGGTCGGACAGCGTCTCCGCGAGGTTCGCGCCCGCGGCGGCCCGGGCGCGGCCGAGGCCGGCCAGCGCCGTCTCGGCGCCCGTCGCGCCGTGGCGGACCACCGCGGCGCACACGGCGTCCACTTCGGGCAGTGCCCAGTCGCTCGGGAAACGCCACCCCGCGGCGAGACTGGCGGTGCGCCATCTGGCCCGCAGGGCGCGTAGGTTCCGGTCCCGGTCGAACCGGGCACGGGACTCCTGCTCGCCGGCGGGACCGGACAGTGCCCCGGTCGCCGGTACGTCCACTGGCCACCGCTCCTTCCCGGTCGATGTCGATCTTGTCCTGCTCCACTCAGGGGACGTGACACCGCCGTCCGCGTGACGGCGTTCCGGGGTCTTTTTCGCAGGACCGCCGCAGCGACACACCCCAGACCCGGGTGAACTTGTTGCGCCGACGGAGTCAACACGCCGACCACGAGGTGACGCGTATCGCCGCGTCCGTCACACTTGTGCTCGCGTTGGAGAGGTAGATCGTGGCTGGCCAAGGCCGCGTGTGCCAGATGAAGGAGCCCCGTGTCCACCGTTCCCGCCGATCTGTCCGGTAAGAGCGACGCCGAGCTGATCGCCGAGGTCCGCTCAGGGAACATCGCCAGCTACGGGCCCCTGTACGAGCGCCACAGCGGCGCCGCCCACAACCTCGCCCGCCAGCTCGCGCGCTCGAGCTCCGAGGCCGACGACCTCGTGTCCGAGGCCTTCTCGAAGGTCCTCGAGACGCTGCGCGGCGGCAAAGGTCCGGACACCGCGTTCCGCGCGTACCTCCTCACCGCGCTTCGCCACACCGCGTACGACAAGACCCGACGCGACCGCCGCGTCGACCTCAACGAGGACATGAGCGACGTCGGCGGGGCCGTCGGCGAGGCGCTGACCGTGCCGTTCTCCGACACCGCCGTGGCCGGGCTCGAGCGCACGCTGGCCGCGAAGGCGTTCGCGCGGCTGCCCGAACGCTGGCAGGCCGTGCTCTGGCACACCGAGATCGAGCAGCAGAGCCCGGCGGAGGTCGCGCCGCTGCTGGGCCTGACCGCGAATGGCGTGTCCGCCCTCGCCTACCGCGCCCGCGAGGGCCTGCGCCAGGCGTACCTGCAGGTCCACCTGCAGGAAACCGCCGCCGAACGCTGTCACGCCACCGCGGAGCGGCTCGGCGCGTGGACTCGCGACGGGCTGTCCAAACGCGAGCGAGCCCAGGTCGAGAGCCACCTCGACGAGTGCGAGGACTGCCGCGGTCTGGCCGCCGAGCTCGCCGACGTCAACGGCGGCCTGCGCGCGATCATCGCCCCGATCGTGCTGGGCGGCGCCGCGCTGGGTTACCTCGCGACGATCGGCGCCGCGAAGGCGGGCGCGGCCACGGCGGGTGCCGCCGTGGGTGCGGGCGCCGCCGCGGCGGGTGGCGCCAAGGCCGGTGCCGCGGCCGCCGCTTCCGCGCCCCGTCAGTTCGTGGGTGTCGCGGCTTCGGGCGCCGCCATCGTGGCGACGGTGGCGGTCGCGCTGGCCGCGGCCGGCTCGCCGCAGGAGATCCCCGTGGCCGCGCAGGTTCCGCCGCCGGCCGCCGCGCCCGCGGTGCCGCCGGCCAAGCCCGCGCCTCCCGCGCCGCCGGCCCCGCCCGCACCTCCGCAGGCGCCGCCGCCGGCGGTCCCGGCACCCCCGCCGGTCCAGCCGCCGCCCGCCGCTCCGCCCGCGGCACCGCCTCCCCCGGCGGCACCCGCGGCGGCGAAGATGTCCGCGACCACACCTTCGGGTGATCTCGAACTCCAGCCCGGCGCCGGGCCGGTGAACCTGCCGATCACGGTCCGCAACGACGGCGGCAGCCCGTCCGACCCCGTCCAGGTCGCGTTGAACCTGCCGCCCGGCGTGTCCGCCGTGCCCGCGGGTGGCGGCGGCGGTGCCGTGAGCGGGTTCTCGCGCCAGGCCGACACCCCGGCGACGACCCAGCTCAGCATCGACTGCCCCGGCGGCACCGGCACCGTGACGTGCAAAACGGGCTCCGGCCTGCAGCCCGGTCAGACGGCCGTGCTCACGTTCCGCCTTCAGGCCGACGACTCCGCGCAGGGCGGCACCGTCACGGGTTCGGTCACGGCGGGCGCGACGATCAAGGTCGCCGTGAGCGTGAAGGTCACCGTGAAGTCGCCACCCGACCTGCTCGCGCTGCAGGCCGACACCGACGGGCTCTCGGCGTTCCCGTGGACGCGCAACCCGCTCGTCTACGTCCGCGTCCGCAACACCGGCGACACCACCAAGCCGGTCACCGTCACCTTCGACCACGCGCTGTACCAGTCGTGGAGCCTCAGCGGCTTCCCGTGCCACTCCACCGACACGGGCGCCACGTGCACCACGCGGGGCGCGCTCGCGCCGGGCCAGCACGTGAACCTGTGGGTGCGCCTCAAGGGCCGCCCGGCGCACAACGCGGCCGTGACCGTGAACGCCACACTCGGCAAGGCGGCGCAGCAGGCCAAGGTGTCGTTCGGCTGCTGGCTCGGGATCTGCGACGTGCCGTACCCGACGACCGGAGTCCCGCCGACGCCGACTTCTTCCCCTTCTTCCTCGACGACGACCTCGGACACCCCCGAGTCGGCCAGCTCGTCGAAGAAGCCGCCGCACCGGAAGCCGACGCCGTCGAGCACCCCGCCGGCGAAGCCCACGGACCCGGTCACCACCACCCCGCCGAGCACGCCGTCGACCACCACGAGCGCGCCCCCGACCCCGGGAAGCGGCAACTCCGGCAAACCCGGCGAGACCCCGCCGTCGATCGAGCCCCGCGGCTTTTTCGACTGGCTGAGGGGGTAGCGTCGCCCGGGTGCGAGGGTTCCTGGCGAAGCACCGCGAGCTGCTGCGGTTCGCCGTGGTCGGCGGGATCAGCTTCCTGATCACCACGGCGATCACCTACGTCCTGAAGTTCACCGTGCTGCGGAGCAATCCCGTCACGGCACTCATCATCGGCGTGCTGATCGCCACGATCTTCTCCTACGTCGCCAACCGCGAGTGGTCCTTCCGCACCCGCGGTGGCCGCGAGCGCACGCACGAGGCCGCGTTGTTCTTCCTCATCAGCGGCATCGCGCTGGGGCTCAACGCGCTGCCGCAGTGGATCTCGCGCTACGTGCTCGACCTGCAGCAGCCGCACCTCACGTTGCTCGGGCAGGAAGTGGCCGACTTCGTGAGCGGCATGATCCTCGGGACGCTGCTGGGCACGCTGTTCCGCTGGTGGGCGTTCAAGAAGTGGGTGTTCCCCACGGAGGGTGCTCGCCTGCGTGCGGTGAGGTCATCGGACGATGCGGACATTTCCGACAGGAAGGCCGCCTGAGACCCGCGGTGACCTCGGGTTCTCTAAACTGGCGGGCGTGACCGTTGTCGAGACCGTGCTGGCCCGCACACCGGAGCCATTGCGCTCGGTGCTCATCAAGCACCGGGAGATGCTGAAGTTCGCGATCGTCGGCGGCACGACCTTCGTGGTCGACAACGGCGTCTGGTACCTGCTCAAGCTCAGCGTCCTCGAGTCGAAGCCGACGACCGCGAAGGCCATCGCCATCATCGTGGCCACGATCGTGTCGTACGTGCTCAACCGCGAGTGGTCCTTCCGCACCCGCGGCGGGCGCGAGCGGACCCACGAGGCCGCGCTGTTCTTCGTGATCAGCGGCGTGGCGGTGGTGGTGAACCTGATCCCGCTGTACGTCTCGCGGTACGTGCTGCACCTCGAAGAGCCGTTCGTCTCGAGGTTCGTGCAGGAGTTCGCCGACTTCGCGAGCGGCTCGATCATCGGCATGCTGCTGGCGATGGTGTTCCGGTACTGGGGCTTCAAGAAGTGGGTCTTCCCGGCCGAACTGGGCGAACGCCGGCGTGAACAGGTCACGCGGCTGCCGCGGTAACTCGGTTGTGCGCGGACCTGTGTTTGCCTAGCGTCCTGTTCGTCGTTGTTCCTTCTTGAGACACCGCCCGGGGTCGACCGGGCCGGTGGGACGAATCCGAGGTGGTCGCCGAGCGCGAAGAGGACCGCACCCGATCGCGGGTGACGGTTGGACCCTTTTCCCGTCTCGTGCCCTCGCACGCCCTCGTGCGTTTTCGTTCTGTCTCAAGGAGTTCTTTTCGTGATCCTCGTTCTCGGCGCCACCGGCAAGGTCGGCCGCGCCCTCGTTCCCGCCCTGCTCGACGCCGGCTCCCCCGTCCGCGCCCTCACGCGCGACCCCGCCCGCGCCCGCATCGACCCGCGTGCCGAAGTGGTGCGCGGCGACCTGGACGACGTCGACTCTGTGCCGCTGTCCGGCGTCTCCCGGGTGTTCGTGCTGACCTCCGGCCACGGCGGTGACCTGGCCGCGCGGGAAACCGCGTTGGCCGGCGCTGCCGCGCGGGCCGGCGTCACACACCTCGTGAAGCTGTCCACCGCGGGCGTCCACTTCGGACAGACGGACCCGATCACCCGCGCCCACGCCCGCGCGGAGCGGGCGATCCGCGAAGCCGGTCCGGCGTGGACGATCCTGCGCCCCGGCGCGTTCATGGACAACCGCCGCTTCTGGCTCCATACCGCCCGCACGGACGGCGCCGTGTACGTCCCCGAAGGCGACCCCGCGTCGGCGCTGGTGCACGTCCGCGACATCGCCGCCGTCGCCACGCTCGCGCTCACCACCCCCGGCCACGAGCGCGCCACCTACGAACTGACCGGCGGCGAAGCCCTCACGCCCGCCCAGCAGGTCGCCATCCTCGGCGCCGCGCTGGGCCGTCCGGTGCGCTACGTCGAAGAGCCCGAACCCGCCGCCCGCGCGCGCCTGCTCGCCCTGGGCTGGCCCGCGGACGCGGTCGACGGTGCGTTCGAGCTCAAGCGCCAGTCAGCCGGCCGCGAGGACGTCGTGTTCGACACGGTGGAACGGCTGCTCGGCCGCAAACCGCTGACGTTCGCCGAGTGGGCCCGGGAAGCCGCCGGGCCGGGGACCGGTCCCCGCCCGCGGCCTTAACCTCGGCCGCCGGAAGGGGGCGTGAGGTGGACGCGGAACCGGCGGTGCCCGAGGTCGTGCTCGTGATCGGCGCGATCTGGCTGGTGGGCATGACCTGGTACACCATCGCGAAGATCCGCTCGTCCAGGGCGTTTCGGCGACAGCAGGTGCGCCAGATCGCCCGGGTCCGGGAAACCAAGCCGGGTCCCGCCGAGCTGGGTTCGCTGGTGTCGGTCCACCGCACGGCGGGCCGCCACCGGCGACGCCGGGTCGCGTTGTGGGCCACCGTGATCGGCTTCGCCGGGCTCGCGGCCGTGCTCTGGTTCGCCTTCATCGCCCTCGGCGACGACTCGTCCGACCACGTGGTGCCGATCGGGGGTTACGCGGGGCTGGCCGGGCTCGCGTTCGCCGTGCTGGCGAGCGGCGTGAGCGTCGGTGTGAGCGAGGTGCGGCACGGCGACGAGGAGTTCCGGCTGCACGAAGGCGGTTTCGTCCACACCGACCGCCACGGCACGCGCACGGTCAAATGGGCCGACGTCGCCTACGTGCACCAGCGCACCGGCGGCACGCGCTGGACGGCCAGCGGCAAGGTCGAGCTGCGCGACGGCGCCCGGATCGTCGTCGCGGGTCTGGTGGAGAACGGCTTCTCGCTGCTCGAACGGGCGAAGCAGGCGGTTCACCTCGGCCGCTACCCGCGTCGGACGCGCTAGCGCGGCACCGGCTCCGCCGGCCAGCGGACCTCGCCGACGTCGTCCGGGCGGGGCACTTTGAGGAACAGGCTGAAGATCGCCGGGCGTTTGTTGGACAGCTCCAGGCGGCCGCCGTCGGCTTCGACGAGGGCGCGGGCCAGGGCGAGGCCGACGCCGGTGGAGCCGCCGCCGGAAAAGCCGCGTTCGAAGATGTGCGGGGCGAGCTCGTCGGGCACGCCGGAGCCGGTGTCGCCGACTTCGATGACCACCGTGGCGTCGGACTCGCCGCGGCGGGCGGCCAGCGTCACGGTCCCGGCGCCGTGGCGCAGGGCGTTGTCCAGGAGAACGCCGATGACCTCGCGCAGGCGGCCGGGCGTCGCGCGGGCCATGAGGCCGTCGGCAACCTTCAGACGTAGGTTGCGGCCCTCGACCCGCAGCAGCTGGCGCCACTCCTCCGCGACCTGGGGCAGCGTCGCGTGCAGGTCGACGGGCTCGGCGTCCACCTCGCGGGCCGCGCGCGCGGCGGCAAGCAGCTCGTCGAGGGCCTCGGCCAGGCGGTCGGCCTGCTCCTGCGCGGCGCGCGACTCCTCGACGACGTCGGGATCGCCGTGCACCGTCAGCGGTTCCAGCCGCAGCTGCAACGCGGTGAGCCGGCTGCGCAGCTGGTGCGAGACGTCGCCGACGAGCTGCCGTTCCCGCTGCACGAGCTGCGCCAGCGCCGACGCCGACGTGTCCAGCGCCTCCGCGACCATGTCCAGCTCGGCCACGCGGTAGCGCCCCGGGTCGGGCCGGAAGTCGCCGCCGCCGAGGCGCGAGGCACGGTCCGCGACGTGCCGCAGCGGTTTCGCGAGCCGGCGCGCGGTCACAGTCGCCACCACCGCACCGGTGCCGACGGACAGCACCACCAGCAGCACCACGAGCAGCGTCACCTGCGTCTGCTTCGTGCGCACCGGACCCCGCGGGATCGACAGGACCACCTCGCCGTGGCGTGCCGTCGGCACGCGTTCGACCACCGGGTCGGGCCCGGGGTTCACGCCGAGGTGCTTCTCGATCAGCCCGTCGCCGCGGACCTCCAGGAAGCCGCCGTGCGGCACGCCGACGCGGAACTGCTGGATGTCGATCTCGTCGCCGTTGGCGACCTGCGTGTCGACGGTCGCGGCGATCACGCGCGCGCGTTCGGCCAGGCTCTCGCGATTGAGGTTCTCCACCAGCCGCCAGGCCGTGACGCCGAGCGGGATCCCGAGCACCGCCGCGGTCACGAGCACGGCCAGCAGGATCGCCATCAGGATGCGGCGGCGCATGCTCATCGCGCGGCGCTATTCGACGTTGAAGCGGAAGCCGACGCCGCGGACGGTCGCGATGCGCCGTTCGCCGTCGGAGTGGGTGGACTTGGCCGGGCGCCCGGCGGCTTCGTCCGCCGCGACGGCGAGCTTGCGCCGCAGCCAGGACATGTGCATGTCGAGCGTTTTCGACGTCTTCGACTCCAGGTCGTTCCACACCTCGGCGAGGATCTCGTCGCGGCTCACGACCTGGCCGGCGCGGCTCATCAGCACGCGCAGGAGCTCGAACTCCTTGTTCGCCAGCTGCACCTCGTGCATGTCGACGGTGACGAGCCGCGCGCCGAGGTCCATGCGGACGCCCCCGGACTCGAGCACCTCCGGCACCCGGCGGCGCAGCAGTGCGCGGATGCGGGCCAGCAGCTCCGCCAGGCGGAACGGTTTGGCCACGTAGTCGTCGGCTCCCGCGTCGAGCCCCACGACGAAGTCGACCTCGTCGGTACGGGCCGTGAGCATCAGCACCGGCAGCTCGGTGCCGCCGGCGCGCAGTCTGCGGCACACCTCGAGCCCGTCCATGCCGGGCAGGCCCAGGTCGAGCACGAGCAGGTCGACGCGGTGGGCGGAGGTGGCGCCGAGCACCGCCGGTCCGTCGGTGACGACCTCGACCTCGTACCCCTCTCGCTGGAGCGCCCGGGACAGGGGCTCGGCGATGGTGGGGTCGTCTTCGGCAAGTAGGACCATGCTCACCTCGCCAACCTTACGGCGAACACCCGTGAAACCATCGTGACCGTGCCTGGCTACGAGGATGATCTGACCCTTGCCACCCGGCTGGCTGACGCCGCCGACGCGATCACCACAGCGCGTTTCCGCGCGCTCGACCTCTCGGTGTCCCGCAAACCCGACCGCACCCCGGTGACCGACGCCGACACCGCGGTCGAGGACGCCATCCGTGCGATCCTCGCCACAGAGCGCCCCGGCGACGCCGTCGCGGGCGAAGAACGCGGCGGGACGGCCGGCGCGACCGGCCGCGCGTGGGTGCTCGACCCGATCGACGGGACCAAGAACTTCCTGCGCGGTGTGCCGGTCTGGGCGACGCTGATCGCGCTGGTCGAGGACGGTTCGCCCGTCGTCGGCATGATCACCGCGCCGCTGCTGGGCCGCCGCTGGTGGGCTTCGCGCGGCGACGGCGCGTACAGCAGCGACACGGCCGGCGTGCGGCGGCTCGCGGTGTCGGCCGTGGCTTCGCTGGAAGACGCGTACCTCTCCACGACGGACCTCAACACGTGGACCGAGTACCACTCCCGCGAGAAGTACCTCGCCCTCACGGAGGCCTGCTGGGAGAGCCGCGCGTTCGGCGACTTCTGGCAGCACTGCCTCGTCGCGGAGGGCGCGCTGGACCTCGCGGCCGAGTGCATCGTGAACCCGTGGGACGTCGCGGCCGCGCAGGTCCTCGTGACGGAAGCCGGCGGGCGGTTCAGTGACCTCACGGGCGCTGCGACCTACGAGGGCGGCTCGGCGTTGTCGAGCAACGGCGCGCTGCACGACGCCGCGCTCGGCCTCCTCAAGCGCTAGCCCGGCGGGTGCTGCCCGGCCCCGATCGGTTCAGTGGCCGGGCAGCACGCCGACGGCGCCGCGCGCGACCTGCGACCACGCGAGGCGGCCGAAGAGGTAGTGGCAGGCGACCTGCTCGGACGTGAAGCGCGCCCAGTCGTAGCGGTTGCCCTGCTCGCGCCAGAAGACTTCCCAGCCCTCGTCGTCGGCCGGCATCAGGCACCACGCGTTGTCGGCCTCGGTGCCGACGGAGACGACCTCCGCGGGCACGCCCAGCCGGTCGAGCCAGCGCCGGATCGACTGCGTGTTCATCGCGCCTCCCGCGTGACGTCGGCCAGGAACCCCAGGGTGACCAGCTCGTCGGCGGCCAGCACGGCACGGTAGCGGATCCCGCCGCCCGGCTGCCCGAACCACTCCGGTGCGGTCGAGCCCCACATCGGCACCGGCTTCACCACGCGGTAGCGCCGGTAGCCGGCGTGGCGCGCGGACTCGGGCAGCGACCGCTGCGCGAACGGCGTGCCGTCGGCGGCGAAGAGGCGGCCGTGTTCGTCGCCGAAGCGGTCGAGCAGGGTGTTTTCCGGGAGCACCACGGCGTTTTCTTCCGGAACCGGTGGCCACGCGGGCTCCTCGGCGCCCGGCTCGTAGCCCTCGAAGAGCGCGGCGGGCGGCTGCGGGTCGGCCGGCGGGGCGGGCGCGCGACGGAGGCCGCGTGAGACGTATTCGAGCGTGGCGGTGTCGTCGAGCAGCACGGAGTCCGGGTGGTCGAACGGCCCGGAACCGTTGTCCGGCAACGGCAGTTGCAGCGCGGGCCGGTCCGCGGCCACGGGCAGGTGCCCGATCGGGAACATGTGGACCAGGAACAACGCCAGCACGCTCTCGCGCTCGGTGCGCAGCGCGCCCATCGGCGGAGGTGGCGGCGGAGCCGGGTACGGCACGGGCCCGCGGAAGACCTGGTTGTGCGGCCGGCCGGGAAACGGCAGCCGCGGCGCCGGCTGTGCGGGCGGGAGACGGGTGCCGGTCGGGGGTGTCGGGGCGTCGTCGAACCCGCCGTCGAGCAGGCCGCCGTACTGCGCGGGCAGCCGGATGGGCCCGGTGGCCAAGTCGGTGTCGACCGGTTCGGCGTGTTCGGACACGGACACCCTCTTCTCGGTTGCTCCGGCTTCAGGAAAGACGTCCGCCGCGCCAGCCGGTTCCACACAATTCCCCGATAGGGGGAACTTCCGTGCGGCACCGGACAAGGTGGTGATTCCACCTTATCCGGCGCGGGCGATCTTCCGCCGCACCAACGCCCGCGCCGCTCCGCGTCGTTCGACAACCTCGAAATCCGCGCGCGTGAACAGGCCGAGTGTGCCGTGGTAGAGATCCGCCGGCGGCCGGTCGCCGTCGGCCACGGGGTAGCCCTCGACGACGTCGGCGCCGTGCTCCGCCGCGTACGCGACGGCCGCGTGCAGCAGCTCGGCCGCCAGTCCTCGCCGACGACCGCGGCGGTCGACGTAGAAACACGTCACGGCCCAGACGTTCCCGGGTTCGGCCGAAGCCGCCACGGGCGAGCGCGCCAGCCGCGGGTTGTCCGGCTTCGGCGACACGGCGACCCAGCCGAGCGGCTCGCCGTCGACCACGGCCAGCAGGCCCAGCGGCACGCCGGACCCGGCCGCGCCGCGCACATGCGCCTTGCGTCCGTCGCGGCCCGCGGCCTTGAACTCCGGCCCGGTCAGGCGGAAGAACGCGCACCAGCAGCCGCCCTGCACCCCGCCCGGCCCGAAGAGCCGCTCGAACAGCGGCCACGACGCCGCGTCGAGCGGAACGAACTCGCGCACCTCAGCCGGCGAGCGCGTTCACGACCCGCGACGGAGACGGCCGGCCGAGCCGCCCGGCCATCCACACGCTCGTCTCCACGAGCTTGCCGAGGTCCACGCCGTGCTCCACGCCGAGGCCCTCCAGCAACCACACCAGGTCCTCGGTGGCGAGGTTGCCCGTGGCCGACTCCGCGTACGGGCAGCCGCCGAGGCCACCGGCTGACGAGTCCACAGTGGACACGCCGGCGCGCAACGCGGCCTCGGTGTTGGCCAGGGCCTGGCCGTAGGTGTCGTGGAAGTGCACAGCCAGCGCCGAGACGTCCACTCCGGACTTCTCGAACTCCTGCACCAGCCGCGTGACCTGGCCCGTGGTCGCGACGCCGATGGTGTCGCCCAGCGACAGCTGCGAGCAGCCGAAGTCGAGCAGCCGCTTGCCCGCGCGCACGACCTGCTCGGCCGGCACCACGCCTTCCCACGGGTCGCCGAAGCACATCGACAGGTAGCCGCGCACGTCCATGCCCTCGGCGCGCGCCCGCGTGACGACCGGCTCGAACATGGCGAACTGCTCGTCGAGCGTCGAGTTCAGGTTCTTCTGCGCGAACGTCTCGGTGGCGCTGGCGAAGATCGCGATGTCAGAGACGCCGGCGTCGAGCGCGCGGTTGAGGCCGCGTTCGTTGGGCACGAGCACCGGGTAGCGCACGCCTTCGCGGCGGTCGAGGCCGGCGAGGAGCTGTTCGGCGTCGGCGAGCTGCGGCACCCACTTCGGGTGCACGAAGCTGGTGGCCTCGAGCGTGGTGAGGCCGGCGGCGGCCAGTCGGTCGAGGAACTCCAGCTTCACCTCGACGGGGACGACGGAGGACTCGTTCTGCAGGCCGTCGCGCGGACCGACCTCCCAGATCGTCACGCGCTGGGGCAGGCCTTCGGCGGGGACCCGTTCGGGCAGGCCGACTTCGCGGGCGCCCACGTCAGCGCCGCCGTCCGCGCGGCGGGTGGTTCGTCGGCGGCAACGGCTCGGTGTCCTGGGGGCCGGCCTGCCCGGGTGCGCCGCGGTAGTCGTCGTACGGGTTGTCGTTGACCTCGCGGTAGATCACCGTGTGCACGCGCTCGACGTGGGGGATGTCGTCGAACCGCAGCGGCTCGTCCGAGGCCGACTCGATGATCAGCGTGCCGCAGCCGAACACCCGGTCCAGCAGGCCGTGCTCGAACTGAACGCTGTTGATGCGCGACATCGGGATGTCGATGCCGGTGCGCTTCACCACGCCTTCGCGCGCGATCAGGCGGTCGGTGGTCACGATGAAGTGCGTGGTCCGCCAGCGCACGAGCGGCGCGAGGAACAGCCACACCACGAGCACGAGCGCCACCACGCCGATGGCGATCATGCCGACGTTGTTCCACGGCGCCGTCGCGTCCTGCACGAGCAGGATGAGCCAGACGGCGGCCGCGATCGTGATCACGAAGGCGACGAACGGGAAGATCAGCATCTTGAAATGCGGGTGGCTGTGCACCACCACTTCCTCGTTCTGACTGAGCAAATCGTCCGGATAGGCCACGACGGACGCTCCCCTGGTGTGTGTCTGCGCTGGTCGACTCACCGTACCGGCGCGAGGGCGCTCGCGGCGCGCGGACGCCGCGGTTCACCGATCCGACCAAAAGCAGGCCGACCCCGCGCGGCACCTAACTGTTGCCGCGAAGCCATCCGGCCGTGACTGTGGTCGGATTGGTAACGATCAGCACAGCGGGTCACGCCGGGCGAACGTGCACCACGTCGCCGGCGGACACGGTCACGCGGCGGCCGTCGGTGGCGTCGACGAGCAGCTGGCCCATCGCGTCGAGGTCGACGGCGCGGCCGGTGAGGGCGCGGTCGCCGGGCAGCTCGACGCGCACCTCCTGGCCGAGGGTGGCGCAGTGGGCGCGGTAGTCGTCGAGCAGGCCGGCGGCGGTGAGGTCGCCGGCCGCGGCGCGCCAGCGGCGTTCGAGGTCGTCAAGGCGGCTGAGCAAGGCGAGCGCGACCTCGGTGCGGTCCGGGTCGGGGGCGCCCTGCTCGGCGAGCGACGTCGCGGGCAGGCCGCCGGGGCCGGCCGGCACGTCTTCACCGAGCGGCAGCACGTTGAGGCCGATGCCGAGCACGACCGCCGGCTCGCCGCCCGCGACGGCCTCGGCCAGGATCCCCGCGCACTTGGCGCGGTCGGGTCCGGCGAGCACGTCGTTGGGCCATTTGAGAACGGCGTCGACCCCCAGCTGGGCGGCCACCCCGCGCACGGCGAGGCCCGCCACCACGGACAGTGAGCCGAGTGCCGCGAAGGGCACGCCCGCGGGCCGCAGCGCCACGCTCAAGTACAGCCCGGCGCCCTTCGGCGAGCTCCACGAACGCGCCCGCCGGCCGACGCCCGCGGTCTGCTCCTCGGCGACCAGCACCGTGCGGTCGACACCCCCGTCTTCCAGGGCTTCTCGCAGGTCGGCGTTGGTGGAGCCGGTGGTCTCCACCACGTCCACCCGGGAGTACCGATCGCCGAGTCCATCCCGCAGTCGCGCTGCGTCCATGCCAGACATGTGCCCAGAATATGAGAGTCCCCCTAACGTGCAAGCGACTCGCTCGTTACGCAGAGGTGCGCTCTTCTAGATTGGACGCCGTGACGCCGCCTGACCCCGAGCACAGCGCTGTGTTCGATTCAAACGCTGTGCCGGATACGAAAGCCGTGCCGGATGAAAAAGCCGCGCCCTCGTCTGCCGCTGCCGGCAAGGGGGCAGGCAAGTCCTGGGCGCGCGGTGCGTTCCACCGTGGACTCGTCGCGCTGCCGCTCGTGGCCGGCCTCGTCACCGCGGGCTGGCTCGTGGCCGACCGCGACCAACCCGCGCCGCAGACTCCCGTCGCGTCCGCCGCGACGGCGCAGGCCGGACCGTCGGTGCTCGAGGTGAGCGCGCCCGTCGCGGCACAGGAACCCGGTCAGGGCGCTGCCGGCGGTGGCGGCAAGACGCCGTTGCAGCAGTGGGCCGAGTCGCTCGCCGGCCCCCTCGACATCCCCGCCGACGCGCTGATCGGCTACGCCAACGGCGAGCTCGCGCTGCGCTCCGAAGACCCCGGCTGCCACCTGTCGTGGGTGACGCTCGCGGGCGTCGGCGAGGCCGGCTCCGACCACGGTCGCCACGGCGACAACCCCATGGGCCTCTCGCCGGCGGCGTGGAAGAAGTACGGCGCGAAAATCCCGGGAGTCGACAAGCCGGCTCTCACCGACCCGAGTTCGGCGTCGGTCGCCGCGGGCCGCGCCCTGTGCGCCGGCGGCGCCGACCTGTCCGCGGGCACGGGCTGGTGGAAGTCCATCGCCGCGTACGCGAGCAAGGACAGTGAGCTGTTCCGCCAGCGCGTGCTCGGCAACGCGCAGCTCTACGCCACGCTCTCCCTCGACCCCGCGAAGGCGAACAGCCCGGCCGTGCGCGCCACCCGCTTCGCCCTCGGCCAGCTCGGCCTGCCGTACGTCTGGGGCGGCAACGGCCCCGACGCCGGCGCCGCGGGCTTCGACTGCTCCGGCCTGACGAAGGCGTCCTACGACAGCGCCGGCGTCGCCCTGCCCCGCACGGCCGACAGCCAGTTCCGCGCCCTGCCCCCGGTCACCGGCGAACCCCAGCTCGGCGACCTCGTCTTCTACGGCTCCCCCGCCACGCGCATCCACCACGTCGGCCTGTACCTGGGCAACGGCCTGATGATCAACGCGCCCACCGAGGGCCAGGCCATCCAGATCCACACCTACCACTCCCCCGGCGACGACTACGCGGGCGCGGGCCGCCCGGCCTGATCACCGTCACTTCGGCCGTCTTGGCGACGGCGAGCTCGGTTAGCCTTTCGCCGTGCACAGCCAGGAATCCGGTGAGGCGCTGGTCGATCTGCTCGCGCGCTACGCGCGGGTGAGCGCGGACCGGACCGGCGGCTCCCTGCCGAGGGTCACGGACGCGACGAAGGGCGACGCGGAGGTGCTGGCCGCCGCCGGTCGTGCGCACGACGCACTCCGGCGGACCACCCACGACGAGGCGGTCACCACGCTGCGGGAGCTCGGGGCAGCGTGGGACCCAACAGATGCGGCGGCGGTGTGGGTCCCCGGGTTGTGGTCGGCGTCGTGGGCTTGGCGACCCGCGCTGACCGGGGCGCTCCTCGCGCGCGGGCTGCCCGAGCACGAGTCCGTTCCGTATCCAGGGTCGGACGTCTGCCGAGTGTGCGGGACGAAGGCGTTGCCGGTGCTCGCGCCGACGGATTCCTGGTACCGGCGGCACACCGAGGGCGCGCCGATCGACGGTGACGTGCCGGGTCACGTTCTGGCGCTGGAAGAGCTGACCGGGCAGCCGCGGCCGGTTCCGTCCAAGCACGACCGCTGGGTGCTGCGCGCGGTGCTGACCGTGCTTCGCACCTTGCCCGCAGGCAAGGGTTACGGGCCTACCCGCACGGAACTCAAGCGCCACCGGCTGCTGGGCACGACCGCGGTCCACGCGTACGGCTGCCTGCTCGAAGAGCTCGCGCTCGTCGGCGTGGTGGCGACGGCGGACCACCACGGGTTGGCCCGGCGCTGGTCGGACTACGTCGAGCGGGACCAGCGCCCGAACGACCGGGTCGAGGTCCAGGGACCGCTGGCGTGGTGGCGATCGTCGGACGGGTTGCGCGAGGACGTCGTGCGCGAGGTGTTCGCGGACTTCGACACCGGCGACGTGGATCTCGACGCGCCGCGGCCGACACCTGGCTCGACGATCACTGCCGCCGTCGGGAAACGCGTGCGGGAGCTGGCGAAGCAGGCCCGCACCGGAGCGGTTCCGCGATCCGTCGGTACGGAACCCGCCGCGGCGGGCGACGTGTACGCGATGCGAGTCACCGCCGACCGGTGGGTGACCTTGTACGTCTGGTCGGTCGACTCGACGGGCGCCCGGCCGTACGCGGAGGTCGAGTTCCTGGCCGGGCTGTTCCCGGAGCTCCCGGCTCCCGCGGCGCTGTCGGGCCGGGTCCAGCCCCGCCGCGCCGAGCGGTGGCGATACCGCGCGCACTCTTTGGAGAAGGCGCCGAACACCCGGCGCGTCGCCCAGGGAGTGCCCGGCCCAGCGGCTGAGGCGCCACCGCCCGACCGATCGCCCGCCGGGAACGCGAAGGACCTGCGCCTGCTCGCCGCCGCGTGTTTCCCCGAACTCGGCTGAGCTTTCCGCTCAGCCGAAGACGAGCCGCTTTCCCGGATTGGCGGGTTCGAGCAGCTCGAACTTCAGGTTCAGACCGGCGCGCTTCAAGAGCTCCACTTGCTGGGTGAACGGCTCACTCGTGGCGTAGGCGGTGTTCGAGAACTTCCACTCGTCCCTGAACCACGTGCGCAGCGCCGCGAGAAGGCGTTCGTCCATGCCCTTCTCCATTTCGGGCAGCCGGGCCCAGAAGAAGACGACCGCGTCCACGTCCGCCCAGGAGTCGTCCCCGATGGGAGTCACCGTGGCCTTCGTGAGGAAAGTGGCGCTCGTGGGGAAGACGTAGACGCAGCCCACGCACCGGGCGCCGGCCGGGTCGAGCACGGTGTAGTTGAACGCCCGGTGCGCGGCATGGCGTTCTTCCATGTCGAGAACGTCTTTCCGGTTCTCCTCCACCGTGAACTCGTCCTCGGGCCACGTCGACTGCCGCCACAACCGCAGGGGCTCGCGCGTTTCCATCACGGCGGCGTAGTCCTTCTCCGTGTCACCAACGACGATCGGCCGCAGGAAGAACTCGTCGGTCCTCAGCTCCGGGGGAACCGGTTCGGTCGATTCGGTGAATGGCACGGCCGGCTCCTTCGACGAGTTCCCCTGGTACCGATCACCGTACGACGGCGCTCAACCGAGTTACGGCGACCGGAACCGCGTCACCAGTCCGACGGGACCAGCAACTCCCGCGGTTTGCGGTCGGCGTGCATGGTCCACAACAACTCCGCCAGGTCGGCCGGATCGGCGGCCGGGAAAGCGTCCTCCGGCCGGCCCGAAGCGCGGTAGTGATCGTCGAACGGCGTGCCGGTGATGCGCGCGCCGATGTGGAGCTGGCCGACGGTCACACCCTGGTCGGCGACCTCCGCGGCCAGCGACTGGAGGTAGTTGCGCTGCGCGGCCAAGAGCGGCCCCCAGCCGCTCATGTGGGGCCGGCCCTTGACGGCGGCGGCGCCCTGCGCGGTGAGGATCGCGCCGTCGCCGCGCGCGAGCATGGCGGGCAGGAACTCCGCGACGACGGCGATCAGGGCGTCGAGGGCCAGTGGCAGCAACGCGTGCAGCCGGGCCGAGGTGAGCGCCGCTGCGGAGGTGAAGTCCGGGTCGCCGGGTGAAGGGGCGTAGTAGACGACGTCGGGGTCTCCGACGAGGGCGCGGATCTGCGTGGCGAGAGCGGGGATCGAAGTGGTTTCGGACAGATCGGCGGTGAGCACGTGCGCGGTGGTGCCGTCGGCCGCCAGCACGGCGGCGAACTCCTCCAGCGGAGCCCGGCGGCGGGCGATGAGGACGACGTCGTAACCCGCCTTCCCGTAGCGGCGGGCGATGGCGCGGCCGACTCCCGGGCCGGCTCCGAACACGACTAGCGACTTGGTCATGGTGACCAGCCAACCCCGCCGCAGCCAGACCATCCATGGTCGACAGTCCAGGATTCCTTTGCGATCGTCTACCGTCGAGGTCATGGACGTGCTCACCGACCTCCTGCACCGCGCCCGCGCGAGGACCGCACTGGTGCGCCGGCTGGTCCAGCGCCCGCCGTGGTCGGTCTCGTACGCGGACGCGCCCGCCCTCACCGTGATGGCCACGCTCGGCGGCCGCGCGTCGATCCGGGCCGGCGGCGAGCCCGTGCGCCTCGAAGCCGGGGACATCGCGCTGGTCACCAGCCGCGACTACACGATCGCCGACGACCCGGGCACGGCCGAGCAGGTCACGATCCGCGGCAACCGCAAGTACCTGCCCAGCGGCGAACCCACGACGGAGCACTGGTTCCTCGCCCCGCGCACATACGGAGACGGGCTGCCCGGCGCGCCGGTGATGCTCCGCGCCGCGTACGAGCTCCACGGCGAGGTCAGCGACCGGCTCCTCGCCCTCCTGCCGGAGCTGGCCGTGGTGCCGGCGGGACCCCGCACCGGCGTGACGCTCGATCTACTCGCCGCCGAGGTCTCCCGCGACGAACCGGGCCAGGACGCCGTGCTCAACCGGCTGCTGGATCTGGTGCTGGTCCAGGCGTTGCGGGCCTGGTGCGCCGAGTCGCCGACCCCGCCGTCGTGGTACCGCGCGCTGGCCGACCCGAGCGTCGGCGAAGCGCTGCGCCTGTTGCACGGCGATCCCGCGCGCCGGTGGACGGTCGCCGAGCTGGCCGCCGAGGTCGGCTTGTCGAGGGCAGCGTTCGCCGCCCGGTTCGCGACGCTCGTCGGCGAGCCGCCGCTGACCTACCTCACCGGCTGGCGCATGACGCTGGCCGCGGATCTGTTGCGGGACACGGAAAAACCCATCGCCCACGTTGCCCGAGAGACCGGGTACACCGACGCGTTCGCGTTCAGCGTCGCGTTCAAGCGCGCCCGTGGCGTCAGCCCGTCGGACTGGCGGCGAACCGTTGCGGGCTAGCTTGCTAGCATGCTAGCTTCAGGAGGTGGGCGACGAGGACGTGAAGCAGTTCAACGTGTACCTGCCGGTCAGCCTGATCAAGCAGGTGAAGATCCGCGCCATCGAGACGGGCTCGTCGCTGTCCGCGCTGGTCGCGGAAGCGCTGCGCGAATACCTCGAGGAGGAGAGCGAATGACCGCCGAAGGCATCGAGGCCGTGTTCCTCGAAACGCACAACTGGGGCAAGGCCGCGAAGTTCTTCCAGTCGCTGGGGTTCGAGCTGGAGTTCGAGACCGACCACCACTCGGGGCAGTTCCGCGGCAAGCAGGGGCCGTCCGTGTTCATCGCCGAGGTGCCGGAAACGCAGGAGACCCGCACGCGGCTCGTGCTCAAGGCACCCGGCGCCGCCGAACCAGGCCCGGACGTCGAGGTCGTGACCCCGTACGAAACCACGCACTACGGCACGGAAGAGATGACCGTGCGCGACCCCGACGGTCGCTTGTGGACACTGCAGGCATGAGTGTGGACAACACCGCGCTGCGCACCGCGTTGTGGCGCGCCCTGCACCTCGAAGTGGACGCCGCGCCACACGTGTTCCAAGACCGCGTCGGCCTGGAGCTCGCGGCGCCCGACGAGGGCTGGCGCCGGCGCCCGGACATGGATCCCGTGACCACACGAGGGTTCCGGGCGAGCATGGTCGCGCGCGCTCGGTTCGTCGAAGAGCTGGTGCTGGAACGAAACGCGAGCCAGTACGTGATCCTCGGCGCCGGCCTCGACTCGTTCGCCCAGCGTCAGCCCGGGAAGACCACCGTCTTCGAGATCGACCAACCCGGCACCCAGGCCTGGAAACGCGAGCGCCTGCTGGCTCTCGGCTACCCGCTGCCGACGTTGGTGCCCGTCGACTTCGAATCCGGCCAGTCGTGGCCCGCCGAGCTGACGGCCGCCGGCTTCGACCCGGCACAACCCGCGGTGTTCGCGTCCACGGGTGTGAGCATGTACCTGTCGAAGGCCACCACCGCGGAAACCCTGCGCGCCGTCGCCGGCCTGGCGAAAGGCACGACGCTGGCCATGACCTTCCTGCTGCCCCAGGACCCGCTCGACACCACCGACCGCCCGGGCCTGCGGGCCAGCCAAGACGGCGCGAAGGCCGCCGGCACCCCGTTCGTCAGCTTCTACCGGCCCGACGAAGTGCTGGCGACGGCCCGTGACGCGGGGTTCGCCGACGTCCGCCACGTCTCCGGAACCGCCCTGGCCGAGCGGTACTTCGCCGGCCGCGCGGACGGCTTGCGGCCGTCCACCGGAGAGGACTTCCTGGTCGCCACCGTCTGAACCGGCCACAGACCGCGCCAAGCGGACGAATGCGCTACTCCACACCCTTGTTGTTCATTTTCCGACCACGCCCCGGACCCCAACCGGGCACGCCCCGGCCCGCTGGCGTCCCCATCATGAGTCGCCCTTCCCCCCGACCCAGGAGGACTCATGATCCGCAAGCGGATCGTGGCCGCGCTCGCCGCGGCGACGCTGGCCGCGGCCGGCGTGGTGACGGCAGCCGTCACGAACACCGGCGAACCGGACGTGGCGCCCGCCGCCGCGGCCGTGCCGGCGTTCGACCACATCGTGCTGGTGATGTTCGAGAACAAGAAGGCCTCGTCCATCACCTCGTCGGCCGCCCCGTACTTCACTTCCCTGGCCAGCCAGGGCGCGAAGTTCACCAGCTCCTTCGCGATCACCCACCCGAGCCAACCCAACTACGTCGCCCTGTTCTCCGGCGCCACCCAGGGCGTCACGAGCGACTCCTGCCCCGCCAACCTCGGCAGCAAGGCCAACCTCGGCCAGCAGCTGATCGGCGCCGGCAAGACGTTCAAGGGCTACTCGGAGTCCATGCCGTCCGACGGCTACACCGGCTGCGTCAGCGGCAACTACCAGCGCAAGCACAACAGCTGGGTGGACTTCTCGAACGTCCCGGCGGCCAGCAACGTCCGCTACTCCAGCTTCCCCACCGACTACACGCAGCTGCCCACGGTTTCCTTCGTGACGCCGAACATGTGCAGCGACATGCACGACTGCTCGATCGGCACCGGTGACACCTGGCTGAAGAGCCACCTCGACTCGTACGCGCAGTGGGCCAAGACTCACAACAGCCTGCTGATCGTCACGTTCGACGAGGACAGCGGCACCTCGGTCAACCAGATCTACACCACGTTCGTCGGCGCCCACGTGAAGCCGGGCAGCTACTCCGAATCCATCAACCACTACACGGTCCTGCGCACCATCGAGGCCTCCTACGGCCTGCCGGGGATCGCGGGCGCGGCGAGCAAGTCGCCGATCCTCGACGTCTGGCAGTGATCCCTCCGCGGGCGCGTCCACTGTAGACACAGTGGGCGCGCCCGCGGCTCCAGAAGGGCGCGTCCGTGTACCTCTCCACCATCGGCCGCAGTGAGCACAAGGTCTCCAAGGGGAAGATCGCCGCGAACGTGCTCGCGCTCGGCACCGTCAGCCTCGTCACGGACATCTCCTCGGAGATGGTCACGGCGGTGCTGCCCATCTACCTCGTCCTCAGCCTGCACCTGAGCCCCGCGATCTACGGCCTCGTCGACGGCCTGTACACCGGCGCGACGGCGCTGCTGCGGCTCGTCGGCGGCTACCTCGCCGACCGCGTGAGCCGGCGCAAGACCATCGCCGGGATCGGCTACGCGATCTCGGCCCTCGCGAAGCTGGGGCTTGTCGCGGCCGGCGCGTCGGCGGGCGCGATCGGCGCGGTGATCACCGCGGACCGCACCGGAAAGGGCCTGCGCACGGCCCCGCGCGACGCGCTGATCACCTTGTCGGCGCCGCAGGACATGCTCGGGCGGGCGTTCGGCGTGCACCGCGCGATGGACAGCGCCGGTGCGTTCGCCGGACCGCTCGTGGCGCTGGGTGTGCTCGCGCTGGTCGGCGCTTCGAGCACCGACGCGTTCGACGCGGTGTTCGTCACCAGCTTCTGCATCGCGGCGATCGGCGTGCTGCTGCTGATCCTCTTCGTGCGGGACCACCGCACGCCGCGCCCGGCCACCGGCACGGTGTCCCCGCGTGCGGCGGCCGCGTTGCTGAAGTCGGCGTCCGTGCGGCGGCTGCTGATCGCCGCGTGCGTGCTCGGCACGGCGACCATCGGCGACGGCTTCGTCTACCTGCTGCTGCAACGCCGCGAGGACATCGGCACGGGCTGGTTCCCGCTGCTGGCCGTGGGCACGAACCTCGCCTACCTCGTGCTGGCCGCGCCGCTGGGCTCGCTGGCCGACCGGTTCGGGCGGCTGCCGGTCGTGCTCTGCGGCTACGGCGCGCTGGTCGTGGTCTACCTGCTGCTGGCCGGGCCCGTGTCGGGCTGGCCGCTGGTGGTGCTGTCGCTCGCGCTCTACGGCGCGTTCTACGCGGCCACCGACGGTGTGCTGATGGCGCTGGCGGGACCGGTCCTGCCGGAAGCCCTGCGCACCACGGGCATCTCGCTCATCCAGACCGGCCAGGCCGTGGCGTACTTCGTCTCGTCCGCGCTGTTCGGGCTGGCGTGGCAGGTGTGGGGCATCGGGCCGTCGATGGCCGTGGCGGCGGGCGCGGCCGTGCTCGCGATCGTGGTGACGTTCGGACTCCTTCGGAAGGCGCGATGAAAACGCGGATCTTGGTGGCGGTGGCCGGCGTCGTGGTGCTGGTCGCCGCGGCGGCGGTGTACGTCGGGATGGCGGCGGCGCGCAACCGCGACGTCGCGGCCACCGGCACGGTGTCCCTGGCTCCCGGCCCGCGGCTGCTGGTGCGCAGCACGGCCGACGCTTCGCGCGGCCACGTCGTCACGGTGTCGGCGGCGGATCCGGGCGGCCCGCGCGCGGTGTCGCCCGTGACCTGCGCCCGCGTGTACGCCGCCGCAGGCACCGGCCTGTGCCTGCGCCAGGACGGCGACCTGACCACGTACCAGCTGGCCCTGCTCGACTCCGGGCTCACGTCGAAGCGGGAGATCCCGCTGGTCGGCCTGCCCAACCGCGCGCGTGTCTCGCCGAGCGGCAACCTGGTGGCGTGGACGGTGTTCGTCACCGGCGACTCCTACAACGGCGGCGTGTTCTCCACCCGCGCCGGCATCCTCGACACGCGCACGGGCGAGCTGGCGCCGACGCTGGAGGACTTCGCGGTGACGCTGAACGGCAAGCCGTACCAGGCCGTGGACCTCAACTTCTGGGGCGTCACGTTCACCCGCGACGACCACACCTTCTACGCCACGATGTCCACCGCCGGTCACCGCTACCTGGTCCGCGGCGACTTCCGAGCGCACACGATCGTGTCGATCCGGGAGAACGTGGAGTGCCCCTCGCTGTCGCCGGACAGCACGCGCATCGCGTTCAAGTCGGCCATCGACGACGACCCGGCCAAGGGCTGGCGCCTCTCGGTGCTCGATCTCGCCTCGGGCCACGTGACGCCGTTGGCCGAGACCCGCAGCGTCGACGACCAGGCGGCGTGGCTCGACGACCGCTCCGTCGCGTACGCCATCCCGCGTGGCACGCAGCACTCGGACGTCTGGACGGTGCCGGCCGACGGCAGTGGCGTGCCGCGCGTGCTGGTGTCCGACGCGGAGTCGCCGGCCGCGCTGGGCTGACCGTTCCCCGGGCGCCGGCGAGGCCCCGCCGGGTGTCAGACTTGTCCGGAAGAGCGGATCTGACACCCAGGGAGACCGATGAGCGCGGAGCCGGACCCGGCCGACGTGCTCGCCGCGGAGCTGGCCGCGCTGCGCGCGAGCGCCGGCAACCCGTCGTTCCGCAAGATGGCCGAACGTTCCGGCTGCATCTCCCACACCACCTTGCACGAGGCGGTGAAGGGCACGCGGTTCCCGTCGTGGGAGACCACACGGGAGTTCGTGAAGGCGTGTGGCGCGGACGAAGAGCCGTGGCGGGCGCGGTGGGTGGAGCTCAAGGGCGTGCCGCCGGTGCCGGAACCAGTCGCGGTGGCCCAGGTTAGTGAGGCCCCGGTCAGCGCGGCCGAGGCGAGTGCTGTCGAGGCGAGTGCTGTCGAGGCGGGTCCTGCCGAGTCGGATGCTGTCGAGTCGGATGCTGTCGAGTCGGATGCTGTCGAGCCGGGTGTCGAAGGCGTCCGCCTCGTCCCGCCGCCGCGCAAGCGCTCGACCCGCCGGAACGCGCTGGTCGTCGGCGCTGCCGTGGTCGCCGTGCTGGCGGCCGTGGCCGCGTTCGTCATCCCCGGCAAGCTGGGCACCCCGGCGGGCGACCCGAGCGCCCGCATCCCGGGCGACAACACCAAGTTCATCGCCGACGTGACGGTGCCCGATGGCACGGCGGTGCACGTCGGCGTGACCGTGCAGAAGGTGTGGGAGCTCGAGAACGCGGGTTCGGTGCGCTGGCACGAGCGCTACCTGCAGCGCATGGACCTGCCGCCCGCGCCTGGCACCTGCCGCACGCCCGACCGCGTCCTGATCGGCGACACGGCGCCCGGCGAGCACGTGATGATCAGCGTGCCGGTGACCGCGTCGGACGCACCGGGCCGTTGCTGGATCGGCTGGAAGATGGTCGACGCGGCGGGCACGGAGTTCTTCACGACGAAGCGTCCGGTGTACGTGCTGGTGACCGTCGTTCCCTGACGCTGTCAGATTCTGTAAGACCTGGTCAGGTTGGTACCGAACACCCCATTCCGCCCGGAAAATGGGTCGCAGCGAAGACGACCCTCCCACCGTCTTCGGCGGATTCTGGGGGTCGGTCCGTGGGGTGGCCCGGGCGAAGGGTGCCCCACGGACCGCCGATTCACGCGGTGCGGCGGAACGTGCTCCGGTAGGCGCTGGGCGACACCCCGAGCGCGCTCTGCAGGTGCTGGCGCAGCGAAGCCGCCGTGCCGAAGCCGCAGTCGGTCGCGATGCGGTCGATCGGCAAGTCCGTCTCCTCCAGCAGCTGCCGTGCGCGTTCCACGCGCTGCTGCGTGAGCCACTGCAACGCCGAGATCCCGACCTCCTCGCGGAAGCGCCGCGTGAACGTCCGCACGCTCATCGCCTCCTTCGCCGCCAGGTCGCGCAGCGTCAGCGGCCGACCGAGGTGCTCCAGCGCCCACGCCCGCGCGGCGCCCGTCGACGCGGTCTGCGGCTCGGGCACCGGGCGGCGGATGAACTGCGCCTGCCCACCCTCGCGGTGCGGTGAGACGACGGTGCCGCGCGCGACCTCGTTGGCCACGGCCGCGCCGAAGTCGCGCCGGATCAGGTGCAGGCAGAGGTCGATGCCGGACGCGACGCCGGCGGAGGTGAAGACGTTGCCGTCCTCCGTGTAGAGGACGTCGGGGTTGAGTTTCACCCGCGGGTACTCCAGCTGGAACTCGCACGCCGAACGCCAGTGCGTGGTCGCGCGGCGACCATCGAGCAGGCCCGCGGCGGCGAGCACGAAGGCGCCGGTGCAGATCGACGCGATACGAGCGTCGGGGCGGATGCGGTCGATGGCGGCGGCCAGCGCCGGCGGGTACTCGCGGCCGGTGGGCTCGTACTCGAGCGACGACGCCGGGATCACCACCGTGTCGGCCTCGGCGATCGCCTCCGGACCCACCGCGACGGGGATGACCACGTCGGAGTCGGTGCGGACGTCGCCGGGCTCGGGCGTGCACGTGACCACCTCGTACAGCGGCTCGCCCTCGGCCGAGCGCGCCTGGCCGAACAGGCGGTGCACGATGCCGAGCTCCATCACGAGCATGCCGTGGCGCACGAGCACCGCCACGTGGTGCCTGTCAGGGTGCCGGAAAACGGACATGGCCTGATTCTTGCACAGGTTGTCCATCGGGCCACTTTTTCCGGTCCGGCCCGCGAGCGACCCTGGCGGCATGAACGTCCTCTGGCTCTTCGCCCACCCCGACCCGCACTCCCTCGGTGGCGCGCTGCGCGACGAGGGCCTGGCGACGCTGCGCGCCCTCGGCCACGACGTGCGCGAGTCGGACCTGTACGCCATGAAGTGGAACCCGGTCGTCGAGGAGATCGCCGCGGTCCCGGCCGACGTCCGGGCCGAACAGGCCAAGCTGACCTGGTCCGATGCCGTGGTCTTCCAGTTCCCGCTCTGGTGGTACGGCACGCCCGCCATGCTGAAAGGCTGGTTCGACCGCGTCTTCGTGAAGGGCTACGCCTACGACGTCCGCGGCGAAGACGGCCGCACCCTCCGCTACGGTGCCGCCGGCACTCGCGCGTCGAGGCCCCGAGAATTCTCGAGGAGGTGCGCCAGCCCACGGGGGTTGATGTCCACACAGGACACTTCCGCGCGATAGTCGCCCGTCGCCGGCGGCGTGAACAACTCCGGGGTCACGCCTTCGCCGTACTGCGAAGCCCACTTCGCCGTGGCACGGGCTTCGCCTGGCGTGCCTGAGGAGCGCGGCCAGGCGCTCAACACCGCGCTCCTCACCCTCGGCGAATGGGGCGAGACGAACATGCACCACATCGCCACCACCCGAGGCGTCCTGGCTGGCGCGGTGAGCTCAGCCCAGCGCGCGGTTGTACGGCGCGAACCGCCGCGCCGCGTCACCCGGCAGCGGCCGGCCACCGTGGACCAGGCGTGGAGCCGGGCCGATCGGCAGCAGGCCGGACGCGCGGCACCAGCCGGAGAGACCCGGGTGGGCGAGATCCACGTCGACGCGGATCCGGCCCCCGGCCGCTCGCGCGATGCCGCGGATCAACGAGCGCGCCTGCTCCTCGTCCGGAGCGACCACCGGGCCGATCACCGTCACGCCGTCCAGCACGGTGCCGAACGCGAACCCGTCGTCCGTCACGTGGACGTGCTCGGCCTCGAACAGCAGCCGGTCCAGCAGCGCCTCTCGCGAGAAGCCCTGCGCGTCGGCGTCGAGCGAGTACACCCGGGCCACGTCGGACGGAGTGATCGGCCGCGAAGCCGGGCCGCCGTCGTCGGCGAGCAGTCCGAGGTGGCCTTCGCAGCCGCCGTCGGCCACGAAGCCGAGGGACTCGTAGAGCCGCAGCCCGAAGTCGCTCGCGTGCAGGAACACCGTGGCGTCGCCGGCGGCCGCGACGGCCTCGGACGTCACGCGGCCGCCCAGGCCCTGGCGTGCGTAGCGGGCGGCGACCACGACCATCGAGATCGACGCGACCGGCCCCGTCTCGACCAGGATCGAGGTGGCGGCGAGCCCGCCGTCGGGCGCGTCGATGCCGAAACCACGCCCGACGTCGAGCAGGATCGACCACTTGCGGTGCTCCCGCGGCCAGTCGCGGTCGGCTCCGAGGTCGAGGCAGGCGGACAGGTCGGCGGGCCCGAGCGGGCGGACGGGAAGCACGCCGCCAGCCTATGCCCGGGGAGGCGTACGCCACACGCGAAGCGACCTGGCGGTAGCTAAGCTCCGCTTCATGAGCAGTGCGACGCAGCCGCTCGGGACTCCGCCCGAGGAAGAACCGGACATCCACACCACGGCCGGCAAGCTCGCGGACCTCTACCGCCGCTACGACGAGGCCGTGCACGCCGGATCCGAGCGCGCCATCGAAAAGCAGCACGCCAAGGGCAAGAAGACGGCCCGTGAGCGCATCGACCTGCTGCTCGACGAGGGGTCGTTCGTCGAGCTCGACGAGCTGGCGCGCCACCGCTCCACGAACTTCGGGCTGGAGAAGAACCGCCCGTACGGCGACGGCGTGGTCTCGGGCTACGGCACCGTCAACGGGCGGCCCGTGTGCGTGTTCTCCCAGGACGTCACGGTCTTCGGCGGCGCGCTCGGCGAGGTGTACGGCGAGAAGATCGTGAAGGTCATGGACCTCGCGATCAAGACCGGCTGCCCGATCATCGGCATGAACGAGGGCGGCGGCGCGCGCATCCAGGAAGGCGTGGTCTCCCTCGGCCTCTACGCCGAGATCTTCCGCCGCAACACCCACGCGTCGGGCGTGATCCCGCAGATCTCGCTGATCATGGGCGCCAACGCCGGCGGCCACGTCTACTCCCCCGCGCTCACCGACTTCGTGGTGATGGTCGACGAGACGTCGCAGATGTTCATCACCGGCCCCGACGTCGTGAAGACCGTGACGGGCGAGGACGTGACCTTCGAGGAGCTCGGCGGCGCGCGCACGCACAACACCAAGTCGGGCGTCGCGCACTACCTGGGCTCCGACGACGAGGACGCGATCGCCTACGTCAAGGAACTGCTGTCGTACCTGCCGCAGAACAACCTGTCCGAGCCGCCGGCCTTCGAGCCGGGTGAGCCCGCCGGGTTCTTCGACGACGTGACCGACACCGACCGCGAGCTCGACACGATCATCCCCGACTCGCCGAACACGCCGTACGACATGCACGAGGTCGTCACCCGCGTGCTCGACGACGGCGAGTTCCTCGAGGTCCACGAGCTCTTCGCGCCCAACATCCTCGTGGGCTTCGGCCGTGTCGACGGGCAGAGCGTGGGTGTGGTCGCGAACCAGCCGACGCAATTCGCCGGCTGCCTCGACATCGCGGCGTCGGAGAAGGCCGCGCGGTTCGTGCGCACGTGCGACGCGTTCAACATCCCCGTGCTCACCTTCGTCGACGTGCCCGGCTTCCTGCCCGGCACCGACCAGGAGTGGAACGGCATCATCCGCCGCGGCGCGAAGCTGATCTACGCGTACGCGGAGGCCACGGTCCCGCTGGTCACGGTGATCACGCGCAAGGCCTACGGCGGCGCGTACGACGTGATGGGCTCCAAGCACCTCGGCGCCGACGTCAACCTGGCCTGGCCGACCGCGCAGGTCGCGGTGATGGGCGCGCAGGGCGCGGCGAACATCGTGCACCGCAAGACGCTCGCGGCCGCCGCGGCCGAGGGCCGCGACGTGGACGCGCTGCGCGCCGAGCTGATCCAGGAGTACGAGGACACGCTGCTGAACCCGTACGCCGCCGCCGAACGCGGGTACGTCGACTCGGTGATCGTTCCGGCGCACACGCGCGGCCACATCACGAAGGCGTTGGCGCTGCTGAAGACCAAGCGCGAAACGCTGCCGCCCAAGAAGCACGGCAACATCCCCCTGTGAGGTCTCCCGTGAGCGATCGCCCCCTGCTCCGCGTCGTCCGCGGCAACCCGGACGACGCCGAACTCGCCGCCCTCACCGCCGTCGTCGCGGCGGTGGCGGCGGCTTCGGGTGGCTCACCCGCGCCTCGGCGGCGAACGTCGTGGTGGAACGACCGCGCGACCCGGCTCGGCACTTCGCCCGCACCGGGCGACGGCGCTTGGCGCGCCTCCGCCCTGCCGCGCTGACCCAAGCACGTCAAACACCCCAATGTGGCGTTCGGTGCGTTGAGCGCACCCAAAGCGGCGTTCGGTGCGCCGAGCGCAACCGAAGCCGCGTTGGGGCGGTGTGTCAGATGCCGGCGCAGGCGTTCACCACGCGGTCGGCCAGCGCGTCGGTGAACTCGCGCGTGACGGGCGCGCCGGTGACCAGCACGCGGTAGTGGACGGGCCCGATGGACTGCTCCACCAGGCTGTCGAGCTCGGTGTCGGCCGGGAGTTCGCCGCGGGCGACCGCGCGTTCGAACGGCAGCCGGTCGCGCTCGTGCTGCCCGTGGATCTGCTCCGCGCGCAGGCGCGCGGCCAGCTCCGGGTCGTGCTGCGCCTGGCCGATCAGTGCGCGGAACACGGCGCCGGCGTCGGCCGTGGTCAGGAAGGTCGCGACGGCCGCGAGGTGCTCCCGCAGGTC
Source organism: Amycolatopsis sp. NPDC001319 (assembly GCF_042896185.1). Lineage (NCBI taxonomy): Bacteria > Bacillati > Actinomycetota > Actinomycetes > Pseudonocardiales > Pseudonocardiaceae > Amycolatopsis > Amycolatopsis sp. NPDC001319. The sequence goes on along the minus strand of NZ_JBIAWY010000003.1, from coordinate 667,530 downwards.
GCGGCGCAGGTCGCCGTGGTCGGGTGGCACGAGCTCTTCGGCGAGGTCGTCGCCCAGCGCGTCCAGCAGGATGTCCACTTTGGACGGCCACCAGCGGTAGATCGTCTGCTTCGCCACGCCCGCGGCCGCCGCGATGCGCTCGATCGTGAGCCCGGCGAAGCCGTGTTCCACCAGCAGGTCGTCGGCGGCCTCCAGTACGGCGCGACGTGCGTCCTCGCTGCGGCCGTAACGGTTCCCGTGGTGCCGGCGCGTGTCCGGTGCGGTGGTGTTTCCCACCTCGGCGAGCCTAATCGGCTTCTAGACAAGACGCAACGTCGCGTCTAGCGTAGGCCGCGGCAAAAGGGGGTCACTCGACATGTGTTCCGCGTGTGGCGTGCCGACGCACGTCCTGGAGGAAGGCGACAGCCCGGTCGCGCCCGCACCGCGCAAGTTCGCCGCGCTGTACAACAAGGACTGCCGCCCGTACCTGTTCGGCGCGGCGCTGGCGATGATGGCCGACAACATCGAGCACGTCATCACGTATTGGGTGCTGTGGGAGAAGTTCCACTCGCCCGCGCTCACCGGCTTCGAGGTGATCAGCCACTGGGTGCCGTTCCTGCTGTTCTCGGTGTACTTCGGCGGGCTGGCCGACCGGCACGACTGCCGGCGGATCATCCAGGCCGCGCAGGCGTTGTTCATGCTCGTGTCGGCGCTGTGGGGGGTGCTGATCCTCACCGACACGCTGCAGGTCTGGAGCGCGTGCGTGCTGCTGATCTTGCACGGCGTCGCGGGCGCCGTGTGGGGTCCGGGCGAACAGCTGATGCTGCACGACTTCGTCGGCCCGGCCGAGCTGCCGAGCGCGGTGCGGCTCAACGCGACCTTCCGCAGCCTGGGGATCCTCTTCGGCCCGGTCGTCGGGTCGGCGCTGCTGCTCGGGCTGGGGCCGGTGGCGGGGATCTTCGTGAACGTCGCGTTCTACCTGCCGCTCACGATCTTCTTGTTCCGCACCAAGTTCACCGGCCACACCCGCGACGGCGGCATCGTGGCGCGCCCGCGCGTGGGGCTGTTCGACTCGGTGCGGGTGCTGCGCGAGGTCGGCGCCAACCCGACGATGGTCGGCATGATCATCCTGGCCGGGCTCGGCGCGTTCTTCGTGGGCGCGTCCCTGCAGAGCTCGATGCCGATCTTCGCCCAGGACCTGGGCGCCGGCAGCGCCGGCACGGCCTACGGCGTGCTCCTGTTCGCCAACGGCGCCGGCGGCGTCCTCGGCGGCATCCTGCTCGAGGCGACGGGCCGCATCAAACCGAGCGTGTTCGCGGCCGTGGTCAGCACGGCGATCTACGGGCTGTCGAGCCTCTTCTTCGCCCTGACCGCGAGCTATCCACTCGCCCTGGTCCTGCTGGTGATCGGCGGCGTGGCGAACCTGGCGTCGATGTCGATCGGCCAGACGGTGGTGCAGCTGCTCGCGAAACCGGCCGAACGGGGCCGTGTGATCGGCGTCTACAACGTCTCCGCCAACGGCCTGCGCGCCGGCAGCGGCTTCACCGTCGGCCTCCTCGGCGCCGCGGTGGGCGTGCACTGGTCCCTGGGCCTGAGCGCAGCCGCACTGACGGTGGGGACGGGGATCTCCGGCTGGTACTCCCTGTGGGGGAAGCGAGCGCGCGAGGCCCGGAAGCAGCTGCAGCACGTGGCTGGCTGACGGGTTGCGTCGTTCCGGGTGCCAGGCAGGCCGCCGAGCCGCTGCGGCCGCCGCCTCCGCGCACCGCAGTACTGCGAACCGCGCCGATCCGCGGCCACCCACCTCGACAGCGCGGCAACCGTGGCCACCGCCGCACCCGGTGGCCACGGCCACCCGCCCCGGCACCGCGAGACGCCGATCCTCCGCGACACCCGGCGCCACCTCCCACCGCAGCACCGCAGCCCGCGCCGATCCGCCGCACCACCCGCCCGTCGTCCCTTCTCGGGGGCGGCGGGCGGCGTCGTTTCCGCTGGTCACGCACAGCGACCGCCGTTTTTGTCGGGGTCGCCGGTTACCGTGTCGGCATCGGGTCCAAGCCTTGCCATCACCGTGCGCGACAACGCGCTCACCAGCGCAAATCGCACTGGACCCGCCTCTACTCAACACCGTATAGTCCACACGGAATAACCACGCCGGATCACTCGAAAGGATCAACAGCCATGGTTGCGGCGAAGCTGACCGCTCTGGGGGTGGCCGTGCTGGAGCTGCTGCACGAGAAGCCGATGCACCCCTACGAGATGGCTCAGCTCATGCGCGAGCGGTACGTGGACCAGCGCGTGAAGCTGAAGGCCGGGTCGCTCTACCACACCGTGGAACGGTTGCAGCACAACGGTTTCGTCGAGATCGTCGACACGCAGCGCGACGGCCGGCGGCCCGAACGGACCGTGTACGCGATGACGACGGCCGGCCGGGACGTGTTCGAGCAGCGGGCGCGGGAGATGCTGGGCGACGTCGCCCAGGAGTACCCGGAGTTCCTCAGCGGGCTGGCGGTCATCGACGACCTCGGCCGGGACAAGTCGCTGGTCGAGCTGGAGCACCGCCTCACGCTGCTGCGCGCGAGCGTCGCGGCGGACCAGGTCATGTTCGAGAAGGTGCGGAACAAGGCGGTCCCGGAGATCTACTGGCTCGACTTCCGCTACGCCGCCGCCCACCGGGTTTTCGAGCTCGAGTGGTGCGAACGCCTGTACGCCGACCTTTCCTCAGGGCGCATCCGGTTCCAGGACGAGAAGCCCTCCCTCAGTCTCATCACCAAGGAAGACCATGAACGCAAGACAAGCTAACCCGTGGGCCGCGCTGGGCGCGTTGTGCCTGGGGTTCTTCATGATCCTGCTGGACACCACCATCGTGTCCATCGCCGTGCCGAACATGCTGAGCAAGCTCAACACGGGCTTGAACTCCGTGGTGTGGGTGATCAGCGTCTACCTGCTGACCTACGCCGTGCCGATGCTGTTCACCAGCCGCCTGGGCGACCGCTTCGGGCCGAAGCGGGTGTTCCTCGCCGGCCTGATCGTGTTCACGGGCGCGTCGCTGTGGTGCGGCCTGTCCGGCAGCGTCGAGATGCTCATCGCGGCCCGCGCCGTGCAGGGCCTCGGTGCCGCGCTGATGACGCCGCAGACGCTGGCGTTCATCACGCACCTGTTCGCGCCCGCCAAGCGCGGCCCGGCGATGGGCGCGTGGGGCGGCGTCGCCGGCCTGGCCACCATTGCGGGCCCGCTGCTGGGCGGCGTGCTGGTCGACCACCTCGGCTGGGAGTGGATCTTCTTCGTCAACGTGCCGATCGGCGTGATCGCCATCGTCCTGACGGTGCTGCTCGTGCCCGACTGGCAGCCGAAACACGCGCACGCGTTCGACTTCATCGGCATCTTCCTGTCGGCGGCGGGCCTGTTCTGCCTGGTGTTCGGTGTGCAGAACGGCCAGCAGTACGACTGGGGCACGGTCTTCGCCGGCATCACGGTGTTCGAGTTCATCGGCGCCGGCGTGGTGCTGCTGGTGGCGTTCGTGCTGTGGCAGAAGTACAACCGCCGCGAACCGCTCGTGCCGCTCGCCGTGTTCGGCAACCGCAACTTCTCCGCGGGCACGCTCACGGCCACCACCGTCGGCTTCACGATGACCGGCATGTTCCTGCCGCTGATCATCTACATCCAGACGGTGCTCGGCCTGAGCCCCACGCTTGCCGGTGTGCTGACCGCGCCGATGTCGCTGCTGTCGGGTGTCATCGCGCCATTCGTGGGCCGCGCGTCGGACCGCATCAACGGCAAGTACCTCGTGATGGGCGGCCTTTCGCTGCTCGCGCTGGGCATCGGCATCATCGCCGTGCAGGCCGGCCCGGACACCAGCCCGTGGGCGCTGATCCCGGCCCTGCTCGTCTGCGGTCTCGGCATCGGCTGCATCTTCTCGCCGATGAGCAACCTGACCATGGCCTCGGTGCAGCCCCAGCTCGCCGGCACCGCGTCGGGCATCTTCAACACCGCCCGCCAGGTCGGCGGCGTCCTCGGCAGCGCGGCCATCGGCGTGCTCCTGCAGGCCCGCATCAGCGCCTCCATCGCCGACGAGGCCACCACCGCCGCGACCCAGCTGCCCGAGCAGTACCGCCAGCCCTTCGCCGACGGCATCGCCCACGCCGCGGCGTCCACCGGCGAATTCGGCGCCTCCGGCGGCCCCGCGCCCATCCCGGGCCTCCCCGCCGACGTCGCCGCCCAAGCGGGCCGCCTCGCCTCCGAAGCCGTCCACAACGGCCTCACCGACGCCGCCCGCGCCACCCTGATCCTGCCCATCGCCGTGCTGCTCCTGGGCGTCGTCTCGGCCGCCTTCCTGCGCCGCGTCACCCCCCGCCCCGCCCCGACACCCACCACCCCGACCACCTCGGAAACCCCGGTCACCGCCTGACCCGACAGGCACGGCGAGCCTCGTGAGCGCCTGAGCTTCAACTCGCGCTCACGAGGCTCGGCTGGGGTACGGCAAAGCAAGCGCGAGGCCCCCGGCGGCGGGGTTGTCCCTGGCGGCACCACCGCGGACGAGCGTTGGCCGGCAGTAGGCCCCAAGGCGGCGTGGACCGGCGACGCCGGCGGCGGCCGACAGCTGCGGGCCACCGCGCCCGTATCCGGCCGAGCGGGCCAGTCAGTCCGAACAAGCCTCCGCGGCCTCGACGTGCAAAGACGTGCTGCCCCTCGGCCGCCGGTGCGGGAGCCGGGGCCGAGGGGCGGCACGTTTACCGCGGGAGAAGAAAGTCGAGGGGCGCAGGCCGGCGGCAGGGTCAGCCGCGCATGGGTGGGGAGCTCTTCAGGACCTCAGTGCCACCAGCGCGAACAGGGTCGCGGTGTTTCGGCGCGCGCAGGCGCGACCACCACGCGGAGCGCAGCCTGGTCGGCGGCGTGGATTCCGTCACCCGGACCGTCATGCGGCACCGTGGTCCCTTCCCGGCATCTGCCTTGATACCGTCGAGGCGAGCTGAGGTCGATATGTTGCGAGCAACAACAAACTAGCTCCACGGTCGGGTGTTGCAGGTCACAATTCGGCAACGCTCGCTACGCGCGGTAGCTTTCACCCGTGCGTCTCGTACTTGCTTCCCAGTCCCCCGCCCGTCTCGCGTTGTTGCGCGCCGCCGGTCTTGAGCCGAGTGTCGTGGTGTCCGGTGTCGATGAGGACGCCGTGGCGGCGGCGCTCACCGATCCGGCGCCCGACGAGCTGGTGATGGCGCTGGCCGCGGCCAAGGGCAACGCCGTGTTCGCCGAAGTGGCCGGCATCCACGCCGACGCGGTGATCGTGGCGTGCGACTCGATGCTGTCGATCGGTGGCGAGATGGTCGGCAAGCCCGGCACGCCCGAGATCGCGCGGCGGCGGTGGGAGGTGATGGCCGGCAACTCCGGCGAGCTGCTGACCGGCCACGCGATCATCCGCGTCGAAAACGGCCACCGCACCAAGGAAGCCGCCGGCACGCAGCGCACCACCGTCCACTTCGGACGGCCCAGTGCCGAGGAGCTCGACGCCTACATCGCCACCGGCGAGCCGCTGCAGGTGGCGGGCGCGTTCACGCTCGACGGGCTCGGCGGCTGGTTCGTCGAGGGCATCGAGGGCGACCCGTCGAGCGTCATCGGGCTCAGCCTGCCGCTCGTACGCCGTCTGCTGACCGAGGTCGGCGTGAGTGTCGTGGATCTCTGGACCGCTCCCACATCCTGAGAAGACTTTCACTCCACCGAGTGATCGAAGAAAGTTCATGTTCGGCCCGGTTCGGGCCTGAACGGGAACTTTCGACCTCTGGGGTGGCTTCGTGTCCTTCCTCCGCGCGTACACCAAACCTCGAGTCTTCGCGGCCGCCGTGATCGGTTCGCTCGTCGTCGGCGCCCTGCTGGGCGTTCTCGCCAGGACGACGGGCGCCACCACACTCACCGAAGTGCTGCACCAGATCGGCTCGATCTTCACGACGCTGCTGCAGATCGCGGTGATCCCGCTGGTCTTCACGGCGATCGTGGTCGGCATCACGAGCCTGCGCGGCCTCGGCGGCGGGCGCACGGCCGCGCGGCTCGGCGGCCGCACGGTGCTGTGGTTCGCCATCACGTCGTTCATCGCGTCGCTCATCGGCATCGCGATCGGCAAGCTGTTCAACCCGGGCGCCGGCGGCCTCGGCGCGGGCATCGCGGCCACGGCGAAGAACGCCGACAAGGCCGCGAAGAGCGTGAGCGACTGGGGCTCCTGGGACGCCTTCATCGACGGCCTGCTCCCCCAGAACTTCTTCTCCGCCTTCGCCGAAGGCAACACGCTGCAGGTGCTCTTCCTCGCCGTGCTGATCGGCGCCGCGGCCTACAGCCTCGGCGACAAGGCGAAGCCGTTCGTCGACTTCACGACGAGCGTCTTCGAGATCATCCAGCGCTACCTCGGCTGGATCGTGCGCCTGGCCCCGCTCGGCATCGCCGGCCTGATCGGCGCGGCCGTGTCCAACTACGGCGATGCCCTCTTCCGCCCGCTGCTGTCCACCACGGCCGCGGTCTACGTCGGCTGCCTGCTGGTGCTGTTCGTCGTCTACCCGATCCTGCTGAGGTTCGTCGCCAAGATCAGCCCGGCCACGTTCTTCGCCAAGGCCGGCACGGCGATCCAGTTCGCGTTCGCCTCGCAGTCCTCCGCCGCGACGCTGCCGCTCACCCGTCAGGCCGCGGTGAACCTGGGTGTCGCACCGTCCTACGCCGCCTTCGCCACCCCTCTCGCCAGTGCGACCAAAATGGACGGTTGCGCGGCCGTTTTCCCGGCCATCGGCGCCATCTTCATCGCCAACCTGTCGGGTGTGCAGCTGAGCATCGGGCAGTACGTGGGCATCGTCGTGGTCGCCGTGCTCGGCGCGCTCGCCACCGCGGGCACCACGGGCTGGCTCACGGCGCTCACGCTCACCACCGCGTTCATCGGCCTCGACGCCAAGCAGGTGGCGCTGGGCATCGCCCTCATCTACTCCGTGAACCCGATCATGGACATGATGCGCACGGCCACCAACGTCGCCGGCCAGATCGTGGTCCCGACCATCGTCGCGCGCGCCGAAGGCCTGCTCGACGACACGGTGCGCGACGCGCCGGTCGCCAAGGCCAAGGCCGAACCCGTCAGCGCCTAGTACGAACCCGACGGCGGCTGGGCACCGGCGAAAGCAGCAACAGCCGAGCTCAGCCGCCGTCCGCACACGGCCGCAGCTCCGAGGCCCGCACCTCGACCTGCGGCCACCCCCTCAGATCCGACGGCGACACCACCGTCCGAGTACAGCCCAGCTCCGTGCCGCTCAGCTGGTAGACCTCGGCGAGCACCGGTGCGGCCTGGCACTTGGGCGTGCCCGGTGTCGCATCCGGACACTCGTGCCGCACGACGATCACGTCGGGCCGGCCGTCGGTGTTGACGTCGAACAGCGAAAGCGTGCCGGCGTCGGCGAAGTAGGGCTTCCCGAAGTCACGCCACACGCCGCCCGAGCCGATCAGCAGCTCGCCGTACGCCCCACCCGCGCCGTCGCCCCCGCCGACGTCGCCGGTCACGAGGCACGCCGACGTCTCCCCCGCGATGCAGCGCAACGACTGCGCGTTGAGCTTCGCCCCCATCGTGGTGATCGCGAGCTCGAACTCCGTGCCCGGCTGCGGCCCCACCTGCACGCGCCCCCAACCGCCGGACGCGTCGGAGAGCAACACGACCGGGGTACCGCCCACGGTCATCGCGGCCAGCTGGCGGCACGCACCGCTGCCGCAGGTCGCCGTGGTGGGCGCCGCCGGCTCCAGGCTCACGGGCGGAACGCCGGGCGCACCGTCGGGTTTCGGCCGCAGCACGACGACGACCACCAGCGCCGCCACCGTCACCACGGCGGCGAGCACCGCCGTGAGCAGCGCGGACCGTGGGGTCCGGGTCGGCGAAGTCCGCATATCCGAGACTGTAGGCGACCTTGCGGACGGTGTCCGTCTATGTTGTTCCCGTGACGAACCCCAACCTCCCCCCGGCCCTGTACCTGCCGACCGGACCGGTCTCCGGCACCACCGACGGCGGCACCGGTGCCAACATCGAGCTGCGCCGCACCCCCGACGGCCGCGTGGCCCTGGTCGCGTTCACCGCGCTCGACCGGCTGATCGACTGCTGCGGCGAGCACCAGCCGTGGATCATGATCAACACCGAGCACCTGCCGAAGATCCACCAGGTCAACCCCTACGACGTGATCGTGCTCGACTCCGAACTCCCGGTCGAGCTGCGCCACACCGCGCGGGTATAACGAAACCACCGGGTGGTCCAGCTCTCATCCCAGCGGGTAGTGCGGTCCGTAGACTCCGGGACACCAGGCAGTGGAGCTCACGGGAGGTACCGGGTGACCGAGCAGGACGTCGCGAGCACGGGTGGTCCGGTGACCAAGATCCTCGTCGCCAACCGCGGTGAGATCGCGGTCCGCGTGATCAGGGCGGCGAAGGACGCGGGTCTCGAAAGTGTGGCCGTGTACGCCGATCCCGACCGCGACGCACCCCACGTGCGCCTGGCCGACGAAGCGTTCGCGCTGGGCGGCACGACCGCCGCCGAGAGCTACCTCTCCATCGACAAACTCCTCGACGTGGCCAAGCGTTCCGGCGCCGACTCCGTCCACCCGGGATACGGGTTCCTGTCGGAGAATGCCGATTTCGCCCAGGCCGTACTGGATGCCGGGCTCACGTGGATCGGCCCCAGCCCACAGTCCATTCGCGACCTCGGCGACAAGGTGACCGCGCGGCACATCGCGACGCGCGCCGGCGCACCGCTGGTGCCCGGCACCAAGCAGCCGGTGAAGAACGCCGACGAGATCATCGCGTTCGCCGACGAGCACGGCCTGCCCGTGGCGATCAAGGCGGCGTTCGGCGGCGGCGGGCGCGGCCTCAAGGTCGCCCGTACGCGCGAGGAAATCCCCGAGCTGTTCGAATCCGCGACGCGCGAGGCGGTGGCCGCGTTCGGCCGCGGCGAGTGCTTCGTGGAGCGCTACCTCGACAAGCCGCGCCACGTCGAGGCGCAGGTGCTGGCCGACCAGCACGGCACCGCGATCGTGGTCGGCACGCGCGACTGCTCGCTGCAGCGCCGCCACCAGAAGCTCGTCGAGGAGGCGCCCGCGCCGTTCCTCACCGACGACCAGCGCGCCCGGATCCACTCCTCGGCCAAGGCGATCTGCAAGGAGGCCGGTTACTACGGCGCCGGCACCGTCGAGTACCTCGTGGCCACCGACGGCACCATCTCCTTCCTCGAGGTGAACACCCGCCTGCAGGTGGAACACCCCGTTTCCGAGGAGACGACGGGCCTCGACCTCGTGCGCGAGATGTTCCGCATCGCGCGCGGCGAGAAGCTGCGCATCACCGAAGACCCCGAGCCGCGCGGGCACTCGATCGAGTTCCGCATCAACGGCGAGGACGCCGGCCGCGGCTTCCTGCCGGCGCCGGGCACGGTCACGAAGTTCATCTCGCCCAACGGCCCCGGCGTGCGCGTCGACTCCGGCGTGGAGTCCGGCAGCGTGATCGGCGGCCAGTTCGACTCGATGCTCGCGAAGCTGATCGTCACCGGTTCCGACCGCAACAACGCCCTCGAGCGCAGCCGGCGCGCGCTGGCCGAGTTCGTGGTGGAGGGCATGGCGACCGTGCTGCCCTTCGACCGCGTGATCGTGGACGACCCGGCGTTCATCGGCGACGAAAACGGCTTCTCCGTGCACACGCGCTGGATCGAGACCGAGTTCGACAACAAGATCGAGCCGTTCACCGCACCCGACACCGAGGCCGAGGAAGAAGCGCCGCGCCAGAACGTGGTGGTCGAGGTCGGCGGCCGGCGGCTCGAGGTGTCGCTGCCGGGCGGCTTCGCGCTCGAAGGCGCGGGCGGCGGGGCGACGGCCACTAAGGCCAAGCCGCGCAAGCGCTCGGGCGGCGCGAAGGCAGCGGTGAGTGGCGACGCCGTCACGGCGCCGATGCAGGGCACGATCGTGAAGATCGCCGTGGAGGAAGGCCAGCACGTCGAAGCGGGCGAGCTGATCGTGGTCCTCGAGGCGATGAAGATGGAAAACCCGGTCACGGCGCACAAAGCGGGCACCGTCACGGGGCTTTCGGTCGAGGTCGGCGCCGCCGTGACTCAGGGAACGCAACTTCTGGAGCTCAAGGACTGAAGTTGTGCTGAATGTCGTGGGTCCGCAGGCCCGGGGCGGCATACCATCGTCGGTGTGACAGAGGTGCCGTCTCCGCAACTGCGGATCAGCGACCAGGAACGGGAATCCGCGCTGAATGCGCTCGGTGAGCACATGAGCGCGGGGCGGATCGACATCGACGAGTACGGCGAGCGCTCGGCGCGCATCACCGCGGCCAAGACGCGGGGTGAGCTGGCGGGGCTGTTCGACGACCTGCCCGCTCCGCACCCGGTGTATGGCGGCGCGGCGCCCGTCGCTGCTCCCGCCGCGCCTCCGGTTCCCGCCCCGGCCCCGCAGACGGCAGTGGCCCGGCCGGACGGCTGGAACGGTGGCCAGCGAGCAGTGGCCGCGCTGGTGCCGCTGGTGTGGATCGCGACCATCGCGCTGATCGCGACGAGCACGCTGCCCGCGTGGCCGCTGGTCATCGCGCCGATCGCGCTCAGCATCATCGGCCGAGCACTGTGGGGCCACGGCGGCGACCGCTACGACCATCGGGACCGCGCGCGCCGCGAACACCGGCTCTACCACCGCGAGGCTCGTCGGGAAATTCGTGACGAGTTCCGCGACCGCCGCCGACGAGACCGCTGGTGAGGCGGACCCCGTGCCCGACATGCGGCTGAGCGACGAAGAACGCCAGGACGCGCTGGATGTGCTTTCCGAGCACGTCCGCACCGGCCGCCTGGACGTCGACGAATACGGCACCCGTTCGGCCAAGGTCACGGCCGCCAAGCGGGTCAGCGACCTGGAACCCCTCTTCGACGACCTGCCCTCACCCCGGCCCAGCGCGCTGCTGGCGATTCCGCGGGCCGGGGCCACCGCCGTGCCCGCTCCGAGCCCCGCCGGCGACAGCGCGTTGATGCGCTTCGCGCTGCGGTTCGCCGTGCCGATCGCCGTGGTGGTGGCGATCGCGGTGTTCGTGCTCTCGCGAGGGCGGCTCATCCTCGTTTTCGCGCTGCCCTTGGCCATCCTGCTGATCACGGGCTGGCGCCGGCGCTGATCCACCGATCGGTGGAGGCCGGCGTCGAACGGTGGACCCCCGCGGCGGCGTCGAGCTGCGAGAATCGCGCCCATGATGGGTGTGGTGCCGGGTGCCGTGCACCCGCGCGGGGAGCGGCTGGCCGGGCCGCTGTTCGCCGCGATCGGGATCGTGGTGCTCGCGGTGTGCACGATCTGGGCGGCGGGTGACCACGTCGGCACGGTGACGCTCGTCGTCGCGGGCCTGTCGGCAGCGTGGCTGCTGTTGCTCGTGCCGCTGTTCCCGCAACGGGAGCGGCACCCGTGGCTCGCGGTCGGGTTCTTCGCCGGGCTGCTCGCCGGGGCGGCCGCCCTCACGACGCTCGACACCACGTACACCGCCTTCGCGTCGGTTGGTTACCCCATCGCGTTCGTGCTGTTCGCCGCGCGCTGGAGCGTCTTCGCCGTGACCGCGACGGCCGCGATTCCCTTACTGGCCAAGGAAATCCTGGGCACGGACACGCCGGCGCCGGCGTGGGTGTCCGTGGCTTCGGTCGTCGGGCCGATGCTGTACGCCGCGTGGTTCGTCGGCGCGGAGAACGACAAACGGCGGCGCGCCAACGCGGCCCTCGCCGAGGCCAACGCCCGCCTCGAAACCGCGCTCGAGGAGAACGCCGGGCTCCACGCGCAGCTGCTCACCCAGGCGCGCGAGGCGGGCGTGCACGACGAACGCCAGCGCATGGCCCGCGAAATCCACGACACCCTCGCGCAGGGCCTCACCGGCATCGTCACGCAGCTGCAGGCCGCGGACCGGGCTTCGTCCGCGGACTCCCGGCAGCGGCACCTCAGCCAGGTCCACACGCTCGCCAAGGACAGCCTCACGGAGGCCCGCCGCGCCGTGCAGGCGTTGCGGCCCGAACCACTCACGGACTCGCGCTTGCCCGACGCACTGGCGGAGCTGGCGCGGCGCGTCACCGGCACTTCGGGTGTCGCCGTGACCGCCCAGACGAGTGGCGAACCCGTGCCGCTGCTGCCGGAGCTGGAGGTGACGTTGTACCGCGTCGCGCAGGAAGCCTTGGCCAACGCGGAAAAACACGCCCGCGCTTCGCGGATCGCCGTTTCCTTGACCTACGCCGGCGAGGTGGTGCTCCTCGACGTCCGCGACGACGGCGCCGGCTTCGACCCCGCCTCACCGGAGCGCGGCGACGGCACCGGCTTCGGCCTGCAGGCGATGCGCCAGCGCGTGCGGCGCGTGGCGGGGACGTTCGCGCTCGAATCGGCGCCGGGCGAAGGCACCGCGGTCAACGTGCAGCTCCCGGCCATCCCGGCGGACCGATGATCCGCCTCCTGCTCACCGACGACCACCCCATCGTCCGCGACGGCCTGCGCGGCGCGTTCGAGGGCTGCGCCGACATCGAGGTGATCGGCGAGGCCGCCACGGGCGTCGAGGCGCTGGCCTTCGTCGCGCGCCACCACCCCGACGTCGTCCTCATGGACCTGCGCATGCCCGAACTCGACGGCGTCGGCGCGATCCGCCGGCTCGCCGCCGAGCACCCCGCGGTGCGCGTCCTGGTCCTCACCACCTACGACTCCGAGGCCGACGTCCTGCCCGCCATCGAGGCGGGCGCCACCGGGTACCTGCTGAAGGACGCGCCCGTCGCCGATCTGCAGCACGCCGTGCGCGCCGCCGCCCGCGGCGAGTCGGTGCTCGCACCCGCGGTGGCTGCGCGCCTGATGGCGCCGCTTCGACGTCCGGCGCCGGGCGCGTTGACTGCCCTCGAACTCGACGTGTTGCGCCTGGTCGCGGCCGGTGCGACCAACCGCGCGGCGGCGAACCAGCTGTTCATCAGCGAGGCCAGCATCAAGACCCACCTGCTGCACGTCTACGCCAAGCTGGGCGTGAACGACCGCGCGGCCGCCGTCGGCGAGGCGTACCGGCGCGGGCTGCTCTGACCGATCCGTCGGTGACGCCGGCCCGAAATCGCGTCCAATCGGCCGCTCGACCAGAGTGGCGCACCCGTCATGCGGAAGCGCTGAGCACCCGACTCTGGTTACCCTCGTGACGTGGAACCCGTGGAGATCAACGCGGGCGCGTACTACCTGCGCCAGCTGCGGGCGGACCGGCACCTCGACGACCGGGCCGCGCTGATGGAGGCGTTCGCCGATCCCGAGCACCGGCGGTACGTGCTGAACTACCGGCTGCGAACGCTCGACGAAGCCACCGAGTACATCGCGCTGCGCACGGCGCAGTGGTCGTGCGACGAGCGGTGCTCGTGGGCGGTCGCGGAGCCGACGACCGGGCGGCTGCTCGGGGAGGTCGGGTTGCGGGACCTGGACCTGACGTTCGACACGGCCGAAGCGTCCGTCTGGACGCATCCCACGGAGCGCGGCAAGGGCGTGGCGAGCACGGCGCTCAGCGCGGCCCTCCGCTACGGCTTCGGCGGGCTCGGGCTGCAGGAGATCAGCTACCGGCACGAGGAGAGCAACGTCGTGTCGGCGTCGGTCGCCGCGAAGTGCGGGTTCACGTACGTGGGGCCGGAGCGGACGCCGGCGCCGACCGGCGAGCCGTTGATCAGGTGGATTCGCAAGGCCTGAACCAGCGGTGAAAATTCAGCGACGGTGAATCGCCGTGGAGGGCACCTCGTGGTGCCCTCCACGGCAACGACGGAACCTCAGCTCACCGGCTCGATGATGCCCGACCGAGCCTCCGGCGCCGCGGCGCGAAGCGCGTCCGCCGACTCGTCCGTCGGCTGCGACTGCGATTCGCGTTCGGCCTGCACGCGGGCCGTGTAGACGTCGACCTCGCGCTTGATCGTCTCCGCGGACCAGCCCAGCACCTCGCCGACGAGGCGCGCGACCTGGTCGGCGCAGTCGGCGCCGCGGTGGGCGTACTCGATGGAGATGCGGGTGCGTCGCGCGAGCACGTCTTCCAGGTGCAGCGCGCCTTCGTGGCTGGCGGCGTAGACGACCTCGACACCCAGGTAGTCGGGCGCGGAGTCGATCGGCTTGAGCAGCTCCGGACGGCCGTCGGCCAGCGCGAGCACCTCGTGGACCAGCGAGCCGTAGCGGTCGAGCAGGTGCCGCACGCGGTACGGGTGCAGGCCGTGCTGCGCGGCCAGGTGGTCGGCCTGGTTCACGAGCGCGTGGTAGCCGTCGGCACCGACGAGCGGCACCTGGTCCGTGATGGACGACGGCGGCCGGCCCGGCAGGTCCACCACGGCCGCGTCGACGGCGTCGGCCGCCATCACGCGGTACGTCGTGTACTTGCCACCGGCGATGGCGACCAGGCCCGGCGCGACGCGCGCGACGGCGTGCTCACGCGAGAGCTTCGACGTCTCCTCGCTTTCGCCCGCCAGCAGCGGACGGAGGCCGGCGTACACACCCTCGATGTCGTCGTGCGTGAGCGGTGTGGCCAGCACCGTGTTCACGTGGTCGAGGATGTAGTCGATGTCGTGCTTCGTGGCCGCGGGGTGCGCCAGGTCGAGGTGCCAGTCGGTGTCCGTGGTCCCGACGATCCAGTGGTTGCGCCACGGGATGACGAACAGGACAGATTTTTCAGTGCGCAGGATCAGCCCCGACTCCGAGACGATCCGGTCGCGCGGCACCACGATGTGCACGCCCTTGCTCGCGCGCACGCGGAACCGCCCGCGCCCGCCCGAGAGGCGCTGCAGCTCGTCGGTCCAGACACCGGTGCAGTTGATGACCGCGCCGGCCTGGATCTCCGTTTCACGCCCGTCCTCGACGTCCCGCACCCGCACGCCCGAGATGCGGTCGGCTTCGCGCAGAAAACCCACCACCTGGGTCGACGTGCGCACCACGGCGCCGTAGTGCGCGGCGGTGCGGGCGACGGTCATGGTGTGGCGGGCGTCGTCGGACTGCGCGTCGTAGTAGCGGATGCCACCGATCAAGGCCGACCTTTTCAACGCAGGAACCATCCGCAAAGCACCCGCGCGGGTGAGGTGCTTCTGCCCCGGAACGGACCGCGCACCGCCCATCGTGTCGTACATCAACAGGCCCGCGGCGGTGTACGGCCGCTCCCACCCGCGGTGGGTCAGCGGGTACAGGAAGCTCACCGGCTTGACCAGGTGCGGGGCCAGCTTGGTCAGCATCAGCTCGCGCTCGTGGAGCGCTTCGCGGACCAATCCGAACTCCAGCTGTTCCAGGTAGCGCAGGCCACCATGGAAGAGCTTGCTCGACCGGCTGGACGTGCCGGATGCCAGGTCACGGGCCTCTACGAGGGCCACGCGCAGGCCGCGCGTCGCCGCGTCGAGTGCTGTCCCGGCACCCACGACCCCACCGCCGATCACGACCAGGTCGAAGGTCTCCTTGCCGAGGCGCTGCCAGGACTCCTCACGCGCC
Organism: Amycolatopsis sp. NPDC001319; assembly: GCF_042896185.1. Classification (NCBI taxonomy): domain Bacteria; kingdom Bacillati; phylum Actinomycetota; class Actinomycetes; order Pseudonocardiales; family Pseudonocardiaceae; genus Amycolatopsis; species Amycolatopsis sp. NPDC001319. Next base: position 652,090 of record NZ_JBIAWY010000003.1, on the reverse strand, counting down.
GCCGGTCCCAGCTTCGCTTCCGTCACAGCGCCTGCCCTCCTTGCAACTTACGGTTGTACACACTCCCAGCATCGCACGAGGACCGAGCGTTCCGCCCAACCGGAAACTTGTCCGTTCCGGCGAGGCAGAGCAGCATGGTAGGTCTCGACGCAAGGAGGCGTCGAATTGAGAGGGGAAGCGATGAGCGAGCAAAACTCTCAGAGGTCAAACGCTTGGAGCCGACTACGCTCGAACATTGGCGGCGAAATGCTCGCCGAGTTTCTCGGGACAGCCGTCATCATCCTGCTCGGCTGTGGCTCGGTCGCGGTCGCCGTGGTCGGTCTCCCCGGATCCGGCCGGCAATCGGTCGATTTCGGTGCGTCCAACTGGCTGATCATCGCGTTCGGCTGGGGCTTCGCGGTGATGTTCGCGGTCTACATGACAGCCGGCGTCAGCGGCGCGCACCTCAACCCGGCGGTGACTCTGGCCTTCGCCGTGCGGCGGAAGTTCGCCTGGGCCAAGGTGGCGCCATTCTGGTTGGCCCAGGTACTCGGCGCGCTGGCCGGCGCCGCAGTGGTCTACGCCGTCTACCACGACGCCATCGACGCCTTCAACGCAGCGCAAAACCCACCACTGTCGCGACCGGACTCATTGGGCACGTTCTCGATCTTCGCGACTTTCCCGGCCAAGTACTTCGGCGGCGGGGTGTGGGGACCGCTGCTCGACCAGATCGTCGGCACTGCGATCCTCGTCGGGATCATCGCGGCGTTGATCGACAACCGGAACAACGCCCCCGAGAGCAACCTGGGGCCGGCCCTGATCGGCTTCGTAGTCGTAGGGATCGGGCTGTCGTACGGCACGAACGCCGGTTACGCGATCAACCCGGCGCGTGACTTCGGACCGAGGCTGCTGACCTTGTTCGAAGGGTGGGGGAACAAGGCGTTCCCCGGCAACGGTGACTGGTTCAGCAACTACTGGTGGATCCCGATCGTCGGGCCACTCGTCGGTGGTTTGGTCGGCATCCTGATCTACGACCTGCTCATCGGCCAGGTCCTCACGGCGCGGGAGAAGGCTCCCGGTGAGTTCCTGCCTGAGCCGGGACGGGTCCCGGCCGACCAATCGGCGGAAGGCCAGCGGACGGCCGCCGAATGACCGACAAGATCGCCGTTCCGACGGATCTCGCCAGAGCGAGGGAGCAACGATGACTTCGTACGTAGCCGCGATCGACCAGGGCACCACGTCGACTCGCTGCATGATCTTCGACCACTCCGGACGGGTGGTCGCCGTCGACCAGCGCGAGCACGAGCAGATCTTCCCGAAGGCCGGCTGGGTCGAGCACAACGCCGAGGAGATCTGGGAGAACACGCGCGCCGTCGCCGCGGGCGCGCTCGCCAAGGCGGACCTGACCTCGAAGGACATCGCCGCCGTCGGCATCACCAACCAGCGCGAGACCGCGCTGGTGTGGGACCGGACCACCGGCAAGCCGGTGTACAACGCGATCGTCTGGCAGGACACGCGCACGGACAAGATCGTCGGCGAGCTCGGCGCGCTGGGCGGCGGCCAGGAACGCTATCGCCAGAAGGTCGGCCTCCCGCTGGCGACGTACTTCTCCGGCCCGAAGGTCAAGTGGATCCTCGACAACGTCGACGGCGCCCGCGCGAAAGCCGAGGCCGGTGACCTGATCTTCGGCAACATGGACACCTGGGTGCTGTGGAACATGACGGGCGGCGTCGACGGCGGCATCCACGTCACCGACCCGACCAACGCGTCTCGCACGCTGTTGATGGACCTCGAGACGCTGCAGTGGGACGCGGACATCGCCGCTGAGATGGGCATTCCGCTCTCGATGCTGCCGGAGATCCGCTCGTCCTCGGAGGAATACGGCAAGGTCCGCGAAAAGGGCGCGCTCGCGGGTGTGCCGATCGCCGGGATCCTGGGCGACCAGCAGGCCGCGACGTTCGGCCAGGCGTGCCTGTCGCCCGGCGAGGCCAAGAACACCTACGGCACCGGCAACTTCGTGCTGCTCAACACCGGCACTGAAAAAGTCATGTCGGACAACGGCCTGCTCACCACGGTCTGCTACAAGATCGGCTCCAACGACACGGTCTACGCACTCGAGGGTTCGATCGCCGTCACCGGTTCGCTGGTGCAGTGGCTGCGCGACAACCTGGGCATGATCGCTTCGGCCGCCGAGATCGAGGAGCACGCCCGCACGGTGGAGGACAACGGCGGCGCGTATTTCGTGCCGGCGTTTTCGGGTCTGTTCGCGCCGTACTGGCGCTCGGACGCGCGCGGCGCGATCGTCGGCCTCACGCGGTTCGTCAACAAGGGTCACCTCGCGCGAGCCGTGCTCGAGGCGACCGCGTTTCAGTCGCGTGAGGTCATCGACGCGATGAACGCCGACTCCGGCGTGCCGCTGAAGTCGCTGAAGGTCGACGGCGGCATGGTCGTGAACGAGCTGCTCATGCAGTTCCAGGCCGACATCCTCGGCGTGCCCGTGATCCGGCCGGTGGTGGCCGAGACCACCGCGCTGGGCGCGGCCTACGCGGCCGGGCTGGCCGTCGGGTTCTGGGCGTCGGAGGACGACATCCGCACGAACTGGGCGCAGGACAAGCAGTGGGACCCGTCGATGGACGAGTCGCGCCGCGAGTCGGAGTACCGCAACTGGAAGAAGGCCGTGACGAAGACGTTCGACTGGGTCGACTGACCCGCTGCTTCGGCCGGCGAACGGCCCCCGTCCGGGTTCGGGCGGGGGCCGTTCGCGTTCGTGGAAACGGCTGTGCGGCGTCGTCCGGGTCAGGCGCCCCAGCCCTCTTGGGTCCCGGACTGCTCGTTGGGCGCCATGAGCTGGAAGGACGCGCCCTGGTTGTCCTTGGCCATGAGCATCCGCCCGAACGGCGTGTCCACCGGGTTCTCGGTCACGGTGCCGCCCAGCTCGGGGATCTTGGCCGCCGCGGCGTCGACGTCGGCCGACCAGAAGTAGGTCATCCAGCCCGGTTCGTAGTCGCCGTTCGCCTGGCCGAGGCCGCCGGCCGGGCGGCCGTCGATGTCGAGGGTGGCGTAGGTGAACTCGTCGTTGGAGATGTCGTTGAACGAATACCCGAAGACGTTGCCGTAGAACGTCTTGGCGGCGGCGAAGTCGCGGGACATGTTCTCGTTCCACGCGAGCGCGCCCGGCGCGAGCGTGACCTCCGTGCCCTTGTGCTGACCGGCCTGCCAGAGGCCGAACACCGAACCCGTCGAGTCCGTCGCGATCGCCATGCGGCCCTGGGTCATCACGTCCATCGGCGGGGCGACGACGTGGCCGCCGGCCTCGGTGATGGCGGCCACCGTCTTGTCCACATCGGACACGGCCAGGTAAGTGGTCCACGCGGCCGGCATGCCGGCTTGCTCGGCCGGGATCTCCCCCACCCCGGCGACCGGACGGCCGGCGAGCTGCGCCATGCCGTAGTAGCCGGTTTCGGCACCGCCGAACTGCACGTCCCAGCCCAGCAGGCTTTGGTAGAACGTCGCGGCGGCGGTTCTGTCGGGCACCATCAGGTCGACCCAGCACGGCGTGCCGTCGGGCCAGCGTTCGTCGCGGAACAACATCTGCACTCCCCATGATCCGTTGCGGATTGTGTCTGCGGCCACAGTCTTGCACCGGCGACCGACAAAAACCCGAACCATCACGAACGAGCAGCGATCAGTGACCGTCGGCGACGAGTCGCGCGTAGACGATCACGTTGTCCTCGTAGTTGTGCGCCGCGCGGTCGAACGCGCCGCCGCACGTGATGAGCCGCAGCTGCGCGTCGGGAGTGTCGCCGTACACCGCGTCGCTCGGGAACACATCTTTCGGCACCTGGTCCACCTTGGTCACTTCGAAGTGCGCCGTGCTGCCGTCTTCGCGCTTGATCGACACCTGGTCCCCGGGGGCCATTTCCTTGAGGTGGAAGAAGATCCCCTCGTGTTTGTTGCCGTCCACGTGCCCGAGCACCACCGCCGGCCCGCGCTCCCCCGGCGTCGGCGAGTACTCGTACCAGCCCGCCTGCAACGGCGTGCTCACCGGCGGGACCTGCACGGTGTTGTCGGCGTTGAGCCCAAGCGGGACGAGCGTGGAGTGCGCGTCGATCTTCGGGATGTCCAACGACACCGGTCTGGACTTCGGCAGCACCACGGACGTCTCGGGTGCCGGCGGCGTCAGGGAATGCCCCACCGGCGGCGGGGACGAAGCGGACGGGGCGGCGCAGCCACCCAGCACGGCCAGCGCGGCCAGAGCCACTGCGGCGAAACTCTTCCTGAACATGTCTCCCCCTTCGGGTCCCGAGGGCGCACTGAGCACCCAACCAGGTGACCGAGCGCGGTCGCCGGAGGGGCCGCGACTCCCCTCCGGCGACCGGGATTCGTCAGCCGCGCGAGCGCCGCCGCGCCAGCACCATGCCCGCGCCGCCGACGGCGAGCACGCCCATCGCGCCCGCGGCCACGGCGAGCCCGGAGGACGAGTCGTCGACGGGACCGTCGGTGCCACCGGTCTGCGGCGCCCCCACCGGCACCTTGGTGACCTGCTTCGGCGTCGTCGGCGGGGTCGCCACGGCGTCCTTGGCCGGCAGGACCTTGAAGCTCTCCGTGAGCTTCGCCTTGCCGCACAGGAACGTGACGGTGTAGGTGCCCGGCTTCGCGTTCTTGTTCACGTCCGCGAGTGTCTGGTAGACGGTCGCGGTGTCGAGGTCCGCCTCGGTCCCGACGGCTTCGAGCTTCCCGAACGTGATCACCGACGAAGACAGCGTCATGGTCGTCTTCGGCGTGCACACCACGCGCGCCGTGACCGAGTCACCGGCTCTGGCCGCGCGCGGCAGGACCGACACCGACGGCTTGGGCGGCTTGTGGTCGCCCGTCGGTGGCGTGGGCTTGTCCGAGGTGGGCGGGACCGGTGTGCTCGACGTCGGCTGCTCCGGCGTGGTCGGCGTGGTCGGCGTGGTGGCTTCGGCCGCGAAGGCCGGCGCCGCCAGGAGGAAGCCGGCCGCGACAATCGACGAAATTACCGCAATGCGTTTCATGGAATTTCCCCTCAAATGATTTTTCGCAACGGAGAACAGCGGATTCTGCAACCCCGCGTGCGCAGTTCCCCCTGCCGCACGGGTGTGCTCCTCCGACACCATGAAGACGTCTCTGACCTGCACCGGGTTGTCAATCAGGGTAACGATTCGGGCACATCGGGAACTGGGTTCGAAGCACACGAAAAAGCCGCCGGAAATGGTTCCCGGCGGCTTTTTCGTGGGTCTGGCTGCGTTATTCGGCGAGGCTTCCGTCGCCCGCCTTCGCGGCGCCTTCCGGAACTGTCGCCACCTGGGCGGCCGGCACGGTGAACGTGGCGCTGTAGGTCTTTCCGCCGCACGCCACCGTGAGCGGGTAGTCGCCGGCGGCGGTGCCGGACACGAGGTCGGCGTCGGCCGAGACGGTCGCGTTGACGCCGATGAAGGGACCGAAGTCGTAGTTCGCGAACTTCAGCACTGGTGAGCTGAACGTGGTCGAGCCGGCCTTGGCGCCGGGGCAGTCGGCGAGGGCGACGTTGGACTCGCCGCGCTGGAAGTGGTTCACCAGCCCGTGCAGGGCCGCCGTGTCCTGGTTCAGCTGCACGGTCACGGCCGGTGCGGGCGCTGCGGCGAGCGCGGGCCTTCCGGTCGCCGCCACTGCCTGGCCGGCCACGGCGATCGTCCCGATCGCCATCGCCGCAACGAAAACCGCCCTCTTGCGCACCCGCTGACCCCTTGTCGTGCGTCGTCACATCAGCCTGTCACCGCACAAGACGCGGCGAGCCACGTGGGGTTGCGCGGGAACGGAAAAACCTTCGTACCGGATCAGTCGAGATCAGTCGAGATCGTCGTGGCGCATCAGCTGGCGCCCGGCTTCGGTGATCGAACCCGACAGCGACGGGTACACCGAGAACGTCAGGGCCAGGTGGTCCACCGTCAGCTGGTTCTGCACGGCCAGCGCGATCGGCAGGATCAGCTCGCTCGCCGACGGCGCCACGACCACACCGCCGACCACCACACCCGTGGCGGGGCGGCAGAAGAGCTTCACGAAACCGCGGCGCAGACCTTCCATCTTGGCGCGCGCGTTGGTGGCCAGCGGCAGCATGATCGTGCGCGCCGGCACCTCGCCGGAGTCGATGGCGTGCTGGCTGATGCCGACCGTCGCGATCTCCGGGTGCGTGAACACGTTGGCGGCCACGGTCTTCAGCTTGATCGGCGCGACGCCCTCGCCCAGCGCGTGCCACATCGCAATGCGGCCCTGCATGCTCGCGACCGACGCGAGCATCAGCAAGCCGGTGCAGTCGCCGGCGGCGTAGATACCGGGGACGCTGGTGCGCGAAACGCGGTCGACGGTGATGAAGCCGCCGGGGCCGGGCTCGATGCCCACGCGGTCGAGGCCGATGTCGGCGGTGTTCGGAATGGACCCGACGGTCATCAGCGCGTGGCTGGCCTCGATCACGCGGCCGTCGGCCAGGTGGACCTCCACGCCCTTCTCCGTGCGCTCCACGCGCTCGGCGCGCGCGTGCTTCGCGACGGTGGTGCCGCGCTGCGAGAAGACTTCTTCGAGCACCGCGGCGGCGTCGGCGTCTTCGTGGGGCAGCACGCGGTCGCGGCTGGACACCACGGTGACCTTCACGCCCATCTCGGTGTAGGCCGACGCGAACTCGGCGCCGGTGACACCCGAACCGATCACGGCGAGGTGCTCGGGCAGCTCGGTGAGGTCGTAGAGCTGGCGCCAGTCGAGGATGCGCTCGCCGTCGGGCACGGCACCGGGCAGCACGCGCGGGGTGGCGCCGGTGGAGATGAGGACGACGTCGGCCTGCAGCGCCTCCGTGGTGCCGTCGGCGTGGGTCACGGCGACCTTGTGCGTCGCCAGGCCCGGCTCCTCGTCACAGAAGCGGGCGGTGCCGTTGACCACCCGCACGCCCTCGCGCTGCACGCGGGCGCGGATGTCGGCCGACTGCGCGAGCGCGAGGCCCTTCACCCGGCCGTGGACGGTCGGCAGGTCGACGCTCGTGTCGGCCAGGTCGGTGTTGATGCCCAGCTCACCGAGGTCGTGCATCTTCGCCAGCGCGCCGGAGGACGCGATGAACGTCTTCGACGGAACGCAGTCGTAGAGGACACAAGCGCCGCCCAGGCCGTCACGCTCGACGATCGTCACGTCGGCGCCGTGCTGGGCGGCGACCAAGGCGGCTTCGTAACCCGCCGGGCCCCCGCCCATGATCACGATCCTGGTCACCTGAGGTCCTCCTCGATACGCGTGTGGCCGGTGGTCCCAACGTTACGCGGAGGGGTCCGCGACCAGCGAAGTGGCCGGACACGGCATGTGCATCCGCTTGTGCGCGGGGCGGGTCGCTAGGCTGTCGCCCGTGCCGTTGTATGCCGCTTACGGATCGAACATGGAGCCCGCCCAGATGCTGGAGCGCGCCCCGCACGCACCGATGGCCGGCACCGGCTGGCTGGAGGGCTGGCGGCTGACCTTCGGGGGCGAGGACCTCGGCTGGGAAGGCGCGCTGGCCACCATCGTCGAGGACCCGGCCTCCCGCGTCTTCGTGGTGCTCTACGACGTGACCTCTCTCGACGAGGCCGGCCTCGACCGCTGGGAAGGCGGCGAGCTCGGCATGCACAACAAGATCCGCCTCCGCGTCCAGACCATGGACGGCTCGGTGCTCGCCTGGCTGTACGTGCTCGACGCCTACGAAGGCGGCCTCCCGTCCGCCCGCTACCTGGGCGTGCTCGCCGACGCCGCCGAGGCCGCCGGAGCCCCCGCGGACTATGTGGATGACCTGCGCACCCGGCCGTGCTCCGGGATCACCGGCTGACCACAGCCCTGTGGACAACTCGGCGGATTCACGCGCTGACCTGGGCATCATGAACAGTGTTCACCATCAGCCGGTAAAGCCCTGACACCTCTTCACGTTTTCCGCTTGCGACGCTTTGTTTTGCGGCCGTCGCATGTGTTGTCGAACGTGCTTATAGGTGGCGTGGATCTGTTGGGGGGTAAGTAAAAACGCTAGTTTCAAGCACTTTCGCGGAAGTGCTGCGGCGACTGGCGATCACCCGCGGTGAATAGGCCGGGTGGCGGCGTGCTGAGCGTTCACGAGACCGGGTGAAATAGGTGTCCACAGGGCTTTGCGTAGAGGCAAAAACCACCCGCTTGAGTTATCCACAGCTCGGCCGAGCTGTGGATAACTCAAGCGGGTGAGCCTGTGGATAACTCAGGCCAGCGCGGCCTGCGGTGGGCGGACCGGCGTTCGGACACCGACCATCGGCGCCCGCTCGCCGAGGATGCCTCGCTCCTCGGCCGCGGACACGCCCGACCCCGCCGATCTCGTGGCCGCGCCAACCGCAGCCGGCGCCCGAACCTCAGGCCAGATCCGTGTGGACAAGCGTTCGCACGTCAACCTCAGCGACCCGCTCGCCGCAGCACCTCGCCTGTCGGCCGCGACCCCGCCCCGACGGGTAAGGCCGACCGCGCCGCCGGGCCAACCCGAACCTCAGGCCAGAGCGGCCAGCGCCGTGTGGACCAACGTGCCGACGCCAACCTCAGCGCCCGCTCGCCCCTCCCGCGACCCACCGACCCGGCCCGACGGGACAGGCCGCCGTCGCGGCCGGGCCAACCACAGCCCGAACCTCAGGACAAAGCGGCCGGCACCTCGTGGTCGAGCATGCGGACGTCAACCGCAGCGCCCGCCGACCCGCCCCGACGGGGCAAGCTGACCTCTCGGCCAGAGGCCAGCGCCGGCCCGAACCTCGGGCCAAAGCGGACGGCACCTCGTGGACCAGCGTGCGGACGTCAACCGCAGCGCCGCGCTCGCCCTTCCCGCGACCCCGTCGGCCCGTCCCGACGGGGCGGGCCGACCTCATGGCCGGGGCCAACCGCGGCCCGAACCTCAGGCCAGGGTGGCCAGCGCCGTGTGAACCAGTGTGCGGACACCGACCATCAGCGCCCGCTCGTCGAGGGTGAAGGTGGGGCGGTGGATGTCGGCTTGGGGCGCGGGTGGGCCGGGCCACACGCCGAGGCGGGCGAAGGCACCCTGGACGTGCTCGAGGTACCAGCCGAAGTCCTCGCCGCCGGAGGACTGCTCCGTGCCGGCCAGGCCCTGTTCGCCGAGGGCGGCTTCGACGCCCGCGCGCAGCAGCGCCGTGGACTCCGGGTCGGAGACGACCGGGGGCACGCCGCGGCGGTAGTCGAGCGAGAAGCCGACGCCGGTGGGCGCGAGCAGCGACTCCACGGACGACGCGACGAGCGGTTCGAGCGCCGTCCACACCTCGTGGTCGGCCGTGCGCAGGGTGCCGCGCAGCACGCCGTCCTGCGGGACCGCGTTGGCGGCCTGGCCGGCGTGCACCGCGCCCCACACGAGCACCGTGCCCGAGCGCGGGTCGACGCGGCGGGACAGCACCGACGGCAGCGACGTGATGACCGTGCCCAGCGCGTACACGAGGTCCGCGGTGAGGTGCGGCCGCGACGTGTGGCCGCCGGGCGAGGTCAGGCGCAGCTCGATCAGGTCGGCGGCCGAGGTCAGCGCGCCCACGCGGGTGCCGATCTTGCCGACTTCCAACCGCGGGTCGCAGTGCAGGCCGTAGATCCGTTCGACGCCTTCGAGCGCACCCGCCGCGATCATGTCCAGCGCGCCGCCGGGCATGACCTCCTCGGCGGCCTGGAAGATCAGGCGCACACGGCCGGGCAGCTCGGGCGCGCCGGCCAGCGCGCGGGCCGCGCCCAGCAGGATGGCGGTGTGGGCGTCGTGCCCGCACATGTGGGCCGCGCCCTCCGTGGTGGAGGCGTACGGGAGGCCCGTGTCCTCCGTCAGCGGCAGCGCGTCCATGTCGGCCCGGAGCGCGACGCAGCGTTCGCCCTGGCCGATGTCGCACACCACGCCGGTGCCGCCGGGCAGCACCCACGGCTTGAGACCGACGGCGCGCAGCAGCGACACGACCAGCTCGGTCGTCGCGAACTCGTGCCGCGACAGCTCCGGGTGGGCATGAATGTGGCGGCGCCACGCGAGCACGTCGGTGACGTTGGCCCGCAGCCAGTCGTCCAGCCAGAACGGGCCGCGACCCGCACCGAGATCCTCCACAGGTGCCATGCTGACGCCGGCTTCGGTGATCAGCGCGGTGGGCGCCTCGATCGGGTTGGCCATGCGACCCTCGGAATCACCTGGAACGTCCGGACGTGAATCAAGCACAGTCACGCCGCACCTCCTCCCGCAACACGGGTGGTGCCTGGGGACCCGCACCGTGCCGTTCGATCTGTCGTACGCATTTGCAGATGATCGTGCACCATGCAGGTGGCAAGCCGCTCGCCGCGGCGGGGGAGCCGAGACGGCCGGTACCGGATCTGCGTTGAACGGCCCGACGAAATTCGGTCTGGGTGAACGGGCCCGTTCAGCCGTTGCCCTTCTTGCGCTTCCGCCGCCCGAAGAACACGATCGCGAGCAGCACGACGGCGATCCCGCCCGCGATCAGCTTGTTCCGCGTCTTCTGCGCGTTGGCCTTGTCGGTCTGCGTCGGGTCGAGCACCGGGCCCGGCGCCGCCTGCTGCGGGGCCGGGAACACCGCTTCCGCAGGTGCCGCCGTCCGCGCCGGCACCTGCACGTGAGCCTGAGCCGGCGCCACGACGACGGCCGCCTCCGCCGGAGCCGCGCAGTAGAACAACGCGCCCAGCAGGCCGACCAGCAGCAGTCCCCGCACCTTCGCCATGACATCCCTTCTACGGCACTGCGTCGCATTCTGCCCGCCGAACGCCCGCGACGTCAGCCGCCACGCGGTGGAGCCCCTCCGCTCAGCCCGCGACACCGCCCGCCGACCGCACCTCCACACGGTGACCGGTCGTCACGGAGCGTGGAGCGGTCGTGAGGTCAGACCAAAGTCACTTCGGGGGACCGTTCGTCAGCCGAACGGGGCCGTTGGTCCACCGAGGGTGGGTCTGGTGGGCGTTTCACTGCGTCGGTGTCTCGAACGGGGGTTGGTGGGTGGTGGGTCAGCCGTCCGTCGGGGTTGGTGGGTGGTGGCTCCGCTGGCAGCTGAGTTTCCGGGCGGTGACTGCGCAAACGACTACGACATTGGCGGTGGCCGCTCCCCCGTCAGCTGGGTTGGCGGCCGATGGCTCCGCAATCGGCTGCGGAGTTGGCGGTGATGGCTCCGTCGGCAGTTGGGCGGGCGGCGACTCCGCAATCGCCTGCGAAGTTGGCGGTGTTGGCTCCGCCCTCCGCAGGGTTGGCGGGCGGTGGCCTCACAACCATCTACGGAGTTGGCAAAGGTGGCTCCACCGTCTACGAAGTGTCGCCTTGTTACTCCGCATTCATCCACAAGGCGCTCGCGGCGGGCGGAGTTGTCCACAGATTTCGTTTCGGCAGTTTTCCGAGGTCAGGGGCCGATAGACTGGGATGGGGACGCCCCCCAAGGGAGGGCGGGGGCTGTCTGGCGGGGCCGGTGAGGTTCAACTAGCGAGCCTTCGGACGGCGAAAAGTTGCGGCGGCAGCAGCTGCGCGGGTTGCCAAGCCGGTGGTGCCCGCCCGGAGCTTGGCCGAGCGGATCACCATCGGGGATTCGGAATCGGGGATCGACCCGCGGAGGCACAGCGGGCGATTGCGGCCGCGCCAAGTCGGCCGGTCTCGACGATCAACTGAGCACCGCAGCCAGACGACACCAGGGAAACCCCCTGCCGCCAGCGAGATCGCCGTCGAACAGCCGGCAACACGAGGGGCTGTCTGTCGAGCGGGCCCGCCCCGGCACAAAACCCAGCTCAGCCGTCCGTCGGTTCCCCGAACGCCGTCAAGATCCGGTCCGCCGCCAGTGTCGCCGTGAGTTCGCCGGCGCGGACGGCGCGTTCGACGTCGGCGACCTGGGCGCGCACCGAAGGGTGCGAGGTCAGGCGGTCCAGCAACTGCTCGCGGACCATCGACCAAGTCCAGTCGACCTGTTGTTGGCGGCGGCGGTCGGCGAGCTCGCCCGATTCCTGCATCAGCGAGCGGTGCCGGCCGATGGTCGCCCAGACCTCGTCGAGGCCCGAGCCCTCCAGGGCGCTGCAGGTGAGCACCGGCGGCGTCCACGGGGCGTCCTTGCCGTAGATCATCCGCAGGGCGCCGGACAGCTCCCGGGCGGCGCGGGCGGCGTCGCGCGCGTGCGGGCCGTCGGCCTTGTTCACGGCGATGACGTCCGCCAGTTCGAGCACGCCCTTCTTGATGCCCTGCAGCTGGTCGCCCGTGCGGGCCAGAGTCAGGAACAGGAAGGAGTCGACCATGTTGGCGACTGCGACCTCGGACTGGCCGACGCCGACGGTCTCCACCAGCACCACGTCGAAGCCCGCGGCCTCCATCAGCACGATCGTCTCGCGAGTCGCCCGCGCGACCCCGCCCAGAGTTCCCGAGGTCGGCGACGGCCGGATGAAGGCCCGGGGATCCACGGCCAAGCGGGACATCCGGGTCTTGTCACCGAGGATCGAGCCCCCCGTGCGGGTGGACGACGGGTCGACGGCCAGCACGGCGACGCGGTGGCCGGCCGCCGTGAGGTCGGTGCCCAGCTGGTCGATGAAAGTCGACTTGCCGACACCGGGAACGCCCGTGATGCCGACTCGCTGGGCGCCGCCGGCGTGTGGCAGCAGCTCGACGAGCAGCTCCTGCGCCTGGGCCCGGTGGTCCGCCCGGTGCGACTCGACCAGCGTGATCGCCTTGGACAGGGTGCCGCGGTCGCCCGCGAGCACGCCCTTCGCGTAGGCGGCGACGTCGATCCTGCGCGGCAAGGCTCAGGACTCCTGGTGCGCGAGCTGCTCCAGCAGGCCGATCGCCGCGTCGGCGATGACCGTGCCCGGCCCGAAGATGGCGGCGGCACCGGCGGCACGCAACTCGTCGTAGTCCTGCGGCGGGATGACGCCACCCACGACGACCATGATGTCCGAACGCCCCAGCTCCGCCAGCTCGTGCCGCAGCGCCGGCACCAGCGACAGGTGCCCGGCGGCCAGCGAAGACACGCCGATCACGTGCACGTCCGCCTCCGAAGCCTGCCGCGCGACCTCGCCGGGCGTGGAGAACAGCGGGCCGACGTCGACGTCGAAGCCGAGGTCGGCAAAGCCGGTGGCAATCACCTTCTGGCCGCGGTCGTGGCCGTCCTGGCCCATCTTCGCGATCAGGATGCGCGGCCGGCGCCCCTCGTCCTCGGCGAACTTCTCGACCAGCGCACGGGCCTTCTCGACGTTGTCCGACTTCCCCACCTCTTCCCGGTACACACCGGAGATCGTGCGGATCTGCCCGGAGTGGCGGCCCCAGATCTTCTCCAGCGCGTCGGAGATCTCGCCGACGGTCGCCTTCGCCCGCGCCGCGTCGATGGCCAGCGCGAGCAGGTTCCCGCCGTTCTGCGCGCCCTCGGTCAGCCGCCGCAACGCGTCTTCCGTGGCAGCGGAGTCACGCTCGGCTCGCAGCCGCCGCAACTTCTCCAGCTGCTGCGTGCGCACGCCGGCGTTGTCGACCTTCAGCACGTCGATGTCGATGTCGTCGGTGACCTGGTACTTGTTCACGCCGATCACGGGCTGCCGGCCGGAGTCGATGCGCGCCTGCGTGCGGGCGGCGGCCTCCTCGATGCGCAGCTTCGGGATGCCCTCGTCGATCGCGCGCGCCATGCCGCCCGCGCTCTCGACCTCCGTGATGTGGCCCCACGCCTTGCGCGCGAGGTCGTAGGTCAGCTTCTCCACGAACGCGCTGCCGCCCCACGGGTCGATCACCCGCGTGGTGCCCGACTCCTGCTGCAGCAGCAGCTGCGTGTTGCGGGCGATGCGCGCGGAGAAGTCGGTGGGCAGCGCAAGCGCCTCGTCGAGGGCGTTGGTGTGCAGCGACTGCGTGTGGCCCTGGGTCGCGGCCATCGCCTCGACGCAGGTGCGCGCGACGTTGTTGTAGACGTCCTGCGCGGTCAGCGACCAGCCCGACGTCTGCGAGTGCGTGCGCAGCGAAAGCGACTTCTCCGAGCGAGGGTCGAACTGCTTCACCAGCTTCGCCCACAACAGCCGCGCCGCCCGCAGCTTCGCGACCTCCATGAAGAAGTTCATGCCGATCGCCCAGAAGAACGACAGCCGCGGCGCGAACTTGTCCACGTCCAGCCCCGCGTCGACGCCGGCGCGGATGTACTCGACGCCGTCGGCCAGCGTGTACGCCAGCTCCAGGTCGGCGGTCGCCCCGGCCTCCTGCATGTGGTAGCCGGAGATCGAGATCGAGTTGTACTTCGGCATGTTCTGCGAGGTGAACGCGAAGATGTCGGAGATGACCCGCATCGAGGGCTGCGGCGGGTAGATGTAGGTGTTGCGGACCATGAACTCCTTGAGGATGTCGTTCTGGATCGTCCCCGCGAGCTGCTCCGGCTTCACCCCCTGCTCCTCGGCCGCGACCACGTAGAGCGCGAGCACCGGCAGCACGGCGCCGTTCATCGTCATGGACACCGACATCTTGTCCAGCGGAATGCCGTCGAAGAGCTGGCGCATGTCGTAGATCGAGTCGATCGCCACGCCCGCCATGCCGACGTCGCCGGACACGCGCGGGTGGTCGGAGTCGTAGCCACGGTGGGTGGCCAGGTCGAAGGCGACCGACAGGCCCTTCTGCCCGGCCGCGAGGTTGCGGCGGTAGAACGCGTTGGACTCCTGCGCGGTGGAGAACCCGGCGTACTGCCGGATCGTCCACGGCTGGTTCACGTACATCGTGGGGTACGGCCCGCGCAGGAACGGCGCGATGCCGGGGTACGTGCCCAGGAAGTCCACATCGGACAGATCCTCGGCCGTGTACACCGGCTTCACGCCGATGCCCTCGGGCGTCTCCCAGGCCAGCGCGTCGGCGCCCTTGCCGGTGGCGTCCTGCACGGCCTGCGCCCACGCGGCGCGGTCTCCCGGCTCGGGTGTGCCGAGCGGGACGTCGGCGAAGTTCGGGATGCTCATGCGGACACTCCCAGCTTGGCGTGGATGCCGGTCAGGACTTCGAGCGCGTCGCAGCCGGCGAAGACGTTGCCGCTCACGCCCGGGTAGCTCGCCTTGCCCGCGAGCAACACCGTCTCGGCGCCGAGCGACGCGGCGACGTCGGCCGCCTGCTCTTCGTACGCGGCGTCGGTGCCGCAGAGGCACGCGATGCGCGCCCCGCTTTCCCGGAACGCGGCGGGCAGATCGTCGGTGGCGCCCGGGTTCACAGCCTCGATGCCGCCGGCCTGGAACAGGTTCGCGGCGAACCCGGCACGTGTGGTGTGCGCGGCGACGGGGCCGAGCGTGGCGAGGAAGACCTTCGGCCGTTCCCCGTGCGCGGCCAGGTACGCGTCCGACGCGTCGCGCAGCCGCTCGAACGCTTCGGCGTAGCGGTGCCGCGGCAGGCCACCGTCCACAGTGGAGCCGACCGCTTCCCTGGTCACGGGTTTCTCATCCAAGTTGGGGAACTCGCTCACGCCGGTGATCGGGTCGCGGCGCGTGGCCAGGCGCTTCGCGCGCTTCTCCCACGTCGTGGCCAGGCGCCCGGCCAGCGCGCCCGAGGCCAGCTCGGCCTCGACGCCGCCCGCGCCTTCGATCGCGGTGAACTCGGCCCACGCGGCTTTGGCCAGCTCGTCGGTGAGCTGCTCGACGTACCAGGAACCACCGGCCGGGTCGATCACGCTGCCCAGCTTCGACTCCTCCAGCAGCACCGCGTTGGTGTTGCGGGCGATGCGCGCGGAGAACGCGTCGGGCAGGCCGATCGCCGAGTCGAACGGCAGCACGGTCACGGCGTCCGCACCGCCGACGCCCGCGGCGAAGCACGCGACGGTGGTGCGCAGCATGTTCACCCACGGGTCGCGCTGCGTCAGCATCGCGGGCGAGGTCACGGCGTGCTGGTGCATACCACGCGCAGCGGCGGGCGCGCCCGAAACTTCGAGCACGCGGTCCCACAGCCGGCGCGCGGCGCGGAACTTGGCGATGGTGAGGAACTGGTCGGCCGTGGCGGCCAGGCGGAACTCCAGCTGTGCGGCCGCGGCGGAGACGTCCAGACCGGCTTCGGTCAGCGCCCGCAGGTAGGCGACGCCGACGGCGATCGTCGCGCCCAGCTCCTGCGCGTCGGAACCGCCGGCCTCGTGGAACGGCAGGCCGTCGGCCACGAGCGTGCGCACCTTCGGGTACTTCGCCGCGACGCGCGCGCCCAGCTCGGCGGCCGGGGCGACGGGCAGCGCTTCACCCGTGCGCGCGCCGACGCCGATCGGGTCCGCGCCGAGCACGGCGATCGCCTCACTGGGCGGAATTTCGCGCTCGGCCAACACGTCCAGCAGCGCTTCGGCCGCGGCGGCGTACTCGGCGCCGGCGTCGAGGACCACGGGCGCGAGGTCGAGGTAGACCTCGTTGAGCGCGTCGGCCAGCGCGTCGAGCGGGAGCGCTTCGCCGCCGACGCGCAGCCACACGGACGTGGCGCCGCCTTCGAGGTCGGCGAGGATCGCGGTGTTGGTGGCCTTCGCGTCGGCCCGCAGGTGGCGCACGCGCACGTCCCACCCGGTGCCGATCACGCCTTCGGGCCGCGTGCCGCGGACGAACGGCGGCAGCCCCGGGTAGCCGGGCTCACCGACGGCGTCTTCGCGCGTGTACAGCGGCTGGATGTCGATGCCGTCGTACGTGTGGGTGACGAGTTTGCTCTCCGGCGCCCCCGCGAAGTCCTCCGGCAGGCGGCCGCTCTTGCGCAGCACTCCCGCCACGAGTTCCTGCCACCGGGCCCGGTCGGCGGCCGGAAACTCGGCCGCCAGCGCGAGCTCGGGTTCGGAGATCGGCACCGACTCCGGCCCAGCCACGTTCGTCATACCCAGTGATGGTAGAGGCACGCCAGTGCCGGCACCTGTGACTCTAGTCGCCCCACCAGAGTGTTCAGGGGTATCCGCGGAACACGGGTGGGCAGGTCTTGCACACTGGGTCGAAGAGTGTCGGTGCCTTACGACACAATCAGGGGGTGTCCTCCTCGAAGGAAGAGCCGACCCCAGCAGAGTCGGGTGCCGCCGAGCCGCAGTCCCGTGTGGTCGCCGGGCGCTACCGGCTGCGATCCGTGCTCGGTTCGGGGTCGATGGGCACGGTGTGGTCGGCCTACGACGAGTTCCTCCACCGGCCGGTGGCCGTCAAGGAGATGAAGCTGCCGCCGGGCGTGCCGGCGTCGCAGGCGGACGAGCTGCGGGAGCGGACGCTGCGCGAGGCGCGCGCGATCGCGGTGCTGTCCCACCCGAACGTGATCATCCTTCACGACGTCGCGCGCGACAACAACGAACCGTTCGTGGTCATGGAGCTGCTGCCTTCGCGCAGCCTCGCGCACATCCTGCGCGACCACGGGCCGTTGAGCGTCGAGCAGGCGGCCGCCGTCGGCATCGCCGTAGCCGCCGCGCTCGAAGCGGCGCACGACGCGGGCATCACGCACCGCGACGTGAAGCCGGGCAACGTCCTCGTGGCCGGCGACGGGCGGATCAAGCTCACCGACTTCGGCATCGCGCGCAACGTTTCCGAAGCCACGATGACGCGCACCGGGATCATGCTCGGCTCGCCCGCGTACATCGCGCCGGAGGTCGCGTCGGGGGGCGCGGTCACGCCGGCGGCCGACCTGTGGGGCCTGGGCGCGACGCTGTTCGCCGCGGTCGAGGGTGCGCCGCCGTACGACGCGGACGGCGATCCACTGGAGACAGTCGGCAAGGTCGTGAACGGCTCGGTGCCCAAGCCGAAGCCGGGCCCGCTGGCCGACGTGATCGCCGCGTTGATGAAAAAGGAGCCGGAGAAGCGGATCTCGCTGCGCGAGGTGCGCCACCGCCTGTACCCGTTGCAGGGCAAGACAGCGCTGGACCTGTTCGGCCCGGAGTTGTTCCGCACGCCGGACGGGAAGAAGACCTCGGCGCAGCTCGACGCGACCGACACGCAGGTGCTGGAGACGGTGGCACCGACCGACAAGAAGTCGGAGGCCAGTGGCGCGCTGGCGGCGGACCCGGGCCCGTTGCCGTTCCTGCGTCAGGGCCCGGCACCTGCTGTCGCGGCTCCGGTTGCTTCTGTCTCGCCGCGCCGCAGTCCGCGGGCGTCGGCGTTGCTGGCGGTGGCGGTGGTGGTGCTGTTCCTCATCGCCGGTGTCGGCGGATTCGCGCTGGCCCGGTTGATCAGCGGGCAGTCGCTGATCCCGCCGGCCGGCAGCGCGGCCTCCGCCGGGGCGCCGAGCACGACCGCGCCGCCGCAGGACGTGAAGCTGGTGGAGCAGCGCGGCAACGCGAGCGAAACGGCCAACGTCTCGCGCGACACTGCGTACGTCGTCTCGGTGCCGGAAGGCTGGCTGCGCTTCATCGCCGCACGGACGTCGAACATCGTCGGCTCGTCCACGGTGGTGCAGTACGTCTCGCCGGACGGGCGCGAGTCGCTGCGCATCGAGCGCTTCCCGAACTTTTTCAAGAAGCACGATGTCTCGGACTACGAGGCGAGCGTGCGGGCCGGGACCGACGCCGGCGCGTTCGCCCTCGTCAAGGAAGCCAAGACAGCGACGGGAACCGAGATGGTCTACCGCACCGCGGAGCGCGGCCGCTCCGGGCAGAGCGGCGCCGACTCCTCGGTCACCCGTACGACCTTCGCGGTGCTGAAGTCTTCAGGTGACGCGCTGTGGGCCGTGTCGCTCACGGTGCCGTCGGAGATCGAGCCCGACGGCGTCACCACGTGGGACAAGATCGAGCCGACGCTGTCGTTCCCGGCCGAGCAGTAGGGCTCAGCGGTAGGGGTTCAGCCCAGTCCGTTGGGATAACGCCGGCCGGATTCGGCCGCCTGCGCGAGGCGGCGCAGGCCCGCGAACAGCCGGTCGCCCAGCACCGTGCCGACCACGGCCGCCTCCACGATCCGGTCCAGCGACGGCTGCGCGGCGAGCGTATCGAGGTCGACCTCGGCGATGCGGTCGGCGAGCTTGGCGTAGTCCTCGATGCGGTCGAGCAGCGCGGGGTGACCGAGCGCTCGGATCGTGCACAGCGTGGTGATCAGCCCGGGCGCCGCCGGGTGCTCGGGCGCGAACTTCCAGCCGTGGGCGGCCGTCACCTTTTCCAGCAGGTCCAGCGCCCACGCGCGGGCCTCCTCGTCGACGTCGGTCGCGCCGCCGACGAGGGCGCGCTGGGTGACGCCGAGGACCTCGTTGGTGGGCTCGCCCGCGTCGATCGCCGCGAGCACGCCGCCGACGGTGGCCACCGACAGGCCGCCGACGTCGAGCAACGCGCGGATGAGCTTGAGGCGCTGCACGTGCTCGTCGCCGTAACGCGCCTGGTTGGGGCTGGTGCGCTCGCCCGGGTGGAGCAGGCCTTCGCGCAGGTAGTACTTGATCGTCGCGACCGGCATGCCGGACTCGGCGCTCAGTTCGGCCATCCGCACGGCCGCATCAACTCCCTGGAACTCGGGGGAAAACCCTGAGGACTTCTCAGCTTGGATAGCCTAGCTTCCCATAATGGATACTGTGACTATCCATCCTGGGAGGGACGCCATGACCTTGCTTTCGAGGCTTCCGAGCCGAACGAACACCTGGCACCGACCGTCCACGCGCTTCGCGGCGGCGCTCGTCGTCACGGCGCTGGCCTGCGTCGTCGCGATGGTGGTGGACCAGCGCACGGTGCTGGGCGCGCCCGTGTGGGCGAAGCTGCTGAAGTTCGCCATTTCGGGTGCGCTGTACTTCTTCACCTGGGGCTGGCTCGTGTCGCTGCTGCCCCGCTTCCGCCGGACCGCGCACGTCGCCACGAACGTGGCCATCGCGGTGTTCACCGCCGAGTACGTGGTGATGGTGTTCCAGGCCGTGCGCGGCCGGCCCAGCCACTTCAACAACGCGACGCCCCTGGACAACACGCTGTTCCAGATCATGGGCGGCATGATCGCCGTCCTCTGGGTCGCGACGCTCGTGCTCACGGTCCTGCTGATGTTCACCCGCCTCGAAGACCGCGCCACCCACTGGGCCGTGCGCACCGGCGCGGTCATCTCGCTCATCGGCATCGGCCTCGGCGCCCTCATGACGGGCCCCACGGCCGCCCAGCAGGCGTCGCTCAACACCACCGGTACGTCGGCGTTGATCGGCGCCCACAGCGTCGGCGTCCCCGACGGCGGCCCCGGCCTGCCGATCCTCGGCTGGAGCACCACCGGCGGTGACCTGCGGATCCCGCACTTCACGGGGATGCACGCCTTGCAGCTACTTCCGCTGGTCGCGCTGGGCCTGGGCCTGCTCGCGTCGCGAGTACCGCGCCTTCGCGACAGCGCGGTCCGCGTCCGGCTGGTGTGGGTCGCGAGCTTCGGCTACGCGGGCCTCGTCGCCCTCGTCACCTGGCAAGCCCTGCGCGGCGAGTCCTTGATCCACCCGACCACCCCGACCCTCGCGGCCTTCGGCGCCCTGCTCGCCGCCGTGGCACTGGCCGGCTTCGCCTCGGTGCACCGCCCGACCCGCGAGCTCGTGCGATGACCGCGCTCAGCCACCCACCTCGTCGGGAGGTCCCGCGATGACCCAGCAGTTGTTCACCTGGACCTTCCCCCTCGCCACGCCCTTCTGGCTGCTCATGATCTTCGCCCCCGGCTGGCGGTGGACGCGGCGGGTCATGGCGTCGCCGTGGGTGCCGTTGTTGCCGTTGGTGTGTTACTTCGCCATCGCGGTCCCGCACTTCGGGGAGCTGTGGCAGGCGGTGAGCCGGCCGGACCTTTCCCTGTTGCAAGCGTTTGCGGGGTCGCCGGCGGGGGCGGCTCTGGTCTGGGCGCAGCTGATCGCGTTCGACTTGTTCCTCGGGCGGTGGATGTTCTTCGAGGGGCGCCGGCTGAAGATGCCGTGGTGGCAGGTCAGCCCAGTGCTGGTGCTGACGATCTTCCTGTCGCCGTTCGGGCTGGTGGTGTTCCTGGCGCTGCGCAGTGCCCGGATACGCTCGGCGCCATGACCAACCACGAGGAAGCGGCCGCGGCCGCCATCGCCGAGCGGACCGGCGTCGAGAAGCACGACATCGCCGTGGTGCTGGGCTCGGGCTGGCGCCCGGCCGCGGACGTGATCGGGACGGCCGAGGCGGAGATCCCGTTCGGCGAGCTGCCCGGTTTCACCACTCCCGGCGCCGTGGGGCACGGCGGGACCGTCCGGTCGCTGAAGATCGGCGACAAGCGCGCGCTGGTGCTGCTCGGCCGCACGCATTTCTACGAGGGCAAGGGCATCGACCCGGTGGTGCACAACGTGCGCACCGCGGCCGCGGCCGGCGCGCGCACCGTGCTGCTCACCAACGCGGCCGGCGGCCTGCGCGAGGGCTTCAGCGTCGGGCAGCCGGTGCTGATCTCCGACCACCTCAACCTCACGGCCCGTTCGCCGATCGTCGGCGCGAACTTCGTGGACCTCACGGACCTCTACTCCGCCCGCCTGCGCGGCCTCGCCAAGGAGATCGACGGTTCGCTGGAGGAAGGCGTCTACGCCGGCCTCACCGGCCCCCACTTCGAGACGCCCGCCGAGATCCGCATGCTGCGCACGATGGGCGCGGACCTCGTCGGCATGTCGACGGTCCTGGAGGCCATCGCGGCCCGCGCCGCCGGGGTCGAGGTGTTCGGGCTGTCGCTCGTCACCAACCTCGCCGCCGGCATGACGGGTGAGCCGCTCAACCACGAAGAGGTCCTCGAAGCCGGCCGCCAGGCGGCCACGCGCATGGGTTCGCTGCTCAAGGAACTCATCGCCCGCGCGTGACACAAGGGCGCCTCGAGGAATCGAGGCGCCTTTCACATCAGACGTAGTCGGGCAGCTGCGCGGCAACCTCGTCCGGCGACGGCATCGCCGCGACTTCGGCCGCCAGCGCCCGCACGGCGTCGGCCACGGCCGAGTCCGCCAGCAGCCGCCGGGCCTTCTCCCGCATGGCTTCCGTCGTCACGGCGTCGCCCACCAGCTGGTCACCCACGCCGGCCGCGGTCACGGCCTCGGCGTTGCTGAACTGGTCCGCCCCCTGCGGCAGCACGAGCTGCGGCACCCCCGCGGTGAAGGCACCCATCGTCGTACCGCTGCCGCCGTGGTGCACCACGAGGTCGACGTGCGGCAACAGCTCCGACTGCGGCACCCACGCCTCGAGCCGCACGTTCGCCGGCACCTCACCGAGCGCAGCGACGTCGACCGACGGCCCGGTCGCCACCAGCACGTCGACGTCCAGCGCCGCCAGCCCGCTGATCGCCGAGGTCAGGATGTGGGCCTGGCTCATCGGCGTGGTGCCCAGCGTCAGATAGACGAGCGGCCGCTCGTGATCCACGACGCCCGCGGGCAGGTCACCCGGCTCGCTCCAGCCCACCGGACGCAACGGCAGCCGCCGCGCGCCCGCCAGGAACTCCGGCGACTGCACCGACGGCGGGCAGATGTCCACGAACGGGTTGCCCCAGGAGAACTGCTCGTCGCCGGCGATCCCGAGCTCGACGGCGTGTTCCTGGATCGCCGTGCGGATCCCGTCCGCGATCCCGCCGGTCGCGACCCGGCCGAAGCCGTGGCCCATCGCCGGGATCCCGGCCTTCATCGCCGCGAACGCGCCGCCGGGGTTGCCGATCTCGTAGACCAGCAGGTCGGGTCGCTGCTTCTCGAACACCGCGTCGAGATCCGCGATGAAACGATCGGGCAGCACCCGGCTGAACACGCGGGCGATGGTCGCCTCGAGTTCGGCGGGCGCCACCTCGTTGCGCTTGCTCAGGTCGCCGTCGTACTGCGCCATGAAGGCGTCCTGGATCGTCAGCCCGATGTCGACGGGCTCCAGCCCGGCCTTCTCCACCGTCGGGTGGAAGTCGGCCGCCGTCGCGAACACGACGTCGTGCCCGGCCTTCCGGGCGGCGACGGCGAGCGGGAGCAGCGGGTAGAGGTGGCCATAGGACGCGAGGGAGGTGAAGATCAATCGCACTTTCCCGAGAGTAACGGCTTTTCCCGCCACCGCGAGGCAGTTTCCGACAGAACCTCGGCAGTTCTTCGTTGCTCCGTAACGGATCCTCGGGGCGAAAAGACGAATTCGGTCACTCCGGCGTCAGCCGCCCCAGCTGAGTGGCGACGGAGTCCTCGTCTCCCACCACCGCCACGTCACCCGCCCCGGCCACACCTTCGCGCTCGAAGACCGCCCGGTGCTCCGGCGACGAAGCGGCCAGCGCGAAGTTGGCCGAAATCCCTTACCGAACCGGGGTTTCCTCGGCGGTGACGCCCGGCGATCACCCGCTTGCCACCCCGGATCGACGGCACGACGTACTCCCCCAACGTCCGCAGCCCGGCCGGCCACGTCACCGTGCCGTCGGCCAGCTCGCCGGCGACCCGCAGCATCGCGGGCCCAAGGCCGCCACGCCCACGGACGGCGGCCGCGCACATGGCACCACCACAGACCCGAACGCCGTGAGCGGCTCGCCGGAAAACGCGACGCTTTCCCCACTCAGCAACGGAATCAGCACCTCGTGGCACTCCCGCACCCGCCGACCCACCGGCAGCCCCGCCATCCCGGCGATCCCCACCCCGACGTCAACCAATTCTGCGGAGCAGATCCTGGCGGCGTTCGCGAGGCCGAACCGGTCCCGAAAACCCGGCAGATTCCGACGGGCCGGCCGACCCCGCCGAGACAAAGCCCCCGCCCTCCCTGGGGGGCGTCCCCGTCCCAGTCTATCGGCCCCTGACCTCGAAAAACGTCCCGAGCCGAATCTGTGGACAACCTCGCCGCGAGCGCGTCGCCTGTGGACAACCGCGACAGGGCCTCGCCACGAAGCTTCACACCACCCGAACGGGGCGCCGACCCATTCAAGGCCAGTCCGGCCAGGAGGCCACCCGAGATCCATCCAGATCCACCCCACCTCAGCCAGGTAGGCAGCCCCGATGCGCGCCAACGCCCGCCGCAATTGCGAGCGGCTGCTCGCGACCGCCGTCGAGGTCGTCGCGGAGCTGCTCGGCGCCGAGGAAGGCCGCGAGTACCACGCGAAAATCCTCGACGCCGGCCACCGCCTCCTGTCGCGAGCGCAGCAGGCGGGCGAGGCGAACGAAGCCACCGACATCGACGACCTGCTCTTGCTCGTCAACGCGATCTCCCAGGCCACCGAGGACGACGCCGAGCGAGCCGACGCCCTGCTCACCGTCGTCGTGGCCGGGGTTCGGCGGTCCAAACCCGTAGAGTGACCCGGTGCAGAACACGATTACCCCCGAGCTGCGCGACGCCGCCCACCGGTGGATCGCCGAAGACCCCGACCCGTCGACGCGCGAGGAGCTGCGGCAAGTGCTCGACCGCGCGCTCGCGGGTGACGCCACCGCGGCCGGCGACGTCGCCGACCGGATGGCGGGACCCCTGGAGTTCGGCACGGCCGGGCTGCGCGGGCCGGTGCGGGCGGGGCCGAACGGGATGAACGTCGCCGTCGTCACGCGGACCACCGCGGGTGTGGCGCGGTGGCTCGCAGACAAGGGCCTCGCGGGTGGCGTGGTCGTGGTCGGGCGCGACGCGCGGCACGGGTCGGAAGCGTTTGCGCAAGCGGCCGCCGAGGTGCTCGTCGCGGCGGGCTTCGCCGTGAAGACGATGCCGCTGCCGTTGCCGACGCCCCTGCTCGCGTACTCGGTGAAGCACTACGACGCGATCGCCGGGATCCAGATCACCGCGTCGCACAACCCGCCCGCGGACAACGGGTACAAGCTCTACGACAGCACCGGCGGCCAGATCGTGCCGCCGTCCGACGGCGAGATCGAGCAGGCCATCCAGGCCACGCCCGCGGCGGTCGACGTGCCGCGCGCGCCCGGCGCCGAGGTCGTCGACCCGCGCGCCGCGTACCTCGGCGAAGTCGCCAACCTGCCGCAGAGCCCGGAGCGCGAGCTGCGGATCGCCGCCACCGCGCTGCACGGCGTCGGCGCGGCGACGCTGGAAACGGCGCTCACCCAGGCCGGGTTCACCGACGTGCACTTCGTCGCCGAGCAGTCGCGGCCCGACGCCGACTTCCCCACCGTCTCGTTCCCCAACCCCGAGGAACCCGGCGCCACCGACCTGCTGCTGGCGCTCGCGTCCGAAGTGGACGCCGACCTCGCCGTGGCGCTCGACCCGGACGCAGACCGCTGCGCCCTGGGCGTTCGCGGCCGCGACGGCGAGTGGCGCATGCTGCGCGGCGACGAGACAGGCGTGCTGCTCGGCTCGCACCTGCTGTCCACAACGGACAGTCCCGACCCGCTCGTGGCCACCACCATCGTGTCCTCCTCGCTACTCGGCGAGCTGGCGAAGGCCGCGGGCGCGCGTTATGCGGAGACGCTCACCGGCTTCAAGTGGCTGGTCCGCGCGGGCGAGGGACTGATCTTCGCCTACGAGGAGGCGCTCGGCCTCTGCGTGAACCCGGGCTTCGTGCGGGACAAGGACGGCATCGCCGCGTCGGTGTTCGCCGCCGGGTTCGCCGCTGAGCTCAAGGCCGCGGGCCGGACGCCGCTCGACGTGCTCGACGACATCGCCACCCGCCACGGTGTGCACCTGACGGACCAGGTTTCCTTGCGCGTCACCGACCTCGCCGTGCGCGGCCGGCTGATGGCGGGCCTGCGCGCCGAGCCGCCGGTGACACTCGGCGGCACACCTGTCACGCAGGAAGACCTCCTGCCCGACGCCGACGTGCTGCGGCTGCGCGGCGAAGGCCTGCGCGTGGTGATCCGCCCGTCGGGCACCGAGCCGAAGCTGAAGGCCTACCTGCAGGTGGTCACGCCGGTGATCGGTGACCTCGCGGCGGCGCGCGAAACCGCTTCCGCGCGGCTCAGCGCGGTGCGGGCGGACATAAGCACGCTGCTGAGCTGAGCGGGACCGGTATCCCGGGTTCGACGTCGCGGCCGAGCAGGCTCGGTCCGAGCAGGCCGACGACGTCGACCAGCAGCAGCACCACGAACGCCACGATGAACTCCCGCCGCCGCAAGACGACGGCGAAGATCAGGCCGACCACCGCGGGCACCATCCACGGCCACAGCCGGTCCACCTCGCCGGTCCAGTCGCCGGGCGAGAAGATCGCGTCGGCGAACGCGGAGAAGACCAGTGCGATCGTGCAGACCAGCCCGGCTATGCCGAGCAGTACGAGTGCGGCCACGGAAAGAAGGGGCCGCAGTCTCTCCCCCATCACCGGACCCAGCCTGCCCGCGCGTGGACACGGGCACAAGTGGCAGGCTGCGGTCATGGCCACGCTGTTACTCGTGCACCACACCCCATCGCCGTCGATGCAGGCGATGTTCGAAGCCGTGCTCGCCGGCGCGAAGCACCCGGACATCGAAGGCGTCGACGTCGTCCGCCGCCCCGCGCTCGGCGCGACCGCCGCCGACGTGCTGGCCGCCGACGGTTACCTGCTCGGCACTCCCGCGAACCTCGGCAGCATGAGCGGTGCCCTGAAACACTTCTTCGACACCGTTTATTACCCGTGCCTCGACTCGACGCGCGGCCGGCCGTTCGGCGCGTACGTGCACGGCAACAACGACACGGCCGGCACCGCGCGCCAGCTCGCGTCGATCACCACGGGGCTGGGCTGGACGCAGGTCGCGGACCCCGTGCTGCTCACGGGCGAACCCGACAAGGCGGCGCTGGAAGCGTTGCAGGAGCTGGGTGCGACGGTGGCCGCGACGCTCATGGACTGACCGGCCCGGAGAGACAACCCGGAAATTAAAGGGGCCTGTCACCGGAAGCCCTGGGGGTCGACCTCCGGCAACAGGCCAGATCAAGGGTTCGCTACGAGGCGATCAACCTTGACCACGCAAGCGTACTACAAATGGCTGATCACGGCGAGCCAGGCGCAGGACAAGATCCCGCTCCGGGTTCCGAACACCCCCAGAGTGCGGACGTGTCCGAAGCGGGACGCGGCCACTGTAAACCACTGCATACAGGTGGTGTCAACAGGTGCGTACAGTGGACTCGGCGCTACTATCCGGACAAGGGAGAAGGGGGCGGTGATGCCACGCCAACGCACCTTCGCGGAGAAGCTGAGCACGCTCATCGACTCGTCCCGGGCGGACGGCCGCGCACCGCACAGCTACCGGGAGATGTCGGCGGCGATCGAGCGTGCGGGCGGGCCCGCGATGTCCCCGGCATACCTGCAGCAGCTGGCGACGGGCAAGCGGATCAACCCGAAGATCCACTACGTCGAGGCGCTGGCGAAGCTGTTCGGGGTGCCGGTCACGTACTTCTTCGACGACGAGGACGAGCGCGCTTCCGGGGACGCCCCGGCCGTCGAGGCCAAGCTGATGGCCATGCGGGCGCAAGAGCTGTCTCCGCAGGGCCGGCGGCAGGTGATGGACCTGCTCGACCTCGTCGAGCGCTACGAGCGCGCCGAACGGGAAGGCCACAGCGGACCGTGAAGGAACGCGAACTCCGCAAACGCTGCCGGCGGCTGCTGAAGGACCTCGGGATCAGCCCGCCGCTCGACGTCGGGCAGCTCTGCGCACGCCTCGGCGAGCGCCGCGGCCGCCCGATCCGGCTCATGGCCTACCCGCTCGAGGTGCCCGGCCCGTTCGGCTGCTGGATCGCGACCGCCACCGCCGACTACATCTTCTTCCAGCAGGAAACCACGAAAGCCCACCAGGACCACATCATCCTGCACGAGCTCGGCCACCTGCTCGCCGACCACGAGCCGGGCGGCGACGCGGAGCCGGCCGACTTCCTGCGGGGCCCGGCCGTGGAAAGCCTCGACGGCGACGCCGTGCGCCGCGCGTTGCGCCGCACCTCCTACGACGAGGCCCACGAGTGGGAGGCCGAGACCGTGGCCACGATCATCCTCGAGTGGGCGTCGGTGCTGAACTACACGATCCCGCGCGCCGCGGCCGACCACGACCTGCGGCGCATCCAAGGCACGTTGGGCGACCACCAGGGCTGGCTGTGACCGCCGCGCTTTTCGTCCTCTTCTCCGCTGCGCTCGCCTGGCGCGTCTACCAGCTGGTGCGCTCGCCGCGGCTGCCGAACTGGGCCGTCACGGTCACGATCGCCGCGTTCGCCCTGGCGTTCCTCGCCCAGCAACGTGGGGTCACCACGTGGTTCGACGGCCTGACCGCGCCCGGTGGCGCGCGACTGGCGAACAACGTGCTGCTCTCGTGCGGCGTCTGCTCGCTGCTGATCTTCTTCCTCGGCTCCGCGCTCGGCCCGCGCCAGGCCCGCCGCGTCGCGCTGGAGCTCGTGCCGCTGGCCGCCGCGATCGCCGTGATGACGGTGGCGCTGGCGATCACGCCGGTGCCGCTGCGGGGCGCCGCGCTCGGGCCGGACACCGTGCACGAGCCCGGGATCGCGTTGTTCTACTTCGGTGGTGGCGCGTACCTGATCTACGCGATCACGGCGTGCGCGGTGTGGATCGGGCGCTACCAGCGCGTGGCCGACCCGCACCTGCGCACAGGCCTGCGCATCGGCGCGGCGAGCCTCGTCGCCGCGGCGGCCGGCAGCGTGTTCCGGGCCCTGTACCTGGTGCTGGCGTGGGTGTTCGACGTGACCGTGCCGGCGTTGCTGTGGCTCGGGGTGCCGCTGGTGATCCTCGGCAGCGTGCTGTTCCTGGCCGGCATCACCTACCCCGGCGTGCGCGCCCGCGTGGCGGCCGTCGTCCGGCGGCGCCGGCACCGGGCCGACCACCACCGGCTCGCTCCACTGTGGACGTTGCTCGTGGCCGCGTACCCGAGCATCGTGCTGCGGACGCCGCCGGGCAGCGGACTGCGCGACCGGTTCGCCGTGCACCGCCGCTACTACCGGCGCGTGATCGAGATCCGCGACGGGCTGGTGCAGCTGAGCCCGTACCTGGAGACGGACCTGGCCTCGCTCGCGGCCGACGATCCGTCCGCCGCGGCCGCGGCACTGCGCGCCGCGCTGGCCCGGCAGGCGTCGGGTGAGGTGAGCGACGGGCGGGCCAAGCTCGTGCTGCCGGGCGGTGGCGCGGACCTGGAATCGGACGTGCGGCCGTTGCTGTCGCTGTCGACTTCTTTGGTGGGAAAGGAAAGCTGAACGGTGGACACCCTGATCACGGCGGCCCGGGTGCTGCCCCGGCCCTCGACCCCGATCGACGGCGGCGCCGTGCTGGTGCGCGACGGTGAGATCGTCGCGGTCGGCCGGCCCGACGAGGTGGCCGCGGCGGCCGTGAACCCCGTGGTGCGCGACTTCCCGGACGCGACGGTGCTGGCGGGGCTGGTCAACTCCCACGTGCACCTGTGCTTCGACGCCACCCGCGAGATGCTGCCGAACTTCCTGGCCAGTGACGACACCGAGGTCGCGATCGGCGCCGAGGAACGGCTCGGGCAGCTGCTGCGCGCCGGCGTCACGACCGTCCGCGACCTCGGCGGCCGTACCGTGCTGAAGCCGGCCGGCGGACCACGGGTGCTCGCGGCCGGGCCGCCGCTGACCGTCCCGGAGGGACACTGCCACTTCTTCGGCGGCGTGGTCTCCTCCGACGCCGAGATCCGCGCGCGGATCGACGCCAACGCGGCCGCGGGCGCCGACGTGATCAAGGTGATGGCCGGCGGCGGCCAGATCACGCCCGGTGGCGCGGAAATGTGGGAGTCGCAGTTCGACGCGCGGCAGCTGAGCGTGGTCGTCTCACAGGCCGCGCGCCGCGGTCTGCCGGTCGCCGCGCACGCCCACGGCGCCGACGCGATCGCCGACTGCACCGAGGCCGGTGTCGCGACGATCGAGCACTGCACGTTCATGACCGGGCCGCAGCAGACCGACCTGCGCCCGGAGGTCGCGCGCCGCATGGCCAAGGGCGGCGTCTCGGCGTGCTCCACGAGCAGCCGCAACTGGCGGATGATGGTCGAGCGCATGGGCGAGGACCTCGCACGCCGCGTCTACGGGCGGTTGCCGTGGCTGGAGGAACACGGCGTGCGCCTGCTCTCGGGCACCGACGCGGGCCTGCCCGGCTCCCCGTTCGACGACCCCGTGGGCGCGCTGGAGCTGTACGAATGGCTCGGCTTCTCGCGGCGGCGGATCCTCGAGATCGCCACCGAGGACAGCGCGGCGGGCCTCGGCCTCGGCTCGGTCACGGGCCGGCTGGAGCCCGGGCTGGCGGCCGACCTGCTGGTGGTCGACGGTGATCCGCTGGCCGAGCTGGCGGCGCTGGGCAAGCCGCTGCTGGTCATGGCGCAGGGCGTCGTGGCCGCCTGAATTTCTGAGCAGGGTCGATCTTGACCTTGGTCACGCTCCCTTTCGATACACCGACGTATTGAGTACGCTCGTGTATCGAAAGCGGGAGGCCTGATGATCGAACCGACGGCGGACCGCGTGCCGCGTCGCCGTGCGGAGACCCGCCGGCGTCTGCTCGAAGCCGCTCTCCCGGTGTTCGCCGAGGAGGGCTTCGGACGGTCCACAGTGGAGCAGATCTGCGAGCGCGCGGGCTACACGCGCGGTGCGTTCTACTCGAACTTCGCCTCGCTCGACGAGCTGTTCCTGGCCATGTGGGAAGGGCGGTCGGCGGCGATGATCGCGGCCGTGCGCGCGGCGTTCGACGCGTTCACGCCGGTCGAGCTGCCCGACGTGCGAGCGATCGTGGAGCGCGTGCTGCCCGCGATCCCCGTGGACGACGCGTGGTTCCGCGTGAGCGCCGAGTTCACCGCCCACGCCCTGCGCAACCCAGGCCTGCGGCGCGTGATGACCGCGCGCGAGGAAGCCATCGCCGAAGCGCTCATGCCGCTGATGGTCGAGCTGCTCGCGCGGGCCGGCCGCTCGATCCCCGACCCGGTGGCGCTGGGCCAGGCGCTCGTCGCGATGCACGACGGCACCAGCGTGCAGTGCCTGATGGACCCCGACAACCCGCTCGTGTGGCAGCGGCGCCGCGACCTGTGCGTACAGGTGATCACGGCCTACACCGAGGAGACTTGAGTTGGACTTCGAAGCGGACGCGATCGTGGTCGGCGCCGGCCTCGCCGGTCTCGTCGCGACCCACGAGCTGGTGAAGGCCGGGCGCCGCGTGCTCGTGCTGGACCAGGAGAACCGCGCGAACCTCGGCGGGCAGGCGTTCTGGTCGCTGGGCGGGCTGCTGTTCGTGAACAGCCCCGAGCAGCGCCGGCTGGGGATCAAGGACTCCTACGAGCTGGCGTTGCGCGACTGGCTCGACTCGGCCGGTTTCGACCGCGAGGACGAGGACCTGTGGGCCCGCAAGTGGGCCGAGGCGTACGTCCGCTTCGCCACGTACGAGAAGCGCGATTACCTGCACGAGCTGGGCCTGCGCGTGACGCCGCTGGTCGGCTGGGCGGAGCGTGGCGGCGGCAAGGCCGGCGGGCACGGCAACTCCGTGCCGCGGTTCCACCTGACGTGGGGCACCGGGCCCGAGGTGGTGCGGGTGTTCGCCGAGCCGGTGCTGGCTGCGGAGCAGCGCGGCCAGGTGCGTTTCGCGTTCCGGCATCAGGTCGACGAGCTGGTGGAGACCGACGGCGTGGTCACGGGCGTGCGCGGAACCGTGCTGGAGCCGAGCGATCTGCCGCGGGGCAAGAAGTCTTCGCGCGTCGCGGCCGGCGAGTTCGAGCTGTCGGCGCCGGCGGTGCTGGTGAGCTCCGGCGGCATCGGCCACAACCACGAGCTGGTGCGGCAGAACTGGCCCGTCGACCGGCTGGGCCCGGCGCCGCAGACGATGATCCCGGGCGTTCCGGCCCATGTGGACGGTCGCATGATCGGCATCAGCGAGGCCGCGGGCGCGCGTGTGGTGAACCGCGACCGGATGTGGCACTACGTGGAGGGCATCCACAACTGGGACCCGATCTGGCCGGACCACGCGATCCGGATCATCCCCGGGCCGTCGTCGATGTGGTTCGACGCCAACGGGGTCCGGCTGCCCGCACCGAACTTCCCGGGTTTCGACACGCTGGGGACGCTGAAGACCATCCTCTCGACCGGGTACGACTACTCGTGGTTCGTGCTCACGCAGTCGATCCTCGAGAAGGAGTTCATGCTGTCGGGCTCCGAGCAGAACCCGGACATCACGGGGAAGGACCTGAAGCAGACGTTGCTCAGCCGCGCCGCGAAGGGCGCGCCGGGACCGGTGGACGCGTTCAAGCGGCACGGTGTCGACTTCGTGGTGGCCGACGACCTGGAGACGCTCGTCGACGGGATGAACAAGATCGCGCGCGGGCCGGCGCTGGACGTTGCCGCGTTGGAGCGCCAGATCGTGGCGCGGGACCTGGAGGTCGGCAACCGGTACTCGAAGGACCTGCAGCTGATGGCGGTGGCCAACGCGCGCAAGTTCGTCGGCGACCGCGTGGCGCGCGTGGCGAAGCCGCACCGGATCCTCGACCCGGCGCACGGGCCGTTGATCGCCGTGCGGCTGAACATCCTCACGCGCAAGACCTTGGGCGGCGTGCAGACCGACCTCGACTCGCGCGTGCTGCGGGCCGACGGTGAGCCGCTGCCCGGCCTGTACGCGGCGGGCGAGGTCGCGGGCTTCGGCGGTGGTGGCGTGCACGGCTACAACGCGCTGGAGGGCACCTTCCTCGGCGGCTGCATCTTCTCCGGCCGCGCCGCCGGGCGCGCCATGGCCCGGGCGGTGGAGTGACGCGGCGGACGACGGGCACGGTCCTGGACGTCGACGGGATCGCCCTGCACCTGCGTGAGGACGGACCCGCCGACGCCCCGGCCGTGCTGCTCGTACACGGCTTCAGCGGCTCGCTGCACTCCTACGACCGGCTGGCGCCCCTGCTGTCCGACCGCTTCCGCGTGCTGCGCCCCGACCTGCGCGGCCACGGCTGTACCGGCGGCCACACCGGCCTCGACGCGGTTTCCCAGGCCACGACCCTGGCCGGCGCGTTGAAGATCGTGGGCGCCGAAGGGCTGACCGCCGTCGGGCACTCCTTCGGCGCCGACGTGGTCCTGGCGCTCGCTGCGCTTTCGGGGGCCGTGACCCGGACCGTCCTCATCGGACAGGCACCGGACTACAGCCACGCCACTTTCCCGCCGGGCAACGGTTTGCTCGCGGCACCGTTCATCGGGCGTTCGCTGCACCGGCTGGTTTCACTGGCCCCGCTCGGTTTCGTGCTGCGCCCCACCCCGTTGCGCCAGGCCCACGCCGACTTCTCCGCCACCAGCCCGGCGATGGCCCACGCCGTCCTCACCGAACGGCGCCGCCTCCTGGCCGCCACTCCGCTCGACGCGCAGGTCTCCGCGCTCGGCCTGCCCACCCTCGCCGTCCTCGGCCGCCGCGACCGCCTCTACGATCACACCGGCAGCGCCACCCGCTACCGCGCGGCCGGCGCCGACGTCGCCTTCCTCGACGCCGGCCACACCCCGTTCACCGACCAGCCGGCCGAAGTGGCCGCCTTGGTCGCCTCCTTCTCCCTCGCGCCCTGACCCGGCCCCGCCGAGGGGGCGGGACCGCCGCAGTGGCAACGGGAGGCACGAAACAGCCCCGCCGGCATCGCGCCGGCGGGGCTGTTTTTCGATTGATCTACCAGCAAAAACTCAAGCCGGCGTAACCATCCCGCCCACGATCGCGGCGACATCCGCCAGCGCGACCTGCTGCTGTTCCCGCGTGGCCAGGCTGCGAACGGTCACGTTCCCACCGTCCCAGTCCTCCTGGCCCACGATCACCACGGCGGCGGCGCCGGCCTTGTCGGCGCGCGTCAGCTCCTTGCCCAGCTTGCGGTGCTCGATCGGGGTCGACGTGCGGAGGCCGGCGCGGCGCAGGGAGGTCGCGACCTGGCGGGCGGCGTCGGCGAGGTCCTCCGTGACCGGGATGACCATCACGTCCACCTCGTTGCGCGGGGCGGGCGTAAGGCCGTGGGTGTCGAGGAAGTCGATGAGCGTGACGTCGCCCATGCCGAAGCCGATGCCGGGGATGCGTTCCTTGGTGAAGAGCGACGCGAGGTCGCCGTAGCGGCCGCCGCCGAAGAGGGCGCGGCGGTTCTTCGGCGAGGTGTCGAAGACCTCGAACACCGTGGACGTGTAGTAGGCCAGCCCGCGCACGATCATCGGCTCGAACTTCACCAGGCTCGCGGCCGAGCTGGACAGCACGCGCACCAGGTTGGACCGCTCCTTGACCTCCGCGGGCAGCTCGTCGAGCAGCGCGGCGCCGGAGCCCAGGGCCTCGGTGAGCTTCTCGAACTGCTTGTCCGTGAGCCCGATCTCCTCGGCGGACGTGGCGTGCTCCTCCGCCGACGTCTTCTCCCAGCGGTCCACCAGGCCGAACACGGCCGGCAGGTGCTCCGGGGAGACGCCCACGACG
This sequence comes from Amycolatopsis sp. NPDC001319, assembly GCF_042896185.1. Classification (NCBI taxonomy): domain Bacteria; kingdom Bacillati; phylum Actinomycetota; class Actinomycetes; order Pseudonocardiales; family Pseudonocardiaceae; genus Amycolatopsis; species Amycolatopsis sp. NPDC001319. Next base: position 618,025 of record NZ_JBIAWY010000003.1, on the reverse strand, counting down.
TCGGTGAGCGCCGACGTCAGCAGGTTCCGGTCGTTCACGCGCACGGCGAACATGTCCGAAGACGCGCCCACCGACTGCATGAGGTCGTGGATGAGCTCGAACATCTCGATCTCGCAGTTCGCGCTCTCGGAACCGAAGATGTCCGCGTTGATCTGCCAGTGCTCGCGCACGCGGCCGCGCTGCGGGCGCTCGTAGCGGAAGCAGTTCGGGTGGCTGTACCAGCGCACGGGGAACGACAGCGACTTCGCGTTGCCGGCGATCATCCGGGCCACCGACGGCGTCATCTCCGGGCGCAGCGCGAGGCGCTCGCCACCCTTCGTCGTCAGCGTGTAGAGCTGCTGGTCGGCGATCTCCTGGCCCGACTTCCGCTCGTAGATCTCGGCGGGCTCCAGCACGGGACCGTCGTAGCGGAGGAAGCCGTAGCGCTCCAGCACTTCGTAGAGATGGCCGAACACCTGCGTGCGAACGGACATTTCGGCGGGGAGGAAGTCTCGGGTCCCCTTGACAGGCGCGGTCGACAGGTATTCAGGCACGTCATCAAGCTTAACGACCGCGCCCAACCGTTAGAGGAACGCCACCCCATACGCCGTGAGCAGCATCGCCGCACCCAGCAGCACGGCGCCGACCGTGGTGATCGACATGCCGACCCGCGTGCGCAGCATCGCCAGGAAGAACCCACCCGACTGCGCCAGTACGCCGAACAGCAGCAGGAAGCAGGCAACCCACCGCCCGGTATCGCACAGCCCGCTGCGGTCGAGCACCTGCAACGCCACCAGCGCGAGCACCAGCAGCACCCCCGCGTGCGCGTGGCCGGCGCGGAAGAAGCTCTTCTGCTGGTCGTTGAGCACCCCGCGCTTGAGCAGCCCCATCAGCGCGTAACCCCCGTACATCACGGTGGGCAGCGACACGAGGGCGATGACGGTGAACAGCTGGACCGGTCCGTGCATGGCTTTCTCCTCCCAGAGCGTTCCCCGGGAGCGTAACACTGTTTTAAAACACTGTCACGGTTAATGCCGCGCCCATCGTTGACCTCGGGATCGAGCACTCAGGCCCGCGTGAACCTCAACGTGAACGTCGCCCCGACACCCGGAACCCCCGCCGCCGCGATGGTGCCGCCGTGGCCTGTCACGACTTCGTGCACCAGGGCCAAGCCCAGGCCGAACCGGCGGCCCTCGCCCTGGCCGCCGTGGGCGAAGCGCTCGAACAGCCGCTCCGCGTCCCGTTGCGCGAAGCCGACTCCGGTGTCGGCGACGCGGATCTCGACGTGGCGATCGTCGGGGTTCTCCAGCGTCACCTCGATCGAGCCGCCCGGCGGGGTGTGGCCGATCGCGTTGTCCAGCAACGCCGACAGCACCCGCCGCAGTGCCGCGGGAACCCCTGGCACCACGTCGAGCAGCCCCGGCGAACGGCGCACCTCGATCCGCACCCGCCGGTCCCCCGCGCGCACGGCTTCGGCTTCCACTGCCTGTTCGGCCAGCAGACCCAGCTCCACCGGCTCCAGCAGTGGCCGCTCGTTGCACGCCTGCGTCGACAGCAGCAGGTCCTCCACGACCTCACCCAGCTCGCGCGTGCCCGACACCAGCAGGTCCAGGTCGTCCGACGGCACCGGCGCCACCCGCGCGCGGCGCGCCAGCAGCTGCGCGCGCGTGTGCAGGCGAGTGAGGGGCGCGCGCAGCTCGTGCGACGCGTCGGCGACGAAGGTGCGCTGGCGCCGCAACGCCTCGCCCAGCGGCCGGATCGCGCGCGCGGCCAGGACGTAGCCGCTGAAGACGGAAACCAGCAGCACCACCAGTTCCGCGATCACCAGGCCCATCAGCAGCTGCTGCCGGTCGGCGGCCTGGTAGCGCTGGTCGACGAAGATCTGCCACACCTGGCCGCCGTGGTCGACCGCGCGGACCGTGAACGTCGAGCCGGCCAGCTCCTGCTCCGTAGTCACGGAACTGCCGGGCGGAACGGCGGGCGCGGGCGGCGGCACGAACGGCAACGCGGCGGGCACGTGCCCGGCCGGCGTCACCAGGAACACGCAGCCCGGCGGCGTCGCCAACAGGCCCTGGGCCAGCGTGTAGTCGATCTGCCGGTCGACCTCCTCGCGCTGGCCGTGCACCAGCACCCAGTACGCGATGGCGCCGGCGGCGAGCACAACCAGCGTGATCACCACGGCGATCTGGCTCGCGATCGTCCGCCGCGCGCGCCGCAGCGCCCGCGCGTCGGGATCGACGATCACCGTCACATGGCCCCGATCTGGTACCCCAGGCCGTGGACGGTCTTCACCACCTCGCGCCCCAGCTTGCGCCTCAGGTAGTACACGTAGGTATCCACAATGGATTCCCCCGTCGAGTCGGCGAACACGTGGGTGCGCAGCGCCTCCCGCGGGTGGATGGCCTTCGGCCGCTGCGCGAGCGTGCGCAGCAGCTCGAATTCACGGCCCGACAGCGTCACGCGCTCGCCGCGGGACAGCACGACCTCGTGGCGCAGCAGGTCGAGCGCCGCCGTGCCCAGCGGCAGGCACTCGGCGCCGTCGAGATCCCGCCGGCACAACGCGCGCAGCCGGGCCAGCAGCTCGTCGGTCTCGAACGGTTTCACCAGGTAGTCGTCGGCGCCCGCGTCGAGACCGTGGACGCGGTCGGCCAGCTCGCCCAGCGCCGAAAGCACCAGCACGCGCGCGGTCACGGCCCGGCGCCGCAGCCCGGCGAGCACCTCCAGCCCATCCATCACCGGCAGCCGCCGGTCGAGGATGATCACGTCGTGGTGGCCGGTGAGGCCGCGGTGCAGGCCGCGCTGGCCGTCGTGGACGAGCTCGACCTCGTAGCCCTCGTCGGTGAGCAGCTCGGACAGCATTCCGGCCAGTTCACGATCGTCCTCCACGAGGAGCACTCGGGCTGCGGTTTCTGCCTCTTCGTGCACGTGTCCATACTCGCAGTCAGAGCGTCGATTGAACCCTCAACTTTCGTAGGGAATCGATCATTTACCCGCCGATTGGGCCGAAAGGAGGAACTCCGGCAGCTCATCGGACGAGTACTTCCGCCGATCCCGCCGGTCGAGCCAGCCGAGCACGGGCGAGGTCATGATCGTCGTCACCAGAGCCACCAGCACGAGCACGGTGAACAACGCCGGCGACACGATCCCCGCGGCCAGGCCGACGTTCAGCGCGATCAGCTGCATCAGCCCGCGCGCGTTCACGAGCACCCCGACGCGCAACGCGATCGGCTGCGGTTCCCCCGCCAGCCGCGCCGCGCCCCACGAGGCGCCGAGCTTCCCGATCACCGCGACCACCACGCAGACCACCGCGAACAGCAACAGGTTCGGGTCGGCCAGCAGCGCGAACCGTGTGTTGAGTCCGGAATAGGTGAAGAACAGCGGCAGGAACACGATCTGCCCGAGCGGCATGATCTTCGCCAGCACCTTGTCCGCCGCCTCGCCGCGCGGGAACGCGATGCCGATCACGAACGCGCCGAACACCGCGTAGAGCCCGATGGTGTCGGTGAACCACGCCGCCGCGAACAGGATCATGGCCGTCACGAGGATGCGCTGGCTTTCGCTCACCCGCGGGCTCGCCATGGTCTTCACGAGCACCCGCCGCACCACGAGCCACACGAGCAGCGCGAACAGCACCCCGCCACCGATCGCGGTCACGACCGGCCCCGCCGAGCCGGCGTGCATGCCGAGCACGACCGCCAGCAGGATCCACGCCAGCACGTCGTCGAGCGCGCCGCACGCCAGCGCGAGCGAGCCGAACCGCGTGCTGCCGAGGCCGCGTTCGGTGATGATCCGCGCGAGCATCGGAAACGCCGTGATCGCGATGGCCACCCCGACGAACGCCGCCGACACCACGGGCGAGACCCCGGGTTTGAGGATCCCGACCCAGCTCGCGCCGAGCACACTGACGCCGACTCCGAGCGCGAGCGGCACCACCGTGCCCGCGGCCGAGACCGCCGCCACCGACCGGGCCGAATCCTTGATGGAGCCCACGCGGAACTCGTAACCGGCCCCGAACATGTAGATCACGAGCCCGATCTGCCCGCCCAGGTACAGCAACGTGCGGACCGTGTCGGGGAACAGCGCCGCCTGCACGCCGGGCAGCACCAGCCCGAGCAGCGACGGTCCCAGCAACACCCCGGAGATCATCTCGCCCACCACCGGCGGCTGGCCCACCTTCACCGCGAGCGCGCTCACCAGCCGCACCACGGCGAGGATCACCACCACCGCCAGGAAGAACGCCGGCGCGGCCTCGGTCGGGGTCATCATTCGCCTCCGTGGTTCGCGAAGTAGTTCACGCACAAACGCTTCTGCCGCGCGTCGAGCACCATGTAGGTGCCGAACACGAGCTGGGCGAGGCTGCGCCACACGTCTTCCCAGCGGTCACGCACGGCGAGGTACGCCAGCGGGCCGCGGGTCGAGCGCGTCGAGCCACGCGGGGTGAGGAACACCGGGCCGCGGTTGGGGATCGAGCGCGTGTGGGCCGCGCTCGACGCGACGGAGTAGCGGCGCAGGAACTCCCGCGTCACCACGCGCATGGTGATCGGCGCGAGCCCGCGGGCCGGGCACGCGCGGTTCTGCGCGACGCCGAAGGGCAGGAAGTTCGCGTCCTTCTTCGACAATCCCGCGTGCGCCGGGCAACCGGCCGGCGGCTCCCAGCGCGACGGATCGAACTCCTCAGGCCGTTCGAAGCCGGCGTGGTGGAAGTCGGGGTAGCTGAACAGGAGCACGGTGCCCGCGTCGATCGTCGTGTCGTCGAGCTCGATGTCGCCGGTGGTGATGCGGTGGGCGATGCCGAAGAGCGGGTAGGTGCGCAGGCCTTCGTCGATCACGCGGTCGAGGTACTCGTCGTCGTCCGGGTTGGCCACCAGCCGCCGCTGCACGTCCGGGTGCTGCGCGATGATCATCAGCAGGTGCGCCATCGCCTCCGACATCTGCACCACGGCGGTGTTGAAGAACGTGCCTTGCAGGTAGAAGACCTGCTCGTCGCGTGTGAGCCGGGACGGCAGCGCGTGCGGGATGTCGCCGAGGCGGCGCCGCAGGTACTTCGTGAGCTTCGCGCGGCGGCGCATGTTGCGGGGCCGTACGCACTTCAGCGCGGAGACGACGTCGTCGGCGTGGCCCACGATGAGGTCGCGCGCCTCGGGCGGGCACGGTTCGCCGAACACCAGCTCGTAGTACAGCTCGGCCCAGATCGGCATCATCTCGTCGCGCAACCGGATCAGCCGGCCGTCACCGACCTCCAGGCCGTCGAGCACGTGCTCGGTCACGCGGCGCGTGAGCTCCTCCGACTCCGCGCGCGTCTTCACGAGGATGTGGCGCGTGGTCTTGGCGACCTCGTCGTAACGCGGTCCCGCTTCCAGGTGCTCCTGGTGGACCTCGGGTCCGGGCGCGAGCCAGTACCAGAACAGGTCCGACAGCGCCGCGCCCTTGCTGCGCCCATTGGCCGCCGGATCGGCGTACACCCGGCGAAAGTTCTCGACGCCCACGCGGTCGCCGGGGATCGGCAGGCCTTCCTCGCCGTTGACCAGTGCAAAGATCTTCACCCGCAACGCGACCACGCGGCCGGGCAGCCACTTCGGCAGCGAACCGACGAGCCCGGCCGCCAGCGCCGCCGTGAGCAGGCGCCTCATCGGACGAGGTCCGCGGTCAGGTCGCCGAGTGCGGTGGCCCCGCACAGCGCGAGCGTGTGGTCGGTCTCTTCCCGGAGGCGTTCCAGCACTTCCGTCACCCCTTCCTCACCCGCCGCGGCGAGGCCCCACACCACGGGCCGGCCGACGCCGACGGCGGTGGCGCCCAGCGCGAGCGCCTTCACCACGTCGGTGCCCCGCCGCACACCGCCGTCGAGCACGAGCGGGATCGCGCCCGCCACGGCCTCGGCCAGCGCGGGCAGAGCGTCCACAGTAGACACGGCGGTGTCGAGCTGACGGCCGCCGTGGTTCGACACCACGAGCCCGTCGACGCCCGCCTCCACCGCGAGGCGGGCGTCGTCCGGGTGCAGCACTCCCTTGAGCAGCACGGGAAGCGCCGTCGTCCGCTTGAGCCAGGCGACGTGCTCCCATGTGAACTCGGCCGACATCTCGATGTCGCGCACGCGACCCGAGCCGTCACGCAGGTTCTCCACGACCAGCCCGGGCGGCAGGTCGTGGAACCCGTTGCGGTGGTCGCGTTCGCGCCGGCCGAACACCGGCGAGTCGACCGTGACCACGAACGCCCGCACGCCCGCGCGTTCGGCCCGGCGCACCACGGACTCCGTGAACTCCAGGTCCGGCTGCAGGTACAGCTGGAACCACAGCGCCGGGTCGGCCGCGGCCTGGCGCGCAGCGGCGGCGATGTCCTCGACGGCCGTGGTCGCGGCCATGCTCACCACCAGCACCGTGCCGGCCTTCGCCACCGCGCGAGCCGTCGCCAGCTCGCCTTCGGGGTGCGCGAGCCGGTGGAACGCAGTCGGCGACACCAGCACCGGCATCGACAGCGGCGAGCCCACCAGCTCCGTCGCCAGGTCGCGCTTGGCCGCGCCCCGCAGCACGCGGGGCACGAGCACACGCCGGGAAAACGCCTCTTCGTTGGCCCGCAGCGTCAGCTCGTCGCCGGCGGCACCCGCGTAGAAGTCGTAGTGCACCGGGTCGAGCCGCTCGCGCGCCGCGGCCTCGAGCTCCGCGATCGTGCGCACGGCTCAGGCCAGCTGGCCGGTGAAGAACTTCGTGAGCGCCTCCACGTGCACGGGCCGGTCCCACTCGTTGTCGAGGTTCTCCGTCACGTGGTGGGTGGCCACGAGCTCGCCGCGCCGGTAGTGGCGGACGATCGGGTGCAGGTAGTGGCCCTCGCCGCTGTCGTTGGCGACGTCCTGGCTCGCCCGCTTCACGGTGAAGTCGAACGGGTCGACCTTGTCGTGGTCGGGGCCGTAGTCGAGCGTGATGAGGAACGCGTTCTCGGCTTCGCTGAGCGGAGTGTCGGCGAAGCGGGCCACCGGCATCTCTTCGAGGTAACGCGCCTGGCCGCCCTCGACGACGAGGACGTCGGCGAGGAACCCGAACTGCTGGAACAGCCCCGACGTGCGGTTGATCCGCTTGAGCACGGCGTCGACCAGCTCACCGGTCTCGGCCTTGAGCACGGTCTGCGGCCACTCGTTGTCGTGGTAGCGCTCTTCGAGCACCTTCGACAGCGCGCGCACGCCGTAGCGGAAGCCGTGGATGAAGGCGCTGGTGGCCTTCTTGAAGTCGCGGACCTGCGTGATCGTGCCGGCGAAGTAGAGGCCGGGCACGTTCACCGACTCCCACGACGACGTCTGCGCCGGGAAGCGGCCGTTGATCGCGAGCTCGGGGCGGCAGTCCTCGTCGAACATCGAGGCGTCGAAGCGGAAGCCGGTGGCGGCGATCACGCGGTCGTAGCGGATCTCCTTCACCACCTCGTCGGCGCGGGCGAAGGCGAACTTCACGTGGTAGCCGTCTTCGTCCTTGCGGATCTCACGCACGTCGCCGTCGAGGATCGCGTGCTGCAGCTTGAGCTGGTACATGTCGAGCACGCCGGCGTTGAACGCGCGCAGGTGGCCGACGAAGTGCGTGCGCCAGGCCAGCTTCACTGGGCGCGGACCGGCGACGTGCAGCACCGCCGCGTACGCGTTCACGCTATCGGCGGTCTCGAAGGCCGAGTTGCCCTTGCCGAGGATGAGCACGCGCTTGTTGGTGAACTGCGCGGGGTCGGTGTCGAAGTCGGCGTACTGGTCGACCAGCTCCATGCCCGGAACGTCGGGGATGTACGGCTTCGTCACGCCCGTCGCCATGATCAGGCGCTTCGTGGTGTAGGTGTTTCCGTCGCCGTCAGTGAGCGTGAAGAGAGCGCTTTCCGCGTCACGGCCGATCCGCGTCACCCGGGTGCCGTAGCGGATGGCGATCTTGTGCTTCGCCGCGTAGTCGGCGGTGTAACGCAGGAACGTCTCGGCCGGCGGGAAGAGTTCGGCGCTGTAGTCGGTGAACAGCAGGGGGTCGGGACCGTCGTCGAGGAGTGAATTCCAGTCGACGCGCAGGTTGAGCTCGGGGTCGGTCCAGCCGGTGTGCTTCTTGTTCACCGAGATCAGCGTGCGGTGACGCGGGAACCTCGTGAAGAACGTGGCCGGCGTGCTGCCCGCTTCGAGGACGAGGTAGCGGTGGCCTGCCTGTTCGAGCTGCCGGCCGAGCTGCAGGCCCGCGGGCCCCGCGCCGACCACCAGATAGTCCAGAACGTCGTCCACCACACCGGCCTCCAGCCTCGATCTTCGCCTGACGGCCGACAGCCTGATCCGGAGATCTCAGAAAAGGCTCAGAGATCCCGATCAGCGGGCGGGCGAAAATCCGGGAAGGGCACCTCGCGGGAACCACTGTCCCTCGAGGTACCCTTCACCGTTGGTGGCTCAGCGTGACAGCAGCTTCATCGCCGTCTCGGAGTAGCGCGGGCCGGCCACTTCGGCGGCGGGCACGGCGGTCTCGATCGCCCGGATGTCCTCTTCGGACAGTTCGAGCGCGACGGCACCGACGTTCTCTTCGAGGTACTTGCGCCGCTTCGTCCCCGGGATCGGCACCACGTCCTCGCCGCGGGCCTGTACCCAGGCGAGCGCGAGCTGCCCCGCGGTCACACCCTTCTCCTTGGCCAGCGCCCGCAGCGCCTCGACCATCGCGAGGTTCTTCGCCAGGTTCTCGTCCGCGAAGCGCGGCTGCGTCTGGCGGCGGAAGTCGTCCTCGCCGAAGTCCGCGGCGGAGGTGAACTTGCCGGTCAGGAACCCGCGGCCCAGCGGCGAGTACGGCACCAGGCCGATGCCGAGCTCGCGGCACGCCGGCACCACGGCGTCCTCGATGTCGCGCGACCACAGCGACCACTCCGTCTGCACGGCCGAGATCGGGTGCACGGCGTGGGCGCGGCGGATCGTCTCGGCGCCGGCCTCGGACAGGCCGAGGTGGCGCACCTTGCCCTGCTGCACCAGCTCGGCCATGGCCCCGACCGTCTCCTCGATGGGCACGTTCGGGTCCACGCGGTGCTGGTAGTAGAGATCGATGTGGTCGATCCCCAGGCGCCGCAACGAGTTCTCCACGGCCTCGCGCACGTACGCCGCGTCGCCGCGCACCCCGCGCTTGCTCGGGTCCTCGGGGTCGCGTACGAAGCCGAACTTCGTCGCGAGCACGACCTGATCGCGCCGGTCGGCGATCGCGCGGCCGACGAGCTCTTCGTTGGCCCCCATGCCGTACATGTCGGCGGTGTCGAGCAGGGTCACGCCCAGCTCCAGCGCGCGGTGGATGGTGGCGATCGACTCGGTGTCGTCACCCTCGCCGTAGAACTCGCTCATCCCCATGCAGCCGAGGCCCTGCGCGCTCACTTCGAGCGTGCCGAGGCGGCGGGCGGGCAGCGTCATGTCGTCTCCCGATTAGTGAAGTGGCGGTTGCTCATTTGCCGGCGGCCCGCGCGAGCCGCTCGGGGTAGCGAGCCCCGGCCACGGCGTCGGCCGGAGCCGCCTGCTCGATCGCGGCGATGTCCTCTTCGGACAGTTCCAGCTGCGCCGCGGCGACGTTCTCTTCCAGGTACTTGCGTCGCTTCGTCCCCGGGATCGGCACCACGTCGTTACCCTGGGCCTGCACCCACGCGAGCGCGAGCTGCCCGGCGGTCACGCCCTTCTGCTCGGCCAGCGCGCGCAGAGCGTCCACAATGGCCATGTTCCGCTCGAAGTTCCCGTCGGCGAAGCGCGGCATCCCGCGGCGCATGTCGTCTTCGGGCAGGTCCTTCACCGACGTCACGGCGCCGGTCAGGAAACCGCGGCCCAGCGGCGAGAACGGCACCACACCGATGCCCAGCTCACGGCAGGTCGCGAGGATCTCGTCCTCGATGCCACGGGTCCACAGCGACCACTCGCTCTGCAGTGCCGTGACCGGGTGCACCGCGTGGGCGCGGCGGATCGTGTCGGCGTTCGCCTCGGAAATCCCGGCGTAGCGGATCTTTCCGGCGGCCACCAGCTCGGCCAGCGCGCCCCACGTCTCCTCGACGGGCGTGTCCGGGTCCACGCGGTGCTGGTAGTAGAGGTCGATGTGGTCGACGCCCAGGCGCTGCAGCGACTCGTCGCAGCACTGCTTCACGTACGCGGCGTCGCCGCGCGCGCTCATGCCGCCGTCCTTCCAGACGATGCCGAACTTGGTGGCGAGCACCACCTGGTCGCGCCGGTCCGCGATCGCGCGGCCGACCAGCTTCTCGTTCTCCCCCGCGCCGTACACGTTGGCCGTGTCCAGCAGCGTCACGCCCAGCTCCAGGGCGCGGTGCACGGTGGCGATCGACTCGCCCTCGTCGTCGCGCACCCCGTACGCCTGGCTCATCCCCATGCAGCCCAGCCCCTGGGCGCTTACTTCCAGCTCACCGAGTTTCCTCGTAGCGATCACGCGGAGATCTCCTCCATGGCGGACACGTGGCCGAGGACCTTGCGTTCCACCTGGTCGTAGTTGCTGATCTTGTAGTCCAGAATGTCCAGGCAACCCTGGAGCTCGGCGATCCGGTCGGCGACCGACTGGCGTTGCTCCACGAGGATCGCCTTGCGGCGTCCGGCGCTCGCGACGCCGTGGCGCCGCAGTGACGCGTACTCGCGCATGCTCTTGATGGGCATGCCGGTGAGCCGCAGCTTGGTGAGGAACCCGAGCCAGTTCAGATCGTCGTCCGAATACGCGCGCCGCCCCGCCGCGTCGCGGGCCGGCGGGTCCAGGAGCTTGATCCGCTCGTAGTACCGAAGGGTGTCGATCGACAGGCCGCTACGTCGTGCGGCTTCCGCTATCGAGTAGCTCATGCGCTCGACAGTACGACCTGGAGTGCGCTCCAGGTCAAATCCCGACCGGGTGGGGTGATGCCTGGATTGTGCAGGTCAGCAGGCGACCGGCGCCACAATGTCGGCCCCGTGGAGCGGATCGGCCGAGGCGGAACCGGTTCCCGCACCCAAGATCACCCCGCGAAGGGTCGCGTACCGTAACACCGTTGCGTTACCCTGAGCACATGCCCCGTCCCCGTACGCACGACGAAGCCCTCCGGCTGAAGCTGCTGGACCGGGCCGGCGAGCTGATCTCCGCCGACGGCCCCAAGGCCCTGTCCCTGCGCAAACTGGCCGCCGACGCCGGGACGTCGACCACGGCCGTGTACTCGCTGTTCGGCAGCAAGCCCGACCTGGTCAACGCGCTGTACGTCGAGGGCTTCCGCCGCTTCGGCGCGCGGCTGAACGCCGTGGCGCGGACCGCCGACGCCGTCGCGGACCTGGTGCGCCTCGGTGTCGCCTACCGCGCGAGCGCGCAGGCGGATCCGCACCTGTACGCGATCATGTTCACCCGCTCCGTGCCCGGCTTCGAGCCCAACGCCGAGGCCGACCGCCAGGCCCGCGCGACCCTCGAGCCACTCGAGGACGCCGTGCGGCGGGGCATCGCGTCGGGGCAGCTCGTCGACGTCGCGCCCGAGGTGATCGTCGTCAGCTCGTGGGGCATCGCCCACGGGCTGGTGTCTCTGGAGCTGTCGGGGAACCTGCCGCCGGAGTTCAGCGTGGGCGGCGCGTATGAGGAAGCGTTGCGCGCCAACGCTTCCGGCTGGCTGAAGTGACCGAACCCGGCGTGAGCGCCACGGCGCTGATGATCGCCGCCGCCCGCGCCATAGAGACCAACCGCCCCGACGGCCTCATCCGCGACGAGTGGGCCGAACGCTTCGTCCGCGCGGGCGCGGTGGATCTGCCCACCCGCATCGAGGACGTCGAACAGGGCGACGCCGACCCGCTCTGGGGCCGCGGCGGCGCCTACTCCGGCCTGCGCACCCGCGTCTTCGACGACTTCCTCCTGGCCGCGAGCAAAACCGTCACCCAGGCCGTGCTGCTCGGCTCCGGTCTCGACAGCCGCGCCTGGCGCCTCGACCTGCCCGCCGGCCTGCGGTTCTTCGAGCTCGACCGCACCGACGTCCTCGGTTTCAAACGCCGCGTCCTCGCCGGCGCGGCGCCGCGGGTTCGCCACGAGTTCCTGGTCGCCGACCTCACCGACGACTGGGCCGCCGTGCTCACCGACGCCGGCTTCGAGCCCGGCGAGCCCACCGCGTGGCTCGTCGAAGGCGTGCTGCCCTACCTCTCCGGCGCCGCCGAGGCCCGGCTGATGGCCACCGTCGACCGCCTTTCCGCGCCCGACAGCCAGATCGGCTACGAAATCGTGCTCGGCCAGGAAGACGAGTCCCTGCGCTCCCACGACCTCTACGCCGCCACCGAGGCCGGCACTGGCACCAACATCGGCCGCCTCTTCGACGACGGCACCCGCCCCGACTCGGCCGCCTCCCTGCGCGCCGCCGGCTGGACGGTCACCAGCTCCCCCGTCGCCGACTTCACCACCCGCTACGGCCGCGGCCCCGACCCGACCGTCGACGACCCGATCGCCCAGATCCGCTGGGTGATGGGGTCGAAGCCGGTCAGAACAGCTTGAGCGACGCCTCGATCACCAAGTTGCCCGCGGCGTCGTAGGCCTTCACATTGGTCCTGGCGTCCACTGTGGACGAATTGTCGGCGTCGGTGTGCCAGACCGCGAACGTCCCGTGCGCCACCGTCGCATCCCTCGGCGTCCCTCCCGGGTAGGTGACCGAAACCCTCGTCACGTTGTCCGGCACGCCCCCGGCGAGCACGAGCCGCTCCGGCTCGCCCGTGTCCTTCACCGGCGCTGACACGGGGATAAGCGCAGCGCCGCCGGCGCCCGCCTTCAGCTCCTGCACCGAGGAAGGGTCGATCGCGTAGTAGGTCGCTCCGGCCCGTCCCGGATACGGTCGCGCCGAGCAGGCCAGCATGTGCTGCCCCAGCCGGGCGACGACCAGCTTGCGGTCGTTCCAGGTGAGGTACGGCCCGGCGACGTAGGCGCCTCGGTCGGGCACCTGCTGTGGAGCGGACGCGAGGCATTCGTCGAGGAACCTGCCGGCCTCGGACCGGCGATCCGCCGACGCCGGCCGGTCGACCCTGATGGTGAGCGCGGCCGGGGCCGAGACGAGGGCGGACGGGTCCACCTCGCTGCCATCCGGCCCCAGGGCGAGCCGCACCGCCGGGCCCGCGCCCGTGAACAACGCGAACTGGTGCGACAGCGGCGAGACCCACTCTGCCGTCGGCCCGTCCGGCTGCAGCGTCACGTCGGGCGTGACGGCCCGCACGCCCTGCCACGCCGGGTCCGCCATCCCCGCCACCAGGCCGTCGGCCGTGCGCAGGTACACCTTGGCCTGGGACCCGGGCACGGGCGAAGGAACCGCGTCGGGGTCCGAGACGGTCACCGTCGTCGCGGTCGTCTCGCAGAACAGCGGCCGGCCGTCGATCATCGCCGCGGTCAGGGTCGCGGCGCCGTGGCTCAGGATGAACGGGATGTCCCACGCGCTCGGATCGGCGATGGTCGGGTAGTAGGGCTTCATCGCGTTCCAGCAGCGGTCGAGCATGTCGTGGCCCGGGTCGCGCGGTCTGGCGGGAGCGAGCGGACCCGCCGAGTCATCGCGCGGTACGCCGGCCGCGAACACGACACCGGTGGCCACCACCACGACGGCCGCCGCCACGAGCCACACGGAACGCCGCCGGTGAGCGGGCCTCTTCTCCTCGGCGAGCCCGGCCCGTACCCGCAGCCGGATGCGGTCGCGCACCTCGGGCGGGAGTTCGCGGCGCGGCGGGAGGTTGTCGATCATTTGTCCTCCAGAGTCTTGTCGTCGAGGAGGGCACGCAGGTGGGCTCGCGCCCGGGACAGGTGCGAGCGGACGGTGACCTCGGCGACTTCGAGCAGCGCCGCCGCGTCGGCGGTCGGCAGGTCGCCCAGCAGGCACAGCTCCACGACCTGGCGCTGCGCCTTCGGCAATCCGGAGACGGCCTCGATGATTTCTTTCAGGCGTGCTTCGCCGTCGAGCTGGGCCGCGACTTCGTCGGCGTGATCCGACACCGCCGGCGGCTCGGGGATGCGCGTCAGCAACCGCAGACGACGGCGCGCGCCGCGGTGTTCCGTGCGGGCGAGGTTGCCCGCGACCGTGTACAGCCACGGCAACGCGCTGTCCCTGATCAGCTTCAGCTCGGCCCGCTTGCGCCAGGCGATCAGGAACGTGTTCGACGTCAGGTCCTCGGCCACCGCCCACGACCCGGTCAACCGGTAGGCGTGGTTCCACACCGCCTGCGCGTGGCGTTCGAACAGCTCGCCGAACGCCCTCTCGTCCCCGCCTGCCGCGCGCCCGAAGAGCTCGGCGTCCACGGTCACCCCTTGGATGGTCACACCGGGAAGTGGCCGGGAACCTCGGAAGTGTTGTGGGTGTCTTTCTGGTGGTTCAGGCCGCTTGGTTCAGTACGGCTTGGTTCAGGCTGCTTGGTTCGGGCTGCTTGGTTCAGACCGCGCCGTACTGGCGGTCTCCCGCGTCGCCGAGCCCGGGGACGATGAAGCCGGAGTCGTTGAGCCGCTCGTCGATGCTCGCGGTGACCACCCGCACCGGCAGCCCGGTCTTCTCCAGGTGCTCCAGACCTTCGGGCGCGGCCAGCGCGCAGATGGCCGTGACGTCCGTGGCGCCCCGGTCCGTGAGCAGCCGGATGGTGTACTCCATCGAGCCTCCGGTGGCGAGCATCGGGTCGAGCACCATCACGGGCCGGTCGGCCAGCGACTCCGGCAGCGACTCCAGGTACGGGGTCGGCTTGAGGGTTTCCTCGTCGCGCGCGAGCCCGACGAACCCCATCTGCGCGTCGGGGATCATCTTGTGCGCCTCGTCGGCCATGCCCAGGCCGGCGCGCAGCACGGGGACCAGCAGCGGCGGGCTGGCCAGCCGGTAGGCCTCCGTGCGCGCGACGGGCGTGTGGATCCGCTCGGTGCGCACGGGCACGTCACGGGTGGCTTCGTACACGAGCATCATGGTCAGCTCGTGCAGCGCGGCCCGGAACGCCGCGCTGTCCGTCCGCGCGTCACGCATCGTGGACAGACGGGCCTTGGCCAGCGGGTGATCGACGACGTGCACATCCATGCCGCCTAACTTAGCTGCCGGGTGTCGTCCGCGTCTCGGCTCATCTCGTAGTAGTTCACCGCCTCGAAGAAATGCCCGACGACCGGCGCCAGCTTGTCGTACGGCCACTCCGGCACATCGGGACCGTTCGCGTCATCCGGCGGCTCGATGCTGACAATGATCCTCCAGTTGGCGTACGCTCCACTGATCTTCCAAGACTGGCGCATGGTTTTCCTCCTCCGCGAGAACACGAGCCAAACGTTCTCCCGATGCCAGAACCGCACGCAACCTTCCTTCAGGTGAGCGATCTTTCGTGCCACCGTGGCAAGAGGACAAAGTGTGCCCATGACGAAGAACAAAGGCGTTTCGGTTCGCCAACGCAGAGTTTCCGGCGAACTCCGCCGCCTGCGGTTACTCCGGAAGATGACCTGCAAAGAGGTGGCGCAGGGCGTGGACTTCTCGGAGAGCAAGATCTCCCGCATGGAAACGGGCGACCGCGGCCTGTATCCCGACGACGTCGCCGCGATCCTGGGTTTCCTGCAGGCCCCGTCGGATCTGCGGCAAGAGCTCATGGCCCTCGTGAGGGGCGGCGAGGAGCGCAACTGGCATGAAGTGAACGGGAAATTGCCACCGACGTGGAAGGACCTGATCCGGTTCGAGGAGCAGGCTTCGGCCATCAAGAACTATGAGACTCTGCTGATCCCCGGCATCGCGCAGATCCCCGAGTACACCCGAGCGCTGCTTCACGGTGGCGATCACAACCTGACCGACCCTGAACTCGAAGGGCTAGTCGCCGCCCGGATCAAGCGCCAGCTGATTCTGAGCCGAAGAGACGCTCCTGCCTTCCATGTCATGGTCGATGAGATGGCTCTGCACCGACCGATCGGCGATCAGGAAACCATGCGCGCCCAGCTTCGCCACCTCCTGACCCTTGGGCGCAGATCGAACGTCACGTTCCAGATCGTGCCCTTTTCAACTCGTGCACATGCCGGGCTTCGCGGTCCATTCGTTCTCCTCGAGTTCTTCAACGAACCCACGCTGGCACACGTCGAGAGCCGAGGGACAAGCAGCTTCCTCGAAGAGGATGACTTTGTCGACAACGTCAAGGCCGCTTGGCGTGATATTCGCTCCATCGCGCTGTCAACTGGCGACTCGGCCCGGATGATTGCCGATATCATCGGCGAGCCGACACCAGCTGAGGAGTACGAACCATGATCGCCCCAGACTTCGCCCAGGCCGCGTGGCGCAAGAGTTCCTACACCACGAACGACTCCAACTGCGTCGAGTTCGCGGCCTGGCACAAGAGCTCGCACAGCACAGACCAGTCGAACTGCGTCGAGGTCGCCACCTCGCCGGTCGAGATCGGGATCCGCGACACGAAGGACCGCGCGGGCGGCCACCTCACCGTGTCGCCGGCCGCGTGGACTGCGTTCCTCAGCTCCGCGCGCTAGCGAACCAGCGAACCCACCGCCGCTGCCAGGCCGTTTCGACGGCCCGGTGGTGGTGGTTCTCGCGTACCCACTCGATGGCGTCGTCCGGGGACAAGCCGGCAATGGTGGCAAGGCAGGCGAGGACCGTGCCGGTGCGGCCGACGCCTCCGTAGCAGGCCACCTCCACCGATTCCCCCGCCAGCGCGCGGGCGTGCAGCGCGAGGATCTTGCGCCGCGCGTCGGCCCAGTTCAGCGGTAGCAGGAAGTCCGGCCAGCGGATCCAGTCGTGGTCCCAGGTGAGACCGTCGTCGTGTTTGCGGCGCAGGCGGTTCGACCCCAGGTAGAGGCCGTAAGCGGGAGCCGGGCCTTCCGGCGCGGGCCGGCCGAGGCCGCGGCCGCGCAGGACGGCGCCGTCGGGCAGTGCGAGGGTCCCCACCAGTGCAGATGCCATCGCCCCATCTTGGCCCTTATCCGTCGTTCGATGGACCCCGGACCACCCCCGATCGGGCTAGGCTGCCCCGGGTGAGTGACGACGCAGCCCTTCCGAGCCCCGACCAGATGCGGGCCTCCGACGCCGACCGCGAGCAGGTCGCGCAGGTTCTGCACCAAGCGCTGTCCGAGGGCCGCATCACGATGACGGAGCTCGAGGAGCGGCTCTCCACTGTCTACGCGGCGAAGACCATCGGCGAGCTGAAGCCCGTGACCCGCGACCTGCCGATCGGCGCCACGCCGTCAACGCCCTCTTCGGCTCTGCAGCCGGCCACCAGCCGCGCCCTCGGCCTCCCCGACAGCCGCATCGGCGGCCACCCGGGCTCGAACGTCTCGATCGGCGTCCTCTCCGGCGCCGTCCGCAAGGGCAGCTGGGTCCTCCCGCCGCAGCACACCAGCGTCGCCTTCTGGGGCGGCGCCGAGATCGACCTCCGCAACGCCCGCTTCGCCGACAAACAGTCCACCATCACCGCCGTCGCCATCATGGGCGGCATCGAGATCACGGTCCCCGACGACATCAACGTCGACGTCACCGGCCTCGGCCTCATGGGCGGCTTCATCCTCGAAGACAAGTCCGGCGCCCCACCCGCACCCCCCACGGCCCCCACCCTGACCGTCAACGGCCTCGCCTTCTGGGGCGGCGTGGTCGTCTACCGCAAACCCGCGAAGAAGGACAACCGGCAGCTGGAGTCCTGACCGCGCTGATGAGAACCGACGATGTGAACCCGGGCGTCGCCGCCGCCCGCCGGCTGGCCGAGCTGGGTTGCTGCACGATCGCGCCCAGTCTGACCGATGCCGAATTCGCCCGCATCGAGGCCGAACACGGCTTCGAATTCGCCGACGACCACCGAGCTTTCCTCGCGGCCGGGTTGCCGATGAACAGCCCGTTCGTCCCGGAACCGGACACCTGGACCACCTGGGAGAAACCGTGGCCCGAATGGCGTGACGGCGACGCCGCCGAACTCCGCAAGCAGCTCGACTGGCCGGTCGACTACCTGCTGTGGGACATCGACAAGATCGGATACTGGCGCCCGGACTGGGGCACGCGGCCGGAGTCGCTCGACGCAGCCCTTCAAGTGGCCCGCCTGGCCCTGGCCGACGTGCCCAGGCTGGTGCCCGTCTACGCACACCGCTTCCTCCCCGCCGGCCGCGGCACGTCCGGACACCCCGTCCTGTCCGTACGGGGCACGGACACCATCTACTTCGGCACCGACTTGGCCGAATACATCGACCGAGAATTCGAAGAACCCGCACCCGAACTCCCGGACGACTGGTCGCCCCAAGCCACGGTCCCGTTCTGGCGCGACTACGTTGCTCCGCCATTCACCGGCCGCACAACCACGTGATCCGAAGTCCTGTGAATGCCCTGGCACAGCGTAAAGTTCTGGCGAGGATGGTCGAGCTAGAGATCTGGTACGACCAGGAACCGGGCAACGTGTCCGAAGTCCTCGCAGGCGTCGAAGTGCCGGTGGCCACAGTTCGCCGCGGGCTGCACGAGTTCCTCGCGAGCGGGGAGCAGCCCGGAGTTGTGCACACCACCGACGAGTAATCCACAGATTTCCGTGAGTGACCCGGCACAGGACGTGGCCCACCTACACTCACAGGCATGACCACAACCACCAGCCCGAACGCGGTGCCGGACACCCCGGCGCCGTTGGCGGACGTGACTCGCGACGAGGCGAGCCTGCGGCGGTTCCTGCATGGGCTGCCCGGCGTCGACCAGGTCGGGGTCGAGCAGCGAGCGGCGGCCTTGGGCACACGCAGCATCAAGAAAGACGCCAAGCGCTGGGCGATCGACACCGCCATCTCGATGGTCGACCTGACCACGCTCGAGGGCGCCGACACGCGGGGCAAGGTCCGCGGGCTCGCGGCGAAGGCCCTGCGCCCCGACCCGGAGCGGCAGGACTGCCCGCGCGTGGCCGCCGTGTGCGTGTATCCCGACATGGTCGAGGCCGCGGTCGACGCGCTCAAGGGCAGTGCCGTGCACGTGGCGAGCGTCGCGACCGGGTTCCCGTCCGGGCGCACCAGCCGTGAGGTGAAGCTGGCCGACACGCGCCTGGCCGTGGAGTACGGCGCCGACGAGGTCGACATGGTGATCGACCGCGGCGCGTTCCTCGAGGGCCGCTACATGGACGTCTTCGACGAGATCCGCGCGATCAAGGTGGCGTGCGGCGGAGCGCACCTGAAGGTGATCCTGGAAACCGGCGAGCTGGCGACGTACGACAACGTCCGCCGCGCGTCGTGGCTGGCGCTCCTCGCCGGTGGTGACTTCATCAAGACGTCGACCGGCAAGGTCTCCCCCGCGGCGACGCTGCCGGTCACGCACGTGATGCTGCAGGCGGTACACGACTGGCACGAGCAGACCGGCGAGCTGCGCGGCGTCAAGCCCGCGGGCGGCATCCGCACGACCAAGGACGCGATCAAGTACCTCGTCGCCGTGCACGAGGTGGCCGGCGAGCAGTGGCTGACCCCGGACCTGTTCCGCTTCGGCGCGTCCAGCCTGCTCAACGACCTGCTGCTGCAGCGGCGCACCCAGGTGGACGGCCACTACAGCGGCCCCGACTACGTGACGGTGGACTGACCATGGGCATCTTCGAATACGCCCCCGCGCCCGAGTCGCGCGACATCGCGAACCTCAAGGACCACTACCGGCCGTTCATCGGCGGTGAGTTCGTCGACGGTTCGGGCGAGCCGCTGAAGACGGTGAACCCGGCCACCGAGGAGATCCTCGCCGAGGTCGGCACGGCGTCGGTGTCCGATGTGGACGCTGCCGTCCGCGCGGCGCGCGCCGCCTATGAAACGGTCTGGTCGCGGATGCCGGGCAGCGAGCGGGCGAAGTACCTGTTCCGCATCGCGCGCCTGATCCAGGAACGCTCGCGCGAGCTGGCGGTGCTGGAGTCGCTCGACAACGGCAAGCCCATCAAGGAATCGCGCGACTCCGACATCCCCACGGCCGCCGCGCACTTCTTCTACCACGCCGGCTGGGCCGACAAGCTGGAGTACGCGGGCTACGGCCCGAACCCGAAGCCGCTGGGCGTCGCCGGTCAGGTGATCCCGTGGAACTTCCCGCTGCTGATGCTGGCGTGGAAGATCGCGCCCGCGCTGGCCACCGGCAACACCGTGGTGCTCAAGCCGGCGGAGACCACGCCGCTCACGGCGCTGGTGTTCGCCGAGATCTGCCAGCAGGCGGAACTCCCGCCGGGTGTCGTGAACATCCTCCCGGGCGCCGGCGACATCGGTGCGGCCGTGGTGGAACACGGTGACGTCGACAAGATCGCGTTCACCGGCTCCACCGAGGTCGGCAAGCTGATCCAGCGCACGGTGGCGGGCACGCGCAAAAAGCTCACGCTGGAGCTGGGCGGCAAGGCGGCCAACGTCGTGTTCGACGACGCGCCGCTCGACCAGGCCGTGGAGGGGATCGTCAACGGGATCTTCTTCAACCAGGGCCACGTCTGCTGCGCGGGTTCGCGGCTGCTGGTGCAGGAATCCGTGGCCGAGGAGGTCATGGAGAAGCTGCGCTACCGCGTCTCGACGCTGCGGATGGGCGACCCGCTCGACAAGAACACCGACATCGGCGCCATCAACTCCGCCGAGCAGCTGGCGAAGATCCGCGGGCTCGTGGAATCCGGCGACGCCGAGGGCGCGCAGCGCTGGACCAGCCCGTGCCCGGTGCCCGACCGCGGGTTCTTCTTCGCTCCCACGGTGTTCTCCGACGTGCACCAGTCGATGCGGATCGCGCGCGAGGAGATCTTCGGGCCGGTGCTGTCGGTGCTCACGTTCCGCACGCCGGACGAGGCCGTGGCGAAGGCCAACAACACGCCGTACGGGCTGTCGGCCGGCATCTGGACCGAGAAGGGCTCGCGCATCCTCTGGATGGCGAACAAGCTCCGGGCCGGCGTCGTCTGGGCCAACACGTTCAACCGCTTCGACCCCGCCGCGCCGTTCGGCGGCTACCAGGAGTCCGGGTTCGGCCGCGAGGGCGGACGCACCGGTCTGGAGGCTTACCTCGATGTCTGAGTCCAGGATTTCCGTGGCCAAGACGTACAAGCTCTACATCGGCGGGGCCTTCCCCCGCTCGGAGTCCGGCCGGGTCTACCCCGTCACCGACCCGCAGGGGAAGTTCCTGGCCAACGCGGCGCACGCGTCGCGCAAAGACGTACGGGACGCCGTGGTGGCGGCGCGCAAAGCCTTCCCCGGCTGGTCGGGCGCCACGGCCTACAACCGCGGCCAGGTGCTCTACCGCGTCGCCGAGATGCTGGAGGGCCGGCGCGAGCAGTTCGTGAGCGAGGTCGCCGCCTCGGAAGGTCTAGCGCCGAGCCAGGCGGAGTCCCTTGTGGACGCTGCCATCGACCGCTGGGTGTGGTACGCGGGCTGGACGGACAAGATCGCGTCGGTGCTCGGCGCGGCGAATCCCGTTGCGGGGCCGTACTTCTCGTTCACCGTGCCCGAGCCGACGGGTGTGGTCGGCGTGCTCGCGCCGCAGGAGTCGTCGCTGCTCGGCCTGGTCAGCGTGCTGGCGCCGGTGCTGGCCGGTGGCTCCACGGCCGTCGTCGTCTCGAGCGCCGAGCGGCCGCTGCCCGCGATCACGCTGTCGGAGGTCCTCGCGACGTCCGACCTGCCGGGCGGTGTCGCCAACGTGCTGACCGGCCGCGCGGCCGAGCTCGGCCCGTGGCTGGCCTCGCACGGTGACGTCAACGCCCTCGACCCGACGGGCGCCACGCCGGAGGACCGCATCACGCTGGCGCGTGAGGCGGCGGGCACGGTCAAGCGCGTGCTCACGGTCCCCGACGCCGAACCCGACTGGACGCCGACGCCGGACCTCTCGCGGCTGCGCCGGTACCTGGAGGCGAAGACCGTCTGGCACCCGCTGGGCGTCTGAGCCAACCGGAACCGACAGCCGACCCGGACCAGCAGCCGGCCTGGACCAACAGAAAGGGGCGGGCGGCACCCCCTGGTGTGCCGCCCGCCCCTGGAACAACAACGGTCACGCGGTCGGCGCGAGCCCCTGCGTCACCGCGCCGACGTCGATGGTGTGGCTGACCGAGTCGGCGTCGACCACGCCGAGGGTCCAGTCGACGGTGATGTTCGGGTTGATGTAGTCACCGTGCTGGTTGGAGTCGGCCGGCGCCACGACGTTCACCGCGTTGGGCGTCTGCTGCTGGGCGTAGGGCTCGATGCCGGTCCAGTGCAGCGGCACGTAGGCCGAAGAACCGTCGACGAGCGCCACGGCGGGCGCGTCGGCCGTGGCCGTGTTGTTGATCAGCACGTTGTGCGCGCCGACGAGGTCCACCTCGAGGTTGCCGGGCAGGTAGCAGCGCTCGCCCTGGTTGGCGGTGAACTGCAGGGCGCCGTAGCGGTTGCCCGCACCCGCGCCGCCGTAGACGAGCTTCGAGGTGAACTGGTTCGACGTGCACGGCTGCACAGACGACGCAGACGAGCCGGCCGAAGCAGCCGAAGCAGGCGCGGCGCTCGCGGTCCCGGCAGCCAGAGCCGTTGCCCCGGCGGCGATCCCGGCCACGGCGACGGCGGCGACAACGCGGCTGATGGTCTTGCGTGTGGTCATGTCGGACTCTCCCCTTGTTCGAACCCCGGGCAGCCTCTCCGCCCGGCAGAACGACCGGTTTGGTGATTCATTCCCCTCGGTCGCTCTCACCGGGAAAGACGTCCACACCACAGGTGGGATGTTCGACTGTGGGATCAGCCGCAGAAACGCAACCCCAACCGCCCCGAAGCGTCACAAAGAGTGAACACGCGCGCGAGCGCGGTTCAGTTGATGTCGTGCCGTCCCAACGGCCGACCCGGCAACGGTGTCCCCGGCCGGGCCTGCAGCCCGTCGATCATGATCGCGATACTCCGCGCCGTGGACATCCGGGCGATTTCCGGCGAACGGGACTCCAGCTGACGCAGCAACAGCGCGAACAGCATGGCCACGTCGCCCTCGGCGACGTCCGGGCGCAACGTCCCCTCGTTCTGCGCGCCCTGCACCATCGCTTCGAGCTCCACCAGCAGCTCTTCGCGCAACCTCGCGATCGCCGGGTCTTCCTTCAGGATCTCGTGCGCCTTCTTCGACAACATCGCCAGCTGCACGGAAAGGTGCAGCTCAACGGACTGGTGCAGCAGCCGCACCAGCGCGCGCCAAGCCGTGGGCTCCTGCTCGGCCGCCTCGCGTGCGTCGTCCAGCACCCGCGAGAAGTTGTCGACGGCCACCGCCCGGATCAGCGCGTCGCGGTCGGGGAAGCGCCGGTACAGCGTGCCGACGCCGACGCCGGCCGCGCGGGCGATCTCCTCCATCGGCACCTCGGGCCCGAACTCCGCGAAGATCGCGCGCGCCGCGGCGATGATCTGGTCGCGGTTGCGCCGCGCGTCCGCACGCAAGGGGACCTGGGGATCCGCACTCATGGCCCACCTTCCGCTCGCCGGGAACTCGTTACGCGCGCAAATTCTCGCATGGACACCGCTCCACGCACTGCGACCACAACCCGTCACCCCTTTGCTAGTGGACGGAGATCCTCCGCTTCGGTACCGTGGGCAATGAACCGGAATGTAATCCTCCACATACATTGCGTAAAGGTTCAAAACCACCAAAAGGGGATCCCACCATGACAGAAGTTGCCGAACCCGAGCTCGCCAGCTTCCCGATGGCGCGCACGTGCCCGTTCGCGCCGCCGCCGGAGTACGAGCGTTTCGAGGACGCGCGGGCGAAGCTCGTCGAGCTCGACTCCGGGCAGCGCGCCTGGGTGCTGTCGAAGCACGAGGACGTGCGCGCGATGCTGAACGACCCCAGGTTCAGCTCCAACCGCTTCAACCCCGGCTTCCCGGTCCTGTTCCGCGACGGCGCACCGCGCCGCGAACGCAAGCTCAACCCGTCGCTGATCAACATGGACGCGCCGGAGCACGGCCCCGCGCGCCGCGAGGTCGTCGGCGAGTTCACCGTGAAGCGGATGAAGGCGCTTCAGCCCCGCATCCAGGAGATCGTCGACGAGCACATCGACGCGATGCTGGCCGGCGACAAGCCCGCCGACCTGGTCTCGGCGCTGTCGCTGCCCGTCCCGTCGCTCGTGATCTGCGAGCAGCTCGGCGTGCCTTACAGCGACCACGACTTCTTCCAGAAGCACAGCTCGCGCATCCTCAGCCGCGACATCACCTCCGACGAGCGGCTCGAGTCCGTGCTCGCCCTGGAGGAGTACCTCGACAAGCTGGTCGCCGCCAAGGAGGAGACGCCCACCGACGACCTCCTCGGCCGCCAGATCGCGAAGAAGCGCGAAGAGGGCGAGTACGACCGCAACGACCTCACGTCACTCGCGTTCCTGCTGCTCATCGCCGGCCACGAGACCACGGCGAACATGATCTCGCTCGGCACCGTCGCCCTGCTGGAGAACCCGGACCAGCTCGAGGCGATCAAGGCCGACCCCGGCAAGACGCTCGACGCCGTCGAAGAACTGCTGCGCTACTTCACCATCGCCGAGTTCGCCACCACGCGCGTCGCGACCGAGGACGTGGAGCTCGCGGGCGTCACGATCCCCGCCGGCGACGGCGTGATCGGCCTCAGCTACGCCGCCAACTTCGACGGCGACGCCTTCCCCGAGCCCGAAAAGCTCGACATCACCCGCGGTGGGCGCAAGCACGTGGCGTTCGGCTTCGGCGCGCACCAGTGCCTCGGCCAGAACCTCGCGCGCATGGAGCTGCAGATCGTGTTCGACACGCTCTTCCGCCGCATCCCGACCCTGAAGCTGGCCGCCCCGGTCGACCAGCTGCCGTTCAAGCACGACTCCGCGATCTTCGGTCTGCACTATCTGCCCGTCACCTGGTGAGGGAGGAAGCATGAGCACGATGGAGGAACTCCCGGTCGCCCGGAAGTGCCCGTTCGCGCCGCCGGAGGAGTACACGGCCACGCGCGAAGAGGCGCCCGTGCACCGGGTGAAGATCCCGGACGGCAAGGAAGCCTGGACGGTCTCGCGGCACGAGGACGTGCGAGCCGTGCTCAACGACCCGCGGTTCTCCGCCGACCGCCTCCACCCCGACTTCCCGACGCTCGTCCCGGGCGGCAACGTCATCCGCCGCACCGAGGCCGAGCGCACGATGCTGGCCATGGACGCGCCGCAGCACGGCCCGGAACGCAAGGCGGTGCTCGGGGAGTTCACCGTCAAGCGCGTCGCCGAGCTGAAGCCGCGGATCCAGGAGATCGTCGACGGCCTGATCGACGACATCCTCAAGGCCGACGGACCCGTCGACCTCGTGGAGAAGCTCGCGCTGCCGGTCCCCTCGCTCGTGATCTGCGAAATGCTCGGTGTTCCCTACGAAGACCACGACTTCTTCCAGGAGAACACCAAACAGCTGATCAACCGCGCGACCACCGCGCAAGACCGGCGGGCCGCGTTCGAGCGTGTACAGGCCTATATGGGCGAGCTCATCGCGAAGAAGGAAGCCGACCCTGGTGACGACCTCATCAGCCGGCAGATCGCGAAGCGGCGCGAAGAAGGTACCTACGATCGGGCGAAGCTCGTCAGCCTCGCGTTCCTGCTGCTCGCGGCCGGGCACGAGACCACGGCGAACATGATCTCGCTCGGCACCGTCGCGTTCCTGCGGAACCCGGAGCAGCTGGCGCTGATCAAGGCCGACCCGGCCAAGACGCTCACCGCCGTCGAGGAGCTGCTGCGCTACTTCTCCATCGTGGACAACACCACGCGCATGGCGAAGGAGGACGTCGAGATCGGCGGCGTCACCATCCCCGCAGGCGACGGCGTGGTGGTGATGACATACGCGGCGAACTGGGACCCGGAGGTGTTCGAGGACTCGTCGGCGTTCGACATCGAGCGCGGGGCGCGCCACCACGTGGCGTTCGGGTTCGGGCCGCACCAGTGCCTGGGCCAGAACCTCGCGCGGACGGAGCTGCAGATCGTGTTCGACACGCTGTTCCGCCGCATCCCGACGCTGAAGCTCGCCCAGGACGTCGACGACCTGCCGTTCAAGGACGACGCGCTCATCTACGGCCTCTACGAACTGCCCGTGACCCGGTGAAGGAGGAGCGATGACCACGGCCGAAGAACTCGAACTGCCGGTGGCGCGGAAGTGCCCGTTCGCACCGCCCGAGGAGTACACGCAGATCCGCGAGGAACAGCCGATCACCCGCGTGAAGATCCCCGACGGCAAGGAAGCCTGGGTGGTTTCGCGGCACGAGGACGTGCGGACGGTGCTCAACGACCGCCGTTTCTCCTCCGACCGCTTCAACCCGAACTTCCCCATCCTGGTCAAGGGCGGCAACGTCTTCCGCCAGACCAACGCCGAGCGCACGATGATCACGATGGACGCGCCGGAGCACGGCCCGGCGCGCAAGTCGGTGCTGGGCGAGTTCACGGTGAAACGCGTGAACGCGATGCGGCCGCGGATCCAGGAGATCGTCGACGGGTTGATCGACGACATCCTCAAGTCCGACGAGCCCGTGGACCTGGTCGAGAAACTGTCGCTGCCGGTCCCGTCGCTCGTGATCTGCGAGCTGCTGGGCGTGCCGTACTCCGAGCACGACTTCTTCCAGGAGAACACCGCGAAGATCCTGAAGCGCACGGTGAGCTTCGAGGAGCGGCGCGCGGCGTTCGAGCGCGTGCGGGGTTACCTCGACCAGCTGATCACCAAGAAGGAAGCCGACCCGGGCGACGACCTGCTCGGCCGGCAGATCGTGAAGCTGCGCGAGGAAGGCAACTACGAGCACGGCGCGGTGCTGGGCTTGTCGTTCCTGTTGCTTGTGGCCGGCCACGAAACCACGGCGAACATGATCTCGCTGGGCACCGTCGGCCTGCTGCAGAACCCGTCGCAGCTGGAGACGATCAAGGCCGACCCGGGCAAGACGCTCGACGCGGTGGAGGAGCTGCTGCGCTACTTCACCATCGTCGACACGGCCACCGCGCGCGTCGCGGTGGAGGACGTGGAGCTCGACGGCGTCACCATCAAGGCGGGTGAAGGCGTGCTCGCGCTCGGGTACACCGCCAACTGGGACCCGGAGGTGTTCGACGAGCCCGCGAAGCTGGACATCACTCGCGGCGCCCGGCATCACGTCGCGTTCGGGTTCGGGCCGCACCAGTGCCTGGGCCAGAACCTCGCGCGCGCCGAGCTGCAGATCGTGTTCGACACGCTGTTCCGGCGCATTCCTTCACTGCGGCTGGCGGTCGACGTGGCCGACCTGCCGTTCAAGGAGGACGCGTCGATCTACGGGCTCTACCGGCTGCCGGTGACCTGGTAGATGACCATTCCGGAGCTGCCGGTGGCGCGGACGTGCCCGTTCGCGCCACCGGAGCTGCACCCGCGCTTGCGTGAGCACGAACCGGTCGCCCGGGTCCGCACCCCGAGCGGCCGGTCCGCGTGGTTCGTGACCCGTTACGACGACGTGCGCACGGTGCTGAGCGATCCGCGGTTCTCCTCGGACCGCTCGAAACCGGGCTTCCCGAGCCTGTCGGCCGGTGGCGGCGGCGAGTCCATGCGCACGATGCTCGGCATGGACGCGGAGGAGCACCGGGCCGCCCGCGGCGCCGTGCTCGGCGAGTTCACCCTGCGACGGGTCGCCGCGCTGCGGCCGCGGATCCAGGAGATCGTCGACGGCCTGGTCGACGACATGCTGGCGGCCGGCGGGCCCGTGGACCTGGTGGAAATGCTGGCGCTGCCGGTGCCGTCGCTGATGATCTGCGAGCTGCTCGGCGTGCCGTACGCGGACCACGGCTTCTTCCAGGAGAGCACCGCGACGCTGTTCGCGCGCGAGATGCCGCCCGAGGTCGCGGCGGCCGCGTTCGAACGGCTCTACGGCTACCTCGGCGAGCTGGTCAAGGCCAAGGAAACCGAGCCCGGCGACGACCTGCTCAGCCGCCAGATCGCCGCGGGCGCCCACGACCACACCTACCTGGTGGGGCTCGCGTTCCTGCTGCTCGCGGCGGGCCACGAGACCACGGCGAACATGATCTCGCTGGGCGTTCTCGGGCTGATGGAGCACCTGCCGGCCTCCCTGACTGCCGCCGCGGTGCCCGACGCCGTCGAGGAGCTGCTGCGGTACTTCTCGATCACGGACACGGTGCCGTTGCGCATCGCAGTGGAGGACGTCGAGGTCGCGGGGGTGATCGTGAAGGCGGGTGACGGGGTGCTCCCGTCGCTTTACGCCGCGAACTGGGACCCGGCGGCGTTTTCTTCGCCTTCGGAGCTGGACTTCACTCGCGGCGCCCGGCACCACGTGGCCTTCGGGTTCGGGCCACACCAGTGCCTGGGCCAGAACCTCGCGCGCGCCGAGCTGCAGATCGTGTTCGAAACACTGTTCCGCCGCATCCCGACGCTGAAGTTGGCCGCTGCGGTGGACGACCTGCCCGGCAAGGAGAAGGCCTCGGTCTACGGGCTGCGCCGGCTGCCCGTGAGCTGGTAAACATCACAACGCTCCCACCACGAGCAAGGAAGAAGGAACCATGAAGATCATCGCGGACACCGGCAAGTGCGTCGGCGCCGGCCAGTGCGTGCTCACCGAGCCCGCCCTGTTCGACCAGAGCGAGGACGACGGCACGGTGATCGTGCTGAACGAGACGCCCGAGGGCGAGCTCGTGGACAAGGCCCGCGAGGCCGTGAACGTCTGCCCGAGCCAGGCGCTTTCGCTGCAGGAGTGAACTACTTCGCCGCGGTGAACAGCACCGTGGTGTAGTCACAGGCGAACTGACCGCCGCGGGCGTCGATGGCGGCGCCCACGGCGGTCAGCACTTCGCCCTGCTGGTGCTGGGGGAGGCGGGTGAGGCCGCCCTGGGTGGGGAGCAGGTCGAGGTACTCGTCGCGCGTGTAGTGGTGTTGCCATTCGTAGAAGTGCCGTTGCGGGCTGTGGAAGCCGGTTTTGAGCAGCGCCTCTTCGGTTTTGTCGATGATGGGTTTGTAGGCTTCTCTGTTCGGTGTTCTGTCGACCTTGATGGGGAAGTTCGGCGCCACCTTGCGGAACGCCTCGCCGAAGGCTTGAGCGATGTCGTCCGGCGGTAGGAACAGGTGCCAGAAGACGGCGAAGGTGCCGTTTTTCTTGAGGACCTGGGCGGCTTTCTCGGAGCCTCGCTGGGGATCGACCCAGTGCCAGGCTTGGCCGGCGGTGAGGGTGTCGAAGGTGCGGTTCTTCGGGTCCCAGTCTTCGAAGGTGGCTACTTCCACCTCGATCCCGGTGCTTCGGGCGAAGTCGGCCATGCGCTCGTCGGGCTCCACGCCGAGCACGCGGCAGCCTCTGTCCCTGATCTGCCGGGCGACGATCCCTGTGCCGGTCCCTACGTCGAGGACCTCTTTGCCACCTTGGGTCACCTCGTCGATCAACGCCCCGGGATACCTCGGCCGCGCCCGGTCATAGCGCCCGGCATCGACCCCGAACGACTCGGCGGTCTTCCTCAACTCGTGCGGCTCAAGTGCCCCCATCACGCCCACTCCCGTCAGACAGACCCCCGCCCTCCTAGGGGGGCGCACCCATGTCCAGTCTACTGGCCGCCCCCGACGAAACCCGGGCCCAAGGCCGAAGTGCGCCAAGTAGTGCACAACTCGACGGCCCTGTGGACAACTCCAGCCGAAATGCCAGAGCACCGCACAACGCGACCGCGCTAAAGGCGTGCTGCACAAGCACTTCACGGACTTCGACGGCTTCCTGACCGAGCTGGTGCTGGACCGCATCGCTGCCGTCGAGTCCCACTCCGACACCCTGGTCTCCACCGCCGGCACCAGCTCGGTCGTCGACAACGTCTGCTCCGCCCTGCACGACGCCTTCACCTCGGTCGCCGTCTCCATCGTCGCCCTCATCACCTTCCGCGACGAACTCCGCACCCGCCTCCGCACCGCCCGCCCCGGCAGCGGCGTCCCCTTGGCGTCGGATATCGCAGTGCTGCTCATCCGCTACCTGACAGCCGAACAATCGCTCGGCCGGCTCACCGCAACCGCCGACGTGACCGTCCTCGCGCCCACAGTGGTGGGCGCCGGCCACCTCCACTTCGCCGACCGCTCCCCCGACGCGTCGTCCTTACGTCCCATGGTCGCGGCGGTTCCGTCGGGCGTGCTGGCGTAAAAAAGTGGCCACCCCCGGAAACCGGGGATGGCCACCGAAACCAGCGTGAACCTACTTGACCGCCCCCATCGACAACCCTCGCACCAGGTGGTTCTGCGCGAACCACCCCACGATCATCACCGGCAGCGAAGCCAGCAACGCCGCCGCCGACAGCTGTGCCCAGTACAACCCCTCACTGGTGATGAACCCGACCAGGAACACCGGCACAGTCCCAGCCCGAGCCGCTGTCAGGTTCACCGCGTAGAAGAACTCCGTCCACGAGAAGATCACGCAGATCAAAGCCGTCGCGGCAACACCAGGAGCGACCACCGGCATGATGATCTTTCGCAGCAACGTCGGCAGATTCGCGCCGTCGATGTGGGCCGCTTCGATCATCTCGCCGGGGACCTCGAGGAAGAACGAGCGCATCATCCAGATGGCGAGCGGCAGGTTCATCGACGTGTACAGGATGATGAGCGCCCACACCGTGTCGAGCAGGTTGGTGTTCTGGGAGATCACGTACAGCGGGATGATGGCCGCGACGATCGGCAGCATCTTGGTGGACAGGAAGAAGCTCAGGGCGTTCTTCGTCTTCTTCACCGGCGCCAGCGAAAGCGCGTACGCCGCCGGGATGCCGAGCAGCAGCACCAGCAGTGTGGACACCACCGTGACGAACGCCGAGTTCGCCAGGTACGGCAGGAAACCGCCCTTGAGCACACCCGAGATCTGGTCGAACGTCGGGCTGAAGAAGAGCTTCGGCGGGTCCGTGTAGGCGTCGGATTCCTGCTTGAACGCCGTGAGGATCATCCACAGCAGCGGGAACACGAAAAGAATGGCGACGATCCACGTGGCGACGGTGAGCGAACCCGCCCCGTAGCGGCGCTTGCGCCCGGAAATCCCGGAAACAGCCGTGGTCATTTCGTCCCTCCGTCCACGGAGAACGCGCGGAACATCAGGCGCAGGGCGAACGTCGCGACGATCATCGTGATGATCACGACCACCACGCCCATCGCCGACGACTGGCCGATGTCGAAGCCCTCGAACGCGCGCTGGTAGATGTAGAACGGCAGGTTGGTGCTGGCCGTGCCGGGACCGCCCTGCGTCATGAGGAAGATGGCGTCGAAGCTGTTCACGATGTAGATCGCGCCCAGCAGCGTGGCGAGTTGCAGGAACCGCGACAGGTGCGGCAGCGTGATCGACACGAACGTGCGCCAGCGGCCGGCGCCGTCGACCGAGGCGGCCTCCAGCACGTCCTTCGGCTGGCTCTGCAGGCCGGCGAGCGTCAGCAGCATCATGAACGGCGTCCACTGCCAGATGATCTGCGCCATCACCGCGGCGAGCGGGAACTGCGAAAGCCAGTCGACGTCGGTGCCGAACACGAAGTGCAGCAAGCCGTACGTCGGGTCGAACATCGTGGTCTTCCACAGCAGCGCGCCGGCCGCCGGCAGGATGAGGAACGGCGTGATCAGCAACGTCCGCACGAAACCGCGGCCGACGAACTTGCGGTCCAGCAGGATCGCCAGGCCGAGCCCGAGCAGCAGCGACACGAACACGCACACCACGGTGAGCACCACGGTGTTGAGCAGCGCGCCGAGGAACGTGGTGTCGGTGAAGACGTCGGCGTAGTTCTGCAAGCCGACGAAGTGGAACGAGCCCGGCCGCACCAGGTTCCACGACTGGAACGAGTAGTAGATGGTGAGCAGGAACGGAATCTGCGTCACCGCGATCACGAAGATCAACGCGGGCAGCAACGGCAGGCGCCGCTTGCCGGCCGTCCCGGTGGCCTTCTTGGTGGTGCTCGTACGAGTGCGGGCCGGCGCGGTGCCGGCGGGGACCGAGATCGTACTCATCCCTGCACCTCCTGGTAGGACTTGCCGACCGTTGCGGCGTACTTCTGCGACTGCGCGAGCGCATCAGCCACCGACGTCTGGCCCGCGATCGCCGCGGACAACTGCTGGCTGACGCGCGTGCCGAGGTCCTGGAACTCCGGGATCCCGACGAACTGGATCCCCGGGTACGGCACCGGGCTCACCATGGCTTTCTGCTGGTTGGCGTCGGCGATCCCGTCGAGCGTCGGCTGGGCGTACGCCTTGGCCGCGTCGCGGTACTGCGGGATCTCGTACGTCGACTGGCGGGTGCCCGGCGGTACGCGGTTCCAGCCGTAGGTTTCGCCGACCTTCTTCGCGTACGCCTTGTCGGTCATCCACGCCATGAACTTCCAGGCATCGTCCTTGTCCTTGGCGACCTTCGGGATACCCAACGCCCACGTGTAGAGCCAGCCGCTGGCCTGCGTCTTCTCGACCGGGGCCGGCGCGTAGCCGTTCTTGCCGACGACCTTGCTGCTGGTGGGGTCTTCGGTGGTGCCGGTCATCGACGTGGCGTCGTACCACATCGCGGCCTGGCCCTGGGCGTAGCGCGTGCCGCACTCGGAGAACCCCGCACTGGAGGCGCCGACCTCACCGTGGTCGCGCACGAGGTTCACGTAGAAGTTCGCCGCCTGCGTGAACTCCGGGCTGGTGAGCTTGGCGTTCCAATCCTTGTCGAACCACTGCGCACCGAAGGTGTTGGCGACGGTGGTGAACGGCGCGAGGCTCTCGCCCCAGCCCGGCTTGCCGCGCAGGCAGATGCCCGCGATGCCGGCGTTCTTGTCGTCGAGCTTCGCCGCGTAGTCCGCGATCTGCTGCCACGTCGGGTGCGCCGGCATGGTGATGCCGGCCTTCTGGAAGAGGTCCTTGCGGTAGACCACAAAGGACGATTCCCCGTAGAACGGCACCGCGTACATCTGGTTCTCGTACGAGAGCGACTGCCGGATGCTGGGGACGAAGTCGTTCTCGTCGTAGCCCGGGGTGGCCTTCATGTGCGGTTCGAGGTTCTCGAGCCAGCCGTTGGCCGCCCACTGCGGGGCCTCGTAGTTGCTGATCATCACCACGTCGAACTCGCCGCCCTGGGTGGCGGTGGAGGCGGTGATCTTCGCGCGCGCCTCGTTCTCCGGCAGGGAGACGAACTTGAGGTGCACGCCCGGGTTCGCCTTCTCGAACTCACTCGAGAGCGAGATGGCGTCCTTCATCTGGGGGTTCGAGACGATCGCGATGACGAGCGTCCGCCCACCGTTGCCGAACGACCCGGCTCCGGCGCATCCCGTGACGAACAACGCTGTTGCGGCAAGGAGGCACAGGAGTTTACGCACGGCCGCCTCCGGGGAGCACCTGGATCTTGAGGCCGGAGCCGCTGCGCATCTTGGCCAGCGCGTCGGGGTACTGCTCCAGCGGAAGGGTGTCGGTGATCAGCGCTTCGGTGTCGATGTAGCCCTTGCTGACGAGGCCGAGGGCGTTGCCGTAGCTGTTGAGCACGGCCATGGAGCCGACGATGGTGATCTCGTCGTTGTAGATGCGGAACGGCGACAGCGCCACGCGGGCCTCGGCAGGCGCGACGCCGAACACCAGCAGACGGCCGCCGCGGCGCAGCGCGTCGAAGGCCGACTCGATGGCGGGGGCGGCGCCGGTGCAGTCGACGGCGGCGTCGTAGAGCTCACCGTCCAAAGCGGACACGTCCTCGGCCACGGCGGTCGCGCCGAGGTCGGTGGCACGCGGCAGGCGGCTCGCGTTGCGGTCGACGACGGTGACTTCGGCACCCGCTCGTTGGAGCAGCTGCTGCATGATCAGGCCCATCGTGCCGGCGCCGACCACGAGGAAGCGTTCGCCCGCCTCGACGCCGATGCGGCGCACGCCGTGCACGGCGCACGAGACGGGTTCGACGAGCGCGCCCTGTTCCCACGTCATCGAGTCGGGCATCTTGTGGCAGGTGTCGGCCGGGACGGCGACGTACTCGGCGAACGCGCCGTTGACGGTGTCGCCGGTGGCGTTCCAGTTTGCGCAGAGGTTGCCGTGGCCGGAGCGGCACGGCGTGCAGTAGCCGCAGTACAGCGACGGGTCGACGGCCACGCGGTCGCCGATCTTCCACTCGCCCGGCACGTCGGCGCCGAGCTCGACGATCTCGCCGGCGAACTCGTGGCCGGGAACGATGGGGTACGGCGTCGGCGGGAAGTGCCCGTCGGCGATGTGCAGGTCGGTCCCGCAGATCCCGCAGGCGCCGACCTTCACGACGACCTGGCGCTCTCCGGGCTTCGGATCGGGAACGTCGCCGACCCGGATTTCCCCGGGCCGGTCCACGATCGCGGCACGCATGCCTCATCCCCTTCCTAGGCGCTCATCTGAGCAGTATTGACGTATCACGCAGCTAATTGGTGGAAGCATTACAGGTGTTTTCTAGGGGTTTCGTCAACCTTTTGGGTGGGATTCTGCGGTATGGTGCTCATATGAGCAGGAAGAAGGCTCGGCCGCTGCTGACCGAGAGCTTGGAGCTGGCCACCATGGCCCGCCGCTTCTACGTGCAGGGCCGGTCGAAACTGGAGATCGCTGAGGAGTTCGGCGTCAGCCGGTTCAAGGTCGCGCGCCTGCTCGACACCGCCCGCGAAACGGGCCTGGTCAGGGTGGAGTTCGACCTGCCGGCGCCGCTCGACGTGGAGCTGTCCGACGAGGTCAGGCGTGCCTACGGGCTGCGGCGCGCTTTGGTGCTCGAACGAGCGGCGGCGAAGGAGCCGCGCGAGGTCGTGCGCAAGAAGGTCGGGACGCTCGCCGCTCAC
This sequence comes from Amycolatopsis sp. NPDC001319, assembly GCF_042896185.1. Taxonomy (NCBI): domain Bacteria; kingdom Bacillati; phylum Actinomycetota; class Actinomycetes; order Pseudonocardiales; family Pseudonocardiaceae; genus Amycolatopsis; species Amycolatopsis sp. NPDC001319. Next base: position 583,515 of record NZ_JBIAWY010000003.1, on the reverse strand, counting down.
CTCCTCGAGGAGATCGCCCGCCCGACGGACGTCATCGGGCTGTCGTGGGCCCGGTCGGTCAACGCGATGACCGAGGCCATCAGAACACTTCCGCGCTGCCCGATCGTGCAGTTGTGCGGCGTGCAGGCCGGCATGGACATGCGCGGGCGCTCCGTCGAAACCGTGAGCCGCGTGACCTCGGTCTCCGGCGGCGACGCTTATCCGATCTTCGGTCCCCTCGTCCTCCCCGACCGCCGGACCACGGAGATCCTGCGCCACCAGCCCGGCATCGCGGAGACTTTCGGGCAGTTCGGCAAGCTGACCAAGGCCGTCGTGAGCATCGGCGCCTGGCTCCCCGGCGAGTCCACCGTCTACGACGCCCTGGACGAAGCCGAGCGCGCCGCCATCGCCGCCCGCGGCGCGACGGCCGAGGTCGCGGCGCGCCTGTTCGACGCCTCGGGCAACGCCCTGTCGACCGGCCTGGCGCACCACGTCCTGGCCATCAGCACGGAAGAACTGCTCGCCGTACCGGAGGTGATCGCCATCGGCTACAGCGCCCCGAAGGCGGCCGCCGTGGACGCCGTGCTGCGGTCCGGCATGGTGTCCACGCTCATCACAGACGCGGCGGCTGCGGTGCCGCTGTTGGAGTTGGCGGAGAAGCGGCCGCTGTCAGAGTGAACTGTCGACCGCGAGCACACCGGCGAGGATGACGAAACAGATGCCGGAGCCGGCGTCGACCTTGCGCTGGGTCCTGGCCTTCACGCCGGCGACGCCGATGGCGCGGCCGACCAGCACGTAGGCGAGGCCGACGACGAGCTCGACCCCGAGGTAGGCGGCGCCCAGCTCGGCTAGCGCGGTCGGGCTGCCGGTGGTGGTGAACTGCGGCAGGAGGGCGGCGAAGAGCAGCAACGCCTTGGGGTTGCTGATGGCGACGGCGAACTCGTTGACCACGACGGCCCGCAGGTTCTTGCTCTTCGGCGGTTCCGGCGTCTGGCTCATCTCGCGGCGGGCGCGCAGGATGCTGCTGATGCCGAGCCACAGCAGGTAGGCGACGCCGATCCACTTGAGGATCGTGAGCAGCTCGGCGGACGCGGCCAGCAGCGTCCCCAGACCGGCCGCGACGAGGCCGATCAGAACCACGAACGCCGCGAACCGGCCGCCGATGCCGGCCATGGCGTAGCCGATGCCGTAGCGGGCGGCGTTGCGCAGGCCGAGCAGCTGGTTGGCGCCCGGGATGAGCGACACCAGGACCGCGGCGGGGACAAAACCGGCCCAGTCGACCATGGCTCGCCTCCTCGGATTTCGTTCCGGGGGACGGTAACCCGCGTTTGTCCGGCAGGGGCTGGGTTTGTGACGAAGCCTTCAGGCGTTCTGGGTCTTGACCACTTCATCCCCGTGCTCGTCAGCCCATCGGCCGAACGCCTCGATCGGCCCGACGAAGCTCTCGCCCAGCGCGGTGAGGGTGTAGCGGCCGTCGACGCGGCGGACGAGCCCGTCGCGCTCGAGGCGGCGGACGGCTTCGGTCAGCACCTTCGCGCTGATCCCGCCGATGCGCGCGAGCAGCTCACCGTGGCGGCGCGGGCCGTGGCGTAGTGCGCTCGCAGCCGGCCGCGACTCAGAACACGTCGCGGGAAGAGCCCACCGGGTTCACAGCTCGCCGATACGCGGACTTGTAACACCAGCGAATCCGCGGACTTCCCGGACCGCCGCGAGCACAAGCAGCCTGCGACAACGCCCGACGTCGGATGCACTCCCCTGGCCGCCGGCGGCCTGGAGCGTGCCACGTTGCTGGAAGCGACCGCCGCGTTCGCGATCGGTCTGTGGCGCGCCGGCTTCGACACGCGGGCGGCGTTCGTCTCGGGGTGATCTCAGGGTGTTCACCGGATGTGCCCGCGGTGGTGTCCAGGCGATTGTTACTGGTGTGACAAGGGTTTCGCCGCGGTGGCGGCAGGCGGTGGTGTGGCTGCACGCGGTGTCGTCGATCGCGTGGATGAGCCAGGCGTTCGGGCTCATGACGCTGACCCTCGTGGCGCTGCGGGGCGACGGGACCACCCGCGCCGCCGCGATGAACATGGCGCGGCACCTCGACACGGCGCTGCTGGCGCCCATGGCCAACGCCGCCGCGTTCACCGGCCTCGTCCTGGCAGGCGCGACCGCCTGGGGTTTCTTCCGGCACTGGTGGGTGCTCGTGAAGTTCGGGCTCACGCTCGTGCAGCTGTACGCCGGGATCTTCCTGGTGTCCCCCGCTTTGGAGAACGCCGCCGCAACGGCCACCCCGACGTGGCAACAGGCCGCCGGCGCCGGGCTCATGGCGGGCGGACTGGCCGTGCAGGCGTGGATTTCCGTGGCGAAGCCCTGGTCCCGCACGCCCTGGTCCCCCACCACCAAACCCGCGACGGCGCCCACGTGGGTGTTCGTGGCGGCGATCGTCGCGCCGGTTCTCGACACCACCGCGGGTCTGGTGCTGGGCTACCCGTTGCCCGCGCTGTCGCTGGTGATGCTCGTCGTCCTGCTCAGCGGACGGCGGCAGCGCTTGGCCGTGGCCTGACGCTCGTCTACTCGACGTCCCCACCGCTGGCGGGCTTGGCCTCCACGTCCCCACCGCTCGCCGGCTTCGCTTCCACATCTCCGCCGCTCGCCGGCTTGGCCTCGACGTCACCACCGCTGTTGTTCTTGTCCTCCACCATGGCCCCCTCCTCCTTCTCGGCTCGCCCAAACGTTAGAGCGCACCGGAGGACCCCACGACCACTCAGACAAACCTCACTCAAACGGACGCGGCCGTCAGAGTTGGTTCACGTCCACGATCCGCACCACAGCCGAACCCACCTCGTCCGACGCGCGCAGATCCACCTCCGCGCTGATGCCCCAGTCGTGGTCACCGGCGGGGTCGTCGAAGATCTGGCGGACGCGCCACAAGTCGGCTTCCTGTTCGATGAGCAGCAGCGCCGGGCCGCGGGCGTCGGGACCGGTGCCGAGGGTGTCGTGTTCGTCGAAGTAGTCCTCGATGGCGTCTTCCCAGGCGTCGGCGTCCCAGCCGGTGGCGGCGTCGAGCTCGCCGAGGGCGTAGTAGTTCCGGCGGGCGGCGAGTTCGACGCGGCGGAAGAGCTCGTTGCGCACCAAGACGCGGAAGGCGCGTTCGTTGCGGGTGACCGCGGGTGGTTCGGAAGGCGTGCGCTCCAGCGGAGAACCGTCGGCCGACGGGTGCCGCAAGGCCTCCCACTCGTCCAGCAGGCTGGAGTCGACCTGGCGGACCAGCTCGCCCAGCCACTCGATGAGGTCCTGCAGCGCCTCGGTCTTCGCCTCGTCCGGGACGGTGTGGCGCAGCGCGTCGTAGGTGTCCGCCAGGTAGCGCAGCACCAGGCCCTCGGAGCGCGCCAGCTGGTAGAAGCCGATGTACTCCACGAAGTTCATCGCGCGCTCGTACATGTCGCGCACCACGGACTTCGGGGACAGCTCGTAGTCCGCGACCCACGGGTGCCCCTGCCGATAGCTGGCGTACGCCGCGGAAAGCAGCTCCTCCAACGGCTTCGGGTACGTCACCGCCTCGAGCAGCTCCATGCGCTCGTCGTACTCGATGCCCTCGGCCTTCATCGCCTGCACGGCCTCGCCGCGGGCCTTGAACTGCTGCTGCGACAGCACCGGTCGCGGGTCGTCCACGGTGGACTCCACAATGGACACGACGTCCAACGCGTACGACGGCGATTCCACGTCCAGCAGCTCCACCGCCGCCAACGCGAACGGCGACAACGGCTGGTTCAGCGCGAAGTCGAACTGCAGGTCCACCGTCAGCCGCACGATCCGGCCGTCGGCGTCCGGAGTGGACAGCCGCTCCACGACGCCCGCGGCCAGCAGCGCCCGGTAAATGGCGATGGCCCGCAGGATCAGCTTCCGTTGCGTCGGCCGGTCGGAGTGGTTGTCCTCCAGCAGGTGCCGCATGTGGTCGAACGCGTTGCCCGGCCGGGAGATCACGTTCAGCAGCATCGAATGCGACACCTGGAAGCTCGACGTGAGCGGCTCGGGCTCGGCCGCGATCAGGCGGTCGAACGTGCTCTCCGTCCAGTTGACGAACCCCTCCGGCGCCTTCTTCCGGACGATCTTCTTCCTCTTCTTGGGGTCGTCGCCCGCCTTCTCCAGGGCCTTCGCGTTCTCCACGACGTGGTCGGGCGCCTCGACGACCACGTACCCGTCGGTGTCGTACCCGGCGCGCCCCGCGCGGCCGGCGATCTGGTGGAACTCGCGCGCCTTGAGGTGGCGCTGGCGCACGCCGTCGTACTTGGTCAGGGCGGAGAACACGACCGTGCGGATGGGCACGTTGATGCCGACGCCGAGCGTGTCCGTCCCGCAGATCACCTTGAGCAGCCCGGACTGCGCGAGCGTCTCGACCAGGCGCCGGTACTTCGGCAGCATGCCGGCGTGGTGCACGCCGATGCCGTGGCGCACGAGCCGCGAGAGCGTCTTGCCGAAGCCCGCGGAGAAGCGAAAATCACCGATCAGGTCGGCGATCGCGTCTTTTTCGGCCTTCGTCGTGACGTTGATGCTCATCAACGTCTGCGCCCGCTCGATGGCCGCGGCCTGCGAGAAGTGCACCACGTACACGGGCGCCTGGCCGCCGTGGAGCAGCTCGGACATGGTCTCGTGGATGGGCGTGAGCGCGTACCGGAAGGTCAGCGGAACCGGCCGCTGCGCCGACGTCACGACGGCCGTCGAGCGGCCCGTGCGCCGCGTGAGGTCCTTCTGGAAGAACGAGACGTCGCCCAACGTGGCCGACATGAGCACGAACTGCGCACCCGTCAGCTCGATGATCGGGACCTGCCACGCCCAGCCGCGGTCGGGCTCGGAGTAGAAGTGGAACTCGTCGGCGACCACCTGGCCCACGGGCGCGTCGGCACCGAAGCGCAACGCGATGTTCGCCAAGATTTCGGCCGTGCAGCAGATGATCGGGGCATCCGCGTTGACGCTGGAGTCGCCGGTCATCATGCCGACCTTGTCGGCGCCGAAGATCTCGATGAGCTGGAAGAACTTCTCCGAGACCAGCGCCTTGATCGGGGCGGTGTAGTAGCTGCGGCGGCCGTGGGCGAGCGCCGTGAAGTGGGCGCCGACGGCCACGAGGCTCTTCCCGGAACCGGTGGGCGTCGAGAGGATCACGTTGGCGCCGGAGACGACCTCGATCAGCGCCTCCTCCTGGGCCGGGTACAGCTGGATGCCCCGCTCGGCCGTCCACGTGGAGAAGGCTTCGAACAGGGAGTCGGCGTCGGGATCCGCTGGCAGGAGGTCTGTGAGTGTCATCGCGGTGCCCATCGTGCCATCCCCGGGCCGCCAGTTCCCCAGGGGCGATCGCGGCTGCTTGCCCCAACCCGTAGGCTTCGCGGTACCGCGCACCGACCGGGGGATACTTCCGGGCGGGCGCGCGTACACGGGCGGTACTCCGGAGGGTTCGCAGAATGGCACAGGACATCATCCCGATCGAGCTCGGGCTGCCGCAGGGCGACGTCGTCACCCTGTGGGCTCCGCGGTGGCGGGAGGACGGCGAGGAGTGGGAAGCGTTCCTCGGCGACGAGGACGACCTGTACGCCTTCCCCGACGCCGCTCACCTGGCCGCTTTCGTGCGCACGTCCGACCAGCACGACCTGCTCGACCACCCGGCGTGGGACGCGGTGCCGGCGCTGAACGTGCCCGAGCTGATCCCGGACGACGACCACTCCTACGACCTCGTCGGCGTGCCCGAGCTGGTCGCCGAGGAGCCCGACTCGTGGACGATCGCGGAGCTCGCGGAGATCGTCGGCATCGTCCGGTCGCTCGCCGACGTCTGCGAGCTCGACGAGGTGCACGAGGTCCTCGACGCGTACGAGGGCTTCTCGCTCCTGGAGCAGGGCCGGCTGCCGTTCACCGGCCGCGAGGGCGAGGCCCTGTGGAACGACCTGTCGAAGGCCGTGTCCGAGAAGTGGGACATCGTGCTCGACGCGATCGACAACCTCGTGACCGTGCCCGAGGTCGACGCCGCCGTGCTGGAGCAGACGGCCGAAGAGCTGGCTGCGTTCCACGAGGAGTCGGCCGAGGCCGAGGCCGCGCAGCCGGAGGACCTCGAAGCCGTGGACGCGCCCGACTCCGATGAGGACGAGGACGACGAGCCGGTCGGCTTCTGGGGCGAGGTCGGCATCGACCCGATCAAGATCGTCACGGCCGGCGCCGAGTACTACACGCTGCGCTGCTACCTCGACGACAAGCCGATCTTCCTCGGCAGCGAGGGCGAGATCGACGTCTTCCCCTCCGAGAAGGCCCTGCTCGCCGCTCTCAAGGACGGCAAGGACGTGGCCGACACCGACCTCGCCGACGTGTCCACTTGGGACGACGTGCTGACCAAGGCCGCGGCGGACGACCTCGAGATCGACATCGATGCCGAGAACACCTACGTCCTCACCGGCCTCGACGACGACATCGCCGCGGGCGTCGAGTCCATCGACCCCAACCAGCTGGAGCTGGCGGTCGAGCTCATCACCGACGCCGCCGACTGGGCCGAGGACGACTCGGTCGAGACCGCCCTGTCCCAGAACGAAAGCCTCGGCTGGCTGGTCTCGTTCGTCCTGCGCCCCGACCCGACCCGCCTCGAGCCGAGCGCTCCGTTCGACACGGAGCAGAGCGCGTGGCGCAAGCTGGTGGAGTCGTTCGAGAACCGCCTGACGGTGGTCTGAACCTCTTGACGCACCGCCGGCGGCCGCACTCGAATCCAGGGTGCGGCCGCCGGCGTCTTTCCAGGCCCGCGTGAGCCCGGGCCACCGCACAACGGTTCGGAATCCGTCCCGCTCAGTGGTGTGCTTCCGCCTCCGCGCGCACCGGCACCACTGCGATCGCCAGCGCCGGGAACACCGCCACCACGCAGAACGCCAGCGCGTAGCGGCTGTCGCCGATCAGGAGGCCGAGCAGGGGTGGCGTGAGGGCCCCCGCGATGTTCTGCGCGGTGTTCTGGGTGGCCATCGCGCGGCCGGACCAGGCGACGCCGGCGAGTTCGGCGGAGGCGGTGAAGCCGAGGCCGTTGTCAGCGACCGTGATGATCGCGGCGAGGACCAGGGCGAGCAACACGAGCCACAACCAGGTCGCGTCGCCGAGGGCGACGAGCAGCATCACGACCACGCCGGCCATCGCGAGCTGGCGCATCGGGCGCAGGCGGCTGCCGACGCGGTCGGACCAGTAGCCCGATGCCAGCCGGCCCGCCGCGCCGAGCACCTGGGCCACCGCGAGGAACACGCCGGCGCCCGACGGGCTCCAGTGCTGCTGCGACACGAGGTAGACGGGCGCGAACGCCGACACCGTGAACTGCGGCACGACCAGCAGCGCGCTCGCGCCGTGCACGCGCCACAACCACGGCTTGCGATACGGCGAAGGCGGCTTCGAAGCGCCGGCGGCGGGACGCGGCGGCCGCGGCGGGTCCATCACGAACACCGCGACCAGCAACGCGACCAGGATCGCCAGCACGGCCGGCAGCAGCATCGCGGCCTGGAACCCCCAGCGCGCGGCCAGCGGCGGCAGGCCCAGCGCGGCGACGCCGACGCCCAGCGGCTGGGCCGTCTGCCGGATGCCCATCGCCATGCCGCGCTCGGACTTCGAGAACCAGCCCATCACGACCCGGCCGCTCGCCGCGTTGACCGACGCCGTGCACGCTCCGGCAACAAGGAACACGCCGAAGAGAAGCCCGACCGGGTGATGCCACAGCGCGGCGTACACCAGGAGTAACCCCGAAGCGCCCAGTCCGAGGGCCATGATCAGACGCTCTCCGTAACGGTCCGCAGCCGCGCCCCACACGATCAGGGTGAGCAGCAGGCCGATGCTCGGCGCGGCGACGACAGTGCCGGCCTCGGCGAGCGTCAGGTCGTCGGCGGCGCGCATCGCGGGGACCAGGAAGGGCAGCCCGTAGAGGAAGGAACAGCTCGCGGTCTGCGCGGCGAGGCCGAGCGCGAGGATGAGCCACCGTCGAGAACTGGGCTTTTCGCGTATCGACTCCCCGGCCGCGACCTGCGACATCTTCCTCACCGTCTCACATATTGAGAATTAGTTCCTACATTCTGAACTTTAGTTGGGCATGCTAACGAACGCAACCACCAGGCGGGCGGTCGCGTTCGGCAGCAAGCGGCGTCAGGCCAGAGCGGCGTACCCGGGCTTGATCACGTCGTTGATCAGCGACAACCGGGCGTCGAAATCGAGGAACGCGGATTTCATGGCATTGATCGTGAACCAGCGAAGATCATCAAGGCCGAACCCGAACGTGGTCGCCAGAGCGGTGAATTCACTGGTCATCGTGCATCCGCTCATCAGCCGGTTGTCGGTGTTCACCGTGACCCGGAAGTGCAGGCGGGCGAGCTGCGCGATCGGGTGGTCGGCCAACGAGGAGACGGTGCCGGTCTGGACGTTCGACGTCGGGCAGATCTCCAGGGGTATGCGGCGGTCCCGAACGTAGCTCGCCAACCGTCCAAGGTGGACCGTTCCGTCCGAATCGGTCTTGATGTCCTCGACGATCCGGACGCCGTGGCCGAGCCGTTCGGCACCGCAATACTGGAGGGCCTCCCAAATGGACGGCAAACCGAATGCCTCGCCGGCGTGAATCGTGAAATGCGCGTTGTTCTGACGCAGATATTCGAATGCGTCGAGATTTCGGGTGGGCGGAAAGCCGTCCTCGGGGCCGGCGATGTCGAAGCCCGCCACGCCGGCGTCGCGGTGGCGCACGGCCAGCTCGGCGATCTCGAGCGCGCGGGCGTGCTGACGCATCGCGCAGAGCAACGTGCCGACCTTGATCGCACCGCCCGCGGCGGCCACGCGCTGTGTTCCCTCGTCGAGACCGGTCTGGACCGCTTCGACCACCGCATCGAGTGACAGGCCGCGTTCGACGAACAGCTCCGGTGCGTAGCGCAGCTCGGCGTAGACCACCCCGTCGGCCGCGAGGTCTTCCACAGCCTCGGCCGCGACCCTGACCAGCGCTTCCTCGGTCTGCATCACGCCGCAGGTGTGGGCGAACGTCTCCAGGTAGGACACGAGCGAGCCGGAGTCGGCGGCCTCGCGGAACCAGCGGCCGAGGGCCTCGACGTCGGTGGTCGGCAGGGCGTCGTAGCCCGTCGCTTCGGCGAGCTCGACGACGGTGGCCGGGCGAAGGCCGCCGTCCAGGTGGTCGTGCAGCAGGACCTTGGGGGCTCGGAGCAGGGTCGCTGCGTCGAGCGGGGTTACGTCTGACATGCACCAACGGTAGTCTTGTTGTCATTCCCCTACATGGCGGTAACTCTGAGCGTCGAGGCAACCCTGAGCTTTGACGATCAAGGAAGGAATCGGCCATCCGGGTAACGCCGCCGTTATCCCGTCTTAGCGGGGCCCACACGCACAGCAATTTTTCACTGGATAAGCTTCGGGCCACGTCCCTTCCATTTCCCCGCCGACGAAGGACACAGCAGTGACCACTGACAACCACATTGCCGCTCCGTCCTTCGACCGGATGCGCAACATGCTGGTGCGCGCGGCCGAAGTGCGCGAGAGCGAACAGCAGCAGATCTTCGACGCGCTGGACGACATCTACGCGCGCCTCGCCCCGGTCGACTCGCTGGGCGCCGTGCGCAAGCGGCTGTCCGAGATGCCCGACCGCACCGAGGTCGGCGTGATCGCGGAGCGGCTCGACGAGGCCATGACGCGCCTGGAGGCCCAGGACAACGCGATCGCCGCTCTGACCCACGCGGTCGAGAGCATCGTCGACAAGCTGGCCAAGCCGTTCGCGCAGCTCGACGGCCGGCTCGACGGCGTCGCCGCGCGCTTCGAGGGCGTCGCCGGCCGGATGGACGGGCTCGAGGACAAGCTGCAGAACATCCACCGCCGGCTCGACGAGCTGGGCGGCCACCTGGACAAGCAGGACGCGAAGCTCGACTCGATCCCGCAGACCACGCAGGGCCCGGTGCGCGAGCGCATCGAGCTGGCGGAGGCCACCCTGCGCGAGCGCATCGAGATCTCGGACGCCAGCCTGCGCGAGCGCATCGAGACGGCCGACCACGAGCTGCGCACCCGCGTCGACGAGCTCGACCGCGCCACCCGCGAGCGCTTCGGCAGCACCACGGACGCGTTGCGCACCGCCATCACCGAGACCGGCGAGATGGTCGACGCCTCCGAGCGCCTCGAAGGTCTGGTCAACCGCCTCGACACGGTCACCCAGCGCCTCGACGACCTGGGCAACCGCCTCGACAAGGTCGAAGACGGCTTCGTCTCCCAGCTGGGCGACCTGGACGGCTCCATCAAGACCGGCCTCTCCAAGGTCGAGGGCACGCTCGCCAAGCAGCCCGACACCGACTCCGTCGACTCCCTGGTGCGCCGCTCGAACGATGAGTCCGTGCGCCGGATCGGCGGCCAGCTGGACGAGGCCATGGCCACCTTCGCCGAACTGATGCTGGGCGGCGGCCCGGCCGTGCAGCAGATCGCCCCGCCCGCCCCGGCGCCGCGCCAGCCGCGCCGCAGCTCGCGCAACGGCCGGTCCCCGAAGGCGGTGGACCCGAAGGCGAAGAACGGGTCCGAGCCGGAAGACGCTGCTGGTGAGTGAGGTTTAGTCCTCTTGGAGAAAGCCCCTGCCTCGGCGGGGGCTTTCTTCGTCTGGACCACCTGGCGAACGTGTCCCGCAGGCTTCCTGCGGGACACTCTTGTGTTCAGGGCTGGTCCATTCGATCGGCCCCCACCGACAAAAGCGGTGGCCAAGGCGATCGGGGGCCGAGTTGTCCACAACTCAGGGATGGTGTGAACAACTCGGCCGCGAGTCAGGAGCGGATGGTCTCCAGGACGATCGGTCCCACAGCCGGAGCCGTGTCCGACACCGAGAAAGCCCCCTCCAAAGCCGCCAGAGCGCCGGCCACTGCGTCAGGTGTGTCGGTGTGCAGCTCCAGCAAAGGCTGGCCGCCGACAATCGGATCCCCCGGCTTCGCGAGGCACAGCACGCCGGCCGCCGACTGCACCGGGTCTTCCTTGCGGGCGCGGCCCGCGCCGAGGCGCCAGGCCGCCACGCCGACCGCGTAGGCGTCCAGCGAGGCCAGCACCCCCGACGAAGGCGCCGGAATCACGTGGACGTGCGCAGGTGCAGGAAGCGGAGCCGAAGGATCCCCACCCTGAGCGGTGATCATGCGGGCCCACGTTTCGTAAGCCTCACCCGAAGCCAGTACCGCCGCGGGGTCCACTGAGGACAAACCGGCCAGAGCGAGCATCTCGCGGGCCAGGGCGATCGTCAGGGAGACCACGTCGGCCGGACCGCCGCCCTGGAGGACCGAGACTGCCTCGGCCACTTCCACGGCGTTGCCGACCGCGCGGCCCAAGGGCACGTTCATGTCCGTGATCAGAGCCGTCGTCGCGACGCCGTGAGCCGCGCCGATCGAGACCAGAGTCGAGGCCAGCGAACGAGCGTCCGCCACCGTCTTCATGAAAGCGCCCGAGCCCGCCTTCACGTCCAGGACCAGGCCCGACGCGCCCTCGGCGATCTTCTTCGACATGATCGACGAGGCGATCAGCGGGATCGACTCCACGGTGGAAGTGACATCCCGCAGGGCATACAGCTTCTTGTCCGCCGGGGCCAAACCCTCCGTGGCCGCACAGACAACAGCACCGACCGAAGAGAGCTGCGCGGTGATCTCGGCCAACGACAGCGAAGCCCGCCAGCCCGGGATGGACTCCAGTTTGTCCAGGGTGCCGCCCGTGTGGCCGAGGCCGCGGCCGGACAGCTGAGGCACCGCCGCGCCGCAAGCAGCGACCAACGGCGCCAGCGGCAAAGTGATCTTGTCGCCGACGCCGCCCGTCGAGTGCTTGTCCACCGTCGGGCGCCCGACGGACAGCGAGAGCCGCGAGCCCGACGCGATCATGGCGCCCGTCCAGCGGGAGGTCTCGCCGGGAGTCATCCCACGCAAGTAGATGGCCATGGCCAGCGCGGCCATCTGTTCCTCGGCCACAACCCCGTAGGTGTAGGCGTCCACCACCCAGTCGATCTGCGCGTCCGACAGAACACCGCCGTCGCGTTTGGTTCGGATGATGTCGACCGCGGCGAAGGTCACGGGAGGTCCTCGGGCCCGAAGGCGTCGGGCAGGACGTCGGACATCGGCAGGATTCCGCGTGGCGTGTCGACCAGACAGGCAGACCCGCCCAGCTCGAACAGGATCTGCCGGCACCGCCCGCACGGCATGAGCAGCTCACCCGCGCCGCTGCGGCAGGCGACGGCCACCAAGCGGCCGCCGCCGGACAGCCGCAGCTGGCCCGCCATCGTGCACTCGGCGCACAGACCCAGGCCGTACGAAGCGTTCTCGACGTTGCAGCCCGTCACCATGCGGCCGTCGTCCACGATGCCCGCGACGCCGACGTGCAAGCCGGAGTAAGGGGCATACGCCGAAGCAGCGGCCGTGACCGCGGCGGCCCGCAGCGCGTCCCAGTCGAACGACATCAGTCGCCCTCCCCTCGTCGATACGGTGCGCCGTCGGCCTTCGGCGGACGGAGCCGTTGAGACGCCACCGCCAGCACGATCAGCGTCACGAAGTGCGCCGTGTACGGGATCAGGTCGCTCGGCAACGTGTCGTTGGTCCAGTAGATCGCGTACAGCGCGCCGGCGGCGATCACGCCGAGCGCGGCCGACAGCCAGCGCTTCCGGAACAGCTGCACGATCACGATGATCGCCACGAGGATCACCGCGCCGTACAACAGCGCCAGCACCGCGGTGCCACCGCCGGCGAGCTGCAGGCCGTCCGCGTACCCGAACAGCGCCGCACCTCCGAGCAGGCCGCCCGGGCGCCAGTTGCCGAAGATCATGGCGGCCAGACCGATGTACCCGCGGCCGTTGGTCTGGTTCTCCAGGTAGTCGGCGCCGCCCTTGAGCAGCACCAGCGAAGCGCCACCCATGCCGGCGAAGCCGCCGGAGATCAGCACGCCGAGGTACTTGTAGCGGTACACGTTGACACCCAGCGACTCCGCGGCCACCGGGTTCTCACCGCACGAACGCAGGCGCAGGCCGAACCGCGTGCGCCAGAGGATCCAGTAGCTGACCGGCACCAGGATGATCGCGATCATCGTCAGCGGCGCGATGCCGGTGACCAGACCACGCAGAATGCCGGCGACGTCGGAGATCCCCACGCGCTGCTCGTTCTCCAGCGTGCCGAGCCAGTCCGACAGGCCCGACGCGGAGTACGTGTCGAACTTCGGCACCGGCGGCGACTGCCGCGGGTTGCCCGAGATCGGCTCGAAGATCAGGTTCGCCAGGTATTTCGCGACGCCCAAGCCCAGCAAGTTGATCGCCACACCGGAGACGATGTGGTTGACGTTGAAGGTCACCGTCGCCACCGCGTGCAGCAGGCCACCGATGGCGCCGAACGCGATCGCCGAGATCAGGCCGACCCACACACCGCCGTAGTACGCACCCCAGGCCGCGCCGAACGTGCCGAGGATCATCATGCCCTCGAGGCCGATGTTGACCACGCCCGCGCGCTCCGACCACAGGCCGCCGAGCGCACACAGCAGGATCGGCAGCGCGAGCCGCAGCGCGGTCGACGCCGTGTTGCTCGACGTCAGCGCCGAAACACCGGTCGAGTACGACGCCGTGGACATCACCGCGATCGCCACGACGGCCCAGATCACGCCGCGCAGCCAGCCGGGCATCCGCCGCCGGGGCATCACCGGCTCGGTGATCCCGGAGGCGGGATCCGGCATCGGGAACTCCGTCACCTGGCTCACACCGCACCGCCTTCCGCGACGGACGAACCCTTGCGCCCGTTGCCGGCGAGCGCCCGGCCCACCCTGCGTTGTTCCGCCGCGAGGTCGGCGCGGCGCACGATCTCGTACGCGACGACGACCGACAGCACGATGATGCCCTGCATGATCGTCGCGATCTCCTTGGACACGTTGATCTGCTCCAGCGACACCGCCGAGGTGTCGAGGAACGCCCACAGCAGCGCGCCGAACGCGATGCCGCCGGGGTGGTTGCGGCCCAGCAGCGCCACGGCGATACCGGTGAAGCCGTACATCTGCGTGGCCGTGATGCCGTAGCTGTAGTCGCGGCCGAGCAGCTCCGGCATGGCGACGAGACCCGCCACCGCGCCGGAGAGCAGCATCGCGATCAGCGTCATCCGCTTCGCGCTCACGCCACCGGCCGCCGCGGCCGTCGACGACTCGCCGCTCGCCTTGAGCTCGAAGCCGAACCGCGTGCGGTTGAGCATGAACCAGTAGGCGATGCCGATCACGATGGCGATGAAGAAGAACCCGAACAGCACGCCCGAGCCGAGCGGGATGCCGGGAATCCGGCCCGACGGCGCGATCGTGCGCGTGCCGATGTTGTTGCCCGTCTGCACGCCGAACTGGTCGGCGTTGACGAGGAACGCGATGATGCCGGCGACGATCGAGTTCAGCATGATCGTCGAGATGACCTCGCTGACGCCGCGGGTCACCTTCAGCACGGCGGGGACCAGCGCGTACAGCGCACCCGACGCGACCGCGACGATCAGGATCACGAGGGTGTGGAGGACCGGCGGCAGCTGCAGCGCGCCACCGATGATCGCGGCGACCACGGCCGCGAACCGGTACTGGCCCTCGACACCGATGTTGAACAGGTTCATCTGGAAGCCGATGGCCACCGCGAGCCCGGACAGGTAGTACACCGTCGCGAGGTTCACCGTGTCCACGGCGGTGGAGCCCTTGAAGAGCTGGCCCACCATGGTCCCGTACGCCTCCAGCGGGTTGGCGCCGGAGATGACGAGCGCGATCGCCGAGAGCAGCACGGCGAACACGATCGCGAGCAGGGGCGGCAGCAGCCGCGTGCGCCACGAAGTCATTACGCTTCTTCACCTTCTTCGGCACCGGTCATGGCGGAACCGAGTTCCTGCGGGGTCACCGTGGCGGGGTTCGCCTCGCTCACCAGGCGCCCGCGCAGCATCACGCGGATCGTGTCGGAGAGCCCGATCAGCTCGTCGAGGTCGGCGGAGATCAGCAGCACCGCGAGCCCGTCGGCGCGCGCCTGCCGGATCTGCTCCCAGATCATGGCCTGCGCACCGACGTCGACGCCGCGCGTCGGGTGCGAAGCGATGAGCAGCACGGGATTGCCCGACAGCTCGCGCCCGACGATCAGCTTCTGCTGGTTGCCGCCCGAGAGCGCGGCGGCCGGCACGTCGATGCCCGGCGTGCGCACGTCGTACTCGCGGACGATGCGCTCGGTGTCGCGACGCGCGCCGGCGATGTCGAGCAACTGTCCACTCGAGACGGGTTTGCGCGTCTGGTAGCCGAGGATCCGGTTGGCCCACAACGGCTGAGTGAGCAGGAGGCTGTGGCGCGTGCGGTCTTCGGCGATGTAGCCGATGCCGGCCTCGCGCCGCGCGAGCGTGCCCAGCTTCACCAGGTCGTGGGTCTTGCCGTCGGCCTCGGCGAGCTCGATGTGCCCGCCGCTGGCCTTGCGCATGCCCATGATCGTCTCGACGAGCTCGGTCTGGCCGTTGCCCTCGACGCCCGCGATGCCGAGCACCTCGCCCGCGTGCACGGTGAAGTCGATGTCGTCGAGCAGCCGGAGCGACGAGTTCTCGGCCGTGAGGCTGATGCCGGTCAGGCGCAGCACGCCGCGGTCGGTCACCGTCGACTCGCGCGTCTGTGGGCTCGGCAGCTCCGAGCCCACCATCATCTCCGCCAGCTGACGGCTGGTGATGGACTTCGGGTCGACCGTGCCGACGGTGGTGCCGCGCCGGATCACCGTGACGGTGTCGGCGATCGAGCGCACCTCGTCGAGCTTGTGGGAGATGAAGAGGAAGGTGTAGCCGTCGGCCTGCATCTCGCGGACCGTGGCGAACAGCGCGTCGACCTCCTGCGGCACGAGCACCGCGGTGGGCTCGTCGAGGATGATGATCTTCGCGCCGCGGTAGAGGACCTTCACGATCTCCACGCGCTGGCGGTCGGCCACGCCGAGCTCCTCCAGCAACGCGTCGGGCTTGGCGCGCAGGCCCGTCTGCTCGGAGAGCTTCTTGAGCCGGGCGCGCGCCGCGCCGCCGATGCCGTGGAGGGCCTCGGCGCCGAGGAACACGTTCTCGGAGACGGTGAAGTTGTCGGCGAGCATGAAGTGCTGGTGCACCATGCCGATCCCGGCCTGGATGGCGTCCTGCGGGTTGCGCAGCTTCACCTCGGTGCCGTTGATCGCGATGGTTCCCTCGTCGGGCTGCTGCATCCCGTAGAGGATCTTCATCAGGGTCGACTTGCCCGCGCCGTTCTCGCCGCAGAGGGCGTGCACCTCGCCCGCGGCCACGGTGAGGTTGACGTCGGAGTTGGCGACCACACCCGGGAAGCGCTTGGTGATCCCGGTCAGCTGGACGGCCGTCGTGCCCCGGTCGGGGACGGCATCGGCCTCGGCAGTGCTCATTGCTGGGGCATCCAGTTCTGTCGAAACGCGTGAGGGCTCGGAAGGAAGATCCTTCCGAGCCCTGGCACGTGGCGGGTACTACTTGGCCGGCTTGTCCGAAACCTGGATGGCGCCCGAGATGATCTGGGCCTTGTAACCGTCCAGCACGTCCTTGATGTCGTCGACCTTGCCGCCGGAGGTGGCGTAGCCGACGCCGTCGACCTTCAGGTCGAAGCGCTTCGGCAGCACGCTCAGGTCGCCCTTCGCGTCGGCCTGCAGGAAGTCGAACACCGCGACGTCCACGCGCTTCATCATCGAGGTGAGGATGATGTCCTTGTCCGCGGCGACCGTGGCCTGGTTGTACTGGTCGGAGTCGACCCCGATGGCCAACGCCTTGCCCGACGTCTTGGCGGCGTCGAACACGCCCTTACCGGAGGCACCGGCGGCGTGGTAGATCACGTCCGCGCCGTTGTTGATCTCGGCGGCGGCCTTGACGTTGCCCTTGGCCGGGTCCTGGAAACCGGAGAAGTCACCGGCCGGCGTGAGGTACTCGTCCTCGATCTTGACCTTGTTCGACACGGCCTTGGCGCCCTGCAGGTAGCCGGCCTCGAACTTCTGGATCAGCGGCGTGTCCACGCCACCGACGAAGCCGATGTGACAGTTCTTGCTCTTGTAGACCGCGGCGACGCCGGCCAGGAACGAGCCCTGTTCCTCGGCGAACACCAGCGGCGTCACGTTGGGGAGCTTGATCGTGTCGTCGTCGACGATCGCGAAGCGGGTGTTCGGGTGCTTCGGCGCGACGGCGGCCACCGACGGCGCGTAGGCGAAGCCGACCGCGATGATCGGGTTCAGGCCCTGCGACGCCATCTGCTCGAGCCGCTGCTGCTTGGCCGACTCGCTCTCGCTCGGGCTGGCCGTGCTCTCGCTGACGGTCGTGATGCCGAGCTCGGACTTCGCCTTGTCGACGCCGGCCGCGGCCGCGTCGTTGAACGAGGCGTCACCCCGGCCGCCGATGTCGAACGCCAGGCCGACCTTGAGCTTGCTGCCGTCCACCTTCTCGCCGGACGAGCTGCTGGTCGTGGCTGCCGCCGGAGCCGCGGGCGGCTTCGGCGCGGTGACGCAGCTCGAGTCCGAGCTGCCGGCCGCGGCCGTGTTGTTGCTGCTGCCCCCGCCGGTGTCCTTCGCGCACCCTGCCAAGGTGAGGACCCCGGCCATGGTCGCGGCGGCCAGCGCGGTTCCACGCATGCGACGCAACGTGTGTCTCCCTCCCCGCTGATCCAGCGGACTAAGTGGAAGCGACCCGGCAGTTCTTCGTCAGTGCCGAGTTCAACCGCCAGACCGTACCCAACCGCCAGACAACCGCCATAGGAAAGGCACGCTACGTAACACAAACGTTTACTCAGCGGTCTGATTCGCGACCGATCGTGTACTTACGGTGATCAACTGAATCAGGCAAGTGCTCACCAGCTGTCACAGTCCGGGGCACCGCGGCCCGTCGTCGCCGCGCGACGGAACCCGTCCGGACGATCTTCGTCCACCGCCCGGCGAAGGCCCCGCGGGACGGGCGTTGCGGACATCACGAAACCCGTTCGGGCCCGGCTGGTTTTTCACTCGCGACCGGATCCGGTTCCGGTCTGCTGAATCGAATCGACCGGGCCGGGAGCCCCAGGTCGGATTCGCCCTGGACCGCCCGTGGAGCGTGGCCGGCGCCACACGTCCGAGTGGTGCGGGACGCTCCGGGTGTCTGGTCCATCACAGAGACGAACCCGGAGGTGAGCCGGGTCCAGATGGCGGGTCTAGCATCCTTTCATCCACGCTCGATGGCCTTAGATCTCGGCACCGCTGCCGGCGTTGTCCCCAGTGGACCGACGCTGAAGCGGGTGCGGACCTCACCGGTCAGCCGGGCACAACAGATGACGTTGGAGGCCGTTCACCGATGTCCACCACGGCGAGCACTGCCACCGAGGCAGGAGCGAGCGATCGGGCGGGTGCCTCACGCCGGCAGGGGACCTTCTACCGGGGCGACCCCGGCATGTGGTCCTGGGTGCTGCACCGCATCACCGGCGTGCTGACATTCTTCTTCCTGTTCGTGCACGTGCTCGACACCGCGCTCGTCCGCGTGTCGCCGAACACCTACGACCAGGTGATCGAGACGTACAAGACGCCGCTCGTGAACCTGCTCGAGGTCGGTCTGGTCGGGGCGGTCCTCTTCCACGCCCTCAACGGCGTCCGCGTCATGCTGGTCGACTTCTGGTCCAAGGGCCCGAAGTTCCAGAAGACGATGCTGTGGGTGATCGGTGTCGTGTGGGTCGTCGTGATGATTCCGGGTGCGTTCTTCATGCTGAAGCGCACGGTCGAGACGCTCTTCGGGGGTAACTGACCATGGCCGACTCGCTCGTCATCGAATCGCCGCGCACCCCCAAGCGCCCGGCGGCCCGCCGCAGCAACTTCGAGCTCTACAGCTGGCTGTTCATGCGCATCTCGGGCCTCGCGCTGATCATCCTGGTGCTGGGCCACCTGCTGATCATGAACATCCTCGACGGCGGTGTGCACCGCATCAACTGGGGCTTCGTCGCCGGTCGCTGGGCTTCGCCGTTCTGGCAGTTCTGGGACCTCGCGATGCTGTGGCTCGCCGAGATCCACGGCGGCAACGGGCTGCGCACGATCATCGACGACTACGCCCGCAAGGACTCCACGCGGTTCTGGCTGAAGATCCTGCTGTACGTCTCGATGGTCCTGATCCTGGCCGTCGGCACGCTGGTGATCTTCACGTTCGACCCCGAGATGCCCGCCAGCTAGGCGCACCCACCACACACAGTGCTCGATTCCTGATAAGCGGAGCAATCCCTATGCAGTTCCACAAGTACGACGTGGTGATCGTCGGCGCCGGCGGCGCCGGCATGCGCGCGGCCATCGAGGCCGGCCAGCGCGCCCGCACCGCGGTCCTCACGAAGCTGTACCCGACGCGGTCCCACACCGGCGCCGCCCAGGGCGGCATGTGCGCCGCGCTGGCGAACGTCGAAGAGGACAACTGGGAGTGGCACACCTTCGACACCGTCAAGGGCGGCGACTACCTCGTCGACCAGGACGCCGCGGAGATCATGGCCAAGGAGGCCATCGACGCGGTCCTCGACCTCGAGAAGATGGGCCTGCCGTTCAACCGCACGCCCGAGGGCAAGATCGACCAGCGCCGCTTCGGTGGCCACACCCGTGACCACGGCAAGGCGGCCGTGCGCCGCGCCTGCTACGCCGCGGACCGCACCGGCCACATGATCCTGCAGACGCTGTACCAAAACTGCGTCAAGTACGGCACGGAGTTCTTCAACGAGTTCTACGTGCTCGACCTCGTGACCAGCGAGGACGAGAACGGCAACCCGATCGCGTCGGGCGTCGTGGCCTACGAGCTGGCCACCGGCGAGCTGCACGTGTTCCAGGCCAAGTCCATCGTGTTCGCCACCGGCGGCGCGGGCAAGATCTTCAAGACGACGTCGAACGCGCACACCCTCACCGGTGACGGCCTCGGCATCATCTTCCGCAAGGGCCTGCCGCTGGAGGACATGGAGTTCTTCCAGTTCCACCCGACCGGCCTCGCGGGCCTGGGCATCCTGATCTCCGAAGCCGTCCGCGGCGAGGGCGGGATCCTGCGCAACGCCGACGGCGAGCGGTTCATGGAGCGCTACGCCCCCACCATCAAGGACCTCGCGCCGCGCGACATCGTCGCCCGCTCGATGGTCCAGGAGGTGCTGCAGGGCCGCGGCATGGGCCCGAACAAGGACTACGTGGTCCTCGACGTGACGCACCTGCCGGTGGAGGTCCTCGAGACCAAGCTGCCGGACATCACCGAGTTCTCGCGCACCTACCTCGGCGTCGACCCGGTGAAGGAACCCGTGCCGGTGTTCCCGACCTGCCACTACGTGATGGGCGGCATCCCGACCAACATCCACGGCGAAGCGCTGCGGGACAACGAGAACGTGATCCCGGGCCTGTACGCGGCCGGCGAGGTCGCGTGCGTGTCGGTGCACGGCTCGAACCGCCTGGGCACCAACTCGCTGCTCGACATCAACGTGTTCGGCCGCCGCGCCGGCATCGCGGCCGCGGAGTACGCGCTGGCACACGAGCACGTCGAGCTGCCGGAGCTTCCGACCAAGCTCGTCGAGGACCAGATCGCCGGCCTGCTGTCGGAGCACGGTGACGAGCGCGTCGCCGACATCCGCAAGGAAATGCAGCAGACGATGGACTCGCACGCCTCGGTGTACCGCACCGAGGACACGCTCAAGCAGGCGCTGACCGACATCCAGGCGCTGAAGGAGCGGTACACGCGGATCACCGTGTCGGACAAGGGCAAGCGGTACAACACCGACCTGCTCGAAGCCGTCGAGCTGGGCTTCCTGCTGGAGCTGGCCGAGGTCCTGATCGTGGGCGCCCTGGCGCGCAAGGAGTCGCGCGGCGGCCACGCCCGCGAGGACTACCCGAACCGCGACGACACGAACTTCATGCGCCACACCATGGCGTACAAGCAGGGTGAGGGCCTCTCGGCCGACATCCGCCTCGACTACAAGCCGGTGACCTTCACGCGTTACGAGCCGATGGAGCGGAAGTACTGATGACTGCGGCAACCACCGAAGAAGCACCCGCGGCCTCGCAGGACCACACGCCGATCACGGTCACGCTGAAGATCCTGCGCTTCAACCCCGAGGTCGACACCGAGCCGCACTGGGAGTCCTACGACGTCCCGGCGCAGCGCACCGACCGGCTGCTGAACCTGCTGTTCTACGTCAAGGACTACATCGACGGCACGTTCTCGTTCCGCCGGTCGTGCGCCCACGGCGTGTGCGGCTCGGACGCCATGCAGATCAACGGCATCAACCGGCTGGCCTGCAAGGTGCTCATGAAGGACCTGCTGGAGACCGGCGGCAAGAAGACCACCATCACCATCGCCCCGATCAAGGGCCTGACGACGTTGAAGGACCTCTACGTCGACATGGACCCGTTCTTCGAGGCCTACCGGTCGGTCAAGCCGTACCTGATCAACTACGGCCACGAGCCCTCCCGCGAGCGCATCCAGTCGCAGGCCGACCGCGACCGCTTCGACGACACCACCAAGTGCATCCTCTGCGCCTGCTGCACGTCGTCCTGCCCGGTCTACTGGAACGACGGCTCGTACTTCGGCCCCGCCGCCATCGTCAACGCGCACCGCTTCATCTTCGACTCCCGCGACGACGCGGCCGAGGAGCGCCTCGACATCCTGAACGACTCCGAGGGCGTCTGGCGCTGCCGCACGACCTTCAACTGCACGGACGCTTGTCCGCGCGGGATTCAGGTGACCAAGGCGATTCAGGAAGTGAAGAGGGCGCTGCTGTTCAAGCGCGTCTGAGAATTTCGTTGCGGGGAGGCCCTCGCCCGGTTCGCCGGGTGGGGGCCTTTTCGTTGCCGATTCGCAGCCAAGACAGACAAAACTCCCCTGTTCGGCGCTAACGCGACCCTGCGTGACTGAGCTATTCTTACCCGTTACCGATGACTCGGACGGTCGTGCGACGGGGAACGAACAGATGAGTGCTGGTACGGAACTGCGGAAGGTGCTTTCCCAACACCTGACACCGTTCATCGCAGATCTCGAAGAACTCGTGTTCCGACATGGCTACTTGCGGGTGTTCGCGGCGACGGTCGCCATGCTCGGCAGCGTGGGCCTGATCGGCGAGGTGGTCGGCATGGAGTGGCTGCGCACGACGTTCGCCAGCATCGCCGGCGGGTTGTTCGTGATCGCCAGCGCGATCTCCTTCGCCGGCACCCACAAGCTCCGCAACCAGGTGCAGCACAGCGAGGAGCTGCTGCACAGGTACGCCGACGCGCTCGCCATGCGCACGCGCAAGCCCATCGCCGTGCAGGAGTGGATGCAGGAAGTGACCATTGAGGACAATGGCGACGCGTTCTGCCGCCGGGTGCTCGTGCTCCACGAGGCGAACGACAACATCCCGCGTTATCTGTCCGTGAACCTCGTCTACTACGGCACCACGCCGATGACCGAGCGCGACCGCCGGTTGGTGCAGTGCAAGGCTTTCCACGCCGGCACCGAAGACATCGACCAGAAGACCCGCGCCAACGCGACTTCGATCTGGTCCACGTCCGCGAACGGGAAACCGAAACTGGACATCTACATCCATCTCGGCACGATCGTTCAGGAAGGCGACGTGGTCACCGTGGAATGGACGTGGCCGAAGTACTCGGTGGACCTGATGTCGGGCACCGAGCCCGAATCGTTCGACGTGATGTTCCGCAAGGAAATCAGCAAGTTCGAGCACCGGGTGATCTTCCGCAACGTCAAACGCGACTCCGCCTTCGTCGTGCGAAACCAGGGCGCGCAAGGGCTACGGCGGCTCCGGCAGGGCAAGGACGTGATCGTGGAGTTCTCCGCGGCGAACCCGAAAATGTCTCAGTACATGGGATTCATCGCCGACTATTCACCGGATTCGTGACGGTCATAAAAAAACCCGGAGTGCGGACTCCGGGTTTTTCGGGTGCGCGATCGGAACACCGATCAGTTGCCACCCGTTTCGGAACCGCCGGACATACGAATTCCATTCGGATAGTGCGAGCCTACGCTGGAGTGGCTCGCGAGAGCGCTGACCCTACTCCATTTGCGCCCCGCTGTCATACCGGCGGACGGCCGTATCCGGCGACCGCCGAGCCACCCTGCCCCTTGATCAGGAGTCGGCCGGGGAACGTTCCTTCGATCGGGTGGACCGCAGCGCTCGCCAGCCCAGGATCCCGATGATCGTCCCCAGCACGAACGACACCACCGTCAGCACCGCGTGCACGATGAAGTACGCCGTGGGGGACCCATCGGCTGACCAGGACTGGGAGCTGGCCCAGAGGTTCTTGGCGAAGGTGATCCAGATGATCCAGGACCACACGCCGAACAACAGCAGGAAGACCGCAGTACCTCGTGAAATGCGCATGCCCCTGAGTATGCAACCGGGCTCTCGACGCTAGATTGCGTGGGTGCACAGCGTTTTCTCCCGGTCGCTCCCGGTCCTCGTCGCGGTGGTGGCCCTTGGGCTGTTCGGCGCAGGAAGTCCCACCGCGGCGGTAGCCCAGGCTCAACCCTGTCAGGACCAGGCCGCACCGCCGGCGCCGGTGGACACCTCCGAGAAGCCGGCGCCCGGGCAGACGGTGCCGCCACCGTTGCCGGTTCCCGTGGAGCCCGTCGGCGGGCTGCGCATGGGCGGCTGCGGGATGATCCTGCCCGACGGCGCGCTCAACCCGCCGGACGGCAACACCGCCGCTTCGTGGGTGGTGCAGGACCTCGACACCGGCGACGTCATCGCGGCGAAGAACCCGCACGCGCGGGAGCGGCCGGCGTCGCTGATCAAGACGTTGCTCGCGCTGGTCGTGACCAGTGAGATGAAGCCCGACCAGATCGTGGTGCCCACGAAGGAGGACGCCGAGCAGGAGTGCACCTGCGTCGGCATCGTCGCCGGGGCGTCCTACACGGTCGACCAGTTGCTGCACGGCCTGCTGATGCACTCGGGCAACGACGTCGCCCACGCGTTCGCGACCGCGCTCGGCGGGGTCGACGTCACGACCACGAAGATGAACCTGCTGGCCAAGCGCATCGGCGCCATGGACACGCGCGCGGCGACGCCGTCGGGGCTCGACGGGCCCGGGATGTCCACCTCGGCCTACGACCTGAGCCTGATCTTCCACTACGCGATGAAGCAGCAGGAGATCGCGCAGGCCGTGGCCACGCAGTCGTACACGATTCCGCCGGCGGGCGGCAAACCCGCCATTCCGGTCTACAACGACAACAAGCTCCTGGGCGTCTACCCCGGCTTCCTCGGCGGCAAAACGGGCTTCACCGACGACGCCCGCCACACCTACGTCGGTGCCGCGGAGAAGGACGGCCGCCGCCTCGCCGTGGTGATGATGCGTGCGGAGCAACGGCCCACGAAGGTCGTCGACCAGGCGGGCAAGCTGCTCGACTACGGCTTCGCCCTCGAAGCCGACCACGCCGAGCCCGTCGGGCGCATCGCGTACGAAGCCCTGGTGGCCACGGCGCCGCCCGCTCCCCCGGCCAACGTCGCGGCCGGCGCCGCTTCGTCGGCCGCCCAGGCGAAGGAAGACCCGTTCGGCACCACGGGCTGGATCCTCACGCTGGTGGTCGCCCTGATCATCGTCGGCGGGTTCGTGATCGGCCACCAGCGCAAGAAGCAGGCCCGGCAGTAGCGCGAGCCTAGTCCCGCCTTCGACCCATCCAGCCGAGCAGCGCGCCCACGCTGAACACGCCCGCGGCCGTGCCCAGTCCGAACCCGCGGTGGACGGTCACGCTCGGCTCCAGCAGCACGGGCGCCGGCGGCCGCACGACCTTGCGCTGGTTCTCCTTCGCGGTCGCCGTCCACGCGGTGACCATGAGAAGGAACCGCGACACGAGGTTCGCGAACACGAGCAGACCGATGATCGGCCCGAAGATCGCCGCCGCCGGGGACTTCGTCACGCTCTCCAGGTAGATCGACGCCACCTGCTGCAGGATGACGAACCCGATCGCGGCGACGATCGCGCCCTTCACCGCGCTGCGCATCGCCACGTGCTCACGCGGCAGCCGCGCGATGACCCACATGAACACGAGCGTGTTGGCCGCCAGGCCGAGGATGATCGTGGCCACGCGCAGCACCCACACCGCCCACGTCTGGTGTTCCAGGCCGACGAGCTCGAGCAGGTACTGCCCCACCCCGCCGCCCGCCGCCGTCACCGCGAACGACACGATCAGCGCCACGCCGAGCCCGACGAGCGAAAGCAGGTCCTTGATCGTCGTCGACACGATCGGCTGTGGTTTCTTCTCCTGCCCCCACTGCGCCGTGAGCGCGTCGCGCAGGTTCGACATCCAGCCGATGCCGGAATAGAGCGCCAGCAGCAGACCGAAGATCCCGATGCCGCTGCCGGACTTGATCGCCGCGTCGACGATCGTGTTCACGAGGTCCTGCAATGCCAGGGGCACGGAATTCTTGATGCCGTTGGTGATCTGGTCGATCACCGCCTGGTCGCCGCCCACGACGATGCCCACGATCGCGAACGCGACCATGAAGATCGGGAATACCGCCAGCACGCTGAAATAGGTGATGGCGGCGGCGTAGTGGTTGCCGTAGTGCTCGCCGAAGGATTCGTTGGCTCGGATCAGGTGATCCAGCCACGGGTACTTCCGCCGCAGCCGAGGCAGCAGCTTTTCCTGGTCACCAGTCTTTGTCGCCACCGTAAAACGCTAACCACGGTGAGTGAGAGCCGCAACGCGAGCGGGTACCCGAGGGTCAGTCCAGAGCGGCGAGCACCGCTCGGTAGGCGGCGTCGACGTGACCGGCCGACGTCGTGATGACCCGCGCCCGCGGCCGGTCCGCGAGGAGGGATTCGAGGCGGTCGTGGAACGCGGCGACGTCGGCCGCGGTGGTGTCGTGGTGGTGCGGCCCGGGCGCGCGGGCGGCGAAGCGGTCGAGGACGTTTTCGCGGGTGTCCGTGAGCATCAGCTCGTGGAACTCAGCGCCGACGTCGTGAGCCAGTTCTTCCAGCTGCACAAGGAACTCCGGGCGTGCGAGCAGCTGCGGAACGACCACGTCGTGGCCCGCGGTCAGGTGCGCGCGGGCGGCCGCGAGGGCCAACGCGCGCGCCGCCGAGCCGGACTCTGCCGGCTGCGCGCGCCAGCCACCGACGAGCGAACGCACGCGGTCGACGTCGAGGTTCAGCGTCGGCGGATGGTCCTCGGCGAACCGCTCCGCCAGCGTCGACTTGCCGATGGCGGGCGGTCCGTTGAGGACGATCAGCCGCACCTAGACCCCTTGAAAAGCCTGGGCGATCTTCTGCCCGGCCGGCACCAGCAGAGTGTTGGCTTCGGCCAGGCTGATGCCGTTGGGGTGCGCGTCGTGGTCGTCGAGGTACAGCTCGAAGGCGAAGCGGCCCTTGCGGAAGATCAGCACGCCTTGGGTTTTCACCGACATCGTGTCGGTCATGATCCGCGACTCGTCGCCGATCGCGGCCGACGGGGCCTGGCCACCGTGCGCGCCCGCGGTGTTGTCGACGTATTCCTTGGCGGCGTCGTCGGACAGGAAGCTCGTGGCCGTCAGGGACAGCGCCTTGCGGGAGAGCGGGTCGTCCTCGCCGGTGCCGCGTTCGCACTCGAGCTGCACGTAGTTGCGCTGCTGCGGGTCCTTCGGGAACACGATGTCGCCGACGGCCGTACCCGGCATCTCGGAGACCAACGGCGACACGTCGGCGCCGATGGCGGGGCTCACCACACCGGCGGGGAGCAGCGGGCACGGCTGGGCGACCGGTTTCGGGAACACCGGGCTCGAGTAGTCGACGGTGCTCGGGCCGGCCGGCGCGTTCGTCTGCTTCTCGAGGTTCTGCATCACGCGCTTGGCGATGTCCTGCAGCTTGCCGGCGCTGCCGTTGCCCTTGAGGTCGAAGTCGAAGCTGGCGATGGTGTCGCCGAGGATCACGGTCGCCTGGCCCGACGCGTCGGGCTCGGGAACCGGACGGCGCTTCGAATAGAGGTGCACCGGGCCGAGCGTGATGCCGGCCGGAGCGCCGTCGAACGCGGCGGCCGCCTCGGCCGTGTCGGGCACGTAGGCGGGCTGAGACACCGCGACCGCCAGGGTTTCCTGCAGCGTGCCGTCCTTCGATTCGAGGGCGTAGGTGCACTTGTTGAGCGCCTCGCCGTCGGCCTTCGAGTAGGACGGGAACGAGTTCTTGAGCGGACCGGTGCCGTCGCCCACCAGGTAGACGCGCTCGAAGTTGACGATGTTCGGGTCCGGCCGCGAGCCGACCCGGATGCCGAAGTCCTTCAGGTCGTTCAGCGACAACAGGTTGCAGGCCTCGATCACCGGTTTCCCGCCGACCTGCGCGACCTGTGGGTCCGCCGTTTCCTTCAGCGGCCCGGCGTCCGGGTAGTCGGAACCTTCGTAGCCGGGCCGCTGGATGGTCTGGCCGTCCGAGACCGCCATCGCCTTCTGGCTGTCCGGAGTGGACTCACCGCACCCGGCGAGCAGCACGACGGCAGCCAAAATGGACAGGTGTTTCTTCACTTTTGCCCCCCCGGCAAGTGATTTTCAGCGAGCAGCGGGCAAGAAGCCCAACCGCTCGTATACGGTGGCGAGCGTCGGCGCTGCCACCTCCCGGGCGCGTTGCGCCCCTCGCGCGAGCACCTTGTCGAGCTCGGCAACGTCGTCCAAATAGGACTGGACCTTGGTCTGCAGCGGCGTGACCCACTCGACGAGCACCTCGGCGAGGTCCTTCTTGAGGTCGCCGTAGCCCTTGCCCTCGTACGCCGCTTCGAGGTCGGCGATCGAGCGCTCGGTGAGCGCCGAGTAGATGCTCAGCAGGTTGGAGACGCCGGCCTTGTTCTCCGCGTCGAACTTGACCTCGCGGCCGGTGTCGGTCACGGCGGAGCGGATCTTCTTGGCCGAACGCTTGGGGTCTTCGAGCAGTTCGACGAGACCGTTGGCCGCGGACGCCGACTTGCTCATCTTCGCCGTCGGGTCCTGCAGGTCGTAGATCTTCGCGGTGTCCTTGACGATGTAGGGCTCGGGCACCGTGAACGTCTTGCCGAGGCGGTTGTTGAAGCGCTGCGCGAGGTTGCGCGTGAGCTCCAGGTGCTGACGCTGGTCCTCGCCCACCGGCACGGCGTTGGCCTGGTAGAGCAGGATGTCGGCGGCCTGCAGGATCGGGTACGTGAAGAGGCCCACACTGGCGCGGTCGGCGCCCTGTTTGGCCGACTTGTCCTTGAACTGCGTCATCCGGCTGGCCTCGCCGAAGCCGGTCTGGCACTCCAGCACCCAGCCGAGCTGCGCGTGCTCGGGCACGTGGCTCTGGACGAACAGGGCACTTCGGTCAGGGTCGACGCCGATCGCGAGCAGCTGCGCGGCCGAACGGCGCGTGCGCTCCAGCAGCACCTTCGGGTCCTGCTCCACCGTGATGGCGTGCAGGTCGACGACGCAGTAGAAGGTCTCGTGCGTGTCCTGCAGCTTCACCCACTGCCGCAGGGCGCCGAGGTAGTTGCCGAGGTGGAACGAGTCGGCCGTCGGCTGGATCCCGGAAAGCACCCGCAGGCGCCCGTTCTGTTCGTCGGACACGTCGGCGATTCTTTCAGGAGCCGGAGAGGCGGGTCACAGGGAGGTCTCCCTGAGGCGCTTCGGCGGGGGTTCCGGCGGGCTTCTAGGGGTGCTGGATCGGCGCGAGGGGCCGGGTGGGCTCCTCGGCGTCGGCTGGCTCAGGGGCGGGCAGAGCCGTGGCTGTCGCCGCGCGCGCCTTGCGCCGCTGGCGCAGCACGCCGAGGGCCATGCCGACGATGCCCAGGGCCACGGCGACCAGCCCGACCGGGCCGAGGAAGCCGAAGCCCGCCGCCGAAGGGGTCTCCGCACGGACCACGCCGTCATCGGCGAGCGCCGTGCCGCTGCCCGCGAGCAGCAGGACGGCCGGCAGCACGACGAGCGTCGCCGACCGGGCCGAGTGCAGCGTGGACCGCAACAGGAGATGACCTGGGTTGCGCACCGGAGTGCCTCCCGCGAAGTGATGTTCCTGGCGAGATCTCTCACCCGTAAGGATGAGTCATACAGTGAAAAAACTACCGAGCGTGTCAAGACCTGTCGGTTCTGATCAACTCGGGCGCCGAGACTAGCGCCCGTCCGGGGAAGGCGGGTGACCACCCCCGGGCTGACGGTGTCACTGGTGGTCAGCGCTCTGCTGCCGGTTTTCCGGACCGTCCGGGTCGCTCGAACGGCTGTCTCGAGTGTCGGCTTGGTCCGGTTCCGGTCGCACGGCGCGAGCAAAACGTGAAAAACGTTCACCCGTTTGGCGGCGCCGAACTACGGAAAGCAAGTTATTCACCAACCTTGTTGGTCTGATCGCGTCTTTTTGACCTTCGGGGCCTGTTGTCGCTCTTGTGATTGGTCTATACCTCTGTGGTATAGACCACTTCAGGGGCGAACAAAGGAGTGAGCCCATGTCTCTCCGAAGGATCCTCACCGCCGTCGGGCTGGCCGCCGCGGCCGCGATCACGGTGCTCGTGCCGGCCACCACGGCCGCGAACGCCGCACCGGCCGCGAGCTTCGTAGTCAGCGAGTCGCAGTTCAACCAGATGTTCCCGGGGCGGAACTCGTTCTACAGCTACAGTGGACTGACCGACGCCCTCGGCGCGTACCCGGGCTTCGCGAATTCGGGCAGTGACACGGTGAAGAAGCAGGAAGCCGCGGCTTTCCTGGCGAACGTGAGCCACGAAACCGGTGGCCTCGTGTACATCGTGGAGCAGAACACCGCGAACTACCCGCACTACTGCGACACCAGCCAGTCGTACGGCTGCCCGGCGGGCACCGCCGCGTACTACGGGCGCGGCCCCATCCAGCTCAGCTGGAACTTCAACTACAAAGCCGCGGGCGACGCGCTCGGCATCGACCTGCTCAACAACCCGAACCTCGTGCAGAACGACTCGGCCGTCGCCTGGAAAACCGGCCTCTGGTACTGGAACACCCAGTCCGGCCCCGGCACCATGACCCCGCACGACGCCATGGTCAACGGCCGCGGCTTCGGCGAGACGATCCGCAGCATCAACGGCTCCATCGAATGCAACGGCGGCAACCCCGCCCAGGTCCAGAGCCGCATCGACGCGTACCAGAAGATCACCGGCATCCTGGGCGTCGACCCGGGTGGCAACCTCAGCTGCTGAGGCTGTTGCAGGTTGCTCGACAGAAGGGCTCCTCAGTGGCGGCTGAGGAGCCCTTCTGCTTGGCCGGTAAGGAAATCAGCCCCGGCGCCGGAGCTGCGCCTCGACCGCGGGTCAGCGGGGGAAAGGCACGTCGTAAGTCGCGGTGACGGGGGCGTGGTCGGACCAGCGTTCGGCGTAGGTGGCGGCGCGTTCGACGACTACGGACTGCACCGAGGCGGCCAAGGTGGGGGTGGCGAGCTGGCAGTCGATGCGCCAGCCGGAGTCGTTGTCGAAGGCCTGGCCGCGGTAGGACCACCAGGTGTAGGGGCCCGGGCCTTCGTGCAGGCGGCGCTGGACGTCGACGTAGCCGGCTTCGTCGTAGACACGGCCGAGCCAGGCGCGTTCCTCGGGCAGGAAGCCGGAGTTCTTGTGGTTGCCCTTCCAGTTCTTCAGGTCGACGGTGTCGTAGGCGATGTTCCAGTCGCCCACCACCACGACCTCGCGGCCGGCCGCCGCGGACTTCGCGCGCAGCTCGCCGAGGTAGGGCAGGAAGGCGGCCATGAAGCGCTCCTTCTCGTCCTGACGCTCGGTGCCGACGTCGCCGCTCGGCAGGTACAGGCTCGCCACGACGACGCCCGGCAGGTGCATCTCGAGGTAGCGCCCGCTGTCCTCGAACTCCGGCTCGCCGAAGCCGACGCGCACCTCGTCGGGCTCGACGCGGCTGTACAGCGAGACGCCGTTGCGCCCCTTCGCGGCCGAGGGCGCGTGGGCGGCGAACCAACCCTCGGGTTCGACGACGTGCGCGGGCAGCTGCGCGGCCTCGGCCCGCACCTCCTGGCAGGCGACGACGTCGGCCTTCGTGGTGGCGAGCCACTCGACGAAGCCCTTCTTCACGGCGGCCCGCAGGCCGTTGACATTCACGGTGGAGACGGTCAGCACCCCGCGCACGCTACCCGCCGGGCCTGACAATCCTGTGCCAGACTGCGCGCATGGCGCGACTCACCGTGCTCGGCACTGCGGCGCCTGGCCCGAACCCGGCCGCGCGTGCGCGGGATTCCTTCTCTCACAAGGAAACCATCACGTCGTGCTCGATCTCGGGTACGGCGCGGCGAGCCGGCTCTTCACGCACGTCGCCGCGAAAGACCTCGACGCCGCCGTGATCACCCACGAGCACCCCGACCACATGGCGGACCTCACCGCGCTCAGCCGAGCCTGGCACTACACCGTCGACGGCCGGCGCCTGCCGCTGCACTGCACCCCCGGCGTGCTGCACCGCCTCGAAGCCGCCGAGCCGCGCCCGCACCCGGCGACGATCTTCGACGTCCGCCTCTTCGCGCAGCCCGAAACCGTCGGTCCCTGGCAGCTCACCTCCACACCGCTCCCCCACCACGTGCCCAGCCACGGCGTGCGACTGAGCTCGCCGCACGGCACCGTCGCGTACTCCGGCGACACCGGCCCGTCGCGGCTGCTCGTCGAGCTGGCGCGAGACGCCGACCTCCTCATCTGCGAAGCCACCCTCCAAGGCGAGCAGCCGGACGAGCCACGCCACCTGCTCACGGCCGCGGAAGCCGGGCGGACGGTGGCCGAAGCGGGCGTCCGGACCTTGCTGCTGACGCACTTCTGGCCCGGCGCCGACCGTTCCGCGTCCGCCGCGGAAGCCCGCCGTGAGTTCGACGGCGACGTGGTCGTCGCGGACGAAGGCCTGACCATCGAGGTTGACGACCGCTAGCTAACGCCATTAGCTTTGAAGCTATGACAGTTAGCCAGCCCGATGTCCCCTAGAGCCGGCCTCACGCCGGACGCCGTCGTCACCCTCGCGCTCGAGGTGGTGGACGCCGACGGCGCCGACGCGCTCAGCCTCGCCAAGGTCGCCGAGCGCGCGGGTGTCGCCACGCCCTCGCTGTACAAGCACGTCGGCGGGCTCGCCGCCCTGCGCCGGCTGGTCGACCTGCGCGTGGTCGCCGAGATGACCGAAGCGTTGCGCGGTGCCGCGACCGGCCGTTCCGGTGACGACGCGATCGAGGCTCTCGCCGACGCCTACCGTGCGTACCTGCGCAGCCATCCCCACCGCGTCGCCGCGCTGGAAACCGCGCCCGACGAGGGCGACGAGGAGCTCGCGAAAGCCACCCACGGCGTCGCCGAAGTCGCCTTCGCCGTGCTGCGCCCGTACGGCTTCGACCAGGCGAAAACCGTGCACGCGACGCGGTGCCTGCGCGCGGCCGTCCACGGCTTCGCGAGCCTCGAAGCGTCCGGCGGCTTCGGCCGGCCCGAAGACGTCGACGCCAGCTTCACGCTCCTGAAAACGATGCTCGTCCGCGGTATCACCGACTACGCCAGCTGAGGAGAACCATGTCCTTCGTCCTCGCCGTTCTGCTGTTCACCGTCGCGCTCGGGATCCCCGACGCGCGTTTCCCCTGGCACACCAACGCCAAGCCGGCCGAGAGCGAGGCAGCCAGATGATCGCCGGGCACTTCGGCCTCGCCGCTGCCGTGAAAGCCGGCCGGCCCGCCATTCCCGTGTGGACACTGATGCTGGCCACCGCGTGGCTCGACATCGTGTTCACCCCGCTCTACCTGACCGGCATCGAAACCATCGACCAGTCGGGCGGCACGGGCTACGGCGAGGGCGTGATCCACGCCGACTACACCCACTCGCTCGTCGGCGCGCTCGTGCTCTCGGCACTGTTCGGCCTGGTCGCGGCGCGGTGGCTGGGCCGCAGCGCCGGCGTCACACTCGGCGCGGTGGCGTTCTCACACTGGCTGCTCGACCTCGTCGTGCACCGCGCCGACCTGCCGATCCTGCCCGGCAACGCGGGCGATCTGCCGACCTTCGGCTTCGGCCTGTGGCGGCTGCCGGCGGTGTCGATGACCGTGGAGGTCCTGCTGCTCGTGGCCGGGATCGGCCTCTACTGGCGGGCCGCGGCGACGCGCGACCGGCGCAAGGCACGCACGCTGGCGCTGATCGCGGCGCTTTCCGGCGTGGTCACGGTGGCGCTGGACTTCGCGGGCGTCTAACCGCGCTGACGTGAACCACTCAGCACTTGGAACCCTCGAGCGGCTTCACGAAGCTGCTCGCCACCCACTTGTCCTTGGCGACCTCGCGGAATCCGTTCTGCTGCACCGGCATCGCGTCGAACTCGGCGCCGTTGAGGTACTTGCCGACGATCTTGCCGTTGCCGTCCGGCGTTTCGCGGGCGTTGAGGACGTCGGCGGTCACCGTGACCTTGCACCCGGTCGGGGAACCCTGGGCGTCGGCCTGGCCCTTCTGGTTCAGGACGTAGATCACGATCACGGCAACGATCACACCGATGATGATCAGGGTCTTCTTCGGTATCAACCCCAGGATCACGGCCGCTCCTCAGTCGTGAAAAAACTCGGTCGCAAGAAATTGGGCTCTACCAGGGTAGACACGGAGTAGGTCCGCCCGACAGGTCCGGCCGGGCAGACCACCCGGAGGCGCCAACAGCGTCACCCTCCGGTGACAACCGGTAGTCACGACGAAGGGGCACCTCGGAAGACTCCTCCGAGGTGCCCCTTCGCGGTGGTGGGAAAGGCAGTTCAGCCGGTGGCTGGTGCGGCCTTCGATCAGCCCTGGGCGATCTTCTTGGCCAGGTTCTCGTCGAGCGTGCCGAGGAACTCCTCGGTGGTCTGCCACGCCTGGTCCTTGCCGACCAGCAGCGCCAGGTCCTTCGTCATCTTGCCGCCTTCGACGGTGTCGATGACCACGCGCTCGAGGGTGTTCGAGAAGCCGATGAGCTCGGCGTTGCCGTCGAGCTTGCCGCGGTGCTCCAGGCCCCGGGTCCACGCGTAGATCGACGCGATCGGGTTCGTGGAGGTCGGCTTGCCCTGCTGGTGCTGGCGGTAGTGGCGCGTGACCGTGCCGTGGGCGGCCTCGGCCTCGACGGTCTTGCCGTCCGGCGTGCGCAGCACCGACGTCATGAGGCCGAGCGAGCCGAAGCCCTGGGCCACGGTGTCGGACTGCACGTCACCGTCGTAGTTCTTGGTGGCCCAGACGTAGCCACCCTCCCACTTGAGCGCCGCGGCGACCATGTCGTCGATGAGGCGGTGCTCGTAGGTGAGGCCCTTGGCGTCGAAGTCGGCCTTGTACTCCGCCTCGAAGATCTCCTGGAACACGTCCTTGAACATGCCGTCGTAGGCCTTGAGGATCGTGTTCTTGGTGGAGAGGTAGACCGGGTAGCCGCGGTCGAGGCCGTACTGCAGCGACGCGCGCGCGAAGTCCTCGATCGACTTGCGGTAGTTGTACATCCCCATGGCGACGCCGCCGCCCTCGGGGAAGTTGGTGACCTCGAACTCCATCGGCTCGGAGCCGTCGGCCGGGGTGTAGGTCATGGTGACCTTGCCGGGGCCGGGGACCTTGAAGTCGGTGGCCTTGTACTGGTCGCCGTGGGCGTGGCGGCCGATGATGATCGGCTTGGTCCAGCCCGGTACCAGGCGCGGCACGTTCTGCATGATGATCGGCTCGCGGAAGACCACGCCGCCGAGGATGTTGCGGATGGTGCCGTTGGGGCTCCGCCACATCTTCTTGAGGCCGAACTCCTCCACGCGCGCCTCGTCGGGCGTGATCGTGGCGCACTTGACGCCGACGCCGTGCTTCTTGATGGCGTTGGCGGAGTCGATGGTGATCTGGTCGTCGGTGCGGTCCCGCTCCTCGATGCCCAGGTCGTAGTAGTCCAGGTTGACGTCCAGGTACGGGTGGATCAGCTTGTCCTTGATGAACTGCCAGATGATGCGGGTCATCTCATCGCCGTCGAGCTCGACGACGGTGCCCTGGACCTTGATCTTGGCCATGAGCAGCGGTGCTCCTTCCGCGGATCTTCGCGTTACTTCTTCGACTCGTCGGTAGCGGTACAAGCGTACTGCTTGCCGGAGCTGGATGGTTCCAGAAGTGGTCGGTATCAAGTCTCCACCTCTTGCTCGCGGCTCCGACGAGCGGGCACACACCACGCGTTCGCCGGTCGCGGAACCGGGTGAGGTCGGCAACCATCCCATCGGGGAACCAGCCACTCGGGAGGTCACGCTATGTCGTACTCCGACCCGTACACCACCTTTCAACCGCCCGCCTACCAGGCACCGCCACCCAGCCGGGCGTTGGCGCGGGTGTTCAGCGGGCTGCTGGGCCTCGTGCTCACGCCCGTGGCCCTGGGCCTGCTCGCGGCCGGGGGCTACCGGCAGCAGGTGATCGTGATGGAGGCCTTCGCCGCCCGCCGCGACGCGCTCGGCATCGCCTTGATGGCGGCCGGCGCAATCCTGTTACTGGGCGTCGCCGCGCTGGGCGCGTGGTCGTCCTCGGGACCGCTGCTCGGCGGGGTCGTGTGGGGCGTGCTGCCGGGCGTGATCGCGCTGGCGATGCCGGAATGGGGCCTCGACCTGCTGAACGTCCTCCCGCACGGCGGGCTTTCCTTCGGCCTGACGTCGTGGCTGTTCTCCGGCGCGCTGCTCGCCGCCGGGTTCGTGCTGGTCGGCACGGGTCTGGCGACGACGGTGGCGCGGCGGCGACCTGGGCGGTGAGGGCGTCCGGACCGCAGTGAGAACATCGTCACATGGGTCTGTTCACCGTGGCCGAGGCGCGCGCCGAGCTCTCCCGGCTGCTCCCGGTCCTCGCCGAACTCGTCCGCGTGCGCGCCGACGCGGCCGAGCTCGCCGCGTCGCTGCGCCCGGGCGGCCGCGACACCGACCTCGGCGGCCTGCCGGAGTGGAAGGCCGCACAGGCCCGCCTCGACGAGCTGATGACCACCGTCCAACGCACCGGCGCCGAGCTGAAGGGCTTCGCTCCCCTCCTGGTCGACTTCCCCGCGTCCCTCGACGGCGACGACGTCCTGCTCTGCTGGCTCGAAGGCGACCCCGAGCTGGCCTGGTACCACCGCGCCGACCTCGGCTTCGCGGGGCGCCGGCGGCTGAGCTGAAATTCGCTGGTCAGCGCCACTACGTTGGGCTTCGTGAGCTCTGTTTTCGACGAAATGGCCGCCGAGTACGACGACGATCTCTTCCACCCGCTGGTGGCGGACACTTTGATCTCTTTCTTGCCTCCCCGCCCCGGCCTGCTGCTCGACGTGGCCACCGGGACGGGCGCCGCAGCGTTCGCCGCGCTGCGGCTGTCGCCCGGTTCGGTGCTGGGCGTGGACATCTCCGAGGGCATGCTGGCCCTGGCCCGCGCGAAGGCCCCCTCGTTGGACCCGGCCGGGGTGATCTCCTGGCAGGCGGGGCCGGCCGTGCCGATGCCTTGCGCCGACGGCGCCGCCGATGCCGTCGTGTGCGCTTCGGCCCTGCACTTCCTGGGCGCCACCGCCCTTGCCGACTGGGCGCGCGTCCTACGCCCGGGCGGGGTCCTGGCCTTCAGCATCTCCTCGTCGGCCCGCTTCAACCCGTGCGGCTCGATGTCCGAGGTGATGGCTCACGACCTGCGCATCCCCGGCTCGGAGACGGAGGCCGCCGCCCTGGCGACCGACGCTGGCTTCCACTCCGCGACGGCGCAGACGGTGCGAGCCGACATCGGGGGCCGGGATCGGTTGGTTTTCGCGGTACGGGCGGTCCGCTAGCCGGATCGGCTCGCCGCCGATTCCGGATCGCGAGAAGCAGGCAACCGCCCACCACCACGCAGACGGCCGCTGGCTCGGCCCAAGACCCACCGCTGCTCTTGCCACCAACCAGCAGGCGGCCGGCACCCCAGCCCACACTCCACCAAAAACTCACCGCGCCCTTGCGACCACCAAACAGACGGCCGGCAACTCAACCGAAGCTCTCCCCAACCCCTCCCCCGACCCTTCCCCCGGGCCGCTCCCCGACGAGAAGCCACAACGCGGTTCGGGCCGCTTGTCAAGGTACTCTTTCCCGCCTTGACAAGCGGCCCGAACCGTCGTGAAAATTGGGCTTCGGGGAGCACTACTGTTTTTCTTTTCGCCCAAAGGGCGCAATACCCGAAGGCACGTTCCTTCAAAAGACAAAAGAACAAGAGAACAAAAGAATAGATCACCACCCCCGTCTCCCAATGGTTCTACGGGACTCACTTTGTGTCAAGGCTGGAAAGAGTACCTTGACACAAAGTGAGTCCCGTAGAAGATGCTTCTCGTCGGGGGCACCCGGGGAGGGAGTGGATTATCCGTGTCTTCGTTGCAGTCACGCGGATGCTCACTCCGCGAAACGGCATCAGGTGCGGTAAGTGAAACTCGCCAAATGACCGCCGCCGGCGGAACCTAAGAGGCAAGTGCCAAAGTGCACCCGCCGACTACTTCTTCCCAGCCGACTCAGCTTTCGCCGCCGCCTTCTGTTCCTTCTTGAACGCGCGGACCTCCGCCAGTGTTTTGGCGTTCACCACGTCCGCGATGGAGCGGCGGGACCCGCGGTCACCGTAGGCACCGGCGGCTTCGCGCCACCCCTTCGGCTGCACGCCGTACTGCTTCCCCAGCAACGCGAGAAAAATCTTGGCCTTCTGCTCCCCGTAACCAGGCAGGGCCTTGAGCCGCTTCAACACCTCAGCGCCATCAGGCTTGGGCCGGCCCTCGGTCCAGATCGCCTCGGGGTTGCCGTCGTAGTGCTCCACGAGGAACTGGCACAGCGCCTGCACCCGACGCGCCATCGAACCGCCATACCGGTGGATGGCAGGCGGCGTCACGCACATCTCGACGAACTCCTCCGTGTCGGCCTCCGCGATGCGCCGCACGTCGAAGCCGCCCATGCGGTCGGCGATCTTGCGCGGGCCGAGGAAGGCGACCTCCATGGAGATCTGCTGGTCGAGGAGCATGCCGACGAGCAGGGCGACCGGGTCCTCGCTCAGCAGCTTGTCGGCCTCGGCGTCGCCGCTCAGGTGCACTTCACGCGTCATGCGGTCCATTTTGGCAGGTCGCAACCCAGACGCGCAGCTCCCCGAGTGGGGTGGCACCGTAGGCCAGCGCGGAGGCCAGCTCGTCGCCGCGTTCGTAGCCGACGATCGGCAGACCCGGGAACGCGGCGGCGGCGCCGGCGACCGCGCCGGCCCAGTCGTCGCCGGTGAAGTTCCACAGGCCGACCGCGGCCGGCCCGCGGTGGGCGACGGTCGGGCCGCGGAGGTGGACGAACGAAGGGTCCGGTGACGCCGACGAGGGCCATCCCGACGACGATCGCACCGGGAAGTGCAGCCAGGTCGCCGAGAACAGCACCTCGAAGCCCGGCAGGTCGAGGGACGCGAAGCTGTCCTTCACTGAGCAGCCGGCCGAAGCGTCCACGAAGGGCAAGATGTCGGCGGCGGTGGCGTCCGGCGACAAGGTCACCGCGTCGGGAAAGAGCTCCGGTGTGCGCGCGGGCGCGGTCCAGGCGTGCGGGCCGAAGGTGCCGGAAACCCCGGAGATGCGGCAGAAAACGTCGCACCAAGCCGCGTTCTCCGAGACGGCCGCGGTCAGCGGCGGGCGAACCACAGCACGTCCGGTTCTCCGCGCGGCACCGGGACCGGCACCACGCGCACGTCGGCGAAGCGCTCCCGCAACCGGTCCGTGAACGCGGGAGAGGCGCCGGCACTCCAGACCGCCAGGACGCCGCCCGGGCGCAGCAGGCGGGCCAGACCGTCCACTCCGGACTCGCCGTACAACGAGGCGTTGCCCTCCGTCACCGTCCACTCGGGACCGTTGTCGATGTCGAGGCAGAGAGCGTCGAAGGTTTCACCCGAGGAACGCAGCCACGACACCAGATCCGCCTCCACCAGCGACACCCGGTGATCCTTCAGCGCCGCACCGTGCACGTCGCGGAGCGGGCCCGTGCGGTTCCACGCGATCACCGCCGGCTCGCGCTCCACCACCACAACCGAGCCGACGTGCGGGTGATCGAGCGCCGCCCGCAATGAAAAACCCACGCCCAGGCCGCCGATGAGCACGCGGGCGCCCGGTGCGAGCACGTCGGCGGCCCCGGTCACGAGAAGCCGTTCCGATTCCCCGTTCCGGGTGTCCATCAGGAACACACCGTTCTCGATCACCTCGAGCGCCGCGCCGTCACGGCGGAGCACGAGCTCACCGCCCAACCCGTGGGCCACGTCCAGAACCTCAGCCACCGGGCCAGCTTTTCACAACTGCCCTGTACGCGGCCGCGAGGCGCTCCTACCCTGAACGGCGGAGGTGAAACCCCATGCACGCGACGGTAGGAGACGAGATCCAGGTCCACGGCCGCACGGTGGGGGCCGCCGAGCAGCGCGCCGAGATCCTCGAGGTGCGCGGCCCGGACGGCTCACCGCCGTACGTCGTGCGGTTCGCCGACGGGCACGAAGCACTGCTGTACCCCGGGCCCGACTGCGAGATTGTCACCGACTAGCCGACGGCCACTTCTTCCCGGGCCGCCACGCGACGAGTGCGGCGGGTCTCCCAGAAGAACACCATCACCGCGATCGCGACGGCGCTGAGCACCGCGGCGATCTCCGGCAGCACTGTCGGCCCGGCCGACGTCAGCACCGCGCCGCCGACGATGCCGGAGAGCCCGACGCCGAGGTAGATCGCCGACGCGTTGAGCGAGAGGGCCAGACCGGCGTGCCCGGGTGACAGCTCGATGAGCCGGTGCTGCATCGGCGGGTTGATCGCCCAGGTGATCGTGCCCCACACGAAGAAGGTCACGCCCGCGCCGGCCACGGTCACCGACGTGAACGGCAGCAGCGCCAGCACGACGGTCATCGCGCCCAGCACCAGGAGCACCGGCACGCGTGCACCCCACCGGTCGGCCGCGCGGCCGCCGAGGTAGTTGCCCAGGGCGCCGCCGATGCCGTAGCAGAACAACAGCACCGTGACGGTGCCACCGGTGACGCCGGCCGTCGCGGCGAGCAGCGGCGACGAGAGCGTGTAGACCATGAACGCGCCGAGGCACGCGAGCACCGTCGTGACGAGCAGCGCGACCACGCGCTTGTCGCGCGCCACCGCGAAACGCTCGGCCAGCCGCACCGCGGGCGGCGGTGCGACCCGCGGCAGCACGACTCGCACCGCGACCGCGCCGGCCAGCGACAGCACACCGACGAGCAGGAACGCGGCCTGGTAGTCCCACTGCTGGGAGACCAGGCTGCCCAGCGGCACCCCGAAGATCAACGCGACCGTGAGCCCGCCGAACACCATCGCGACCGCGCGGCCGCGGCGCTCCGGCGTGGTCAGCTCCGCGGCCACGGCACTGGCAGCCGGGGTGAAGACGGCGGCGCCGACGGCCGTGACAACCCGCGCGAGAAGCAGCGTCGTGTACCCCGGCG
The DNA here is from genome assembly GCF_042896185.1 of Amycolatopsis sp. NPDC001319. Classification (NCBI taxonomy): domain Bacteria; kingdom Bacillati; phylum Actinomycetota; class Actinomycetes; order Pseudonocardiales; family Pseudonocardiaceae; genus Amycolatopsis; species Amycolatopsis sp. NPDC001319. The sequence goes on along the minus strand of NZ_JBIAWY010000003.1, from coordinate 543,304 downwards.
CGACGGCGGCGAACAGGTTGCCGAGACCGGTGACGACGAGCGCGGCCACCAGGAGCGTCCGGCGCTCCCAGCGCCCGGTGACGGCGGCGAACAGCGGCGAGCCGATCGCGTACGCGATGGCGAACGACGTGACGAGCTGCGCGGCAGCGGTGGCCGACACGTGCAGCTCCGAGACGAGCGACGGCAGCAGCCCGGCGACGATGTAGCCGCTGGTGCCGACCCCGAAGGCCCCGAACGCCAGCACGGCGTTCCGCGAGCGCCCGGTGGTGGAGACGCTGGACATGGTGGTGCCCCCAAGAGGTGAACGGGATTGGTTCGACGAACGTCGTAGTTCGATGACGACCGTACACCGCGGGCCTGACAATTTCGAGGCACGTCGTACTATGGACGCATGCCCGCCACCGCGCACCTGACTCCGCTCGTCCACCCCGAGCGCGACGAGATGACCGTCGAGGCCGTGCTGCGCGCCCTCGCCGACCCGGTGCGCCTGGCGATCGTGCGCCAGCTGGCCCGGACCGAGGCCGAGGTGTCGTGCGGCGGGCTCGAGGTGCCGGTGACCAAGTCCACACTCACGCACCACCTCGGCATCCTGCGCGCCGCGGGCGTGATCGCCGGCCGGCAGGAAGGCACGACGCGGTTCAACTCCTTGCGCCGCAACGATCTTGACGAGCTGGCCCCGGGCCTTCTCGACGGAGTGCTCGCCGCGCGCCGCTGACGGTCGCGCTACGTGAAGAGCCTCACCCGGATACCGGGATGACAAACCCCCACCCCATCGGTTGAACTGGGTTGCAGACAGCACGACGGCGTCGGGGCCGCACACGGCTGTCTTGTTTTTTGCCCTTCGTCTAAAGCGCTTCAGAACGGGGTCTCCCCCGGGCTGAGTAATCGATTTCTCAAGGAAGGAGAGCCGTGCCCGTCGCGTTGCTCGCGCTCGCCATCGGTGCCTTCGGCATCGGGACCACCGAGTTCGTGATGATGGGTGTGCTGCCCCAGGCCGCCGCGGACTTCCACATCGACATCCCCACCGCCGGCTACTTCATCTCCGCCTACGCGCTCGGCGTCGTGATCGGCGCCCCGCTGCTGACCGCGGTGGCCGTGCGGCTGCCGCGCAAGACCATGCTGCTCGCGATGATGGGCCTGTTCACGCTGGGCAACGCCCTGTTCGCGCTGTCGCCGAACCAGGGTTTCGGCATCGCGTTCCGCTTCCTCGCCGGCCTGCCGCACGGCGCGTTCTTCGGCGCCGGCGCGGTGGTCGCCTCGAGCCTGGTGAAGCCGGGTGACCGCGCGAAGGCCGTGTCGATGATGTTCATGGGGCTGACGCTGGCGAACGTCGTCGGCGTGCCGCTCGGGACGTTGCTGGGCCAGCAGGTGGGCTGGCGGGCGACGTTCGGGGTGGTCGCGGTGATCGGCCTGTTCGCCGCAGCCGCGATCGCCAAGCTGGTGCCGCACCAGGGGCGGCCGGCCGAAGCTTCGCTACGCGGTGAGCTGGACGCGTTCCGCCGGCCGCAGGTGTGGCTGGCGCTGGCGATCGTGACGTTCGGGCTCGGCGGGGTGTTCGCGTGCATGTCCTACATCGCGCCGATGCTCACCGACGTCGCCGGCTACTCGCCCGCGGACGTGACGCTGCTGCTGTCGCTGGCCGGGGTCGGCATGACCGTCGGCAACTACCTCGGCGGCCGGCTCGCGGACCGCGCTCTGATGCCTTCGCTGTACGCGGCGATGCTGTCGCTGGCCGTGGTGCTGGGGATCTTCACGCTCACGGCCCAGTCGAAGGTCGGCGCGGCCATCACGATCTTCTTCGTCGGGGTCGCGGGCTTCATGATCGGCCCGATGATGCAGACGCGGATCATGCAGAAGGCCGGCGGCACTCCGTCGCTGGTGTCGGCGGCCGTGCAGTCGGCGTTCAACATCGCGAACTCGATCGGCGCGTACCTCGGCGGTCTCGTGATCGCCGGTGGTCTGGGCCTCGTGGCGCCCAACTGGGTCGGCGCGACGCTGGCCGTGCTCGGGCTGTCGATCGCCGCCGTCTCCGGCTCGCTCGACCGGCGCGACGCCCGCGCGGCCGAGCAACGGGAGCTCGCTCTGGCTTCGTGACCCGGACCAGAGCAGAAATGAGCAGCGGCCCCGCACCTACCCGGTGCGGGGCCGCTGTCGTACGGAACGTCAGGGCGTGGAGTCGAACGGACCGCCGGTGATCGTGAAGGCGATGTACAACACGGCAGCGCACAGCGCCGCGTAGGTGACGATGTCCACGACCTTGCCGCGGATCGCCAGCAAGCCGACGCGGTCCTCCGGCAGCAGCAGCCGCAGCAGCCCGCCCACGAGCAGCGCCGCGCCGACCAGCACCGCGCCCTCGCGCCAGTGGTACTGCAGGATCCGCAGCGCCGCGGCGAGCAGCAGCAGCATGACCAGCCCGAATGGCACGTGGACGGTCCACGACCGTTTCGTGCGGGGCCGGTCGGCGGTCATGGTCACCGGCTCGCGACCGCGCGCTCGGCGGCTTCGACGACGTTCGACACGAGCATCGCGCGGGTCATCGGGCCGACGCCGCCCGGGTTCGGGGACAGCCAGCCCGCGACCTCGGCCACGCCCGGGTCCACGTCGCCGGTGAGCTTGCCGTCGACGTGGGAGACGCCGACGTCCAGCACGGCCGCGCCGGGGGCCACCATGTCGGGCTTGATGATGCCGGGGACACCGGCGGCGGCGATGACGATGTCGGCGCGGCGGACCTCGGCGGCGAGGTCGCGGGTGCCGGTGTGGCACAGCGTCACGGTGGAGTTCTCGCTGCGGCGCGTGAGCAGCAGGCCCATGGTGCGGCCGACGGTGATGCCGCGGCCGACCACCGTCACGCGCGCGCCGTTGAGCTCGACGCCGTGGCGGCGGAGCAGCTCGACGATCCCGTACGGCGTGCACGGCAGCGGACCGCGCTGGCCGAGGACGAGGCGGCCGAGGCTCGTGGGCGCGAGGCCGTCGGCGTCCTTGTCGGGGTCGATGCGCTCGAGGACGCGGTTGGCGTCGAGGTGCTTGGGCAGGGGCAGCTGCACGATGTAGCCGTGGCAGGTCGGGTCGGCGTTGAGGTCGTCGATGACGGCCTCGAGCTTCTCCTGCGAGATGTCGGCGGGCAGGTCGCGGCGGATCGAGTTGATGCCGATCTTCGCGCTGTCCGCGTGCTTCATCTTCACGTACGAGTGCGAGCCCGGGTCGTCGCCGACCAGCACCGTGCCCAGCCCGGGGACGACGCCCCGCTCGGCGAGGGCGGCCACCCGCGGGCGCAGCTCCGCGAAAATGGCGTCCTTGGTGGCCTTGCCGTCCAGAATCTTCGCCGTCACGGTGACCATTCTCGCAAAGCACCGCCCGCGCCCGGACCTCGCCCGGGGCGCACACGCAGCGTGGTCACCGCACCACCCGATCGGCCCGGCGCGTCGCGAGCGGACGCGCAGCGCCACCGGACGTAGACTCGTGGTCACCCCAACGCCGGAGCCCAGTCCCAGCCCGCACGGGTGTGTGATCTTGAGCATCGTGCGTCGACCGAGGTCAGACCGTCCCTGAGTGGCAAAAGACCTATGCGGGGTGCGTTCGCGCGCGCGAACAGTCAAAATGTTCCCGTGGCACAACCGACGACGCAGCTGAACGCGACCGAGCAGGACACACTGGTCAAGCAGATCGGGCTCGCCCTGCTGCGCGCAGCACCGCGCGACTGGCGAAAGGTCACGGTCGAGTACCGGGCCGTCGGCAGGTACCACGAGCTGACGGGCGAGATCCGCACCGAAGACGGCACCGGGCAGGAGTGGGTCGCCACCCACGACATCGCGACGCTCTTCGGCCGGCTGCGCGCGGGTATGTACCGCGACGGCCGCGGCACGTGGTTCAACGCGCGCTATCAGCTCGACCACCCGTCCAGCTACAACCTCGAGTACAACCGCGAGGAGCCCACCTGGCACCTCGCGCCGCCGCCCCAGGCGTACCAGGACGAGCTGCGCATGTTCCCCCGTACGGAGGAGAACGTGCCGGAGTGGCTGATCCGGCGCCTGTCCGGCCTCGGCCCCGAGCAGCCCGGCCCGCACTTCCGCATCGCGCGGATCTTCGACACGATCGGCCCCGCCGGGCGCCCGGTCATCAACCGGCCCGACCTCGACGTCTCCGAGCAGGACCGCCTGCTCGACTACCTCGACCACGCGCCCGTGGTGGTGCAGGATCGCGGCTACGACATCGACCGACTCGCGCAGACGCCCGAGGCGACCGTGCCCGTGGCCTTCCACAGCGACGGGCAGTGGATCTGGCCCGCGGCCGTGAACTTCTACCTGCGCCAGTACGGCGTCTCGCCCGAGCCCGACCTGGTGGAGCACATCCGGTCCAACGGCTTCCAGCTGCCGCAGGTCGACGAAGGCGCGCTGCAGGGTGCCGCCGCATACCTCACGCGGGGCAGCCAGCAGCAGCGGCCGGGTCCGCCGCCGCAACAGCAGCAGCCGCCACAGCCGCCCATGCCGCCCGCTCCCCCGGTGGCCCAGGCGCCGCCGGCCCCGGCGCCCGAAGCCGCCCCGCCGGCGCCGGTCGACGTGCCGCTGGCCGTGCACACGCCGCCCGCCGAGCCGGAGGCGCCGGCCGAACCGCCGTTCGAGCAGGTCTTCGACGGGTCCGGCCCGCAGCACGACGACGGTCCTGGCTTCGAGAACGAGCAGTACCAGGACGAGCACTACGACGAGTTCGGCGACCGCTTCGCCGGTGAAGACCACTTCGAGGACCAGCAGCACCCAGACTTCGAACCCGCCCACGACCAGGCGTCCAACGGTGCCGGGTCGAACGCGGGCACACCGCCGAACGGGGCCGGGGCCGGGGGCGACAACCCGACGCCGGTGGCCGAGCGGACCGCGATGTACGCGCCGGTGGACCCGAACTCCCCACCGCCCGCGCACGAGGAACAGCAGCGCACGGCGATGTACGCGCCAGTCGACCCCAACGCCGCCCCGCCGCAGCGCGAGGAGCAGCGGACGGCCCTGTACGCGCCGGTCGATCCGAACTCCGCCCCGCCCGAGGAGGACGCCGAGCAGACCGCGCTGTACGCGCCCGTCGACGCCGCGGGAACCGAGCAGCCGCTCGAGGAAGAGCCGGTGCTGTTCACCCACACCGACGAACCTTCGCGGCACGAACCTTCCCGCCACGAAGAGCCGGCCGAGCAGCACACCGCGCTGTACGCCCCGGCTGACCGCGGCTCCGAGCAGTACGAAAGCGCTGAACAGTACGAGAACGCTGAGCAGTACGAGAACGCCGGGCAGTACGAGGACGCCCAGTCGTTCGAGGGTGGCCAGCCGCTCGAGAACACGCAGACGTTCGAGAACGGCCCGCACTTCGAAGACGGCCAGTACGACCAGTCCGGCCAGTACCAGGACGAGCAGTACGAGGACGACGAGCACTACGACGAGCAGCCGTACGGCGAAGGCCAGTACGGCGACCAGCCCCACGACGGTGGCGCCCCCGCCGGCCGGGAGCCGGACTTCGACTCGGGCCCGCCGACGGCGATGATCACGCCCGACGAGGGTGTGCCGGGTGTCCTGCCCGTGCCCGAGCTGCCCGTGTCCCCGCGCGCCGGCGCCCGGCCGGAGCCGGCCGCCGAACCGCAGGCCCCGCAGCGGCAGCCGCAGCAGCCGCCGAGGCGGCCGCGTCGCGAGCTGCCGGCCGAACCCGCTTTGGCGAAGCTGCAGACGCGCCTCGACGAGCTCGACGTGCCGGACGCCGCTTACCAGCTGGGTACGCCGACCGAGCGCGGCTGGACCGTGGAGCAGGTGGACGAGGGCTGGCGCGTCGGCTGGTACGACGGCGAGCTGATCAACCCCGCCGTCTTCGGCGACTCCGACGACGCCGCCGCGTTCATGCTCGGCAAGGTCCTGCTGCACCCCGACGGCCACGAGCCGGCCGAGGAGCAGCCGCCCCCGCCGCCGCCCGAGCCCGTCGCCGAGGCCCCGAAGCCGCCGGTGGTGGCGACGCTTTCGCCGGAGGTCGCGACGGGGTCGTTCCCGGTGCGTCCACGCGAGGCCGTGCCGCCGCAGGAGCAGACGGCGTTCACGCCGGCCGAGGAGCTGCTAGGTGACGAGCCGGAGGCCGAGGAGCCGCCGCAGCGGCAGGCCCCGCCGCCCCCGCCGGTTCAGCCGCCGACGCAGGTGACCCCGCCGGTCCAGCCGATGCAGCAGCGCCGGGAGCCCCCGATGCCGCCCGCGCCCCCGGTGGGTGGCGGGCTGGGTCTGCCGACCGGGCCCGGTGTGCCGCCGGGTGCTCCCGTCGGCGGACCGGGTGGACCCGGTGGGCCTGCTGGTCCTGGTGGGCCTGCTGGTCCTGGTGGACCCGGCGGTCCTGGTGGCCCTGGCGGTCCTGGTGGCCCTGGCGGTCCCGGGCTCGGTGGCCCGGCCGGTCCCGGCGGGCCGGGCGGGCCTGGTGCGCCCGTCGCACCGCCGCGCCGGGAGGAGCCGGCGCGGGCCAACGGGTCGTCGCGCGCCGCCGCCGGTGGTGGCGGCAACAACCAGTGGCCGATCGGGCCGCTCTCGGGCGAGCCGCCGCTGACGTTGTTCCGCGGCAAGGAAATGCGGGAGCTGCCCGCGGGCAGCGAGCTCGACCGCTTCGGCGGCCCGAACGGCAACCTGACCTACGCCGCGGGCACGCCGTTCGAGGAGCGTTCGCTGGTGCCGGAGTGGGTGAACCGGCCGTACCACGTGTACCGCGTGCAGCGTCCGCTCGAGACGCTCGCCGGCGTCGCGATCCCGTGGTTCAACCAGCCCGGCGGAGGTTCGGCCTACCTGCTGCCCGCGTCGATCGAGGAACTTCTCGCCGAGGGCGACCTGCTCGAACTCGAGCCGGGCGAACCGCCGATCGACTGAGTCGCTTGTGGACTGAGTTGCTTGCGAAAAGGGGCGGGGCCTTCGGGTCCCGCCCCTTTCACGTGCCGCGGGCGTAGCGGCGCTTGACGCCGACCGGGAAGTACTTCGGGGTCCACGCCGGGACACCGCTCGCCGGCGAAGAACGCCTGGTAGGCGCTGATCACGTCGTCCGGGGGCATCGGCCCATCACGTCTCGGCGGCCGGCGCCCGGTTTCACTTGACGATGAGGCCGTGGGCGGCGGCGAACCCGATGGCAGTCTCGACGTCGACGTAGGCGCCGCGCAGGTCGGCCTGCACGAGGGCGTTGGCGTCGAGGCGGGTGCCGCGCAGGTCGGCGCCGGGGAGCTTGGCGCCGAGGAGGCGGGCGCCGGTGAGGTCGGAGTCGCGCAGGTCGGTGTCGGTGAGGTCGGCCTCGGTGAGGTTGACCTCGCGCATGCGCAGGCCGGACAGGTGCAGCTTGCGCAGGCGGCCGCGGGCGAGCGAGGCCAGCGACAGGTCGCACTCCGTGAGCGCGATGCCGAGGAACCGGCAGTCTACAAAGGACGATCCGAGCAGCGAGCACGAAGCCCACCGGCTGTCGGCGAGCACCGCGCGGTCGAACGTGCAGCTGCGGAAGGCCGAGGCGTCGTGGCGTGAGCCGGCGAGGTCGGCCTTGGTGAAGTCGCAGTTGTCGAACGTGCAGCCGCGCGTGCGCAGGTCACGCAGGTCGGCCTCGGTGAAGTCGCAGCCCGTGAACTGACGCTTTTCCCACCACTGCCCGGAAAGCACGGCGTCGCGGTAGTCCTCACCGGTCTCGATCACCTCGACAGGATGTCACACGGCTTCCGAGGGCCTGGCTCAGCGCCCTGGTCACCGGAAGTCGCGCGACTTCGCCGTGATCCGCAGGGGCAGGGGCTCCAGCTTCTGGGCCCGCACGCTCGCCACGCCGTCCGCCTTCTCGACGACGCCGCGGACCAGCAGGGCGGTGCTGGTGCGCGCGACGCGGTGGAAGCGTTGCCAGAGGCCGAGGGTGCAGACGATGTTGACCATGCCCGTCTCGTCCTCGAGGTTGATGAACGTGACGCCGCCGGCGGTGGCGGGGCGCTGGCGGTGCGTGACGGCACCGCCGACGAGGACGCGGGCACCGTCGGGCTGGTCGAGCAGGCGCGACGCCGGGACGACGCCGAGGGTGTCGAGGTGGTCGCGCACGAACTCCGTCGGGTAGCTGTCCGGCGAGAGGCCCGTGGCCCACACGTCGGCGGCGGCGAGGTCGAGCTCGTCCATGCCGGGCAGCGTCGGCGCGTCGACGCCGGGAGCCGTGCCCGGCAGCTTCTCCGGGCGGTCCTGCGCGACGGCGCCGGCGGACCACAGCGCCTGTCGGCGGTCGCCGCCGAAGCAGCTGAACGCGCCGGCCGTGGCGAGGGCCTCCAGCTGCGGCGCGGTGAGCCGCACGCGGCGGGCGAGGTCGGACATGCTCGCGAACTCCCCGCGAGACCGTTCGGCCACGATCTTCTCCGCCAGCTCGTCGCCGATCAGCCGCACGGTGCCGAGACCGCCGCGCACCGCGCGCAGCTTTCCCTTGTCCGGCAACGGTTCCAGCGTCGCGTGCGGCAGGCTGCGGTTGATGTCGGGGCCGAGCACCGTGACGCCGTGGCGCCGCGCGTCGGCCACCAGCGACTGCGGCGAGTAGAACCCCATCGGCTGCGCGCGCAGCAGCCCCGCGCAGAACGCGTCCGGGTGGTAGTACTTGAAGTACGCGCTCGCGAACACCAGGTACGCGAAGCTCAGCGCGTGGCTCTCCGGGAAGCCGAAGTTCGCGAACGCCTTGAGCTTCAGGAAGATCTTCTCCGCGAGCTCCGGTTCCAGGCCGTTGGCGGTGGCGCCGTCGAGGAACCGCCGGCGCAGCAGCTCCATCTTCCGCTCGGACCGCTTCGACCCCATCGCGTGGCGCAGCTGGTCGGCCTCCGCGGCGGTGAAGTTCGCGACGTCGAGCGCGATCTGCATCAGCTGTTCCTGGAACAGCGGCACGCCCTTGGTCTTGTGCAACGCGTTCGCGAGCAGCGGGTGGTCGTAATCCCACTCCTCGCGCCCCTGCTTGCGCCGGATGTACGGGTGCACCGAGCCGCCCTGGATCGGCCCGGGTCGGATGAGCGCGACCTCCACGGCCAGGTCGTAGAACTCCTCCGGCCGCAGCCGCGGCAGCGTGGCCAGCTGCGCGCGGCTCTCCACCTGGAACACGCCGATCGCGTCGGCGCGGCACAGCATTTTGTAGATGTTGGCGTCCTTGAGATCCAGGTCGGCCAGGTCGATCTTCTCGGCCTTGTAGTCCTGGACGAGGTCGAGCATGTAGTGCAGCGCCGACAACATGCCCAGGCCCAGCAGGTCGAACTTCACCAGCCCGGCCGCCGCGCAGTCTTCCTTCTCCCACTGCACCACGCTGCGGTTCTCCATCCGCGCCCACTCCACGGGCACGACCTGGCTCACCGGCTCCTGGCAGATCACCATGCCGCCGGAGTGGATCCCGAGGTGGCGCGGAAAGTCTTCGAGCGCGAACGCGAGCTGCACGACGTCGTCGGGGATGTCGTGGTCGTGGTCCTTTTCGGTGCTGCGCAACGCTCCCCAGCGGTCGATCTGCTTGCTCCACGCGTCCTGCTGGCCGGGTGAGTAGCCGAGCGCGCGGGCGGCGTCGCGGATCGCCGAGCGGGCGCGGTAGGTGATCACGTTGGCGACCTGCGCGGTGTTGAGGCGGCCGTGTTTGGCGAAGACGTACTGGATGGCCTCTTCACGGCGGTCGGACTCGATGTCGAGGTCGATGTCGGGGTAACCGTCGCGGTCGGGGGCGAGGAAGCGTTCGAAGAGCAGCTTGTACTTCACCGGGTCGACCTTGGTGATGCCCAGTGCGTAGCAGACGGCGGAGTTGGCGGCCGAACCGCGACCCTGGCAGAGGATGGTGTTGTCGTGGCAGAAGCGCACGATGTCCCAGACGATCAGGAAGTAACCGGGGAAGCCGAGGTCTTCGATGATCTTCAGCTCGTGCTCGATCTGGGCGTACCCGGCGGCTTCGTCCTCCTTGCCGAGGTAACGCTCTTCGGCACCCTTCATCGTGAGCTCACGCAGGTACGTCGTCTCGGTGTGGCCCTCGGGCACGTCGAACGGTGGCAGCTCGGGCGCGAGGAGCTCCAGCTTGAACGAGCATTCGACGCCCAGCAGCGCCGAGCGTTGGACGGCGCCGGGGTATCGCCGGAAGCGCTCGGCCATTTCGGTGCCGGAGCGCAGGAAGGCGGCGCCGTCGCTGGGTAGCCAGCCTTCGAGGTCGTCGATGCTGCGGCGCGCGCGGATCGCGGCGACGGCGTCGGCGAGCCGGCCGCGTTCGGGGCGGGCGTAGTGCGCGGCGGTGGTGGCGACGGTGGGCAGGCCGAAGTCGTTCGCCAGCTCGGCGAGGAGGTCGTTGTGGGTGCTGTCGAGGGGCTGGCCGTGGTCGAAGAGCTCGACGTAGACGTTGTCGCGGCCGAAGAGCTCCACGAGTTTTCGCAGCTGAGTGGCCGCGGCGGCCGGTCCTTCGTTCAGCAGCGCCTGCCGGACGGAGCCTTTGCGACAACCGGTGAGGACGGCGCACTGACCGGTGACTTCCTCGGCGACGGCCCGCAGGTCGTAGATGGGGCGACCTTTTTCGGCGTGCTCTTGGTCTGAGGTGTCGGTGCTGTCGTAGCCGCGCAGCTGGCCCGCGGTGATGGCGCGGCACAGGCTTCGATAGCCGTCGTCGCCGCGCGCGAGCAGGAGCAGGTGCTCGCCTTCGGGGTCGGCGACGCCGTTCTGCGGCGCGGAGAGGCCGAAGCTCAGCTCGGTGCCGAAGACCGTGGCGACGCCCAGCTCCTTCGCGGCTTCGGCGAAGCGGACGACGCCGTACATGCCGTCGTGGTCGGTGAGCGCGATGGCGTCGAGGCCGAGCCGCGCGGCTTCCTCCACGAGCTCCTCGGGGTGGCTGGCGCCGTCGAGGAAGCTGAAGTTGGAGTGGCAGTGCAGCTCGGCGTACGGCACGCGCGGCCCCGACTCGACCTCGCTGCGCGGCGGCAGCACGTCGGCGGGGCGGCGGTAGACGTCGCGTTTGCGGCCCCACGCCGGGCTGTCGCCGTGGTCGCCGGGCGGCACTTCGCCGTCACCGCTCAGCGCGCGGGCGAGGTCCTGCCAGGGGACGGGCGGGTTGTTCCAGCCCATCTAGTCGTTTTCGGGCGACTTGCGGGGGCTCGGGATGAGCAGGCTGGTGTTCTCTTCCATCAGTCGTAGATTCCTTCCACTGTCCACACAGGATTTTCGGTGCCGGAGCACAGGACGAGCACGGCTTCGTCGGCGTCGTCGCGGCCGGTGGCGGCCAGGAGCAGCTGCAGGCGGGCCTGTTGCGGCGTGGCCGCGCGTCGGCTGGCCGCGACAGGCCACGGCCCGGCCCAGTCGAGGACCGTCCGCGGCGGCCCGCCCGCCACGCTCAGCCGGCACGGCGGCGCCGTGAGCTGCTTGCGGCTGGTGATGCCGACGGGCACACCCTGCTCGTCGACGACCTGCACCGGCACGGGTTGTTCGAGCACCGTCGCGGGTGACGGCGCGGGCAGGCGGCCCGGCCATGTGGCGTCCGGCGGCGAGACGGGCTCGCGCGGGTCGCCCCACGGGATGAGGCGGACGCGGCCGGCGGGGTCGCGACCGCCGTCGAGGATCGGGGTGACGACGCCTTCGGGGCCGAGCAGGCCCTGCACGCGCACGAAGGCGCGGGCGGCGCGTTCGGTGGTGAGCTCGTCGTCCTCGCTGCGGTTGCCGCCGTGCCAGAGGCCGAGCTGCAAGGACTTGCCCTCGACCGTTTCCTCCGGCTCCAGCCGCAGCCGCGCGACGCCCGAGGTGGGCCGGTTGCCCTTCAGCCAGCCCTCGAACTGCCAGCGCACGCGGTCGGCGACCCCTTGGGGCGTCAGGGGTTCCGCGCAGCGCCAGACCCGGCCGAGCTGCTCGCCGTCCTCGGTGGTGGCGTAGATGCCGAGGCGCGTGCACGCCAGGCCGCGGTCGGCGAGGGCCGCGTGGAACCGCGCGCCGAGGTTCTTGGCGAGGAACGCCGCGACGTCGATGCGCTCCAGCACCGGGTCGAACTCCTCGGTGAGCGTGAGGTCGGCCGGCGGTTTGCGGCGCAGCGGCGGGCGCTCCGACAGCCCGCGCGCCAGGCGGTGAGCGAGCACGCCGTCGAGGGCGAAGCGGGACATCACGTCGCGTTCGGTCAGCTCCGCGAACGCCCCGAGCGTCTTGAGGCCCAGGCGCGTGAGCAGGTCGACGAGCTCCTTGCGCTCGACGTCGGGCTGGTCCAGCTCGGCGACACGCAGGGGCGCGAGGAACTGCGCGGTTTCCCCGGGCGGCACGAACTCACCGTGCCGGGCCGCGATCGTGGCCCCGAACAGCCCTTCCGCCACCCCGACCTGGCATTCGACGCCCGCCACCGCGGCCACCTGGTCCAGCAGCTTCTCCGCGAGCGGGTGCTCGCCGCCGAAGTAGCCCGCCGCGCCCGCCACGGGCACCGCGATCAGCCCCGGCCGCACCACCTCCAGCCCGACGACCAGCTCCTCCACGGCCCGCGCGACGTTCTCGAACAGCCGCGCGTCCCGCCCGTCGTCCACGCCGAACACACCCAGCTCGGGACACTTCGACTCCGCCTCCCGCCGCCGCATCCCCCTCCGCACGCCGTTCCTGCGCGCCACCGCCGTACACGCCACGACCCGGTTGGCGAGAAACACCGCCGCCGGCCTGGTGAGCGGCGCACCCACCGCGGCCACCGCCGCGACGGCAGGCCAGTCGGGGCACCACAGGACGAGCATCCGGGTGGGGAGGTTGGCGGTTCTGGGTGGTTCCCGGGTGATGGTCATCCGGCCACCTCGATTTGTCCGATGCGGACGGATGTCACGCGAGTTCCCCAGCTCTGCACCTGACCTGCTGCGGCGGACCACGCCTCGAATCCCCGCGCCCCGCCTCCCGCGGTCGCTGCGGCCCCACGGCCGTCGCCCGGCGCACGCCGTCGCCGAGGGGCCGACCCACGCGGCACAACGGCGAAACTCTCGCAGGCGGTCCTCTCCAGTTCGGCGCCGCGGCCGTTGCCGGCTCTCGCGCGACCACCTCGCGCGAAGCCCGGAACGGAACCGGCGCTGCGACCAAGCCGCTGCCCCAGCGATCCACGTAGCGAAGCACAAGCGGCACTCCCCAGACCGCCGCCACGACCGCTGCCGACCTTCGCGCGACCATCCCACGCGAAACCCGGAACGGAACCGGCGCTGCGACCAAGCCGCTGCCCCGGCAATCCACGTGGCGAAGCACAGGCGGCGCTCCCCCGTCCGCCGCCAACCCTCGCACGACCATCCCACGCGAAACCCGGAACGGAACCGGCGCTGCGACCAAGCCGCTGCCCCAGCGATCCACGTAGCGAAGCACAAGCGGCACTCCCCAGACCGCCGCCACGACCGCCGCCAACCCTCGCGCGACCATCCCACCCCAAGCCCGGAGCGAAACCGGCACCGCGGCCAAGTCGCTGTCTCATCCCACCGCCTCCTCGTCGAGGCGCTGCAGCGGGAGCCCCACCGGCGTCGCGAGGGGCTCCATCGGGAGCGCACGGCCGTCGGGGCCGGGTAGAGCGACCGAAACCGACCGGGGCCGGGCGGCGGAACCCCGCCCGCGTGCGTGTACCTCGGCGGGCCGGGAGCGCAGGAACCCCGCCCCGGAGCCGAGGAGCCCCGTCCACTCGCCTGGGGCGCAGTGGAGTTCCACGTCGGCCGCGGGCCAGGGGCCGAGGGTGAGCAGGACGGTGCCGCGGTGGCGGGCGCGGGCGGAGAGGCGCCGGGCGACCGCGGGGGTGACGGAGCGGGGCTCGGTGACCACAAGGTCGACGCCGTCGAGCAGGGCGGCGACCACGGCCGGGTACTCGGCGCCCGGGCGGGGCACGAGGGCGAGGCGCGACACCGCGACGCCGTGTTCCGCCGCCGCGGCGATGCCCAGGGAGGGCACGCCGACCACCGCCGCCCACGACCCGGCGGCGGTGGCCTCGGCGAGCAGGGCGAGGAGCAGCGACGGGGAGCGGTGGACCGCCACGGTGCTCCCGCGCCGGAGCCCCGCGTCGGGCAGCAGGCCGGCCAACGCCGGGGACACCGGGAGCACCCTTCCCGTCGTCCTGGCGTGCTCGGCCTGCTCCGCCACCCGGCTCGCCGTGCTCACGCCGGGCAGCGCAGCGAGCCGAGCCACCGGCTCCACCACTGCCGTCACCGCACACCCCTCCCCTCCACGCACACGCCGGCGCCCACCCTCACCGCAGGCCCAGGCCAGGGCCCCACAGGACGAGCACCGACGCACCGCGGGGAAGGCGGCCCTCGACACCCTGCATCGAACACCTGTTCGATGTCTCAAGTACACCGGGATCCGGCAGCCGTGTCAAGCCGGGTCTGATGTCGAATTCCTGCCAGCCCCATCCCCACCACGGCCGCATTCTCGAGGGGAGATCACAACGGAGGAGAACCCCGAGTGCTACGCCCGTTCCGCAGCGAAACCACCGAAGAACAGCTCACCGACCTGAAAGATCGCCTGGCCCGAACCCGCTTCGCACCCGCGTTGTCCGGGCGCGACTGGACCCACGGCACACCGCCGGGTTACCTGGCCGAGCTCGTCGACTACTGGCGTACCGAATTCGACTGGCCCGCGGCCGAAAGCCGGCTCAACGCGCTCCCCCAGTTCGTCGCCGACGTCGGCGGCACCACGCTGCACTTCGTCCACGCCAAGGGAACCGGGCCCCAGCCGTTCCCCTTGCTGTTCTCGCACGGCTGGCCGGGCTCGTTCTTCGAGGTCACCAAGATCATCGGCCCGCTCACCGACCCCGCGGCGCACGGCGGCGACCCGGCCGACGCGTTCGACGTCGTCGCCCCGAGCCTGCCCGGCTTCGGGTTCTCCCCGCACCCCGGCACGCCCGGGATGAACCCGACGGCCATCGCGAACCTGTTCGACCGGCTCATGACCGACGCCCTCGGCTATTCGCACTACGCCGCGCAGGGCGGCGACTTCGGCGCGCAGATCACCAGCCGCCTCGGGCGCGACCACGGCGACCACCTGATCGGCATCCACCTCAACCTGATGGGTGCCACGCCGGCTCTCGACGGCACGCCGCTCACCCCCGCCGAGGACGCCTTCCTCGCCCAGGCCGAACACTTCTTCACCGCCGAAGGCGCATACGCCCAGCTCCAGGGCACCAAGCCGGCCACCCTCGCCGCGGGGCTGTCGGACTCCCCCGCCGGGCTGGCCGCGTGGATCGTCGAGAAGTTCCGCGCGTGGAGTGACTGTGGCGGCGACGTCGAATCCGTGTTCAGCAAGGACGAACTCCTCACCGACATCACCCTCTACTGGCTGACCGGCACCATCGCCACTTCCGCGCGCCTCTACTACGAAACCATGCACACCGAAGGCATGCTGGGTCGCAACACGCCCGGTTACGTCGCCACGCCCACCGGCTTCGCCTCCTTCGCCAAGGACAACTTCACCCCGCCCGAGGAGTGGGTGCGGCGCGCGTACAACTTGACCCGATTCACCCGGTTCGACGACGGTGGTCACTTCGCCGCACTGGAGCGACCGGACGAGCTCGTCACCGAGATCCGCGAGTTCTTCCGCCCACTGCGCCCACAACTGTCCTAAGTAGACCCACAGAACCGAAGCGCGACAACCACAACACCCTCGGTGTCCGCGATACACTGCCGGGAATGGGGCCACCGGCCCGCGCCAAGTCCGAGTGAAGCTGGTGGAGAAGCAGCATGAAACACCTCGCCCTGCGGCCGTTCGCCGAGGAAGATCTGCCGGTGCTCGATCGGTTCGCCGTGGAGCCCGAGGTGCTGGGTGCGTTCCAGTGGGCCGGGTTCGGCAGTGCGCAGGCGCGCCGGCGGCGGTTTGCCGAGGACGGGTTCATCGGTGACGAGTCGACGGCCGTCGCGGTGACCGTGGATGGCGTGGTGGCGGGGATGGCCAGCTGGGAGGCCGCCGATCGGGGTGGGCCGGCGGGGGGCTGTTTCGAGGTCGGGGTGACGTTGCTGCCCGACCACCGCGGGGTCGGCCTCGGTACGAAGGCGCACCGGCTGCTGGTCGAGCACCTGTTCCGCTTCACGCGCGCCCATCGGCTGGAGGCGTTCACCGACAGCGAGAACGTCGCCGAGCAGCGCGTGCTGGAGAAGGCGGGTTTCCACCGGGAGGGCCTGATGTGCCAGGTGACTTGGCGAGACGGCGCCTACCGCGACGAAGTCGTGTACGCGCGCCTTCGCGAATAAAAAGGGGCCGGCCCCCAAAGAGAGCCGGCCCCAGAGAAAACCTCAGTGCGCGAAGTGGCGCGTCCCCGTCAGGTACAGCGTCACGCCCGCGTTCTCGGCTGCCGCGATCACCTCGGCGTCGCGGATGGAACCGCCGGGCTGCACGACGGCGCGCACGCCGGCCTCCAGCAGGACCTCGAGCCCGTCCGGGAACGGGAAGAACGCGTCGGACGCGCCGACGGAGCCCTTCGCCCGGTCGCCCGCGCGCGCGACGGCCAGCCGCGACGAGTCGACGCGGTTGACCTGGCCCATGCCGACGCCGACAGTCGCGCCGTCGTAGGCCAGCAGGATCGCGTTGGACTTCACCGCACGCAGCGCGCGCCACGCGAAGGCGAGGTCGGCCAGGGTCGCCGCGTCGGCCGGCGTGCCGGTGGCGAGCTGCCAGTTGGCGGGGTCGTCGCCGGGCGCGTCGATCGCGTCGACGGTCTGCACGAGCACGCCGCCGGAGATCGGCCGCAGCTCGACGGGCGCCGGGTTCTCGATCACGGGCAGCTTCAGCAGCCGCACGTTCTTCTTGCGCTGCAAGATCTCCAGCGCCTCCGGCTCGAAGTCGGGCGCCAGCACGACCTCGGTGAACACCTCCGCGATCTGCTCCGCCGCGTCGACCGTCACCGGGCGGTTGGTGGCGATCACGCCGCCGTAGGCCGAAACCGGGTCGCACGCGTGGGCCTTGCGGTGCGCCTCGGCGATGTCCGCGCCCACCGCGATACCGCACGGGTTGGCGTGCTTGATGATCGCGACGGCGGGGTCGGCGAAGTCGAACGCGGCGCGGCGAGCGGCGTCGGTGTCGACGTAGTTGTTGTACGACATGGCCTTGCCGTGCAGCTGCTCCGCGTGCGCGAGACCCGGCTGCGCGCTGCGGTACAGCGCGGCCTTCTGGTGCGGGTTCTCGCCGTAGCGCAGCACGTCGGCGCGGTCCCAGGTGGCGCCCAGGAAGTCGGGGAAACCGGAGTCGTCCGCCGGCGCGTACACGTTGGCGAACCACGAAGCCACAGCCGAGTCGTACGCCGCCGTGTGCGCGTACGCCTGCGCCGCCAGCCGCTTGCGGTCGACGAGCTCGAAGCCGCCCGCCGCGACCTGCTCCAGCACCCACGCGTAGCGCGCCGGGTCCACGACCACCGCGACGCTGCCGTGGTTCTTCGCGGCCGCACGCACCATCGCCGGGCCGCCGATGTCGATGTTCTCCACGCAGTCCTCGGGGCTCGCGCCGGAGGCGACCGTCTGCGTGAACGGGTACAGGTTCACCACGAGCAGGTCGAACGCCGCGATCTCGAGCTTCCGCAGCTGCTCGACGTGGTCGGGGTTGTCCTGGTCGGCCAGCAGCCCCGCGTGCACGCGCGGGTGCAGCGTCTTCACACGGCCGTCGAGCGACTCGGGGAACCCGGTCACCTGCTCGACCGGCGTGACGGGGACCCCGGCGTTCGCGATCACCTTCGCGGTACCGCCGGTCGACACGATCTCCACGCCCGCGGCGTGCAGACCGGTCGCGAGCTCGAGCAGGCCGGCCTTGTCCGAGACGCCGATCAGCGCGCGCCGGACCGGGCGCCGTCCCTCTGCAGTGCTCACGAAAACCTCACCTTTCGTCCGTCCACGGTGCAGCCACCACGGCCGAGTCGCTCGATCGTTTCAACCAGCAGCCTGCGTTCCACGGCCTTGATCCGCTCGTGCAGGACGTCTTCGGTGTCGTCGGCCTCCACGACCACCGCCTCCTGGGCGATGACGGGGCCGGTGTCCACGCCCGCGTCGACGAAGTGCACGGTCGACCCGGTCACCTTCACCCCGGCCGCCAGCGCGTCGGCGACCGCGTGCATCCCCGGGAACGACGGCAGCAGCGCCGGGTGCGTGTTGATCACCCGGTTCGCGAACCGGGACAGGAACTGCGCGCCGAGGATCTTCATGAACCCCGCCGACACGACCAGGTCGGGCGAGTACGCGGCGACGGCCTCGGTGAGCGCCTTGTCCCACGCGTCGCGGTCGGGGTGGTCGGCCACGCGGACGGTGAACGACGGCACGCTCGCGCGCTCGGCGCGGGCCAGCGCCTCGATGCCCGTGCGATCGGCCCCCACGGCCACGACCTGAGCCGGGAACGCGGGGCGCGCGACGGCGTCGAGCACCGCCTGCAGCAGCGTGCCCGACCCGGACGCGAGCACGACGATCTTCACCGGGGTCGGCAGGTCCAAGCGGCTGGCCAGAACGGGCTCCTTGCACGGCGGCGGCGCACCTCGGGCGCACCGCGCTTCACCAGGTCACCCCAACCCTAACGGTCGCGCTCGCGGCCCTCGTCCGCACCGGAGCCGTCGGTGGACTCGGTCACAGCTCCGGGCCCGTCCGAGCCGCCGTCCGAGTCCTCGTCCGGGCCGGGTTCCGGCTGGTCGAGCGGGACGTCTTCAGGCAGCTCGAGGCCCAGTTCGGCCTCGGCTTCGGCGTCGTACTCGTCGTAGTCGGGCTCGGGCTGCCGGGGCTGGGGAGCGGTTTCGAGCTCCGGTTCGGTGAACTCGGCCTCGAACTCGTCGGTGTCGAGTTCTTCCCGGTCGACGTCCTCGAGGACCTCGTCGGGATCGAGCTCGTCGACGTCTTCGTCGCCCGGTTCGTCCGTGTCCTCTTCGGACTCTTCGGACTCTTCGAGGTCTTCAGCTTCGTCGGCCAGGTGTTCGTCGTCGACGAGCCCTTCCTCGACCTCCAGCGTGTCCGGCGGCGCGGCCGGCGCGTGCGCACCGGCGAAGAACGCCACGAACCCGCCCGGGATCACGATCCAGCAGAACGCGACGATCGACGCCACCCCGACGGGCACGCTCACCGGGTCGAACGGCCCGTCCGCGAGCCGCCCGCCCGCGAGCGTCCCCAGCACCACGCAGCCGAACGCGACCACGGCACCCGCGACGGCGACCATGCGGATCCGGGCGGCCGGATCGTCGTCGGAGTGGCGCAGCGACCAGCCGACCAGCGCGCCAACGGCCGCCGGCAGCACCAGCAGCACGGGCCACCACGCGGCGGTGTGCTCGGGGATGCCGCCGAGCAGCGGCACCGCGGGCACGGAGCCACCGCGGTAGGCGACGAGGCTGACGTCGAGCGACCCGACCGTGAAACCGGGTCCGCTGACGAACGACAGCGCCGCCACCACGGCGTTGGGCAGGTAGGCCACCGAAAGCAGGAACAGCCCGAAGCTGTTGCCGAACGACGGCTCGAACAGATCGTCCACAGTGGACCACGAGAGCACCGTGGCCGCCGCGAACACGATCGCACCCACCGCCAGCAGCGCCGCCAGTCCGAGCGCGCCCGCGCGCAGGCCGCGCAGGGCCAGCGGGTCGAGCCGTTCGGCCACCGTCGCGGGCAGGCCGCAGCGGCGCACCGCACCGCCCGTGGCCGCCAGCACGGCGAACACGCCGGGCACCACGAACGCCAGCAACGGGTTCGCCCGCACCGGCGCGCCGAGCGAGAGCAGCCCGATCAGCAGGCCGAACAACGCGTGGGCGGCGCCGATCACGGAGATCAGGGGGACGGCCTGGCGCAGCGTCGTGCAGCCCAGCCGCAGCGTCGCGCCGGACGCGGTGCGCGCCACGAGCAGCACGGCGCCGACCGTCGGCAGCAGCGGCAGCACGCCCAGCGGGTGGCCGCCGATGCCGAGCTGCACCTGGAACCCCGCGAGCCAGCCGGGGCCGGCCGAGAGCAGCACGCCGCCGGCCGAGAACGCGGTGCGCTCGGCGGTCAGCGCGACGAGCGCGACCAGCGTCGCGACCACGGCGTACTCCGTGATCAACGGGCCGAAGGCGGCGGTGAGCAACACCCGCACCCGGGTGGCGGGCGCGGCCTCGGCGTCGAGTTCGACGGTGTCGCCCACCGGCTCGCCGCCCGGCGGGCGTGGAGAACTGGTGAGCTGCTGCATGCTTCGCACCTTGACACCCGGCCTGGGCCGTCCGGGTGAGGCACGCCGCCCGCCCCGGGCTTGGCGAAGTTAACCCACCCGGTCGGGGGCACCCGAACACGAAAAACACCCGCTGTGACACGGAGAGTCACAGCGGGTGTTTTCACGAGGTGACAAGCACCCCAACGCGGCGTTGGTTGCGCTCAACGCACCGAATGCGGCGTTGGTTGCGTCCAGCGCACCGAACGCCACATTGGGGCGCGTCGGGCAGTCGGGCCGGGCCCGGTGGGTCAGCCCTGCTGGCCGAAGCCGCCCGGCGGGGTGCCCGGGGGCTTGCCCTGCTCGCCCTGCGGCTGCTGGAAGAACTGGCCCTGCTGAGGCGCGTACGTGGTCGCCTGCTGGCCCGGGGGCGTCGCGCTCGGCTGTTGCGGGTACTGGCCCGGCTGCTGCTGCGGCTGGTAGGGGCCGGCCTGGCCGTACTGCTGCTGGTAGTGCGGCACGGCGGCCTTCGGCGCCGGCGGCTTGAGGATGCCGTATTCCATCAGCAGCGCGGCCACCGCGACGAGCATCTGCACGATGCCGAGGATCAGCACCACCGTGACGATGCCCGGCGTGCTCGGCTCGGCCACCACGGTGTCGAGCGCTCCGAGCGCGCCGACCACGCTGAACAGCGCGGCGAACGGCAGCACGCGCGGCGCCTTCGGCAGGGCGTGCATCGCCGCGAGGAGGCCACCGGTGAGCAGGAAGATCGTTTCCTGACCGACGTCACCCGCTTCGTCGGAGAAGCCGATGAAGTACTGGACGATGCCCAGCACGGTCACCACGAGCGCGAGCACGAGCGGGAGGTTCTGCGGCAGCACCGGCCCGGCCGAGGGCGGCGGTCCCTGCTGCGGCTGCTGTTGCGGGAACCCGCCGGACGGGGGCGGTCCCTGTTGGGGCTGCTGCTGGCCACCGCCCTGCTGGGGGTAGCCAGGCCCGCCGCTGGGGAAGGTCATCGGAAGCTCTCCTGTCGTTCGCCGGCAACTCCGGGGGAAGGTGGCACCCGGACGAAACACGTGACGGCCGCGTCGCCGAACGCTAGCGCATCCGAGGGTCCCCCGTCCGGGCCGTTGGACGCACGGGATGCCCGTTCGGTTGCGGCCGGAAACGCCGCGGGCCGGGCACCGATCCCGGTGCCCGGCCCGCGTTGACCGCGTTTGTGCAGGTCAGAGGTTGTTGTACAGCTCACGCGCGAGGACGGCGGTCTCGCTCGGGGTCTTGCCGACCTTCACGCCGGCAGCCTCGAGGGCCTCCTTCTTCGCGGCCGCCGTGCCGGAGGAACCGGACACGATGGCACCCGCGTGGCCCATGGTCTTGCCCTCGGGGGCGGTGAAGCCCGCGACGTAGCCGACGACCGGCTTGGTCACGTTCTCCTTGATGAAGGCCGCGGCCCGCTCTTCGGCGTCGCCACCGATCTCACCGATCATCACGATGACCTTGGTGTCGGGGTCCTTCTCGAACTCCGCCAGGGCGTCGATGTGGGTGGTGCCGATGATGGGGTCACCGCCGATGCCGACGGCGGTGGAGAAGCCGATGTCACGCAGCTCGTACATCATCTGGTAGGTCAGCGTGCCGGACTTCGAGACGAGGCCGATGTGGCCCGGGCCCGAGATGTCGGCGGGGATGATGCCGGCGTTGGACTTGCCGGGGCTGATCACGCCCGGGCAGTTCGGGCCGATGATGCGGGTCTTGTTGCCCTTGGCGACGGCGTGGGCCCAGAAGTAGGCCGAGTCGTGCACCGGGATGCCCTCGGTGATCACCACGGCGAGCGGGATCTCGGCGTCGACGGCCTCGAGCACCGCGTCCTTGGCGAACTTCGGCGGCACGAAGATGACCGACACGTCGGCGCCGGTCTCCTTGATCGCCTCTTCGACGGTGCCGAAGACCTTGAGGTCCTTGCCCTCGATGGTCACGGTCTGGCCGGCCTTGCGGGCGTTGACGCCACCCACGATGTTCGTGCCGGACTTCAGCATCTTGGTCGCGTGCTTCATGCCCTCGGAGCCGGTGAGCCCCTGCACGATGACCTTGCTGTTCTCGTTCAGGAAGATCGACATCTCACGCACCTGCCGCGGCGAGCTCGGCAGCCTTGTCGGCCGCGTTGTCCATTGTGTCCACCACGGTGACGAGCGGGTGGTTCGCGTCGGCCAGGATCTGGCGACCCTCGACGACGTTGTTGCCGTCCAGGCGGACGACCAGCGGCTTGGTGGCCTCGTCGCCCAGGATCTTCAGGGCCTCGACGATGCCGTTGGCCACCGCGTCGCACGCGGTGATGCCGCCGAAGACGTTGACGAAGACGCTCTTCACGTCGGTGTCGTTGAGGATGACGTCCAGACCGGCCGCCATGACCTCGGCCGACGCGCCGCCGCCGATGTCGAGGAAGTTCGCCGGCTTCACGCCGCCGTGCTTCTCACCCGCGTACGCCACCACGTCCAAAGTGGACATGACGAGCCCGGCGCCGTTGCCGATGATGCCGACCTGGCCGTCGAGCTTGACGTAGTTGAGGTTCTTGGCCTTGGCCTTCGCCTCGAGGGGGTTCTCGGCGTCCTTGTCGACCAGGTCCTCGTGCGCGGCCTGGCGGAAGGAAGCGTTCTCGTCCAGGGTGACCTTGCCGTCGAGGGCGATGATCTTGTCCTGGGGGTCGCGCACCAGCGGGTTGACCTCGACGAGGGTGGCGTCCTCGGAGACGAAGGTCTCCCAGAGCTTCACGACCACGTCGGCGGCCTCGTCGATGATGTCGGCCGGGAAGTTGCCGGCCTTCAGGATCTCGAGCGCCTTCGCCTTGTCGACACCGGCGATCGCGTCGACCGGGATCTTCGCGAGCGCGTCGGGGCGCTCCACCGCGAGCTGCTCGATCTCCATGCCGCCCTCGGAGGACGCCATCGCCAGGAACGTGCGGTTCGCGCGGTCCAGCAGGAAGGAGAAGTAGTACTCGGACGCGATGTCCGACGCTTCCGCCACGAGCACGCGGCGCGTGATGTGGCCCTTGATGTCGAGACCCAGGATGGCTTCCGCCTTCTCCTTGGCCTCGTCCGGCGTCTGGGCCAGCTTGACGCCGCCGGCCTTGCCGCGGCCGCCGACCTTCACCTGCGCCTTGACGACGACCTGGGTGCCGATCTGCTCCGCGGCGGCCTTGGCTTCTTCGGGGGTGTTTGCCACCGAGCCCGGCAGAACCGGTACTCCGTGGGCGGCGAAGAGATCCCTCGCCTGGTACTCGTAGAGGTCCACTACTCCAGTCTCCTGACGACACGCCACTGTGGTGGTCCGTTACCGAACCGCGCTGTCGGACCAGTCGAGGTTAGCGACCAGCGCAGAAGCAGGGGACTCCGCACCTGGTGAAGTCGGTCACCGTACGCGGTCAGGGGGTGTGAGTCCGCCCACCGGGGCCGTTTTTTCGCCCCCGGCGGCGGCCGTCGCGGCGGCTGTTGCCGTGACGACGATCGCGGCGAGGCCGAACCAGAACCCGAGCGCGGGCGACCGTCCGGCGATCCCGGCGAGCGGCAGCTGTGCCACGTGGACGGCCAGAACGAGCACCGCACCGGTGAGCGCGGCCGCGGCGGCGCCGGGCCGGGAGCGGACGCTCAGGGCGAGCACGCCGAGGACGACGAGCAGCGCGGTGAGCAGTCCCCACGACGGAGTGTCGAAATCGGACCAAAGCCCGGGCGACGAGTAGCCGGGCGCGGTGAACACCGGCGAGCCGAAGGCGAGGACGGACAGGATCGCCGCCGCGACGACCGGCAGCAGCACCCGGGGGCGCGGGCCTTCGGTGCCTTCGTCGTCGCGCTCGACGACGCCGGTGACGACGGCCGCGAGCGCCGTCAGACCGGCGAGGCCGAGCGCGATCGCGGTGAAGACGGCGCCGGCGCCGAGGTGGTAGCTGAGGGTGCCGCCGAGACTGTCCAGTCCCGTCAGCCCGGTCGCCTGTGACGCGGTGATGGCGGTGCTGAGCACGGCCGTGCCGGCGAGGACGACGCCGGCCCACACGACGGCGAGGATGCCGCGGGCCGATTTGTACGCGAACAGGAACGGCGCGGGCAGGGCGACGAGGATCGCGGCCGTGAGCAGGAGCCAGCGCGCGGGGCTCTGGGTCGCGGTGGCTGTGTCGAGCTGTGGGGCGAGCGCGCCCACGACTCCGACCACTGCCGTCAGCAAGGCGAGCAGGGCCGTGGCGGTGCGCCACAACGTGAGGCTCGGGACGCGTGCTTCGCCGGCGAGGTCGGTGCGTTCGACCTGAGCGATTTGGGGCGTCGCGAGGGGCGCGAGAATAAGGACGAGGACCATCGCCACCACGGCGACGACCGGTCCCCACGCGAGGTGCAGCCCGCCCACCGCCAGCCCGCCGACCAGCGGCGGCAGCGCCACGGCGAACGTCGCCGCGGCCGCGCCGCCGAGCGTCCCGCGCGCGACGCCGTCGGACGCCGCCCCGAACCCGAGCACGACGGCGAGCAGCAGCGCGCCCGCCATGACCACGTAGCCAGTCAGCGCCAGGCCGGGGCCTTCGAACGCCGAGTGCGCCGGGAAGAACGGGTTGTCCGAGATGACGGGGGCCATCAACAACCCGACGCCCGCCGCGATCGTGAGCAGCGGCACGACCAGCCGCCAGCGCCGCCGTCCGCCGTCGTCCCCCGCGACCTCGTTGAGCTGCCGCGCCACCTGCGCCGCCGCGATCCCCGCGGCGATCGTGAGGACGTGGCCCGCGACGAGCAGCCAGAACCCCGCGCCGACCGCACTGCGGTCCAGCAGCCGGTCGGGCAGGTACAGCTCCGGGCGGACGGTTTTGGAGCCGTTGGCGAAGAACTGCAGGTCGAGCAGCAGGCGGCCGGGGGCCAGGGCGGCCAGGCCGATCGTGAGGCCGGCGGCCAGGCCGTGCCTGCCGCTGTACGCCGCCGCCGCGACGATCCCGGCCGGGACCAGGGCGAGGAGGGCCAGGAGGGGCCAGGCGAGGTAACCCGGGCTCGCGTCGGGCGAGACGGGGAGGATCGCGCCGGCCGTCAGGGCGAGGGCACCGATGCCGAGGAGTGTGACGGCGGTTTTGAGCTGTGGGGAGGGGGTGCGGTCGGTGTATTCGAGGTCGAAGTGGGGGCTGGGGGCCCGGTCCGCTTCGGTGGTCGTGGAGCTGGTTCCGGCTCCGGCGGGCTTGGTGCCGGTGACGCCACCGCTGCCCGCTGCGCTCTGGCCAGACCTCTCGACTTCCGCCTTGTCACGGCCACTGCCATTCGCGATGCGCCGAACGCCATCGCTTACAGCCTCGGCGCCGCCAGTGCTCCGCACATCACCGCTCGCGCCCGCTGCTCCGCGCGCACTGTTCTCTCCTCGGCGACTCCCACCATGGGCGTGATCGGCCGAGGTGTTCAAGGAGTCGCGCTCGGCGTCGGGACCGCCGCTCCCACCGCGGCTCTCGCCCCTGCCGCTGCCGACCCCGCGGTGTGCGGTCGACGTGCCATTCGCGGGGACGTTGCCATTCGCGCGGGACGAGACGCCGCCGGTGGCATCGGCGGGGGCGCCGGACCCGTCGGCGGACTTGCGGCTGCTCCCCCGGCGCTCACGGCGGGTCTCGGCGCGGGCGCGCTCCCGGGCGGCCGCCTTGCGCTCGGCGAGGCTGGGCCGTCGGGGGCCGGCGGGCGGCCTGGGGCTGTCCGGGTCGGAATCGGAACGGGCCGGGGAGGAGTCCCCGTCGTGGGGTCCTTCGGACGAAGTCATCGGACGCGACGCTAGCAAGTCGGACACCGCGCGGCCCCCGCAGTGGGAGGGAGTGACCCCGAGGCGCGAAGGGCAGCCGGCGACAACAGGGCACGCCGTCGCAGGGACTGCAACCGGTGGCGATGAGGCGTCGGTGCACGTCGGTGGGTCGATCGGGCGATCGGGTGATCACCCGGGGAGGCGAGTGACCGGCGCCACACAAGCGGGCGTGAATTCCCTTCAACACAGGGGCGCAAACGTTTATTTCAACGGTGGGGCCGTTCGGCGGGATGCGAGGGGGCCGCTCGGGGGTGCGGATGCCCGAAAGTCCTGTAATGGAGATCACACTGATCGGAGTAGTTTCGGATTAACTTTGGGTAATCCCTACAGCTAGCAGCGTGATGCGGGCCGCCCGTTCGGCCGAAACGGCGGGGGCACCTTGCTCAAAACGGTGCCCCTTCGTTACTGTCCCCCGGTCCCCATTACAGTCAGGTCACGAAGCGCAACGCCGAGCCAACCACCCCCGAGATTGGCTCAACGGGATCCCCCGCCCGTAGTCGCGCGACGATCCGGCTCCCCGACGATGGAAGGCCCTGTCTTGGCTTCACACCGCTCCCCCGGCGGCCAAGCCCCTTCCCCGGCGCTGAAGGACGCACTGGACGGTGCGGTCATCCGCGTGCGGGGTTCGCACCGCATCGCCCCGCCGTCCTCCGCCCTGCGTGGGCGGGTCGTGGTCGCAGCTGTCGCGGCCGGCGCGTTCGCCGCTGCCGCCGCGGGCCAGACCCTCAAGACCGTGACGACCGACTCCGACACCGCCGTCACCCCGCTCGCCAACGCCCAGGACGCGAGCGCCTCGTTCACCCTCGGCAGCGCGGGTTCAGGGGGAGCCCCCGAGCTGCTGCCCGCCGGCCACTCGATGGACGCCTCCGCCGAGGCCGCCCGCATGGCCGACAGCCTGAAGGTCACCGAAGCCCGCGAGAAGGCCGAGGCCGCGGCCGCGCAGAAGGCCAAGGAAGAAGCCGAGCGCCCCAAGACCTGCCTGCCGGCCCACGGCACGTTCACCTCGGGCTTCGGCGCCCGCTGGGGCAGCAGCCACCTCGGCATCGACATCGCGAACTCGATCGGCACCCCGATCTACGCCGCCTCCGACGGCACCGTCATCCAGGCCGGCCCCGCCAGCGGCTTCGGCCTCTGGGTCCGCATCCAGCTCGACGACGGCACCATCCAGGTCTACGGCCACATGAACAGCTTCTCCGTCCACGAAGGCCAGAAGGTCAAGTGCGGCGAGCAGATCGCCGAGATCGGCAACCGCGGCGAGAGCACCGGCCCGCACCTGCACTTCGAGGTCTGGCAGAACGGCACGAAGAAGATCGACCCGCGCCCGTGGCTCGCTGCCCGCGGCATCGTGGTCTGATTCTCGACTGGCTCTCCTTACTGTTCTTCGGTTTCACCGCTTTTCCACCCGGCCACGGTCCGCGCCCCCGCGCTCTCCGTGGCCGTTGTGCTTTCCGCTGCGGCAACGAGAAGCCCTCGCCGCAGCGCACCGTGCTGCGACACCGCCACCGAGCCGGCTTGGGCACCGCGAGCCGTCCGAGACCCGCGCTCGACCCGCCCGCTTCGATCTCCTCGCCGGACCGCGCCCCCGTGGCCGCTTGCCCGACGCCCTCAGCACCACGGAGATCGCGCGGCTACGGCGCCCGAGCGTCCTCTCGACCGCAGCAGACAGCTCTAACGCTCCCCGGTGGGCGCGCGGCGGATGAAGTACGCGACAGCGACCTGCCAGACCGTGCAGAGGCCGGCCGAGCGCCGACGGACAGGCCACCGGCCCAGGCGGCCCGCGCCGCAGGTTTGGCAGTGGCCGTCAGGCCCGAGGTCGTGATGACGGAGCAGGGCGCGCCACGCGGCGGCCAAGCGGTGCGCTTCCCCCGACGCACACCCGAAACCGGGCCCCGAAGCGCCGACAGCGCCGGCTGAACCGAACCCCGACGAGCCGCACCCCGTATCGGCAGAACCGCCGGAAACCCCCGCAGGTCCCGAAGTCCCCAGAACTCCCCGTAGGTAGTCCTGTACCCCGGCGGCCAGGACCCCAAACAAGATCGCGTCCACACCCTCGTGCTCCCTCCCGAGGCGGCCGGTGAACGAGCACCAGCCTACCTCATTCGTTCGAACTTGTGTTCGACTGGAGGGAGCCTAACCGAGGGGTCCGACAAAAATCAGAGCTTCACCATCGGCACGCTGCCGATCAGCATGAGGCGGACCTTGCCGGACGCGCCGAAGTCGATGGTGGCCGTGGCGCGGGGACCGACGCCGTCGCAGGAGATGACGGTGCCGAGGCCGTACTTGTCGTGGCTGACACGGTCGCCGACGTCGAGTTTGAGGGCCACCGTGTCCTTCCAGCCCTTGCCGAACGGCGACGACGACGTAGTGGAGGACGACGACGGCGACCGCCGGCCCCACGTCGTGGCCGCACGCGGGCCCGAGGACGACGAGCCCGAAGACGACCCGAAGTTGCCGAAGCCCGGCGAAGACGGCTCCAGCCGCCGCCAGTCGACGAGGTCCGGGGGCAGCTCGTCGAGGAAGCGCGAAGCCGGGTTCATCTGCGGCTGGCCCCACGCCGAGCGCACCAGCGCGCGCGAGACGTACAGCCGTTGCCGCGCGCGCGTGATGGCCACATAGGCCAGCCGACGCTCCTCCGCGAGCTCCGTCGGGTCGCCCAGAGCGCGCATGTGCGGGAAGACGCCGTCCTCCCAGCCCGTGCAGAACACCACCGGGTACTCGAGGCCCTTCGCGGTGTGCACCGTCATCAGCGTGACGACCCCGGCGCCGCCGTCGCCCTCGTCGCCGCCGTCGGGCGACGGGATCGAGTCGGCGTCGGCGACCAGGGACACGCGCTCCAGGAACGCGGCGAGCGAACCGGGCGCGGGCACGCCGTCGTCGAGCACCAGCTCGGCGTTCTCGTCCTGCTGGACCTCGGCGGTGAACTCGGCGAACTCGCGCGCCACCGTGACGAGCTCCGTGAGGTTCTCGACGCGGGAGGCGTCCTGCGGGTCGTCCGACTCCTCGAGCTCCGCGCGGTAGCCCGTGCGCTCCAGCACGGCCTCCAGCAGGTCGTGCACCTCCGAGCCCGACGCCGCCAGCTCGCCCAGATCGTCGAGCAGCGACACGAACCCCGTGATCGCCTTGGCGGAGCGCGGGTTCAGCAGCGCCACCTTGCCCTCGACGGCATCGCGCAACGCCGCCGCGAAGGTGATGCGCTCGCGTTCCGCGTGCGTGGCCACCACCGCTTCGGCGCGGTCGCCGATGCCACGCTTGGGCACGTTGAGGATGCGGCGCAAGGAAACCGTGTCGTCCGGGTTCGACAGCACGCGCAGGTACGCGAGCATGTCGCGCACCTCGCGCCGCTCGTAGAACCGCACGCCGCCGACGACCTTGTACGGCAGGCCGAGGCGAATGAAGATTTCCTCGAACACGCGCGACTGGTTGTTGGTGCGGTAGAAGACGGCGACGTCGGAGTAGTCCGCCTCGCCCTTCTCCGCCAACGCGTCGATCTCGCCCGCGACGAACGCGGCCTCGTCGTGGTCGTTGTCCGAGACGTAGCCGACGATCCTCTCGCCGTCGCCCGAGTCGGTCCACAGCCGCTTCGCGCGCCGGTTGGGGTTGCGCTCGATCACGGCGTTGGCCGCCGACAGGATCGTCTGCGTGGAGCGGTAGTTCTGCTCCAGGAGAATGGTGTGCGCGTTGGGGAAGTCGCGCTCGAACTCCTCGATGTTGCGGATCGTCGCGCCACGGAAGGCGTAGATCGACTGGTCCGCGTCACCCACCACGACCAGCTCCGCCGGGTCGATGCCGGTGTCGGTGGCCTCGGTGCCCGCGAGCACGCGCACCAACGTGTACTGCGCGTGGTTCGTGTCCTGGTACTCGTCGACCAGGATGTGGCGGAACCGGCGGCGGTAGTACTCCGCGACGTCCGGGAACGCCTGCAGCAGCGACACCGTGCGCATGATCAGGTCGTCGAAGTCGAACGCGTTGGCCGCTTCGAGCCGGCGCTGGTACTCGACGTAGACCTCGGCGACGCGGCGCTCCAGGTCGTTCGCGGCGTTCGCCACAGCCGCGTCGGGGTCCGTCAGCTCGTTCTTGAGGTTCGAGATGTGCACCGCGAGCGTGCGCGCGGCGTACTTCTTCGGGTCGATGTCGAGGTCGCGCGCGACGAGCGTGATGAGGCGCTTCGTGTCGTCCGAGTCGTAAATGGAGAAGCTCGACGACATGTCCAGCGTCTTCGCCTCGCGGCGCAGGATCCGCACGCACATCGAGTGGAACGTGGACACCCACATCGCGTTGGCGCGGCGGCCGACGAGCGACGCGACGCGTTCGCGCATCTCGGCCGCGGCCTTGTTGGTGAACGTGATCGCCATGATCTCGCCCGGGTGCACCCCCCGCTCCGCCAACAGGTACGCGATGCGGCGCGTGAGCACACGGGTCTTGCCCGACCCCGCGCCGGCGACGACGAGCAGCGGCCCGCCGGCGTGCATGACCGCTTCGCGCTGCGCGGGATTGAGGTCCTCGAGCAGCTCGGCGGTGGCCTTCCGGGCAGGCGCGGGCTTTTCTGCGGGGAGATCGAAGAGGGTGTCCATCGCCTGTCCACGCTACCCCTGGGGTACGACACGTTCTTCACAGGCAACTGCGCCTGTCGACGTACACGACGGTGTCGCCTCCCGTCCGACGCGCGGAGGCGTCCGCGGGCGGAGCATCGAACGGTATGGAAGACAAGATCCCCGCCCGGTTGAGGGCATCCGACAGCGACCGAGAACGCGTCGCCGCGATCATCCAGTCCGCCGGTTCCGAAGGCCGGCTCACGCTCGAGGAGGTGGAGGAGCGGCTCGGCACCGTCTACGCGACGCGCTACGTCGACGAGCTCGGCGCGCTCACCACCGACCTGCCGCGCCCCGAAGTCGCGCGACGGCCGGGATCCGGCTGGCCACTCACCCGCGCCGCGTTGCGCGAGCACCCGGCACTGCGGATCCACGCCGTGATCGTGGTGGCGCTGGCGGTGCTGCTGATCGTGCGGTGGGCGGTGCTGGGCGTCGGGTTCTTCTGGCCGGCGATGCCGTTGTTCTGGCTGTTCGTCACCCTCGTGGTGCACGCGCGGGTGCGGAGTTTCCGGCGGCGCGGTGAAACTCCTGTGCCATACTGACCGCGTGCGGCACAGCAGTGAGCGATTTTTCTACGGGACCCGGACTCCGGCTCCCGTGATCGCGTAGTGCCCCACCCGCCATCACCCGCAGCCCCGGAGTCCACGGACCCGGGGCTTTCGCCGTCCCAGGGGCCACTGGGAGTCCGGACTTCAGAGAGGTCCCGATGAACGCGCAGACTCAGAACGCCGACGGACAGCCCGCCGAGAACACCGCCGCCGGCGAGGACATCTCCTCGCTGCGCAAGGAGATCGACTGGCTCGACGCCGAAATCCTGCGGCTGGTGAAACGCCGCGTGGAGGTGTCGCAGACGATCGGCGCGGCCCGCATGGCCGCCGGCGGCACGAGGATCGTCTACAACCGCGAGATGGACGTGCTCGCGCGCTACCGCGAGCTGGGTCCGGAAGGCCGCCAGCTCGCGATGGCGCTGCTCAACCTGGGCCGCGGCCGCCTCGGCCGGTGAACTTACGGCCACATCAGGGACTTCCCCGATCCGCCGGTCCGCGAAAACGGGCAGACTGGACCCATGATTAACGTCATCGCCGTCATCATCGCGATCGCGAGCGTGCTGGCGGCACTGGGCCATGTCGGTTACCTGGCGCTGCTCAACAACGCGGCGGGTAAGCGGGCCGGCGGTGCGCCCGTCGCGCAGTACGTGCGCAGCCGCTGGGCGGTCGCCGGTGGTACCACGGCGGCATCACTGTTCGCGTGGCTGCTCACTTTAGGGGGAGGCGCAGCCGACATCATCGCCATTCTGATTGCTGTCGGTAGCGGTGCTGTGGCGACGAAGGCTCTCCAGACGACCCGGGAGAAGTACCGCAGCGGAGGGTGAGCAGCTCTACCTGCGGCGATTGCACTGCGTAGCGTGACCTCACGCCCGTTCGGTCGGCCCCGACAGAGTGAAACCTGTGCAAGTTGCAGGTTGCCCCGAGACTTTCGCCTGGCGGTTTTCTAGTCTTGGGTTCGTGAGGACCCATGCGTCTGGGTCGGGCGACGCCCGGAGGACGCGCGGGAGCTGCGGCTCCGCGCGCCTACTGCCGCGTGCGCGTGCAGATGCGCGGGAGTTCGCAAGTGTGGACGCAAGTGACTCCGTTCGCGCCTCTGCTCCGATCGGGTTGATCGGAGTGCCGGCGCCGTCACGCCCACACCGGGGAGGGGTCGGACGGGCATGACGGGAAACGCGATGGGTGGGTCGAGAAGCTCGAGCCACCCGGACACGGTGACGGCCGCGGAGGTCACGGTGCCGGGCAGGCACCGCGCTCGCAGTCTTCAGGACACGGACACGTGGACGCCCGTGGTCCCGCCACACGGCGGAGGTCACCACCGCCACCGGCCCGGCGCCGAGGCGGTCGACGCGCCGCCGTTGTCCCCACCGCGCCGACGGGCGGCCTCGACGTTCGCGCCCACGAACGGCACTCTGCCCGTGCCCGGACCCGGCGTGCTCCTGCCGCAGCCCCAGCAGGCCCGGCAACCGCACCCGCGCCGCCCCATCCCGCTCCCGCAGCCGACGCGCCGGCCCGACGAGCCGCGTGAGCAGCACCGCCTCCACGAGGACTACCACGCCTACGGCGCGCTCCCCGAGCACGCGCTGAACGGCCGCGGCCCGTACGCCCCGCCGCCCACGCCAAGCCGCACCGAGTTGCCCCAGCCCGGCCAGGGCGACCGGGGTTTCACCGCCGGGCGCCTCGACGAGGCCGGCCTGATCGGTGGCCCGACGATGCCTGAGCCGGAGTCGCTCTGGAGTGGGGCGCACTCCGGTGACCTCGCGGAAGTGGCCGGGCCGGAGTTCTCACCGGCCGAACGACGGGGGTCCGCCGGGCAACCGCAGTCGCGCGACCTCGCCGACACGGCCGGCCCCGACTTCGCGGACGACGAGCGGCGCGTGTCCACCGGACAGGCCGTGCTGCCACAGCCCGGTGCCGACGCCGCCGCGCCGGAGTTCGCGCACGACGAATGGCGCGGGTCCACCGCGCAGGCCAAGCAGCCGCACCTCCACGACCTCGCCGACACGGCCGGCCCCGACTTCGCGGACGACGAGCGGCGCGTGTCCACCGGGCAGGCTGTGCTGCCACAGCCCGGTGCCGTCGCCGCCGGGCCGGCGTTCGCGCACGACGAATGGCGCGGGTCCACAGCGCAGGCCACGCTCGGCGACCTCGCCGAGCCGGAGTTCGCGCGCGAGGAGCGGCGCGTGCCCGCTGGGCAGGCCGTGGTGCCGGATCCGCAGCCCGTGAGCGAGATCGATCGCGCGTGGGCCGCGCCGGGGACCACGCGGTCGCTCGCCGACGTGCCGGGGCGCGACGGGCTCGGGCGGCCGCAGGTGCGGCGCAGCCGGCGTGAGCGGGTCGCGGCGACGGCGGCCACGCTGGCCCAGCCGCAGGCCCCGGGGCACGACGAGCACGGTGAACCCGGCGAGCCCAACGAGCACAACGAGGACCAGGTCACCCGGCTGAGCGCGGCGCCGGAGCCCGCCGCCGAGGAGCCGGCGAAGCCTGAGCCCCCGAGGCGTCAGCGCGTCACACTGCGGGCGCCGGCCAAGCCGCGGGTGCGCGGGCCGTTCGACGAGGCCTCGCTCGACGAAGACGACGAAGTGCGGGTGTACGCCGCTCCCCTGCTCGACGGGCTCGGGAAGTTCGACCTGGGCTCCGTGCCCGCGTCGGTGACCCCGCCCAAGACGTGGCGGAAGGCCGCCTGGTTCGCGACCGGCGCGTCGGGCGCGGTGGTGGTCGGGCTGCTGTTCGCCGGGACCTTCCTCGTCGGCGGGCCCACCACGACCACCGACGCGCTCGGCGGCGGCTGGCCGGGCCGGCAGAACGGCGGCAACCCGCTGATCCTCCCGGACCCGTCGCTCGGCCAGCAGGGCGGCACGGGCGGCGACTCGCCCGACAGCAGCCGCGCCGGTGGCGGCCGCTCCGGCACGCGGGAAGACGACGACCCGAACACGCACCCGCAGAACGCCGTGGGCTCCGAGACCAGCGAAGACCAGTCGCCGACGGACTCGTCGTCGAGCGCCGGCTCGTCGGACCCCGTCACGACCGGGCCGACGTCGACGCCGGAGCAGCCGCCCGCGAAACCGCCGGTCACCCCGGCGTCGCGCGAGACCGCGCCGACCACCGTCTGGTACGACACGGGCAAGGACCCCCAGGCGATGGGGGACAACACCGAGAAGTTCTTCAACAACGTCACCACCGACCCGAACGCGGCCGCGGCCGTCACCACCGGGGACCTCAAGCAGGAGGGCGCGCAGGGCCTGCGCCAGCGCTACTCGAACGTCGCCTACTTCGAGGTCAAGAAGGTCGAGATCGACCCGGACAACAACACCACGGTCAACACGCTCGAGGTGACCCACACCGACGGCACCAAGACCATCGAGCAGCGCACGCTCACCTTCGGCGACGACGAGAAGATCGCCGACGACGGCGCCTGACCAGGCCTGATCGTCCGGCCCGGGCCGAACGTTTCGTGCAGGTGCAGACTGCCCGTTCCGATGCACGTGCGGTGCGGTAAGCGGTTGAACTTGCTCCGGGTGGGTGACATAAGCTGCCGCTCGTCGTATGACGACGGCATTCCGGCGACTGAGCCTGGCGGGTGCCCGCCGCCACAGGGTTACCTGGCGACAGCGGGTCCGGGAACCGACCACGAATCGGCCGTCCGGACCAGCGGCGTACGACCGAACGGCCGTACCGCCGTCCCCCGAACCCCAGAGCGAGGACTTTCGTGCTTGATCGGCAGCGCACACGGCGTGAGGCCCGCGAGGTCACTGCCGTCCGCGTCGAGGATGTGATCCCTCCCGAGCTGCTCAACGGCGTCGGTGACGCGGACCGCGACTACCTCGAGCAGGTCTTCCGCGAGCCGCAGAAGTACCTGCCGCCGCGGTCGCACCGCGCGGAGGCCGCCAGATCCGCCGAGCCGGCCGAAGAGCCCGAGAGCCGCTTCGCCCGCCGCGCCAAGCAGGCGGGCCTCGTCGGCGCCGGCGCGCTCGTCGCGGGCGCCGTGGTCACCGCCGCCCTGCTCAGCGGCGGTCCCCGGCCGACCACGCCGGTCGCCGAGGACACCATCCCCGCCGGCTTCAGCGGCGCCGCCGCGCTCGGCGGCCAGGCCGTGCCCGGCCCGCAGGAACACGGCGCCGGCGGCACGACGTCCGGACACCGCCAGGGCACGCAGGCCGCATCCGGCACCACGCAGCCGACGCAGGACACGGGCTCGACGACGCAGCAGACCGGCGCGCCCAGCACGGCCGCGCCGAGCACCACGCCGCCGTCGGAACACGCCGAGTCCGAGGGCGCGGACGCCACGTCCGACGCCGACAAGCTGCAGGCCGTGAAGGCCTTCTACTCCTCGATCGACAAGAACCCCGACAGCGCGCTGGCGCTGCTCGCCCCCGGCCTCGCCCAGGGCGAAGCCGGCAGCCTGGTCCGCGCGTGGAGCGCGGCCCGCTCGATCGACGTCCAGGAGACCCGCGTGCAGGGCGACGGTTCGGTGGTCGCGGTCGCGGTGCTGCACCAGGCCGACGGAACGCTGCTCCGCGTCACGCAGATGTTCGACGTCGTGGAGCACGACGTCATCTCCGAAGCGCGACTGCTCTCCGCCGTCGCATTCTCGTGACCTGCGACGATCCAGTTCCGGGTAGACGATCAGACCGTGCCGAGTGTGTGTGCACAGAGTGAACGCCTAGCCTTGTCACGGGCCGGTCTCGGGAAAACCGGCACACGGCCCACGACAGGTGCCTACGCTGCGGTGCTGCGGCCGGTTCGAGGTCGCGTCTTCGGGGTGGGCACGTCCCGCTCCGGGCAGTCGGAGCCCCAAAGGGAGGTCGCGTGAGCGACGAGGGTCGTCTGGTCGCCGGCCGGTACCGCATCATCGGCCGGATCGGCACGGGCGCGATGGGTGCCGTCTGGCAGGCACACGACGAGGTGCTGGGCCGCACGGTGGCCGTCAAGCAGCTGCTGATGCAGCCGGGCCTCGAGGAGCACGACGCCGAAGACGCCCGGCAGCGCACCATGCGCGAGGGCCGCATCGCCGCGCGCCTGCACCACCCCAACGCGATCTCGGTGTTCGACGTCGTCACCGACGACAACGGTCAGCCGTGCCTGATCATGGAGTACCTCAACTCCACGAGCCTGGCCCAGGTCCTGCAGGAGCGCGGCACGCTGCCGCCGCTGGAGGTCGCGCGGATCGGCGCGCAGGTGGCCGCTGCGCTGCGCGAGGCGCACGCCGTCGGCATCGTCCACCGCGACATCAAGCCCGGCAACATCCTGCTGGCCGGCAACGGCACCGTGAAGATCACCGACTTCGGCATCTCGCGCGCCAAGGACGACGTCACGGTCACCAAGACCGGGATGATCGCCGGCACGCCCGCCTACCTCGCGCCCGAGGTCGCGATCGGCGGCGACCCCGGCCCCGAGTCCGACGTGTTCTCGCTCGGCTCCACGCTGTACGCCGCGTGTGAAGGCCAGCCGCCGTTCGGGCTGTCGGAGAACACGCTGAGCCTCCTGCACGCCGTCGCCGCGGGGCAGATCAACCCGCCGCGGCAGTCGGGTCCGCTCGCGAGCGTGCTCGCCGTGCTGCTGCACCCCGACATCCACCACCGGCCCACCGCCGAGGAGTGCGAAGAGCTGCTGGCCTCCGTCGCACGGGGTGAAACGCCGCTGGGCGGACCGGCCGGCGAGACCGTGATGGTGGCCTCGGCCGGCACGCTCGGCGCTGCCGCCGTGGCCGGCGCTGCCGCCACGCACCTGTTCCCCGAAGAGGACATGGACGACGCCGCGCACTCGGGCACGCTGCTCGACGCGCCCGGCCCGGCGCAGCAGTACTACGACGACGAGGCCGACTACCCCGCGGCCGCCGCGTACCCCCAGAACGACTACGACGGCTACGACCAGCAGTACCAGGGCGAGCCCCCGCTGTACGGCGACCCGGGCCGCAACGGCCTGGCCGCCACCCGGTCCGTGCCGACGCACGACGTCTACGCCGACGACCAGTACGACGACGGGTATGACGACGGCTACGACGAGCCGCCGCCCCCGGCGCGCGGCCAGACCAGCCCCACCGACGACGAGGACGAGAAGCCGGGCGCGTGGAAGAAGCCGGCGATCATCGGCGCGATCGTGGTGGTCGGCCTGGTGGCGCTCGGCGTGTGGCTGCTGAGCTCGAACAACCCGCCGGACGCGTTGCAGCAGCCCGCTCCCCCGTCGACGTCGGCAAATGTGGTGCCGACCACAGGGTCGGTGCCTTCGACCGAGGAAGCAACCACGAGCGAGGAAGAGACGTCCTCTTCTGAGGAGTCCTCTACACGCGAGACGACGTCGTCTCGCCGGACCTCCCAGCGGAACACCCCCTCGCGGGAGACTTCGTCCGAGCAAGAGACGCCGTCCACCACCACAAGTTCGAAGACAGTCTCGCCTCCGACCTCGTCGGGCGACCCCACGGACACCGGCGGCCCGACAGCGTCGAACAACCCTTGATCCAGGATCAGATTTGAGTTCAGAAGGCACCATCGTCGGCGGCCGGTACCGGCTCGACCAGCCGATCGGCCGCGGCCGCGCGGGCATCGTGTGGCAGGCGTTCGACACGCGGCTGTTCCGCACGGTCGCGATGAAGCGCATGTACCTGCCCGTCGGCCTGCCGCCGGACCGTGCCGAGCAGGCGCGCGCCGCGGTGATGCAGGAGGGCAAGGACGCGGCGCGCGTGGACCACGCGAGCGCGATCACCGTGTACGACGTGCTGCCCGACGGACCCGACGTCTGGCTGGTGATGGAGTACATCCCGTCGCGCGGGATGGCGTCGTTCCTCGCCGAGCACGGGCGGCTCACGCCCGAG
The DNA here is from genome assembly GCF_042896185.1 of Amycolatopsis sp. NPDC001319. NCBI lineage: Bacteria > Bacillati > Actinomycetota > Actinomycetes > Pseudonocardiales > Pseudonocardiaceae > Amycolatopsis > Amycolatopsis sp. NPDC001319. The sequence continues at coordinate 505,527 of NZ_JBIAWY010000003.1, read as the reverse complement.
CAGGCGGCGTCGCTCGGGATCATGCTGGGCGACGCGATGGCGGCGATCCACGCGGCCGGCATCGTGCACCGCACGCTCGAACCCGGCACGGTGCTGCTGGCCGACGACGGCGGCGTCAAGCTCACCGACATCGGCATCACCGGCGGCGGGGCGCACCCGGCCTACCGCGCGCCCGAGGTCACCCGCGGTGCCCCGGCCTCGCCGGCCGCCGACGTGTTCTCGCTCGGCGCCACGCTGTACACGGCCGTGGAGGGCGTGCCGCCGTTCGGTGAGGACGGCGAGGCGTCCGAGCGGCCACCGCAGAACGCCGGCGTGCTCGCCGGCGCGTTGCGCAAGATGCTGCGGATGGACCCGACGGCCCGCCCGACGATGGCCGACACGGTGGCCGCGCTCAGCGCCATCACCGAAGGCCGCGAGCAGACCGCGTTCATCCCGCCGACGGCGCCCGCGATGCCGACCATGCCCGCGTCGCGGCCGTTGCCTCCGCCGCAGCAGGGCCAGCCGGGACCGTTGATGCAGATGCCGGTGCAGCAGGTGCCCTACGCGCCGGCCGCGCCGCAGCCCATGCAGCCGCCGATGGTCGCCCAGCCCACGCAGCAGATCCCGCCCCAGCAGCAGCCTGTGCAGCAGCCGTCCGCGCGGTTCGTGCCGTCGGCGGCTCAGCAGGCGGCGGCAGCCGCCGAGGTGCGGCAGAAGGCGGCCGCGCGCCGGAAGCTGATCCTCACCGTGGCCGCGATCCTGTGCGCGGTGCTGATCGGGATCGGCGTTTCCGAGCTGTTCTTCGTCTGAGTCGTCTGCGTCGTAAAAGCCGTCAGGCGACCTTCGCCGTCGCCTCACGCATCGCGTCGATCAGCGTCCGGACAGCCGGGTTCCCCACGGCCCGCGCGGCGATGGCGGCCTGGATGATCCGGCACGGCTCGGGGTTGCGGATCCGCCGCACGACCACACCCGGGTGCGGTGTGCCGACACCGAGCTCCGGCACCAGCCCCACGCCGAGCCCGGCCGCGATGAAGCCCTGCGCCGTGAGGTAGTCCTCCGACTCGACCACGATGTTGGGCGCGAACCCGGCCGACGCGCAGGCGCCGTCGAGGATCGCGCGGCACATCCCGGGCATCGGGTCCACGCCCACCCACGGCTCGTCGGCGAGGTCGGTCAGGTCGAGCACGCGCTTGCGCGCCAACGGGTGCGCGCGCGGCAGCACCGCGCGGTACGGGTCGTCGAGCAGGTGCACGAGCTCGATCCCCTTCGCCGGCGGCGCGGGCCGCGGGAAGACGACGATCGCGACGTCGGCGCGGCCCTCCTCCACCTCGGGCATCGGGTCGTCGGGGTCGACGAGCTTGAGGTCGAGCCACACGCCGGGGTGCTCGCGGCGGACGGCGGCCACGGCGTGCGGGATCACCGACGCGCCGGCCGTGGCGAAGTAGCGGATGGCCAGCTTGCCGGTGCGGCCCTCCTTGAGCTCGGTCAACGCGGCTTCGGCGCGCGCCAGCTCCGCACTCAGCGTCTCCGCGTGCTCCGACAGCAGCACGCCCGCGGGCGTGGCGCGGATGCCGCGGCCGACGCGTTCGAGCAGCTCGGTGCCGGCCTCGCGTTCGAGGACCGAAAGCTGCTGGCTGATCGCCGACGGGGTGTACCCGAGGTTCCGCGCCGCGGCGGTGATCGACCCGCTGGTGATCACCGCGCGCAGCACCTGCATTCGCCGCACGTCGAGCATGCGCCGAATTCTACAGCTGAGCTTAAGCGTTCCTGCAGTTATATTCGCTTGTCCTTACGTCTGGGCGGAGTCAGGCTGGACTTCGGCCGAGAAGGAGGAACTGGGGTGGGCGAGACGAAGACCCTGCTCAGGATTGCCGCGCTGGCACTGATGTGGGGTTCGAGCTTCTTCTGGATCAAGCTGGGGCTCGCGGCGTTCTCGCCGGTGCAGCTGGTGCTGGCGCGCCTGGTGCTCGGCGCCGTGGTGCTCGTGGCGCTGTGCCGGCTCGGGCGCCGGCGGCTGCCGACGGACAAGCGCACGTGGCGTCACCTCACCGTGGCCGCGTTCTTCCACAACGCGTTGCCGTTCCTGCTTTTCGCGATCGGTGAGACCACTGTGGACTCCGGCATCACGGGCGTGCTGAACTCGACGACACCGCTGTGGGTGCTCGTGGTGGCGCCGTTCCTCGGCGTCCGGCACCGGATGACGGCGATGCGCGCGACCGGGCTCGTGGTCGGCCTGGCCGGGATCCTGCTGATCTTCGCGCCCTGGGAAGCGTCGGGTCTGCTGAGCTGGGGCGCGCTGGCCTGCCTCGCGGCGGCGGCGAGCTACGGCTTCGCGTTCGTCTACGAGGGCCGCTACCTCTCGGACACCGGCGACTCGCCCTACGCGCTGTCGGGCGGGCAGATGATGATCGCCGCCGGGTTCCTCGTGCTGGTGATGCCGTTCGGGGGGCTGTCGCCGATCCACCTGACACCGCTGGCCGCGTTCGCCGTGGTGATCCTCGGCATCGGCGGGACCGGGATCGCGTTCGCCCTCAACTACCAGCTGCTGGCCAGCGAAGGCGCCGTCGCGGCTTCGGTGGTCGGCTACCTGCTGCCGATCGTGTCGGTGGCCCTGGGCGCGATCTTCCTGCACGAGCAGCTGAGCTTCCGCGTGATCGCGGGCATGGTCGTGGTGCTGGGCGGCGTCGCACTCACGCGGGTGCAGCGGAGGAAGAAGACCGAGGCCCCGGCGCCGCTGGTGGCTGCGGAGCCCGCCGCCTAGACGAGCCGGCGGTCCGACGCCCAGCGGGAGAGCTCGTAGCGGTTCGACAGCTGGGTCTTGCGCAGGACGCTCGACACGTGCGTCTCCACCGTCTTGACCGAGATGAACAGCTCCGACGCGATCTCCTTGTACGCGTAGCCGCGCGCGAGCAGGCGCAGGACGTCGCGCTCGCGCGGGGTGAGCAGGTCAAGCTCGGGGTCGTTGATGGGGGCCGAGCCGGGACGGTCGGCGAACGCGTCGAGCACGAAGCCGGCCAGGCGCGGGGAGAACACGGCGTCGCCGTCGGCCACGCGGACGATGGCGCGCACGAGTTCCTTCGACGAGATGGTCTTGGTGACGTAGCCGCGCGCGCCGCCGCGGATCACGGCGATCACGTCCTCGGCGGCGTCGGAAACCGACAGCGCGAGGAAAACGACGTCGGGCAACTCCGGGCGCACGCGGCGCAGCACCTCGGCGCCACCGCCGTCGGGCATGTGCACGTCGAGCAGCACGACCTGCGGCTTGGTGCGCGCGATGCCGGCGACGGCGTCGGCCACCGAACCGGCCTCGCCGACCACCTGGACCTCGTCGGTGATCGAGTCGAGCTCCGTGCGGACCCCGGCGCGGAAGAGCGCGTGGTCGTCCACGAGGAACACCTTGACCGGCTCGCGCTGGGTCTCCGTCACCGTGCTGCTCCCTCGCTCGTTGTCGCCCAGCCTGAGCATAGCGACGTCACGCCGCGCCCTTGGCCGCTTTGAGCGGCATGGCCAGCTGGACTTCGGTGCCCTCGCCCGGCGCGGTGCGCAGCTTGCACGTGCCGCCGTGGCGTTCCATGCGGCCGCGGATCGAGTCGGCGAGGCCGTGGCGGTCGGCCGGGACCACGTCGGGGTCGAAGCCCTTGCCGCGGTCGCGGATGAAGACGGTGACCTCGGTGGGCTCCACCTCGGCGTACACGCTGACCTCGTCGACGCCGGCGTGCTTGGCCGCGTTGACCAGCGCCTCGCGGGCCGCCTGGACGAGGGCGGTGAGGGGTTCGTTGAGTTCGACGTCGCCGACCACGACCTGGCTGACGGAGATCGCGAAGGTGTCCTCGACCTCGCCGCACGCGGCGCCGAGTGCCTCGGACAGCGGGACGGCGCCCTCTTCCTGTTCCTTCGACTTCTTGTCGCTCGGCTTGCCGTAGCCGCCGGGGCCGTAGAGCCAGCCGCGCAGCTCGCGCTCCTGGCCCCGCGCCAGCCGCGCGACCTCGTGCGGCTGGTCGGACTGGCGCTGGATCAACGCGAGCGTCTGCAGCACAGAGTCGTGCAGGTGCGCGGCGATCTCGGCGCGCTCGTCGGTGCGGATGCGGGCACGGCGCTCGTCGCCGAGGTCGCGGACCAGGCGCAGCCAGAACGGGATCGTCAGCACGGCCACGCCCACCAGCGTGGCGAGCACGGCGATGAGGGCGAACTTGACCTGGTCGAAGCTGCCGCTGCGGAAGACCACGACCCCGATGCCGGTGGCCACCAACGCGACGCCGGCGAGGATCCGGATGATCGCCGCGCTACGGCCGCCGCCACCCACGAACGCGCCCGTGACGCCGTCGCGCGCCCCCGTGCGCCAGCGCCGGCGTTGCGATTCGTCGGCCTCCCGCCAGACCACGGCCGCGCCGAGCATGGCGATGGCCAGCGGCACCGCGACCCAGCCGCGGATGGTGCCGCTGAGCGTGCCGCTCGCGATCGCGAGGCCGATACCGAGCGCGATGAGCCCGAACGCCTGCTGACGTTCCTTCGTCAGCTTCTTGCTGTCGACCTCGGCGGTGTCCTCGGCCTGCTGCGGCACGAACACCCAGAGCAGCCCGTACGCGAGCAAGCCGGCGCCGTTGAGGGCCGCAAGCAGCGCGAACGCCGTGCGCACCCACACCACGGGCACCCCGAGGTGGTCCGCGAGCCCGCCTGCGACACCGGCCACGGCCCGCCCGCTGCGGCGCCGGTACATCTTCGGCCGCCCGGCCCGCTCGCCGACCTCGGAACTCCCGGAAGTCGTCGGGGTCGGCGAAGCCGCGGTGGCCGTCATGACGGCAGGCGGCACCGGCCCCCGGGCCGGGTCGCTCACCTGCCCGGCGGCGCCGAGGTCGAGGAAGTCCTGCACGCCGTCCATCGTCACACGCCGCGAGCGGTTCTGACATCGGGGAAGCCCCTGATCACGACCCGGACACCGGCGGCACTCAGGGGAAACCTCAGGGAACGTCCCCGATGTGGCGCCGCCGCGGGCCGCGCATGCTTTGGCCTATGAGTGGTGCGAACGAGGCGCCGAGCCCGAAGTCGAATCCTTTCAACGGCTTCGAGGAGACGGTGAAGGATTTCTGGGTGAGCCGGCCACGCCGGCCGCACGCGGGACGCAAGGTCGCGGGGGTCGCGGCGGGGCTGGGGAACCGGTACGGCATCGACCCGGTCGTGATCCGGGTGGCGCTGGTCGCGGCGATGGTGTTCGGCGGCTTCGGGCTGGTGTTCTACCTGCTCGGCTGGCTGCTGTTCCCGAGCGAGGGCGACGAGACCTCGGGCTTCGAGGCGATGATCGGCCGCGGGCGCTCGACGATGTCGAAGGCGTTCGCCGTGGTCCTGACGCTGGCGTTGATCCCGGCGGTGGGGTGGACCTTCGGCAACGGCTGGTTCGACGGCGGTGGCCTCATCGGGTTCGCGCTGCTCTCGGCAAGCCTCTACCTCCTGCACCGCAGCCGCGGGCAGGACAACCGCCCGGCGCCGGTCGTCGCGTACCCCGCGTACGAGACGGCCCAGGCCGTGCCCGGAACCGGAGCCTTCACGATGACGGACACCACGACGGAGCCCATGGGCGCCGCCGCTCCCGGCTGGGACCCGCTGGCCGCCGATCCGGCGGGCTGGGACCTGCCGGACCCGGCGGGCCCGACGCCGCCGGAGAACCCCTACCACTACGAGTCGAACGACCCCACCCCGCAGCCGCGGCAGCCGCGGTCGAAGATCGGTTCGGTGACGATGGCGGCGGCCGTGGTCGTGGCCGGCGTGGGCGCGGCCCTGAACCTCAACGGCGTCGACTGGTTCTCGGTGCACCACATCATCGGCCTGGTGCTCGGCGTGCTCGGTATCGGCATGGTGGCCGGCGCGTTCGTCCGCGGCTCCCGCGGGCTCATCGCACTGGCGCTGCCGCTCGCGATCGTCGGCATGATCATGACGACCAGCGCGTTCAACAGCATCGACCTGCGCGGCGGTGTCGGCGACCTCAACGCGACCCCGCACTCGGTGTCCGAGCTGCAGCCGGTGTACCAGCACGCGGCGGGCGACATCGACCTCGACCTGACGCAGCTGCCGGCCGGCGACCCGATCGCCACCTCGGTCAGCAACGGCGCCGGCGACACCCGGATCACCGTGCCGTCGACGGCCGACGTCACCTACACCTGCAAGAACTCCGCCGGCGACGTCGACTGCCTCGACCGCTCCACGAGCGGCGTGGGCCGGCCCGCGCTCACCGGCACCGACTTCGGCGACGACGGTGTGGGCGGGCAGAAGATCACCCTGAACGTGACCAACGGTGCCGGCAGCGTGGAGGTGCTCCGTGGCTGACAACTCGAACATCCCGACCCGCCGCCGTGGCGTGGACGTGATCACCCTGATCGTCGGCCTCGCGACCCTGCTGGTCTCGGGTTACGTGCTCTCCGACGGCGCCAGCTGGCTGCCCACCTTCGACTTCCGCTGGGTCGTCGCGGGCGGCGCGGTGTTCATCGGAGTGCTGCTGCTGGCGGCTTCCTTGCGGCGCAAGCGGTACTGACACCCGGCACCACTCAACGCGAAGGGCCCCGTCGAATCCCGACGGGGCCCTTCGCGTTCAGGTCATTCCCACTCGATGGTGCCCGGCGGCTTGCTCGTCACGTCGAGGACGACGCGGTTGACCTCCGGCACCTCGTTGGTGATGCGCGTGGAGATGCGTTCCAGCACCTCGTACGGCAGCCGCGTCCAGTCGGCGGTCATGGCGTCCTCGGACGACACCGGGCGCAGCACGATGGGGTGGCCGTAGGTACGGCCGTCGCCCTGCACGCCGACGCTGCGGACGTCGGCCAGCAGCACCACCGGGCACTGCCAGATCTCCTGGTCCAGGCCCGCGGACGTGAGCTCCTCGCGCGCGATGGCGTCGGCCGCCCGCAGCGTCTCGAGCCGGTCGGCCGTGACCTCGCCGATGATGCGGATGCCCAGGCCCGGGCCGGGGAATGGCTGGCGCTGCACGATCGTCTCCGGCAGCCCCAGCTCGAGGCCCACGCGGCGCACCTCGTCCTTGAACAGCAGGCGCAGCGGCTCGACGAGCTCGAACTGCAGGTCGTCGGGCAGGCCGCCGACGTTGTGGTGGCTCTTGATGTTCGCGGTGCCCTCGCCGCCGCCGGACTCGACGACGTCGGGGTAGAGCGTGCCCTGCACGAGGAACTTGTAGTCGCCCTGCGCCTTCAGGTCGCGCTCGGCCTGCTCGAACACGCGGATGAACTCGCGGCCGATGATCTTGCGCTTCTCCTCCGGGTCGGTCACGCCGGCGAGCGCACCGAGGAACCGTTCGCGCGCGTCGATGGTCACGAGCTTCACGCCCGTGGCTGCCACGAAGTCCTGCTCCACCTGCGTGCGCTCGCCCGCGCGCAGCAGTCCGTGGTCCACGAACACACACGTGAGCCGCTCGCCGATCGCGCGCTGCACCAGCGCCGCCGCGACGGCCGAGTCGACGCCGCCGGACAGGCCGCAGATCGCCCGCCCGTCACCGATCTGCTCGGCGATGCGCGTGACCTGTTCGTCCACAATGGACGATGTGGTCCACTGCGCCTTGATGCCCGCGATCTCGGTCAGGAACCGGCGCAGCACCTCCTGCCCGTGGGGCGAGTGCGCCACCTCCGGGTGGTACTGCACGCCGGCGAAGCCGCGGTCCACGTCCTCGAAGCCGGCCACGGCCGCGCCGTCGGAACTGGCGGTGACGACGGAGCCCTCGGGCGCCTTGGTGACGCTGTCGTTGTGGCTCATCCACGCCGTCTGGTGGCCGGGCAGCCCGGCGTGCAGCCGGCCGCCTTCGCCGACCACGCGCACGTCGGTGCGGCCGAACTCGCGCACGCCGGTCGGCTCGACGACACCGCCGAGCGCGCGGGCGAGCAGCTGGTGGCCGTAGCAGATGCCGAGGATCGGCACGCCCGCCTCGACCAGCTTCGGGTCCATGCCGGGAGCGCCCTCGGCGTAGACGCTCGACGGGCCACCCGACAGGATGATCGCCGACGGGTTCTTGGCCAGAAGGTCCTCGGCGGTCGAGCTCGACGGCACGACCTCGGAGTACACCTGTGCCTCGCGCACGCGGCGGGCGATCAGCTGCGCGTACTGCGCCCCGAAGTCGACGACAAGTACCGGACCGGTGGGATTGGCCACCTACGACCTCCAGGCGAATGAGCGCTTTTGCCTCCATCGTCCCAGGTGGGCTGGGTCACGCCGCCCGCACCCCGCAACTCGCCCCGTCACCCGGCCCCGAATGAGGACCGCAGCTGTCCGCGAAGCGTCTTACGGTTCCCCCATGACTGTCGCATGGACCACTGAACTGCACGACCAGCTCGACTGGCACTGGCAGCACCACGTGCGCTCGCGCCTGGAAGGGCTCACGGACGACGAGTACTTCTGGCAGCCCGTGCCGAACTGCTGGACCGTGCGCCCGCGTGCGGAGAAGCCGGACGGGCCCGGAGCCGGGGACTTCACCGTCGACTTCGCCTACCCGGAGCCGGTGCCGCCGCCCGTCACGACGATCTCGTGGCGCCTGTCGCACATCATCGTCGGGGTGCTCGGCATGCGCGCCGCGTCGCACTTCGGCGGGCCGGCGATGAGCTACGAGACCTTCCCCTACGCCGGCACCGCGGCCGAGGCGCTCGACCAGCTCGACTCCGCGTACGACAACTGGATCAAGGGCGTGCGGGGGCTCGACGCCGAAGCGCTCGCGCGTCCGGTGGGCAAGGCCGAGGGTCCGTTCGCCGAGTACCCGATGGCCGCGCTCGTGCTGCACATCAACCGCGAGACCATCCACCACTGCGCGGAAGTGCTGCTGCTGCGGGATCTCTACCGCAACCGCTGACACGACGACGGCCCGGTCCCCCGACCGGGCCGTCGTACCCCCAGCACCCCCGGGCTAGGCGCGCACCTTTGGCAGGAGCGCGAACCCCAGCACCATGCCGAGCAACGCGGGCAGGCCGTGGTTGTCGTGCACGAGCGTGTCGACGATCGCGAGCGGTGCCACGAGGATCGGCACCACGAGCACCTGCGTCGGCAGGTGCACGCCGTGGCGCGCCGGCGCCCGCAGCAGCGCCACGGCCAGCGCGCCGATGAGCCCCGCGACGCACATCGAGTTGCCCGCGCCCACGGGCTGCAGCCAGACGTAGCTCATGAACTGGCCGAACAGCCCACACCCGAAGTACAGGACGAACGTGCGCACGCGGCCGAAGTAGCTTTCCGCCAGCGTGCCGAAGATCGCCAGGACCACCAGGTTGAAGACGCCGCCGACGAGTCCGCCGTCCTGGAAGAACATGCCGGTGAGCAAGCGCCACCACTGCCCGGCGTCGATCGCCGCGCCGTCGCGCCGGACGTGCTCGAGCAGCCCCGCCGCCGCGAGCTGAGCGACGAGCGCCGCCGCCGTGACGAGGAACACCGCGCCCGTGAGGACGGGTGCCCGGCGCGGGCCGATCCGGTCGAAGACGGCCACGAACGGGTTGCTGTGCCAGCGTTCCGAGGTCCGGTTGGTCATGCTCTGAACGTAGGGAGAGCCCCGTGCGAGCACCCCGGACATTTGTCACGACCGGGCCGGGGCATGCGTCATGAGGAATGAATCCCGGCCCGGATGACTCGGAACAGGTGAGACGCGAAAACCCGGAAAGGATCTTTATGCGAGCGACACTCATCTACGGCGCCGGCGACGTCCGAGTGGAGACGGTGGCCGACCCGAAGGTGGCCCAGGCGACGGATGCCGTGGTCCGCGTCTTGCGCTCCTGCATCTGCGGCAGCGACCTGTGGCCGTACGGCGGCATGGCCGCGCAGGAGAACGGCCGCCCGATCGGCCACGAGTTCCTCGGCATCGTGGAGGAGACCGGTGCCGACGTGACGAGCGTGCGCAAGGGCGACCTGGTCGTGGCGCCGTTCGTGTGGTCGGACAACACCTGCGAGTTCTGCCGCGAAGGGCTGCAGACGTCGTGCCTGCACGGCGGCGGGTGGGGCGCCGACGGCGTCGACGGAGGCCAGGGCGAGGCCGTGCGCGTGCCGCAGGCCGACGGCACTCTCGTCAAGCTCCCGCACACCGAGGACGAGGACCTGCTCGCCTCGATGCTCACGCTGTCGGACGTGTTCTCCACCGGGCACCACGCGGCCGTGACCGCGGGCGTCACGGCGGGCAAGACGGTGACCGTGATCGGCGACGGCGCGGTGGGCCTGTCCGCCGTGCTGGCCGCGAAGCGCCTCGGTGCCGAGCACATCGTGCTCATGGGCCGCCACGAGGACCGCACGAACCTCGGCCGTGAGTTCGGTGCGACCGACGTGGTGGCCGAGCGCGGCGAGGAGGGCATCGCGCGGGTGCGCGAGCTGACCGGTGGCCACGGCACGCACACCGTGCTGGAGTGCGTGGGCACGAAGCCGGCGTTCGAGATGGGCCTGGGCGTGGTGCGCGCGGGCGGCGCGCTGAGCCGGGTCGGCGTGCCGCAGTACCCGGAGGGCCCGATCGGGCGCTCGGTGTTCATGCGCAACGTCACCATCACCGGCGGCGTCGCCCCGGCGCGGCACTACATCCCGGAGCTGCTGCCCGACGTGCTCGAGGGCCGCTACCAGCCGGGCCGGGTCTTCGACCGCACGATCGGCCTGTCCGACGTGCCGGCGGGGTACCAGGCGATGGCCGACCGCGAGGCGCTGAAGGTGCTCATCAAGCCGTGAGCGACGCGCCGCGTGAGCCCCGTAAGGGTGGGGGTTCACGCGGCGCGCACCGCGCCCCCATACCTTGGTACGCATGGACATGATCACCCCGGAGCCGCGGCCCGCGTGGGTCGCCGGACGGGCGGAGCAGTGCGCCGAGACCCTCGTCGTGCGGCACCCGGTCGACGGCAGCGAAGTGGCGACCGTGGCGGTGCCCGGCGCGGAGCAGGTGGAGCGCGCCGTGGCGGCCGCCGCGGGGGTCGCGCGGGAGTTCCGCCGCTCCCCCGCGCACGAGCGCGCGGCGGCACTGGAGCACGTCTCGCGCGGGTTGCGGATGCGGGCCGAGGAGATCGCCGAGGTGATCACCGCGGAGAACGGCAAGCCGCTCAAGTGGGCGGAAGCCGAGGTCAATCGCGCGGTTTCGGTGTTCCGCATCGCGTCCGAGGAGGCCCGCCGGTTCAGCGGTGACGTGCAGCGGCTCGACGCCGACCCGTCGGGCGACGCGCGCCTGGCGCTCACGCGGCGGGTGCCGCGCGGGCCGGTGCTGGGGATCTCGCCGTTCAACTTCCCGCTGAACCTGGTGGCGCACAAGGTCGCGCCGGCGTTGGCGGTCGGCGCGCCGATCATCGTGAAGCCGGCGCCGCGCACGCCGTTGTCAGCGCTCATCCTCGGCGAGATCCTGGCTGAGACGGATCTGCCGGCCGGCGCGTTTTCCGTGCTGCCGTTGGGAAACGAGGCGACGCAGGCGCTGGTGGCCGACCCGCGGCTGCCCGTGGTGTCGTTCACCGGCTCCGGCCCCGTCGGCTGGTCGATCGCCGACGCGGCGCCGCGCAAGCACGTGGTGCTGGAGCTCGGCGGCAACGCGGCGGCCGTGGTCCTGCGCGATTGGCCCGACCCCGAGGGCGCAGCGCAGCGCATCGCGACGTTCGGCAACTACCAGGCCGGGCAGTCGTGCATCTCGGTGCAGCGCGTGATCGTCGACGCGGCGGTGGCCGAGGAAATCGTGCCCGCGCTGGTGGAGGCCGTGGAGGCCCAGCAGACGGGTGACCCGTACGACCGCAACACCGACGTCGGCCCGGTCGTCGACGAGGCCGCGGCCGAGCGGATCATCGCGTGGGTCGAGGAGGCCGTGGCGGCCGGCGCGAAGGTGCTCACGGGCGGCACGCGCGAGGGCACGCAGGTCGCGCCGACGCTGCTCACGGACGTGCCGCCGGAAGCGCGCGTGTGGTCGGAGGAGGTCTTCGGGCCGGTGCTGGCGGTGTCCGTTGTGGACGGTGTCGACCAGGCCTTCGCTGCCGTCAACGACTCCGCCTACGGGCTGCAGACCGGCGTGTTCACCTCCGACGTGCAGCTGGCGTTCCACGCGTCGGCCGAGCTGGAGGTGGGCGGCGTGATCATCGGCGACGTGCCGTCGTACCGCGCGGACCAGATGCCGTACGGCGGCGTGAAGGGTTCGGGCGTCGGACGTGAGGGTGTGCTGGCGGCGATGAACGACCTCACCGAGGAGCGGGTGACGGTGTTCACCGGGGTGGATCTGTAGGGCTCAAGCGGACTGCGCGAACTTGAGGACGCCGTCCGGGTCGTAGGTCTTCGCGACCTGGTCGAGCCGGGCGGCGTTGTCGCCGTAGTACGCGGTTTTCCAGTCGGGCATGGCGGGGTCGACGTAGTTGACGTAGCCGCCGCCCGCGCCCGCGTCGGCGAGACCGCTGACCACAGTGGACACCGACTTGGCGACGCTCGTGTGATTGCCCGTGGTGGCCGGCGCGTAGACCTGGATGCTGGCCAGCGCCTTGCGGTGCGGGAACGCGGTGTCGGCCGGGGCGACGTCGGCGACCGCGCCGCCGAGGCCGTCGATGAGCAGGTCCATGCCCTTGTGGCCGGCGGCGAGGTCGCTCACCTTCGCGCCCGCCACCGGGTCGGTGATGATCCGCGACGAGGCCACGAACGTCTGGCGCGCGGAGCTGCCGGAGAAGTAGTTCATGGCGCCGCCGTAGCTGAGGCTCTTCATCGTGCGGCTGGACGGTGCCGCGTTGAGCTTGCCCAGCAGGGAGTTGAGCTCGGCGGTGCCGCCGACGAACGCGCCGCCGACCCGGCACGCCACCGGAGAGCCGCCGGACACGACGAGGTTCGACCAGAGCTCGGGCGGCGTCGTCGGGAGCCACTGCTGCCACGCGTCGAGCACGTCGCCGGCCGAGCCGCCCGGGAAGTGCAGCGAGAACACCGTGATCCCGGGTGCGGGATCGGTGCGGAAGGTGAACGACGTGACGATGCCGAAGTTGCCGCCCCCGCCGCCGCGCAGCGCCCAGAACAGGTCGGGCTCGGAGTCCGCGCTGGCGGTGCGCAGCTTGCCGTCGGGGGTCACGACCTGGGCGGAGACGAGGTGGTCGCAGGTGAGGCCGTACTTGCGCGCCACGACGCCGATGCCGCCGCCGAGCGTGAGCCCGGCGATGCCGACCGTCGGGCACGAGCCGGCGGGCAGGCAGCGGCCGGCCTTGGCGAGCGCCGCGTAGACGTCGCCCAGCCTTGCCCCGGCGCCGATCACGACCTGGTCGCCCTGGACCTGGACGCTCGACATGCCGCCGACGTCGACGATCAGGCCGCCGTCGGGCACCGAGTAACCGGCGTAGCTGTGTCCCCCGCTGCGGGCGGCGATCGGCAGCCGTTGCGCGGCGGCTTCGAAGCAGGCCTGCACGTCTTCGGGCTTGCGCACCTTCGCCACGGCGGCCGGGGTGTGGCCGTCGAAGAGCGGGTTGAAGCCCCGCTTGGCCGTGGCGAAGCCGCTGTCGGTGGGCAGCAGGAGGTCGCCGCTGAGCTTGCTCCTCAACGCGTTCCAATCCGGCGGCCCGGACGGCTTCGTCGACGTCGGCGGCACCGGTGTCGTCTTGGTCGGCGTGGCCGTCGCCGGTGGCTGCCCGGTCGGCGCCGAGCCCGGCGCACACGCGGCGGCCACCGCACCGAGGGTGGCGAGCCCGGCGGCCCGCAGCAACGTCCTTCTCCCGACAGTCATGTTTGATCAGACGTTCCGGACAGCGGGGTGGTTCATCGGATCGCCCGAGCGAGTGTCGGTCAGCTCAGCAAGCAGGTCCCGGCTTGAGCCATGAACCGCTTGGTGGCCGGGTCCTTCGCGAGGGTCGCCCTGGCGGTTTGCAGTGCCGCTTCGACCTCGGTGCTGATCGCCTCGACGGCGTCGCCGAAGGTGCTGCTGTCGGTGGCCGACAGCTGGTCCGCGTGCCGTTGGGCCTGGGTGAGTGCGGCTTCGAGCTTGCCGTAGGTCGCGGACAGCCGGTCGCGCGCAGGGCTCGCCGGGGCGGCGGCGACCTTCGCCTCGTTGTCGTGCACGATCTGGACCATGGCCGCCGTGAGCCGCGCGGCGGTCTGCTGGTCCTGCTGACGTTGAGCGGGATCACCGTGGGTGTTGACCGCTTGGGCGCCGAGGTTCCGCAGCGCCGTCCGCGAATCCCGGAGCCCGCTGCAGAAAGCGCCCACCCAGTGTGAGGCCAGCTCTTCGGCCGGGGACAGGGTCGGAGCCGCCGGCTTCGACGGGGCGGGAGCGGCCGGCGGGGCAGCCGCGCAGCCCGAGACCGTCAACGCGACCGACACAACGAGGAGTGAGAACCGCCGCACGAGCCGAGCCTTTCTAGGAGCAGACCGCGTAGTCGCGCAGGAAGCGGCCCGTCGCGGGTTCCGCGGCGAAGACCTGGCGCGCCGCTTCGAAGGAGGTGTGGACCTGGCCGGCGTCGGTCTGGAGCTGGGGGCCGAACGTCGCGGCGGCGGAGGGCGACAGCTGGGCGACGCGCTGCTGGATCCGGGTGAGATCGTCCCGCAGCTGGGCGTACACGCCGGTCAGGCGGTCGCGGGCAGAGCTCGGCGGGGCGCTCGCGACGTGGGCCGCGTTGGTCTTCACCACCTGCGCCAGGGTGGTCAGGTTCTGGAGCGCGTCCTGCTGGGCCTGCTGCCGCTCGGCGGTGGTGGCGTCGACCATCGCCGCGTACGGGATGTCGTTGAAGCCGGTGTTCTTCAGCGACAGCAGAGCTGCCGACGGGCCGCTGCAGAACTCGCCCACCCGGGGGTTGGCGGTGTTGTCCACCGGCGAGGACGACGCCGGCGAAGGAGCGGGAGCAGGCGGGGTCGCCGAGCAGCCCGAAACCACCACCGCGGCCAGCACAGCCGCAACCGAAGACCAGCGCACGAAAGCCGTCCCTTCCCCAGTACCCGGCAAAGCCAAGCACAACGGGAAAAACCGCCTCACACCAGGGACTTGAACTCCGGCACGGGGCCGTCCAGCGCGGCGCCGGGGCCGCGGCCCGAGAGCCACGCCAGGAGGTCGCCGGGCGTGCCCGTGACGAGGCCGGCGGAGCCGTCGGCCATGGTCCACGTGTGGGTGCCGTCGGTGAGGCGGATCGGAGGCAGGTCGCCGAGGTACATGTTGATCATGTTGGTCACGACGTCGTCGACGTAGTCGCCCAGCAGTGAGCACGCGCTGGTGAAGTCGTGGCCGGCGTCGAGGTCGACGAGGTGGATGGTGGTCTCCGCGAGGCGCAGTGTGAGGGCATCGGCGCCGGTGATGGGCTGGCCGCCGCGGCCGCGGACGGGCGCGGTCCACGCGTGGTCCGGCAGCGAAGCGGCCAGGTCCACGAGCCGCTCCCCCGACGTGACGACGTCGGCGAGGATCTCGGTGGCACCGCGGGTGGCGCCGGCGTTGATGTCGTCGTCGCGGGCGGTGCCGGGGCCGTACATGGGGTGCTCGACACCGGTGGCCGCCCAGGTCAGGAGGTTGCCGACGGCGTCGGCGTTGCGGGCCAGGTGCGAGAGCAGGTGCGCGCGCGTCCAGCCGGGCAACGCGCTCGGCGCGCGCACCGCGGTCTCGTCGATGGAGCCGATGACCACGGCCCACTCGTCCTGCAGTTCCTTCACGCGGGTCAACGCCGTTGTCGTCACCCGGCGATCGTAGGAGCTATCGGCCGTGGGAGCTATCGGCGCAGCGCGGCCGGGGCGTCGGAGGGAACGGCCGGGTTCTTCGGCGCCACCGCGTCCAACCGTGCGTACGCCGCGTCCTGCGCCGGTCGCTGGTCAACCTCACCCTTGTTGGGCCAGAACGAGAACGCCCGCTCGGCCTGCGCCGTGATCGTCAGCGACGGGTTCACGCCGAGGTTGGCCGTGATCGCCGAACCGTCCACAACGGACAGTCCCGGGTAGCCGTAGACCCGGTGGTACGGATCGATCACGCCGGACTCCGCGCTGTCGCCGATCGGCACGCCGCCGATGAAGTGGGCCGTGAGCGGGATGTCGAAGATCTCGCCCCACGTGCCGCCCGGCATCCCGCCGATGCGCTCGGCCGTGCGGACGTTGGCCTCGTGCCCGGCCGGGATGAAGCTCGGGTTGGGCTCGCCGTGACCCTGCTTCGACGTGTACTTGCGCCGCCCGAAGAGCCCGGGCCGCGTGTACGTGGTGATGGAGTTGTCGAGGCTCTGCATCACCAGCAGGATCACGGTGCGTTCGCTCCAGCGGTAGCCGTTGAGCAGCTTCGCGGACTGCAGCGGGTGCTTGACCAGGAACGTCAGCGCCTGGCGCCAGCGCGGCACCGGCGAAGCGCCGTCGGTGGCGACGGTCTGCAGCAGGCTCATCGCGTTGCTGCCCTTGCCGTAGCGCACGGGCTCGATGTGGGTGTTCTCGTCGGGGTGGATCGACGACGTGATCGCCACGCCGCGGCTGAAGTCGCGCGCGGAGTCGACCGCGGTGCGCGCGGCGCCGATGATCGCCTCGGAGTTCGTGCGCGTCAGCTCGCCGAGCCGACGCGACAACCGCGGCAACGCACCCGTGTCCTTCATGCGGTGCAACAGGTTCTGCGTGCCCCACGTGCCCGCGGCGAACACGACCTGGCCCGCCGTCACGGTGGTGCTGAAGCGCTTCGAGCGCGTGCCGGTCTTCTGCAACGTCACGCGGTAGCCGTCGCCCACCGGCTCGACCGACGAGACGGTCGTCAGCGGGATGACTTTCGCCCCGTCCTGCTCGGCGAGGTAGAGGTAGTTCTTGACCAGCGTGTTCTTCGCGCCGACGCGGCAGCCCGTCATGCAGGCGCCGCACTCGGTGCAGCCGACGCGGTCGGGCCCGGCGCCACCGAAAAACGGGTCGCGCACGGTCTCGCTGGGCTTGCCGAAGTACACGCCCACCGGCGTCAGGTGGAACGACTCGCCCACACCCATGTCCTTGGCGACGTCACGCATCACCACGTCGGACGGCGTCAGCGTCGGGTTCGTGACCACCCCGAGCATCCGGCTCGCCTGGTCGTAGTGCGGCGCGAGCTCCGCCTCCCAGTCGGTGATGTGCGCCCACTGGCGGTCGGCGTAGAACGGCTTCAGCGGGCGGTACAACGTGTTCGCGTACACCAGCGACCCACCACCGACGCCCGCGCCGGCCAGCACCATCACGTCGTTGAGCATGTGGATGCGCTGGATGCCGAAACACCCGAGCTGCGGCGCCCACAGGTACCGCTTGAGGTCCCACGACGTCTTCGCGAACTCGTCGTCCGCGAACCGCCGCCCCGCCTCCACCACGGCGACGCGGTAGCCCTTCTCGGTGAGCCGCAGCGCCGCCACGCTGCCCCCGAACCCGGACCCCACCACGACGACGTCGTAGTCGGGCCCGCCCTGCGCTGTGGTGGTGTTACTGGCAGTCACAGGTCCGAGCGTAACCCGGGGATGTCCTTCTGACCAGAGGTAAGTTACTCGCCGGTTACATGGCCGAACCGCGGAAGCCGGACTCGGCCAACCGATACGATGCCCGCCGATGACGGTGAATTCGGTCCGAGCCCGGCGACGGGCCGGCGAGGCGAGCCAGACCGGCTTGAAGGTGCGCCTGCGCAAGATCCGCCCCGCCGACCACCGCGTGCTCGCCGGGTTCGACCGCGACGCGGCGCGTGGCCACGACCTGCGCCTCGGCGGCTATCGGCACTGGGCCGCGCACCGCGGCCGGGTCGCCGACTCCGGCGACGACTTCCACTTCGCCATCGAGGCGTGGCACAGCCGGGCCGTGGTCGGGTCCATGTGGATCCAGGCCGATCCGGCGACGCGCCGCTTCAGCTACGGCATCGGGATCGGCCCGCAGCACCGCCGTTGCGGGTACGCCGCCGACGCCGTCACCGTGCTGCTCACGGTCATGTTCGAGCAGCGCGGCTACCGCGAGTGCGTGGTGAGCGTGAACGGCGCCAACTTCGCTTCCCTTGCGCTGCACGGAGAACTCGGCTTCCGCGAGGAGGGCCGGCCACGCGACACCGAGCTGCGCCTCGGGGAGGTGCGATATCCCGTCCTGATGGGACTCACCGCGGCCCGGTTCGCTGCGCACCAGCGGCGCGGTCCCCTGCGTCCCGAGCGCGGACGGCATTGGCGCACCCCGAGGCGCGGCCGGCACTGGGCGTCCCGCACAGCGTCCTGAAAGCCTGAAGTCGTGAAAGCCTGAGGTCGTGAAAGAGGCCCCCACGTCCACGACGCGGGGGCCTCGGCAAGCGAACGATCAGCGGCGGACCGTCAGCCCGACCCGCTGGAACTCCTTCAGGTCCGAGTACCCCGTCTTCGCCATCGCGCGGCGCAGCGCGCCGAAGAGGTTCACCACGCCCTCGGCGTCGGACGATGGGCCGAAGAGCAGCGTCTTCAGGTCCACCGCGTAGTCGGAGTCCGGGCCGGCCACGACGCGCGAGCGGGGCAGCGACGGGTGGGCCGCGGCGGCGGTCCAGTAGAGGCCCTGGCCGGGGGCGTCGGAGGCGGTCGCCAGGGGCGCGCCGAGCATCACGGCGTCGGCGCCGCAGGCGATGGCCTTGGCGATGTCGCCCGAGGTGGTCATGCCGCCGTCGGCGAGGACGTGGACGTAGCGGCCGCCGGTCTCGTCGAGGTAGTCGCGGCGGGCGGCCGCGGCGTCGACGATGGCGGTGGCCATGGGGACACCGATGCCGAGCACGCGGTCGGTGCTGGTGACGCCCGGGGTGTAGCCGTGGCCGACGATCACGCCCGCCGCGCCGGTGCGCATGAGGTGCATGGCCGTGCGGTAGTCGCTCACGCCGCCGGCGATCACGGGCACGTCGAGGCGGCCGATGAACTCCTTGAGGTTGAGCGGTTCCGCGTCGCGCTCCACGTGTTCGGCGGAGATGATCGTGCCCTGCACCACGAGGATCTCGACGCCGGCGGCCAGCAGGTCGGGGGTGAGCTCGGCGGCGTGCTGCGGGCTCACGCGCGCGGCCACCGTGACGCCCGACTCGCGGACGGTCTTGATCGCCTCGCTCAGCAGGTCGAGCCGGACCGGCGCGGCGTGCAGCTCCTGCAGCTCACGGACGACGGCCGTGGGGTCCTCGGTGTCCTCCGCGGCGCGGACCAGCCGGAAGATGGCGTCCTCGACGTTGGCGTGGCGCGCCCACAGGCCCTCGGCGTTGAGCACGCCCAGGCCGCCCAGCTCACCGATCGCGACGGCCGTGCCCGGCGACACGATGGCGTCGGTCGGGTGCGTGACCAGCGGCAGGTCGAAGCGGTACGCGTCGATCTGCCACGAGGTCGACACCACCGACGACGACCGCGTGCGCCGCGAGGGCACGATCTCCACGTCATCGAGGTCATACGCCCGCCGAGCGGTGCGACCCATCCCGATCTCGACCAGATCCCGCACGTGATGTCCCTTCTCGCACCGACGACAACGTCGTCCATTGTCGCTAGTCCGCGTGGGTGACCAACGCACGGGGCCTCTTTCGAGGGCGAACAACCGCAGGTTGTGCACCACGTCACGAGGTTGTTTGCCACCGCCGTTTCGCGCGCTGTTGGATGCGTCGGACGACGACAGGGGGACGAGAGTGGCGCTGGGGCAGGACTTCCGGAGGTTGTGGCTCGCATACGCCACGAGCACCGCGGGCACGTGGCTCGCGCTCGACGCGTTCCCGTTCATCGCCGTGACGGTGCTCCACAGCAGCACCACCGAGGTCTCGGTGCTCGCCGCGGCGGGCCTGGCCGTCGGCGCGCTGATCGCCGTGCCGCTCGGGCCGTGGGTGGAGTTCCGGCGCAAACGACCGGTGCTGGTCGCGATGGACCTCCTGCGGTTCGTCGCGTTGCTCACCCTGCCGCTCGGGTACGCGCTCGGCGGGCTCACGTTCGGGCAGCTCGTGGCCGTGTCGGTGGTTGTGGCGGCCGCGGACATCGTGTTCACCGCGGCCAGCGGCGCCTACCTCAAGGGCCTGGCCACCGGCGAGGACCTGCTCGTGGCCAACGGCCGGTTCGAATCGACGCAGTGGACCGCCACCGCCGTCGGGCCGCCGTCGGGCGGGGCGTTGATCGGCGTGTTCGGACCACTCACGACGGTGGTGCTCGACAGCGTGAGCTACCTGCTGTCCGCGCTCGCGATCGGCGCCATCCGCACGCCCGAGCCGCCGCCCACCGCGCGTCCGGCGACAGTCCGGACCAGGGACGTGCTCGACGGCTGGCACTACATCCTCGGTCACCCGCGGCTGCGCGCGTTGTTCCTCAACACCACGCTGGTGAACGGCCTGATCATGGCGACCTCGCCCCTGCTCGCGGTCCTGCTCCTGCGCGAGCTCGGGTTCGCGGCGTGGCAGTACGGGCTGGCGTTCGGCGTGCCGTGCCTGGGCGGGCTGCTCGGCTCACGGCTGTCGCGCCGCATCACCGCGCGCTTCGGCCCGGACCGCGTGCTGCTGGTCACCGGGACGCTGCGCGTGATCTGGCCGGTGGCGCTCGGGTTCACCCCGCGTGGGCTCGCCGGGCTGGGGTTCGTGATGCTCGTGGAGTTCGGGCTGATCCTCACCATCGGCATCTTCAACCCGGTGTCCGCCACCTACCGGTTGCAGGAGACGGAAACCTCGCGCGCCGCCCGCGTGCTGTCGGCGTGGAGCATCACCGGCGGCGCGACGCGGGCCGCGCTGACGCTGGTGTGGGGTGCGCTCGGCGCGTGGCTCGGCACGCGCGAAGCGATCGGCCTGGCTGGGCTGCTGATGCTGGCCACGCCCGTGCTGCTCTGGCGGGTCAGAACAACGTCGCGCCCGCCACGGCCCCCGCGACCGCGGAAAGCAGGCCCACCGCGAGCGACACCGGCAGCGCCCGTTTCCCGCCCCGCACCATGAGGAACACCGCGTAGGCCAGCACGATCACCCCGACCAGGCCACCCCACACCGGCCCGATCAACGACGACGTGCGCACCCCGACCACCTCGTCGCCGCGGCGCACCTCGCGCACCGCGCCGGACCGGTTCGAGCGCGTGAGCTCCACGGCGGTGCCGACGCGGGTGTCGAGCGCCGGATCCACGCTCAGCATGTCGACGTTCTCGCCGCCCGCCGTGAGGAACCGCAGGACGTAGCGCGTGGGCGGGTTGTCGGGGTCGCGCACCTCGTCGCAGCTCACGACGTGGGCCGCCTCGACGTGCGACGGCCCGGCGACCTGAACCACGACGCCGGCCCCGACGGCCGCCGGCATGGCGAAGCCGACGACGACCACGAACAACTCGGCGAGACGATCCGCTTTCACCGCACCACTCAGCCGCACCGCGGCCGTCGCCGTGAGGGGACAAATGCCGCTCAGCGTTCGGGGGCCCGGAATCCGTGTCAGAAGGAGACGCGCTCCACGGAATCCGTTCGCAGCACCGACTCCTGCTGGAACAGCTTCTTGTAGTCCGTGCGGATCTGCTCGAGGTCGGTGTCGGCGTCGCGATCGTCGAACGGGTACAGGATCACGAGGACGATCGAGTGCTCGCGCGTGATCTCACCCGACGCGATCCGGTACTGGCCCGTGCCTTCGAGCTGGGTGAAGCCGTCAGGGAAGCGCGGGGTGACGTCCTTCGCGGTGAAGTCGGCGAAGTCCGCTTCGCTGACCACGCCGCCGTCCGGCTTGCCCGTGCCGAAGTAGAGCTCGGTGCGTTTTTAGACGTCGCCGCGATCAGCGGTCGCGGGCGCGGGGGCATTGGCCGGCGCAGCCACCGCCGCTCCCCCACCTGCGCCCAGCAGTGCCGCCGCCGTCGTGACCATCAGCACAACCCGTCGTGAAATGGACATCCCGCCCGCCCCCTCCGAGAAAGATCAACGTCTCGAAGTGTGCCGGGACGGGCGGGATGTCCGGAAGATCCGAACGAGTTACCGCGCGGAGTAGTTCGGGGCCTCGACGGTCATCGTGATGTCGTGCGGGTGGCTCTCCTTCAGCCCGGCCGCGGTGATGCGGACGAGCTGCGCCTCCTGCAGCTGCGGGATCGTCTCGGCGCCCGCGTAGCCCATGCCCGCGCGCAGGCCGCCGACGAGCTGGTGCACGACGTTGGCGAGCGGCCCGCGGAATGGGATGCGGCCTTCGATGCCCTCCGGGACGAGCTTGTCCTCGTTGAGCACGTCGTCCTGCGCGTAGCGGTCCTTGGAGTACGACTTGCCCTGGCCGCGCGACTGCATCGCACCGAGCGAGCCCATGCCGCGGTAGACCTTGAACTGCTTGCCGCCGACGAGGATCAGGTCGCCGGGCGACTCGGCGGTGCCGGCGAGCAGGCTGCCCAGCATCACGGTCGACGCGCCGGCCGCGATGGCCTTGGCGATGTCGCCGGAGTACTGGATGCCGCCGTCGCCGATCACCGGGATGCCGGCCGGGCGGCAGGCCTGGTCGGCCTCGTAGATCGCGGAGATCTGCGGCACGCCGACACCGGCGACGATGCGCGTGGTGCAGATCGAGCCCGGGCCGACGCCGACCTTCACGCCGTCCACGCCCGCGTCGACGAGCGCCTGAGCGCCCGCGCGCGTGGCGACGTTGCCGCCGACGATGTCGACGGTGTCGCCCAGCTCCTTCTTCAGCAGCTTCACGGTCTCGACGACGGCGCGGGAGTGGCCGTGGGCGGTGTCGACCATCAGCACGTCGACGCCGGCCTCGGCCAGCGTCATCGCGCGCTTGTGCCCGTCGGCGCCGACGCCCACGGCCGCGCCGACGATCAGGCGGCCGTCGGTGTCCTTGGTGGCGTTGGGGTACTGCTCGGTCTTCACGAAGTCCTTGACCGTGATCAGGCCGCGGAGCTTGCCCGCGCCGTCGACGATCGGCAGCTTCTCGATCTTGTGCCGGCGCAGGAGGCCGAGGGCCGCGTCGGCCGTGACGCCGACCTGCGCGGTGATCAGCGGCGCCTTCGTCATGACGTCGCTGACCAGACGCGTGTAGTCCACCTCGAACCGCATGTCGCGGTTGGTGATGATGCCCACGAGCGAGCCGGACGCGTCGGTCACGGGGACGCCCGAGATGCGGAAGCGGGCGCAGAGGGCGTCGACCTCGGCCAGCGTGTCGTCGGGCGAGCAGGTGACCGGGTCGGTGACCATGCCGGCTTCGGACCGCTTCACCACCTCGACGGCGGCGGCCTGCTCGTCGATCGGCAGGTTGCGCTGCAGCACGCCGATGCCACCCTGGCGCGCCATGGCGATCGCCATGCGGGCCTCGGTGACGGTGTCCATGGCGGCGGAGACCAGGGGAACGTTGAGGGTGATGTTGCGCGTGAGGCGGGTGCTGGTGTCGACCCCGCTGGGCACCACGTCGGATTCGGCCGGCAGAAGCAGCACGTCGTCGAAGGTCAGGCCCAGCATCGCGAACTTGCTGGGCACGGGGGCGGTGATGCTTTCGCTGGTCATAGCGGGCGAAGGGCCTTCCTGGCGGGGGTGAGCGATCTGGCCGAGGGGCTGGCTGAGCCTTCCCCTCATGATATCCGGGCTCCGCCCCTGACCCGGGTGGGTGGGGACGGGCGCCACACGGCGGGTACCGTGCAGGCCGTGCCGCACGACGTGTTGCCCCCCGACCCCTTCGCGGACGACCCGGACGACCCGGCCCGGGCGTTCCTCGACCCCGAAGACCAGCTGGACGAGCCCATCAGCCCGGACGAACGCACCGAGCTGCTGGCCGACCTCTCCGACCTGGCGGTGTACCAAGCCCTCCTGGAGCCTCGCGGCGTCCGCGGCATCGTCGTGGACTGCGGCGAATGCGACGAACCCCACTACCACGACTGGCACCTCCTGCGCGCCAGCCTCGAACAGCTCCTCGCGGACGGCCGCATGCGCCCCCACGAACCGGCCTTCGACCCGAACCCCGGCGACTACGTGAGCTGGGACTACTGCCGCGGCTTCGCCGACGGCGTGACGGCGAACGAGAGCGCGTACTGAGCTTTGCGGTTGCGCTGAACGGCCCTGGTGAGACTGCTCACCAGGGCCGTTCTCGTCTCGGTGGCCCGCGCTCGAACGACCCTGGTGACCTTCGTGTCACCGGGGCGGTTCGGCTGTTCTCGGGTTTGCCGCTGCGGGTGGGAGCCCGGGGCTTCTGACCAGACGCGGCAGCAAGGACGCAGCCCGCCCTCCCAGGGGGCCATCCCCAGCCCAGTCTATCGGCCACCCCCGACAAAACCGCTGTTCAAGCCGCCGAAGCGCGAAGCTGTCCACAACTTGGCAACTCTGTGGACAACCGGTCGCCCACCCCTGCCGGCAACACCCGCTCACGAAAAACGCCCCGGCCTGAGCCAGGGCGTTTTTCGATGCTGAGCCTTACGGGTTCTCCGACGTGTTGCTCTGGCCGCCGACGCTGTTCTGGCCGCCGACCGTCCCGCTTTCCGAGGACTCGTTGCGGGGGCTGCCACTGCCGCTGCCGGGGTCGTTGCCCGTGACGTCGGTGGGCGTCGTGGACGGCGGCGGCGTGACGGTGGTGGTGTCCGGGGGCGGCGGAGGCGGAGGCGGCGGTACGACGCTGGTCGTGTCCGGCTGGCTGGTGGAGCCGGTGCCGGGCAGGGACGTCGGCTGGCCGCTCGGCTGCTGCGACGCCGTGCTGGCCGGGTTGTTGGCCGGCGGCGGCGTGGCCGGGTTGTTCGGCGGGTTCTGGCCCCCCGTGGTGGGCGCGATCGGGTCACCGAGCTGGGCGGCGAGCTGGCGGTGCTGCTCCAGCAGCTGGTCGCGGTTCTCGTCGTCGGTGACCTGGTTCAGGGCGGCCTGAGCGTCGTCGAGGGCCTTGCGGGCATCGGCGAGGCGGTTGTCGGCCAGGGCGAGGTTGGCCTTCTCGAGGTCGAGCTTCGCCGCGGCGGCGGCTTCGACCGAGTGGGCGTGGTCGGTGTAGAGGACCTTGGTCAGGCCCCACAGCGTGTCGCCCGGCTGGGCGTCGCGGGCGGCGAGGCCGGTGCCGGCGAACGCGATGGCCACCGCGGCGCACGCGGCGGCGACCGGCACCAGGATGCGGCGCCGGCGGCTGCGGTCGGCGCGTTTGCGTGCGAGCGAAGCGGTCTTCACCGTGGTGACGGCGGTGTCGACGTCGACCAGCTCGGCCAGCGGCTCGCTGTCGATGTCGCGGCGCCACGCGAGCAGCAGCGCGTTGAGCTCCTGGTCACCGAGCCCGTCGGCGATGGCCGGGTCCGTGCCTCCGAGCGCGTCGAGCAGCGCGTCGTCGGCCTGGATGGCCGTGAGGTCACCGTCGGCTTCCGGGTCGTAGGCCGTCATGCCGCTCGTGAACGCGGACGGCGACAGGTCACGATCGTCGTCGTGATCAGTCACTCAGATCACCTCCTCGGCGGCGAGCACCTTACGCAGGCGGGCAAGCGCTCGGTGCTGGGCCACTCGAACGGCACCCGGCGTCGACCCGACGGCCTCCGCGGTCTCTTCCGCCGACAAGCCCACCACGACGCGCAGCACGACGATCTCGCGCTGTTTGTCGGGGAGCACCTGCAGCAGCTGTGCCATCCGCTCGTTCAGCTCGCCCTGCAACGCGCGCTGCTCCGGACCGACGCCGACCTCGACCTCGTCGGGGACCTCGGCCACCGGCTCAGCCCGGTTGCGGGCCGCCGCGCGGTGCGCGTCGGCCACCTTGTGCTGGGCGATCCCGTAGACGAAAGCCAGGAACGGGCGGCCTTGTTCACGGTACGAAGGCAATGCCGTGAGCACCGCGAGACACACCTCCTGCGCAACATCGTCTGCCGAAGCGAACGAACGCTCCTGCCTGCCAACCCGAGCACGGCAATACCGCACTACCAGGGGGCGGATGGCCGCCAGTAGCCGGTCCACCGCCTGAGGATCTCCCTCTACGGCAGCGGCGACCGGCTCATCCAGTCCATCCCCCACATTGGCCATCGCAGACAACAGTCCCAGTGTTACGTGTAGGCGTGCAAAGAATCCGGCGCGTGGTCATCGTGCCCCGCCCGCCGGTGACAGTTACCGTACCGTCGGCGACCTCTCCGACAACCGCCAGAGGTGGTCACCGGCGTGCCGCGTCGTGGACCCGGCCGCACCGCACACCTCGATCAGAGGACCAACGAGCGGCTGACCTGCGGGGTACGGCTTGCTGCCCGGGAGGGTGGCGCCGGCTGGGAGCCTGCCCGAGCGGTGGGGACGAAGGCGACGAACGTGACAGGTGACACATCCGTCACCGATGACACAGGTCAAGACCCGAGGACACAGGTACGGGCCAGGGCGGCAACCCTGGCCCGTCGTCACCGTGGCATCAGAACGGACAACCTGTCACGCAGAGCGTGGTCTAGCAGTTACTTGGCTTCAGGACACGAGGCCACGGCGGAAACCGTGGGCCACGGCCTGGGCGCGGTCGCGGACGCCGAGCTTGCGGAACAGCCGCCGCGCGTGCGTCTTCACCGTGTCCTCGGACAGGTACAGCTCACGGCCGATCTGGCCGTTGCTCTTGCCCTGGCTCATGCCGCGCAGCACCTGCAGCTCGCGCTCGGTGAGCTGCACGCCGGGGTCCGACGGCTGGCGCGGCGCCGGCACCGAGGTGCTGGCGAGCGTGTGGGCCAGTGCGGCGACCAGCTCGGGGCGCGAGGCGTCCCAGCGGAGGTAGCCGCGGGCACCGCCGGCGATGGCGGCGGCGATGCTGCCGGCGTCGTCGGGGGCACCGAAGACGATGACGTTCGCCTGGGGGTTCGCGGAGACGAGCCGCCGAGTGGCTTCGACGCCCGTCGGGACCGCGCGCTGCGTCCCGACCAGCACGACGTCGACCGGCTGACGGGTGTACCGGGCCAGCAGCTCGTCACCGTGCGCTACGCAGTCGATGCGACTGACCCCTGGGACCGCGGACATCACACGGGTGAGCCCTTCGCGGACACTGCGTCGGTCGTCGCAGATCAAGACCGTCGTCACGGGGTTTCCTTCCTGCAGCCGGGTGACATTCCACTTCCCCTATCGGACGCTTTAGCCCGAACCTTGACACGATCCGGTGGCTTTTTTTGAAGTTTCTTAGCCCGGATGCCGGAACGGCGTTTCCAGAGGGCTCAACCCGGCCTGTCGGGCACCCACGGTGAATCCTCTGCGATCCGCATCACGCAAGGATCTGCGTGCCGTAACACTGCGTGCAACACCTCGCGGCTTCTGAATCGATACTTCTCGGCGTGTCCGGGGTCCAGATCGGCCGCTACGCGTGTCGCCACCCAAATAAGTGAATAGAGTTCGTATTTCTCGGCGGTCATGGCGGCATTTGTGACGACGTCGAGTGCAGTAGCGCGTTGCTCCGGTTCCCCGGCCGTCGCGAGTGCGACTCCGAACACGATGTCGGATTTGACGATGTGCCGGTGCGAGCCGCGCACCCGCGCCGTTTCCGCAGCTCGCTGCGCAGGCTCGAGCGCCTCCCCCGGACGGCCGGCGGCCAGCGCGATCTCGGCGCCGACCCAGCCGCCACGGACGGTGGCGCGCCAGCGGTCGTCCGCCTCCGCCGCGCGGGCGGCCAGGCGCCGGGCGGCGGTGAGCCGGCCCAGGGCGAGGTTGTCGGCGGCCAGGCCGAGCAGGGCGTCGGCTCGTGCGCCGGCCGCGTCGAGGCCGTCCGGGTCCGGCTGCGAGCGGGCGCCGTCCAGCGCCACCAGCGCCTCCCCGTCCAGCGCCCGCGCAGCGACGTGCCCGCCGAGCTGACGGCGGTGCGACGCCAGCGTGGTCGCGGCCAGCGAGGCGATCACGGGGTCGGCGCTCCGGCGCAGGTCGGCCAGCGCCGTGGCCGCGGCGGCGTAGCGGCCCTGGGCGCCGAGCACGACGGCGGCCAGCAGCCGCTGCCGGGGCTCGGCGGAGGGCGGCGCGGTGACGGGCACCGGTGGCGGCACGAGATCGCCGAACGCGAGCTCGGCGAGGAAGGTTCGGAGCACGGGACCTTTCTAGCGCCCCGCCCCGACAAGAACGTGCTCGACGCGGCCCGCGGCGGCCGGCAGGTCGGCGAGCAGCTCGACCTTGTCGGGCAGCGTGGCGACGTCCCAGCCGGGCCCGCACGCGAACAGCCGGCTGCGCTGACGGCCACGGGACACCCGCGCGAACAGCCGCGGGTCCGCCACGTCACGCCGGTGCGCCCAGAGGACCACGGCGGCGGGCGCGCTGCGTCGCACGGCCACCGCCAGGACCTCAGCGGGCAGCGGCACGCCGAACAGCTGGGCGCCGATCCGCCGCCCCGCCAGCGCCGCCGCGAGCGCGTAGACGGGCATGGTGTCGCGTTCCTCGGGCACGCAGGCGAGCAGCACCGGACGCAGGTTGAGGGGCGCGTCGAGCACGGGCGTCGCGCGCACGAGCGCCGCGTAGACGCACTCGGCCAGCAGGTACTCGACCTCGGCGCCCGCGCTGACCCCGCGCCAGCGCGCGCCGAGGGCCGTGAGCACTGGTTCGACCACCCCCGACCACGCGGCGAGCACGCCGAGCTCGTCGAGGGCCTCGGCGAGCATGCGCTGCACGGCGCCGACGTCCATGGCCAGCGCGGCCGTGCTCAGGCGGCGGGCAAGGCGCGACGGGACCTCGCCGTCGGCGGGCGCGGGGTGCGCCGGCGTCGCGGGTTCGTCGGCGGGCGGGACGATCTCCGTACGCGGCATCTGCTGCAGCGCGTAGCGGGCGGCCTCGGCGGTCGAGGCGCCGCGGAGCAGGGCGCGCTGCATCAGCTCGAGGCGGTCGATGTCGGAGCTGCCGTAGCGGCGGTGCCTGCCGTCGGTGTGGCGGCTGGGGCCCAGCCCGTAGCGGCGGTCCCAGGTACGGAGGGTCGACGGGGCGACCCCGAGCCGGCGAGCGACCGAGGCCACCGGCAGGGTGGGTTCTCCTTCACGCGCTCCGGATCCCACCCGGCCAATATCCAGGCCCGCGAGAGTCACGGCAACCGGAGCCAAAACCCCTGCTCACCATTCCGGGGGATGCCTAACGGCTGAATCATCCCGAAGCTCTTGAACAACTATTGGCGCGCTTCTAACGTTACCGCCGTTGCACCGAATGGAGTATCGGCACCACAGCAGAGCAGCTAATGGCATCGACCGGATGACGGAGGCGGTCAGGATGGCAGACACGCGCAGGCTCCCCGGTCCCAACGCAGATATGTGGGACTGGCAGCTGGAGGGGTCGTGTCGGGGGATGGACAGCGCGGCGTTCTTTCACCCGGACGGCGAGCGGGGGCCGGCTAGGGCACGCCGTGAGGCCAGGGCGAAAGCGGTCTGCCTGGCCTGCCCGGTGCTCGACATGTGCCGGCGGCACGCACTGGCCGTGCACGAGCCCTACGGCATCTGGGGCGGACTGTCGGAGTCCGAGCGGGAGAACCTGATCAAGCAGGACAAACGAGCGCTGAGCATGTCCGGCGGCTGAGCGCGCTCACGAACTCACGGCAGGGGCGGTGTCCACTTCGGACGCCGCCCCTGCCGCGTTTTCGCTGGCGCCAGGCCAGCACAGCATCGCCGCGTCGATGATCGCGGTGAGCCCGGGCAGGTCCA
Organism: Amycolatopsis sp. NPDC001319; assembly: GCF_042896185.1. NCBI lineage: Bacteria > Bacillati > Actinomycetota > Actinomycetes > Pseudonocardiales > Pseudonocardiaceae > Amycolatopsis > Amycolatopsis sp. NPDC001319. The sequence continues at coordinate 476,217 of NZ_JBIAWY010000003.1, read as the reverse complement.
CGCCGTCGCGGGCCTGCATCGACAGGCCGAACAAGACCGTGGCGTAGTACGCGCCGAGCGCCTTCACGTCGACGGTTTCGGCGACCTCACCGGCCTCGATCCCGCGGCGCAGGCGGGCCCGGACCAGGTCCCGGACCTCCTCGCGCTGCGCCTTGAGGTACGCGCACACGCCCTGGTTCGAGGGCGAGCAGTTCGTGGCGGCGAGCACGACCATGCAGCCTGTGGGGTGCTCGGGATCCACGTACGTGCGGGCGTTGTCGCGAAGCATCGCTTCGATGGCCTCGCGTGCCGTCGGCTCTTCACGCAGCGCGCGGGGCGTGTAGCTGCCGTACGTCTCGCCGTAGCGCTCGACCGCTTCGCGGAACAGCGCCTCCTTGCCACCGAAGGCCGCGTACAGGCTCGGCGGGTTGATGCCCATGGCGCCGGTCAGGTCGGCCAGCGACGTGCCCTCGTAGCCGCGCTCCCAGAACACGAACATCGCCTGGGTCAGGGCGTGCTCCCGGTCGAACGCGCGTGGCCGGCCTCGCGGTGACATGGACCACCTTCTTTAGCGAGCGATACAGAAAAACTTGACGACCCCATGGTACGGCGTCTTTTATGTAGTCATCGATACAGAAAGGGTGACACATGGGTTCGCTCAACGGCAAGGTCGCACTGGTCACCGGCGGTAGCCGGGGCATCGGCGCGGCGATCGCGAAACGGCTGGCCGAGGACGGCGCCGACGTCGCGATCACGTACGAACGCTCGGCGGACAAGGCGGCCAAGGTGGTCGCCGGGGTCGAGGAGCTGGGCCGGCGCGGCCTCGCCCTGCAGGCCGACTCTGCGGACGCCGCCGCGGTGACGGCGGCCGTCGACCGGGTCGCCGAGGAGCTCGGCGGGCTCGACATCCTGGTCAACAACGCCGGCGTCTCCATCGCGGCACCGCTCGACGAGCTCTCCCTCGCCGACATCGACCAGACGCTCTCCGTGAACGTGCGCGCCGTGCTGGTCGCCACGCAGGCGGCCCTCAAGCACCTCCCCCGCGGCGGCCGCGTGGTCTCGATCGGCAGCGACCTGGCCGAGCGCGTGCCGTTCCCGGGGATGAGCGTGTACTCGGCGAGCAAGGCGGCACTGATCGGCTTCACGCGTGGCCTGGCGCGCGACCTCGGGCCGCGGGGCATCACCGCCACCGTGGTCCACCCGGGCTCGACGAACACCGACATGAACCCGGTCGACGGTCCCTCCGCCGCGGCCCAGGTGCCGCACATCGCGCTGGGCCACTACGCGGACGCGGCGGACGTCGCCGCGACCGTGTCCCACCTCGCCGGCCCCGACGGCCGTTACCTCACGGGCACGGCGATCACGGTCGACGGCGGGTTCACGGCCTGATCGGCCGCCGTCACCGGCCCGGGCGCGCCGCCAGCCCGGTCCAGAACCGCAACGCGGCGCGGTCCAGTTCGAGGGCCAGCTGCGTGGCGTGGTCGGACGCGGCGGCGGTGCCGTGGCGAGCGATGCGGCTGCGGTGCTGCTCGACCTGCTCGGCCGCGAGCTGCGAGAGACTCTCGGGGTCGGCGAGGTCGCTGAAGGCGAGCTTGAGCCAGGCCACGCTGCGGATCTCGGCCGGTTCGGCGTCGGGGCGGCTCAGCCACTCGCGCAGCGCGCGGTGGCCGGCTTCGGTGACGTAGTAGGTCTTGCGGCGGCGGCCGGAGGTCTCCTGGTCGCCTTCGAGCAGGCCTTGTTCCTGCAGCTGGCCGGCAATCGCGTACAGCTGCGCGTGCGGGATGGGCCAGTACTGCCCGATCGAGCGGCGCAACGCCTGCTTCACCGCGTACGGCGTGGTCACCCCGAGCTGGGCGACCATGCCGAGCACCACGTAGGCCGTGGCGGACAGCTCTCGCGTTCCCGAAGTCATCGGCGCCTCCAGTAGTCACACTGAGACTACTCGACGGCGTCGGGAAAACCCGCGGCCAAGATCTTCGTCACGCGATCGGCCAGGCCTCGGCACCGGCTGACCGGTCGGTGCCCGCGGGCTCGAAACCCAGGTGCGCCAAGCGATCCCGGTAGAGCTCGACGTTGGTGCTCACCTCGTAGGTCGCGCGGTCGCCGTCGAAGACAGCGAGGTGGCGAGGTTCACGGCAGCTCCCTCGGCGCAAACGAAACCGGGGCGGCACCCCCTCGCAAGGGAGCGCCGCCCCGGTTCGGCGTGCTGGTGGAACTAGTGCGAGTGACCGTGGCCGTGGCCGGCGTCGGGTTCCTCGTCGACCGGCTTCTCGACCACGGAGCTCTCCGTGGTGAGCACGAGCCGGGCGATGGACGCGGCGTTGGCGACCGCGGAGCGGGTCACCTTGACCGGGTCGACGATGCCCGCCGCGATCAGGTCGGTGAGCTCGCCGGTGGCGGCGTTGAAGCCGTGGCCCCAGCTCTGCTCCTGGACCTTGTTCACGATGACCGCGCCCTCGTGGCCCGCGTTGCTGGCGATCCAGAACAGCGGGGCGGTGAGCGCGTCGCGGACGATGCGGACGCCCGTGGCCTCGTCACCGGTCAGGCCGAGGTCGCCCTCGAGCTCCTTGACCGCGTGGACCAGCGCCGAGCCACCACCGGGGAGGATGCCCTCCTCGACGGCCGCCTTCGTCGACGCCACGGCGTCTTCGATGCGGTGCTTGCGCTCGTTGAGCTCGGTCTCGGTGGCCGCGCCGACCTTGATCACGGCCACGCCGCCGCCGAGCTTCGCGAGCCGCTCCTGCAGCTTTTCGCGGTCCCAGTCGGAGTCGGTGGTCTCGATCTCCTTGCGGATCTGCGCGATCCGGCCGGCGATGGCGTCCTTGGAGCCCGCGCCGTCGACGATCGTGGTGTCGTCCTTGGTGACGACGATCCGGCGAGCGCGACCCAGCGAGCTGAGGTCGATCTCGGACAGCTTCACGCCGATCTCGGCGGAGACGACCTCGCCGCCGGTGACGAACGCGAGGTCGTCCAGGAACGCCTTGCGGCGGTCACCGAAGAACGGCGCCTTGACCGCGACGGCGGTGATCGTCTTGCGCAGCGAGTTCACCACGAGGGTCGACAGCGCCTCGCCGTCGACGTCCTCGGCGATGATCAGCAGCGGCTTCTTGGCCTCGACGACCTTCTCCAGCACCGGGAGCAGGTCGGCCAGCGCCGAGATCTTCTCGCGGGACAGCAGGATGTAGGCGTCCTCGAGGATCGCCTTCTGGTCCTCGGGGTTGGTCGCGAAGTGCGCCGACAGGAAGCCCTTGTCGAACTGCACGCCCTCGGTGATCACGAGCTCGGTCGCCAGGGTCGACGACTCCTCGATGGTGATCACGCCGTCCTCGCCCACGCGCTCGACGGCCTCGCCGAGCAGCTGGCCGATCGTGGCGTCGCGGGAGGTGACGGTGCCGACCTGCGCGATGTTCTCGCGGCCCTTGACCGGGGTGGCCTTGGACTTGAGGATCTCGACGACCTTCTCGGCCGCGGCCTCGATGCCCTTGCCGACCGAGGTCGGGTTGGCACCGGCGGCGACGTTGCGAAGACCGTGCTTGACCAGCGACTGGGCCAGCACCGTGGCGGTGGTCGTGCCGTCACCGGCGACGTCGTTGGTCTTCGTGGCCACGTTCTTGGCCAGCTGCGCGCCGAGGTTCTCGAACGGGTCGTCGAGCTCGATCTCACGCGCGACGGTCACGCCGTCGAGGGTGATGGTCGGGCCGCCGAACTTCTTGTCCAGAACGACGTGGCGACCACGCGGGCCGAGGGTCACCTTGACGGCGTCGGCGAGCTTGTTCACCCCGCGCTCGAGCGCGCGACGAGCGTCCTCGTCGAAACTGATCTGCTTGGGCATAGCGTGTTCCGCTTACCTTTCAGGGGTTTTTGAACGCAAGAACGCCCCGTCCCCCGGCTTGTGCGGGGCCCGGGGCGTCATGCGCTGCGAGCGGACGTCAGTTGATGACGGCCAGCACGTCGCGGGCGGAGAGGATGAGGTAGTCCTCACCGTTGTACTTGACCTCGGTGCCGCCGTACTTGGAGTAGATCACGACGTCGCCCACGGCCACGTCGAGCGGCACGCGGTTGCCCTTGTCGTCGATCCGGCCCGGGCCCACGGCCAGAACCTTGCCCTCCTGGGGCTTTTCCTTGGCGGTGTCGGGGATGACGAGGCCGGAAGCGGTCGTCTCCTCGGCCTCGCTCGTCTGGACAACGATCTTGTCCTCGAGCGGCTTGATGTTCACGCTCACCGGGTTGACCTCCACGGTCGTCGAAAGCGTCGGCAGGATGACTTACGGCTCCTACCACCCCCGCCGTCGCGGGTGCCGGGCGTGTTCGGGCCGTTCGATTAGCACTCTAGCCACGGGAGTGCCAGCATTGCAAGGAGGGTCCATCTGACGTGGGGGAATCCTCGCCGAGGCGGGCTGACCAGCGACTTCATTTCGCACTGGTTCCGCCGGCCGTCGCTAGGCGCCGTCGATCAGGATGAGCAGGCCGAGGGCGATCAGCACGGCGGGCAGGACGATGTGGCCCCAACGCGCGAGGGTCCGGGCGACGGCGGGACGCGTGGCGAGGTGGTGGCCGGCGGCGAGCCAGGCGGCGACCAGCACGAGGAACACCACCGCGTAGACCGTCGTGCCGGCCGGGCCGGTGGTGGCGAAGACGGGGACGTAGACGCCGATGTTGTCGCCGCCGTTGGCGAGGGTGACGGCGGCGACTTCGAGGGTCCGTGGGCCGCCGGGGCGGGCGGGTTCGGCGTCGTCGCCGCGGTGGCGCCAGGCCTGCACCGCGGCGCGGATCCCCAGGGCGATCGACAGCAGGCCGAGGTACGGGATGAAGCCGGCCGGCAGGAACGTCACCCCGAACGCGGCCGCCACGGCGACGACGAGGATCGCCGCGAACCCGAGGTACTGGCCGGTCACGACGGCCCGGGTCGCGCCGGGCAAACCTGCGCCGCGGGCGAAGAAGAGGGCCAGCACGAGGAGGTCGTCGACGTTGGTCACGGCGAACAGGCCCACGGCCTGGCCGACGACGTTCAGGGGCACCCGCCCGACGATGCCAGGTCAGACGGGTTTGGCGGCGCGGACGATCGCGGAGTGCATGCCGTCGGCGACGAGGTGGGTCGGGGTGAGCTGGATGTCGGTGAAGCCCGCGGCTTCCAGGCCCGCGCGGTACTCGGCGAAGGACAGGGCGCCGGCGATGCAGCCCACGTAGTCGCCGCGTTCGGCGCGCTGGGCGGGGCTGAGGGTGTCTTCCGCGACCACGTCGGACACCCCGATCCGTCCGCCGGGCTTGAGGACGCGGAAGGTTTCCGCGAAGACGGCGGGTTTGTCGGTGGACAGGTTGATCACGCAGTTGGAGATCACGACGTCGATGGAGTCCGCGGGCAGCGGGATGGATTCGATGGCGCCCTTCAGGAACTCGACGTTGGTGGCGCCGGCCTTGGCGGCGTTGGCGGTGGCCAACGCCAGCATCTCGTCGGTCATGTCGAGCCCGTAGGCCTTGCCGGCGGGGCCGACGCGGCGGGCGGACAGCAGGACGTCGATGCCGCCACCGGAGCCGAGGTCCAGCACGTGCTCGCCGGGGTGCAGGTCGGCGACCGCGGTGGGGTTGCCGCAGCCCAGGGAGGCGGAGACGGCGTCGGCGGGCAGCTCGGCGCGTTCGTCGGCGGCGTAGAGGCCGGAGCCGAAGTCGACGTCGGCCGGTGCCGGGCCGCAGCACCCGGTCCCGCCTGAGGTGACTTCGAGGGCGGCCGCGGCGTAGCGCCGGCGCACGGTTTCACGCAGGTCGGTCATCGTGCTTCTCCTTGCTGGATCAGCTTGTATCGACGTTTGTGGAAACAACCTTGCGCTCTGGATCGGCAAACGTCAATATAGAAGCATGTCGATCCAGGAGTTGCCCGACGCGCGTGCGGGGTGCTGCGCGGGGCTGAGCTCGGCACCCTTGGCCGAAGCCGAGGCCGCCGAGCTGGCCCGCGTGTTCAAGGCGCTGGGCGACCCGGTGCGGCTGCGGCTGCTGTCGATGATCGCCTCCCGCGAGGGCGGCGAGATGTGCGTGTGCGAGCTGACGCCGGCGTTCGACCTCGCGCAGCCGACGATCTCGCACCACCTGAAACTGTTGCGCCAGGCCGGTTTGATCGACTGCCAGCGCCGGGGGACGTGGGTCTACTACTGGGCGATTCCGTCCACAATGGAGCGTCTCGCCGCTGTGCTGCGCGTACCGCAGGTGGCCCCGGCGTGACCACCTCGCTTCTTCGCCGCGCGGCCGCCGAGGCCGTGGGAACGGCCGCGCTGGTGGCCGTGGTCGTCGGCTCCGGTGCCCAGGCCGCCGAGCTGTCGCGCGACGTCGGCGTGCAGCTGCTGGCGAACTCGCTGGCCACCGTTTTCGGGCTGGGCGTGCTGATCGCGTTGTTCGGGCCGGTGTCCGGCGCGCACTTCAACCCGCTGGTCTCGCTGGCGGCGTGGCTCACCCGTCGTGGGAAGTTCGGGTTGCGCGACGTCGCCGCGTACGTGCCCGCGCAGTTCGCCGGCGGCATCGGCGGCGCGGTCCTGGCGAACGCGATGTTCGCCCGCCCGCTCGTGCAGTGGTCCGGTCATGACCGCACCGCCGGGAACCTGTGGCTCGGCGAGGTGGTGGCGACGGCCGGTCTGCTCATGCTGATCGCAGGGCTCGACCGCACCGGACGCGCGCACCACGCACCGGTGGCGGTGGCGTCGTTCATCGGCGCCGCCTACTGGTTCACGAGCTCCACCTCGTTCGCGAACCCGGCGGTGACCGTCGGACGCGCTTTCACCGACACGTTCGCCGGGATCGCACCCGGCTCGGTCGGTCCCTTCGTCGCCGCCCAGGTCGTCGGCGCCGCCGTCGGCCTCGCGCTCGTCGCGCTGCTGTTCGGCGTTCCCCGCACACTCCAGGAGGCTCGCTCGTGACCCGGTCCGTGTTGTTCGTCTGCGTGCACAACGCGGGCCGGTCGCAGATGGCCGCCGCGTTCCTCTCGCACCTCGGCGGTGACCTCGTCGAGGTCCGCTCGGCCGGCTCCGCACCGGCCGACTCGCTCAACCCCGTCGTGGTCGAAGCCATGGCCGAGGCCGGCATCGACCTCACCGCGGAGACGCCGAAGGTTCTCACCCTCGACGCCGTGGAAGCGTCGGACGTCGTCATCACCATGGGCTGCGGTGACGCCTGCCCCGTCTTCCCCGGCAAGACCTACCTCGATTGGGAACTCGACGACCCGGCCGGCAAATCCCTCGCTGAAGTCCGCGTCATCCGGGACGAGATCCGCAATCGCGTGCGGGCGCTCGTCCCGGAACTTGGGTCAGGCGTCGACCGCGGACGGACGAACACCGCCTGAGCACGGCCGAAGATCGCTAGGCTCGTGGCCGTGAGCAGCAGGATGGCCGACGGCAGCGCGGGCGACGCGGACTACGGCGAGATCGGCAAGGTCTACACCGGCTACCGCAACCCCGACCCCCGCATCGCCGCCGCGGTCGACGAAGCGCTCGGGAACGCGAGGACCGTGCTGAACGTCGGGGCCGGCGCGGGGTCGTACGAGCCGGCCGGCCGGACCGTGACCGCCGTCGAGCCGTCCGCGTCGATGCGGGCGCTGCGGCCGGAGGACCGGCCCGCAGTGGACGCGACGGCGGAGGATCTTCCGTTCGAGGACAACAGTTTCGACGCGGCCATGGCGACGTTCACCGTGCACCAGTGGCCGGATCTCGCGAAGGGCCTGAGCGAGGTTCGGCGCGTCACGAAGGGACCGGTCGCGATCCTCACCTGCGATCCCGACCGGGTACGGGACTTCTGGCTGTACGAGTACGCCCCGGAAGTGCTCGACACGGAAGCACGCCGGTACCCCGCGATCAGCGAGATCGCGAAGTACCTGGGCGACACCGAGGTCGTGCCCGTGCCGGTGCCGCGCGACTGCGTCGACGGGTTCAACGAGGCGTACTACGCGCGGCCGGAGATGCTGCTGGAGCCGCCGGCGCGGCAGGCGTGTTCGGCGTGGAGCTTTGTCGACGAAGCGGCCGTGGCGCGGTTCACGCGCAAGCTGACCAGCGATCTCGCCGACGGGACCTGGGCGGCCGAACACCGAGCGCTCAAGGAACAGCCCACGTTCGACGGCTCGCTCGTGCTCGTGATCGGGCGCTGACGACCGCTGGGCGAAAGCGCCGTCGCGGAGTCTTACCAGCCGCCCCCGTTTCTGGTTAAGTTTCGCCGGAAAAGCACCGACACCTGGGGGTCCCCACCGATGTTCCACTCCGTTACGCGGCGGCTGACCGTCGCGGGCGGGGCGGGGTTGCTGGCGGTCGCATTGGCGACGTCGGCACCCGCCCAAGCCCAACCGGCGAACCAGCAGCGCCAACAAGACTTCACGAGCGCGGCGAAGGAGTTCGGCGTCCCGCTCGACGTGCTGCTCGGCGTCTCGTACCTGGAGTCCCGCTGGGACTACAACGCCGGCACGCCCAGCACCGCCGCCGGCTACGGGCCGATGCACCTCACGGACCTGCGCACGGCCGGCGTCGTGACCAGCGAGTTCGACCAGAGCGGCGAAGACCCGCGCGGCGACGACGCCCGGCCCGCGCTGCACCCGAAGCCCACCCAGCAGCCCGCCGCGATCCCGCCCGGCCTGCAGACCGTGGACCAGGCTGCGGCCCTGCTGCACACGGACGCGGCGACGCTGCGCACCGACCCGAAGCAGAACATCCGCGGCGGCGCCGCCCTGCTGGCCGAGTACCAGCGCAAGCTCGGCGTGCGCAGCGAAGACGCGAAGGACTGGTACGGCGCCGTCGCCGCGTACAGCGGCTCCGAGGACGTGACGGCGGCCCAGACCTTCGCCGACGAGGTCTACACCACCATCGCCGGCGGTGAGACGCGCACGACCGACGACGGCCAGGCCGTCACGCTCGCCGCGACCCCCGGCGTCACGCCCGACCGGGCGCAGGCCGAGCGGCTGGGCCTGAAAGCCGATGCCCCGCCCGCCACCGAGTGCCCGAAGTCCGTGGCCTGTGAGTCCGTGCCCGCGCCTTACCAGGAGCTGCCCGGCGGCGACTACGGCAACCACGACATCGCGAACCGGCCGCAGAGCCAGAAGATCGACACGATCGTCATCCACGACACCGAGGGCTACTGGGACGACGCGCTCACCCTGGCGCAGGACCCGACCTACCTCGCGTGGCACTACACCGTCCGCTCGCAGGACGGCCTGATCGCGCAGCACGTGCCGACCAAGGACGTCGGCTGGCACGCGGGCAACTGGTACGTCAACGCGAAGTCCATCGGCGTCGAGCACGAGGGCTTCGCCGCGCAGGGCACCTGGTACACCGAGGCGATGTACCGGTCGTCGGCGAAGCTCGTCGGCTACCTGGCGAAGCGCTACGGCGTGCCGCTGGACCGCGCGCACATCATCGGCCACGACAACGTGCCGGGCACCACGCCCGCCACCATCCCCGGCATGCACTGGGATCCGGGTCCGTACTGGGACTGGTCGCACTACTTCGACCTGCTGGGCGCGCCGATCAAGGCCACCGGCCGGGCCGGCTCGTCGATGGTGACGATCGCGCCGAAGTTCGCGGCCAACCAGCCCGTGTTCACCGGCTGCGACAAGATCGGCTCCGGCACGCCGTGCGCCGCGCGCGGCTCGGAGGCCGTGGTGCTGCACACGGCGCCGGACACCGCGTCTCCCCTGCTGTCCGACGCCGGGCTGCACGGCACCGGGGCGTCCACTATGGACATTTCCGACGTCGGCAGCCGCGTGGCCACCGGCCAGCAGTACGCCGTGGCCGGACGGCAGGGCGGCTGGACGGCGATCTGGTACCTGGGTCAGAAGGGCTGGCTGCCGAGCAACACCGTGGTCCCGGCGAGCGGCCTCGTCGCCACGCCGAAGCCGGGCAAGGCGACGATTCCCGTCTACGGGCGGGCGTTCCCGGAGGCGTCGGCGTACCCGGCCGGGATCACGCCGCAAGCGCTGGCGCCCATGCCCTACACGTTCGCGGCGGGCCAGACCTACTCCGTCGGCGGCGTCGTTCCGTCGGAGTACTACTCGGCGACGACGTTCGACGTGTCGGACCACGTGGTGGTGCGCGGGAAGACGAAGTACGTGGAAGTCCAGTTCGGACACCGCGTCGAGTACGTGAACCTCGACGACGTGGTGCTGAAGCCGGCTTTCTGAGGTTGTGAAGACGAAGAAGGGCCTCTCCCGGCGGAGGGGCCCTTCTTCGTTGCCTCAGCTGTCCAGCGCCACCTTCACGCCGCTGGTGACCTCGGTGTTGCGCCGCGTCTTGGACCAGCCGTTGCGGCCGCGCACGAGACGGGTCACGGCGCGCCAGGACGTGATGTAGAAGGTGTAGATGTAGGCCGCGTACAGCAGGCCCATGCCGAGGCCGCGGAAGATGTTCTTGCTGCCCAGGCATTTCATCTGGTAGATCGGGCCCCACACCACGAACGGCAGCAGGCCGAACGAGCCGTAGATGGCGAAGAGGATCCAGGCGCCGCCGGTGAACCACGTCCAGACCTGCGACGGATCGCCGGCCGTGGTGGCCAGCAGGAGGATGAACGGCACCGGGTAGAGCAGCGAACCGAGCAGCTGCATCCACGGCTGCGCCAGGTAGTACATCATCTCCGCGGCGCCCAAAGTGGACACGTGCGGTGAGTCCCAGATGCGGCGCAGGTACCGCGAGCACTGCATCGTGCCCTGGCCCCAGCGCGTGCGCTGCACGAGGAAACGCCGCAGGCTGTACAGGCCTTCCTGCGCCACGTGGGAATCCGGCGTGAAGCCCGTGCGCCAGCCGGCCGTGAGCAGGTGGACGCCGAGCTCGAAGTCCTCCAGCAGGGAGCCGCGCCAGGGCTGGTGCTCGTCGCCGCCGATGGAGTCGAGGGCGGCCAGTCGCGTGAACTGGCCGTTGCCGCCCATGGAGATCGTGCCGGTGAAGCCGCGGGAGGTCTGGATCGCGGCGATCGCCGTGCGGAACTCCAGGTCCTGCAGCTGCGCCAGCTTCAGCCCGAACGCGCGCGCGAACCAGGTGCGACCCGGCGGGCGGGTGCGGACGTTGCTCATGCGCACGTCGAGCTGCACGGCGCCGATCTTCCGGTCGCCGAAGAGGTGGTCGGCCGCGCAGACCTCGAGGCAGTTGGCGGCCGGGCGGCCGTCCGCGTCGACGACCACCACGACCACGCGGTCGCGGTCGGTGTCGGGTTCGAGCCACTCGTCGAGGGCCCGGTAGGCGGCGTTGAGGGCGTCGCCCTTGCCCGTGCGGGCCTCGGGCCGCTTGCGCGCCACCAGATGCAGGTTGGGGTCGTAGCCGCCGTTGCGCCGCCACACCGAGCGGACGACGCGGGCGGTGCGGTCGTCGGAGTCGTCGTCGACGACCCACACGTGCGCGCGGCGGAAGGTGGTGCGCAGGTAGCGCACGGTCTCGCGGATCACGGCTTCCTCGTCGCGGCATGGCACGAAGAAGTGCCAGGCGAACGCGTCGGGATCGCCGACCGGGGCGGGTTTGCGGCGCAGGTAGGGCACCACGATCATCGCGACGTAGACGATGAACGCGACGCTCATCGTCAGCGCGAACGCCTGGGTGATCGAGAGCAGGACCTTGAACCCGGTGTCGTTCACGCGGCCGTGCCCTGGTTCTTCTCCGCCTTCGTCTGGCGGGTCGCGAGCCAGACGAACAGCACGAGCGACACCGCGCCGCCGAGCACGCTGACCATCGAGCCGAGCAGCGTGTGGCCCCAGTAGTAGCCCTCGTCGGTGCCCAGCGCGTGGACCAGACCGACGATGGTGAGAATACGCAACTGATTCACGAGAATGACGGCGATCGCGGCAATTCCCAGCGAGAGAAACAGTCGGCGCGCATTCCGCGGACGGAAGTAGAGGAGCACCGCAGTCACGAGCAGAAGTGGCAGCAAGAGGAATACAGAAGAGCATTCCGGGGTCATTCTCAACCCGAACGGAGTAGCGCCGGTCAACCCGAAGTACACGGATTCGCGACTACCGGCCACATAAACACCCGATGAGGTGATGACCCTCAGTATCGCCCCCGCGAGCTGCACTTCCAGCTCGCGGTAGGACCGCTCCACGAGCACGAGGACCACGCCGACCGCGACCACCCCGAGCACCGCCATACGCAGCGGAAACCGGGAGACGGGGGACACAGGTGTGTTCGCTACTGCCACGACGACCCTCTCAGCCGGAAACCTTCGGAAGAACGGCGGACCCCGGCGCCAGCGTAAGACACCAGTGCCGGAACTTTCGACGGGTATCCCCCTTCTCAGGGATCTCCCAGCGCCTTTCGGCACGAATGACGAGAAGCTTGCTAGGCCGTTCGGGTGATGCCTGCACCGACGTGGGAACCGGCCCGGATAAACCACCCGATACGGTGGTCTCCCCGGAATTGTGTGCCATTTCCGGCAACGCCACCGATATTCGATCAGCGTGCCGACTCTTGTTCAGCGGGATTCGTCCGTGCAGCGGCTCGCCCTGACAAAAATCGGAGGACCAGTGAAGAAACACCTCTTGCGACGAGGCGGGATGCTCGCCGCTGTGGTGGCGAGCATCGCCCTCGCCGGAGCAGTTCCGGCTTCGGCGGCGCCCGGTGACGGTTCCGCCTACGGCGTGAACGTCGACGTGAAGCTGCTCGGCGCGTCCGCGGTCAAGCTCGGCCCGCTCGCGGCGGCGAACACCGACGGACCGACGAGCAACAGCACGGTCAGCGCCAACGCCGCCGGGATCCTCACCGCCGGCGTCATCAACACCTCGGCCGTCCGCGACGACAACTCGGGCGCGGTCACGGCGAAGGCGAGCACCGCCAACGTCGGGCTGCCGCTGCTGAAGGCGGCGCTGGGCAACGTCGGGATCAAGGCCGTGGAGGCGGTCTGCACCGCGACCCAGGAAGGCGTCAAGGGCAGCTCCACGCTGGTCGGGGCCGATCTGGGCAGTGTCGGCGACGTCGACTCGAACCCGGCGCCGAACACGCAGATCAAGGTCGGGCTCGGCCCGGTCAACGTGGCGACGCTGATCCTCAACGAGCAGATCAAGAACAAGGACGGCAGCCTCACGGTCAACGCCCTGCACCTGAAGCTGCTCGGCGGCGTCGTCGGCGCCCTCGGCAGCGGCGACGTGATCGTGTCGTCGGCGACCTGCGGCCCGGCCGCTCCGCCGATGCCGCTCGCGTCCGGCGCCGGCCTGTGGGTGGGCCTCGGTGTGCTCGCGGCCGTCGCCGTGCCGGTCGGCCTGCGGTTCACCCGTCGCCGCTCGGTCGCCTGACCGGTCCGGGGTGATCGACTGATGTACAAGATGCCAGGTGCGGGCGTCGGCGTCGCCGGTGGCGGCGTGGGCACCCTCGCCGCCACCGGCGCCGACGTCGGCTGGTGGATCACGGTCGGCGCGCTCCTCGTGGTCCTCGGGACCGTCGCGGTGATCGCCGCCTACCGCCGCAACCGGCGGCTCGCCCGCGGTTAGCAGCACCGTGGGCCACCGGCTTCGGCCGGCGGCCCACGGGCTGTGCCGCGCCGGGCTGCTCACCTCCAGCGAGCAGCCCGGCGCACCGCTTCACCGCCCGACCGCCAACCCGAGGGCGACCGGCCCAAGCGACCACAACCACGCGGGTGGGAGCGGCCGGACGCGGAAACCCGCGCGGCCCTCCCGGGCCCGATGCGTCAGCGGCGAACCGATGACCACAACTACAAGACGACAGCCCGCACCCGGCGTAGTCGTCGCAAGCAGCGTGGGCGCAAGCGACTGCCGGGACTCACGCGGTCCCGCTTGGCGTGGACGCGAACCGCGGAGCCGCCAGGCGCGCGGGAGCAAGACACACAACCGAACAGCACAAGACCTCCGCCAGCCGCAGCCCGCGGTGATTCGCGGTCGGTGAAAGGCCCGGTCGTTCTCTCGAACGTCGGTGAGCTGGGGTTTCCGGGACACTCGAAAGTGTGGAACACGTGGACGTGATGTTGCTGGCCGGCACGCGGCCGGAGGCGGTGAAACTGGCGCCGCTCGTCGTGGCGCTCGAGGGGCGTGCCGGGGTACGGCCCGTGTTGGTGCACAGCGGCCAGCACCAGGGGATGGTGGAGCAGGCGCTCGTGCCGTTCGGGCTGGGCGTGGACGCGTGGCTGGACGTGCCGGAGCGGGTGAGCGGGACGCAGGCCGAGCTGGTGAGCGGGCTGCTGCCGGCGTTGGACGCGCAGCTGCGGAGCCTCAGGCCGGCGGCGGTGGTCGTCCAGGGCGACACCACGACGGGGCTGGCGGGGGCGCTGGCGGCGTTCTGGCTGGGGATTCCGGTGGTGCACCTCGAAGCCGGGCTGCGGACCAACGATCTCGCCGCGCCGTTCCCCGAAGAGGGCACGCGGCAGATGGTGGCGCGCATCGCGGCGTTGCACCTGGCGCCGACCGAAGCGGCGGCGAAGGCGTTGCGCGCGGAGGGCGTCGCCGACGAGAAGATCGTGCTGACCGGGAACACGGTCGTCGACGCGGTGCTGGCGATCACGGCGCGCGACCTGCCGGCGCACGATCCGGCGCTGGCGTTGCTGGAGATGGAGATCGCGGAGGCCGGGGAACGGCTGGTGCTGGTGACGTCGCACCGCCGGGAGTCCTGGGGCGAGCCGCTGGATCAGACGCTGACCGCCGTGCGGCGGATCGTCGAAACCCATCCCGACGTGCAGGTGTTGTTCCCCGTCCACCCCAACCCGGCGGTGCGGGCGCAGGTGACGGCGACACTCGGCGGCGTCGAGCGCGTGACGATCACCGAGCCGCTCGAGTACCCCGACCTCGTGCGCGCGCTGCGGCTGGCGTCGCTCGTGCTCACGGATTCCGGCGGCATCCAGGAGGAGGCGCCGACGTTCGGGACGCCCGTGCTGGTGCTGCGCGAGGTCACGGAACGCGCCGAGGCCGTCGACGCCGGGTGCGCCTGGCTGGTGGGCACGGATCCGGAGAAGATCACCGGCACCGCGACCCGGCTGCTGGCCGGGAGCCTGTGCCCCGCGCAGACGCCGAACCCCTACGGCGACGGCCACGCCGCCGAGAAGGCCACCACCGCGATCGAGCGCCTGCTGGGCGTGAAAACCGCACTGCAGCAGGCCCACTCCTAGAGCGAGACGATCTCCACCGACAGCCCCGGGGTGGCCGAGAACTCCCACGGTGCCGTCGGCCGCCCGGCCGCGACGACGTGGGCGCCGAGCGCCGCGATCATCGCGCCGTTGTCCGTGCACAGCCGGGGCCGCGGCACGCGCAGCTCGATGCCCGCCGCGGCACAGCGTTCGGCCGCCAGCTCGGACAGCCGGGAATTCGCGGCGACACCGCCGGAGATCACGATGGTACCGATCCCCTGCTCTTGAGCCGCCTTCACGGCCTTCGCGGTCAGCACGTCCGCCACGGCCTCCTGGAACGAAGCCGCGACGTCGTTCACCGGCACTTCGCCACCGTCGCGTTCCACCTTCTCCACCCACCGCGCCACGGCGGTCTTCAAGCCGGAGAACGAGAAGTCGAACTTCGCGTCGCGCGGACCCGTCATACCGCGCGGGAACGCGATGGCGGAACCGTTGCCCAGCCGGGCCGCCTTGTCGATCGGCGGCCCACCCGGGTACGGCAGGTCCAGCACCCGGGCGACCTTGTCGTAGGCCTCACCGGCGGCATCGTCCACAGTGGACCCGATCTCGGTGATCTTCGACGCGATGTCGTCCACGCGCAGCAGCTGCGTGTGCCCACCGGACACCAGCAGCGCGAGCACCGGCGAGGGCAACGGACCGTGCTGCAGCGTGTCCACCGCGATGTGCCCGGCCAGGTGGTTCACGCCGTAGAGCGGCACGTCGAGCGCCGACGCGTAGGCCTTCGCCGCCGACACGCCGACCAGCAACGCGCCGGCGAGCCCAGGCCCGGCCGTCACGGCGATGGCGTCCACATCGGACAGCTTCAGCCCGGCCGTCGCGAACGCCCGCTCGGCCGTGGGCACCATCGCTTCGAGGTGCGCGCGGCTGGCGACCTCGGGCACCACGCCGCCGAAGCGCGCGTGCTGCTCGACGCTGGAGGCGACCTCGTCGGCGAGCAGTTCCACCGCGCCGTCGTCGTGCAGGCGGACGAGGCCGACGCCGGTCTCGTCGCAGGAGCTCTCGATGCCCATGATGACGCGCGACATCAGCCGGCCACCTCGTCTTTTGCCGGGGTCCGCGCCGGGCGGGCCATGGTGAACGCGTCGGCACCGGAGGGCTGGTAGTAGCGCTTCCGGATGCCGAGCTTCTCGAAACCGTGCCGTTCGTAGAGGCCGACGGCCGTGTCGTTGTCGGTGCGCACCTCGAGGAACACGGGCGCCGACACCTCGTCGGCGCGCTCCAGCAACGCGCGCAGCAGGGCCTTGCCGATGCCTTGGCCCTGCGCCTCGGGCACCACGCCGATGGTGTGGATCTCCGCCTCGTACTCGCCGCGGCGGCCGACCACGGCGAGGCCGCCGTAGCCGAGCAGCTCGGTGCCGTCGTCGGTGCGCGCGGCCAGGTAGAAGTGACCCTGGTCCAGCTCGGAGTGGAACGCGCGGGCGCTCCACGGGTCGTCGCCGGGGAAGAGCACCTGCTCGATCTCCGCGCAGCGCTTCGCGTCGCTGCGGCGCAGGCGGTCGAGCTTCATGGCGACGTCACCCTCTTGCGAGCGGTGGGCTCGACGGCGTCGGGGCGGCGCAGATACAGCGGCGTCAGTGGCTCGGGCGTCGCGCCGGACAGCAGCGCTTCGCGCGCGACGCGGACCAGCCCGGACGGCGACGGGAACCGCGGCTCGATGGGCACGACGCCGACCGCGTCCGCGTACTGCAGCGCACCGTCACCGGCGGCGACGCGCGAAGTGGTCTCGACCTCGGCGGGGCGCTGCACGTGGGGACCGCTCACGCGCGTGCCGGCCGCGTCGTACTCGGCCCAGTACACCTCGCGACGGCGGGCGTCGGTGAGCACGAGGAACGGCTTGTCCGTGCGCACCACCTCCGCGGCGATCGCGTCGAGGCTGCCGACCGGGTAGACGGGGATGCCGAGCGCGTGGCCGTACGCCGCGGCCGTGGCCATGCCGGCGCGCAGGCCCGTGAACGGGCCGGGGCCGACGCCGCACACGATCGCGTCGAGGTCGCGCAGCGTCACGCCCGCTGCCTCGGCCGCCGCGAGGGCGTGGGGCGTGATGAGCTCGCCGTGGGCTCGCGGGTCGACCGTGACGCGGTCGGCCCGGGTGGTCAGTTCCGACTCGTCCACGGCGACGATGCCCGCGGTCACGGCCGGGGTCGAGGTGTCGATCGCCAGTACCAGCACGGTTTCCCAGCTTACGTCCAGTCCGAGAGTGACAGGCTGGCGGGCCGAAGGGGCAACCCCGCAACCGTGTGAATCGCGTCGCAGGTGGCCGAGGTCACGGCGCGGTACGGTGCCGGTGAGACGCCCGCCGACGCCGCGCCGCAGGAGGTCCTCACCGTGCCCGATCCGCTGTTCCCCGCGATCACCGACGGTTCTCCCCGGGAGGCGTTGCGGTTCGGTGACCAGGCGCTCACCTACGCCGAGCTGGGCGCGGTCGCCGGTTCCCTGGCGAGCGAGCTGCCCGCCGGCCGGGTCGCGGTGTGGGCGACGCCGACGCTGCACACCAGCGTCGCCGTGGTCGCCGCGCTGCTCGCGGGGGTGCCCGTGGTGCCGCTGAACCCGAAGATCGGGGAACGCGAGCTCGCTCACATCCTGGCCGACAGCACGCCGGCACTGGTGCTGGCGGAGGCCGGCGTCACGCTTCCCGACGGGCTCGCGGAGCTCGAACGCCGGGACATCCCGCTCACCGGGTCGGGGGCCGTGCCGGCTGCCGAGCCGGACGCCGAGGCGCCCGCGTTCATCGTCTACACCTCCGGCACCACCGGCCCGCCGAAGGGCGTGGTGCTCCCCCGCCGCGCGGTCTCGTCGACGCTGGACGCGCTGGAGGACGCGTGGGAGTGGACCGGCGACGACGTGCTGGTGCACGGGCTGCCGCTGTTCCACGTGCACGGGCTGATCCTCGGGATCCTCGGCCCACTGCGCCGGGGTGGCTCGGTGCGGCACCTCGGGCGGTTCTCGACCGAGGGCGTCGCGAAGGAACTGACCAGCGGCGCGACGATGATGTTCGGCGTCCCGACGATGTACCACCGGATCGCGGAGACGGTGGCTTCGGACTCCGCGCTGGCCGCGGCATTGCGCGGGGCCCGGCTGCTGGTGTCCGGGTCGGCGGCGCTGCCCGTGCACGACCACCAGCGCATCACGGCGGCGACCGGGCAGCAGGTCGTGGAGCGCTACGGGATGACCGAGACGCTGATGAACACCAGCGTCCGCGCCGACGGCGAGCGCAAGCCGGGCACGGTCGGCGTGCCGCTGGCGGGTGTCGAGCTGCGGCTGGTCGACGAGGCGGGCGTCGAGATCACTGAACTGGAGACCGTCGGCGAGATCCAGGTGCGCGGCCCGAACCTGTTCACCGAGTACCTCAACCGGCCGGACGCGACGGCTGCCGCGCTTGCGGACGGCTGGTTCCGCACCGGCGACATGGCGACGCGCGACGCCGACGGGTACGTGAAGATCGTCGGGCGCAAGGCCACCGACCTCATCAAGAGCGGCGGGTACAAGATCGGCGCCGGGGAAATCGAGAACGCGCTGCTGGAGCACCCGGGCGTCGCCGAGGCGGCCGTGACGGGAGAGCCGGACGACGATCTCGGCGAGCGGATCGTGGCGTGGGTCGTGCCTTCGGGCTCGCCGCCTTCGGCTGCCGAGCTGGCGGATCACGTCTCGAAATTGCTGGCCCCGCACAAGCGGCCGCGGGTCGTGCGGTTCCTGGATGCGTTGCCGCGCAACGACATGGGCAAGATCCTGAAGCGAGCGCTGGGGTGAGGCCCTCGGCCCGCGAGGTCATCGCGCAGGTGTCGACCGGGTTCACTGAACTGTCTGATGTGGACGGTAGTGTCGACGATCCACTCGGCTGGCCCGGCTACCGCGACGCCTACGCGGCGGCCGCGGCACGGACGGGCGAGACGGAGTCGGTGATCGTCGGTGAGGCGCTGGTGGGTGCGACGCCCGCGGTGCTGGTGGTGTGGGAGTTCGGGTTCCTCGGCGGGTCGATCGGCCGACGCACCGGTGATCGGGTGGAGGCCGCGTTTTCCCTGGCGCGGTCGCGGAAACTGCCCGTGGTGGCGTTGATCGCGACGGGCGGCAGTCGCATGCAGCACGGCATGCGCGCGTTGTCCCAGCTGCAGCGGATCGCGCGCGCTTCGGCGGCGGCGCGGGCGGACGGCGTCGCGCAGATCTCCGTGCTGCGCGACCCCACGACCGGCGGCGGCTGGGCGACGCTGGGCGCGAGCGCCGACGTGGTGCTCGGCTTGCCGCTGGCGCAGGTGGGTTTCGCGGGCTCGCGCGTGCGGCCGGCGACGTCGCCTTCGGAGGCTTACACGGTCGAGGCGAAGTACGAGTGGGGGCAGGTCGACCAGCTGGTTTCGCCGTCTTCGCTCGGGTCGGTTCTGGAGCGTTGGCTGCGGCTGGTGACTTCGCGGTCTTCGTCGCCGGCCCCTCCCCCGGCGGCTCTGCGTGACGTGCCGGTGCCCTCGACCGGCTGGGACGCCGTCCGCGCCGCCCGCTCCTCTCGGCGGCCCCGCGCGGCCTCGTACCTGGACGCCTACTTCGACTGGCACGAGCTCCTGCGCGGCGACCGCACCGGCGCCGTCGACGACGGCGTCCTGTGCGGCTTCGGCTGGCGCGACGGGCGCGCGCTCGCTTTCGCCGCCCAGTGCGGCACCGCGACGCGTCCGGCGGGCTTCCGCACCGCCGCGCGTCTCGTCCACCTGGCCTCGCGGCTCGGCATCCCGGTCCTGACGCTCGTCGACACCCCCGGCGCCGCCAACGACGCCTCCGCCGAAGAGGGCGGCGCCGGGCCGGCCATCGCCTCGCTGTTCGAGGCCATCGCCACCGCGACGGTGCCGGTCACCACCCTGGTCATCGGCGAGGGCGGCTCCGGCGGCGCCCTGGCCTTCGCGGCCCCGGACAACACCTGGATCGCTCCGGACGCGTACTTCTCGGTCACCTCACCGGAGGCCGCGGCCGCGATCTTGAAACGCCCCATGACGGAGATCCCCGCCACGGCCGACCAGCTCCGGCTGCGACCCCAGGACCTCGTCGAACTCGGCTTGGCGCGGGGGATCGTCAAGGCCTGAACGGTGCGGCCGGCCACCCACCGAGTTGCCGGCCACGATGCGCTTGCCACTCACACCGGCAAGCTGCCACCCGACGGCAGCGCTTGCCAAACACCACCGAGACTTGCCACACATGGCTCGTGGATGCCGCAAAGGTCGGCAGCTTGCCAGCCGGAGCCGCCAACCGAGCACCCGACTTGCCACACGCCCCGGCACGCGGCCAGTCAACGACGCACCTTGCCAACCGTCAACACGGCTTGCCGCCCGGAGCCCGCGAACGCCACAGAAATGGCGGCGTGCCGGACAGCTGCCGCGCCCAGCCGACTTGCCACACGCCCCGGCAAGCAGCCACTCAGCGACGCACCTTGCCAACCCTCAACACGGCTTGCCGCGCCCAGCCCGCGAACGCCACAGAAGCGCGCAGCCTGCCGGAGAGCCGCCGCGCCCAGCCGACTTGCCACACGCCCCGGCAAGCAGCCAGTCAATGGCGCGCCTTGCCAAGTATCAACGAGGCTTGCCCCGGGGAGCGTGCGATTGCCATAGGGGCGGGCAGCTTGCCGGGTCTGAGTCGCCAGTCGCGCGGCAGGCCTGCCAGAGGCGGCGGCAAGTTGCCATGCGACGGCGGAGCTTGCCGAACGTCACTGAGGTTTGCGGCAAGGGACCGCGGGTTGCCATAGAGGTCGGCAGCTTGCCATGGGAAAGGCAGCCGGATGCAGGCCCGCCGCGATGGGATGGGCGAAGGGCGTCGTGCGGGGGCCGGAGCCTAGGCCGTCGGCAGGGCCGACATTCGGGACGCCCAAGAGCCGTGCGGTTCGAGCGAGATCTCGCGCACGTCGTCGTCCCGGCGGGACAATCGCACGACCAGGTAGTCCGAAGACAGCCGTTCCGCCGAGCCCTCGCCCCACTCCACCACGACGGCGGAGCGTTCCAGGTCCGTGTCGAGGTCCAGGTCGTCGAGCTGGGCGAGGTCGCCGCCCAGGCGGTAGGCGTCGACGTGGATGAGGGGCACGCCGGCAGCGCCCGCGGCGTGGACGCGCGCCAGCACGAACGTCGGGGAGCTGACGCGCCCGCCGACGCCGAGGCCGTCGGCGATGCCGCGCGTGAGCGTGGTCTTGCCGGCGCCCAGCGGGCCCGCCAGGAGGACCAGGTCGCCCGCGCGCAGGGATGCGCCCAGGGAGCGGCCGAAGGCCATTGTGTCGTCGGGGGTCGCGAGAAGGAACGTCACCGTGTCCACCACCAGTTCCGCCGGTTGGGTGCGGCGCTTCCGGAACAGCGCTGCAGAAGATCGATGAGCCGGCCCGTGACGAGGTCGGGCTGTTCGAGCTGCACCATGTGGCCCGCGCCACGCACGCGGACGAGCTCGGCCTCGGGCAGTTCGGCCGCGATGCGCTCGGCGTGCGAGAACGGCGTGAACCGGTCGGAGTCGCCGCCGATCACGAGGACCTGGGTGTGCTTGAGGCCCGCCAGGGCGGCGTAGCGGTTGTGGCTGCCGAGCGTGTCGACGAAGTTCACCAGGCCGCGCACGGGCGTCACGGCGAGCATCGCGATCATGAAGTCCACCAGCCGCGGCGAGACGTCGCGGCTGCCGAACGCCAGGCGCCGCACGGCTTGCCGTTCCAGCTGCCCGCCGGCCGCGCGCACGAACTCCACCAGGCCCGGCTGCCAGCCCGCGAGGTTGCCGACGCCGCGCGTCAACGGGTTGTACTTCGACAGCAGCGAACGCGGCAGCCCGCGCGCGCCCACCTCGCCCGCGGCCGTCGCGATGAACGCGACCCCGCACACGCGATCCTCGAACAGCGAAGGGTTCTCCGCCGCCAGCTCCATGATCACCATGCCGCCCAAGGAATGTCCCATGAGGACGATCGGGCCCTCGGGCACCATCGCGCGCAGCACGCTGTCGAGGTCGTGCGCGAGCTGTTCGATGGTGCTGGTGTCGGCCGTCGCCGCGCCGGAAAGGCCGTGGCTGCGGTGGTCGTAGTACACCTGCCGCACGCGCGGCAGCCGCAGCGACGCGATGGCGCGGCGCTGGAAGTGCCAGGACTTGCGTGACAACGCAAACCCGTGCACGCCGACCAGCGTCACCTCGGGCTCGCCGCCGTCCTCGGGGTCGATCTCCTCCACCGAAAGCGGCGTGCCGTCCTCGGCCGCGACCGTCGACGTGCGGTCGGGCTTCAGCTCGCCCAGCTGCTCGTCCACGTACTGGTCCTCACTCTGCCTGCGTTGCTGCGCCGCGACGAGGGCCGCGGCGGCCGTACCCGTGGCCACCGCGCCGAGACCGCCGACGATCGCCCACAACCGAGCCGAAGGGCTCACGGCCTCTCCCCCAGGTACCGCCGCTGCACGCGCGGACGGTACATCGACGTGACGATCTCGTAGTCGATCGTGCCCAGCTTGTCGGCCCACTCGCGCGCGGTCGGCTCACCGCTCGCACCGGACGCGAACAGCACCACCTCTTCGCCGACCGCCGGGGCGTCGTCACCGCAGTCGACCACGAGCTGGTCCATGCACACGCGCCCGACGACTTCCCGCCGTCGCCCGCCCAGCCACACGTCCATGCGGCCCGACAACGACCGCGGCACCCCGTCGGCGTATCCGGCCGGTACGAGGGCCACGGTGGTGTCCCGCGAGGCCGTCCACGTGTGTCCATAGGAGACGGACTCGCCTGCGGGCAGGCGTTTCGTGAGCGCCACGGCCGCGCGGAACGTCATCGCCGGGCGCAGGTCTTCGTGCTGCGGCACGGGGTTCAGCCCGTACATCGCGATGCCGGGCCGCACGAGGTCGAAGTGCAGGTCCGGCCGCGTCAGGACGGCCGCGGAGTTGGCCAGGTGCCGCAGCGGGTCGAGCCCGGCAGCACGCGCGACGTCATAGGCATCGGCGAAGCGCTTGGCCTGGATGTCGATCGACGGGTGGCCCGGCTCGTCGGCGCACGCGAGGTGCGACCAGACGGCGACCACGTCCACGTCGGACGAAGCAGCGGCCGCGGCGACCAGCGCGGGCCAGTCGGCGGGCTGACAACCGTTGCGCGACAAGCCCGTGTCGATCTTCAGGTGCACGCGCGCGCGACGACCCACCTGCTTCGCGGCCGAAGCGATGCGCTCAAGCTCGTCGACCGAGCTCACACCCAGGTCGATGTCCGCGAGAATGCCGGGCCCGAAGTCGACCTCCGGCACGTCGAGCCAGCTGAACAGCCGCACCGACAGCCCGGCGTTCCGCAGGTCCAGCGCCTCACCCAGCGAGCACGTGCCCAGCCAGGTGACGCCCGCCTCCACCGCGGCCCGCGCGACGGGGACCGCGCCGTGGCCGTACGCGTCGGCCTTGACCACGGCCATCACGGCCGAGCCGGCGGCACGGCCGGCCAGCAGGGCGACGTTGTGGCGCACGGCGTCGAGGTCGATCACGACCTCCGCGCGCGGGAAACTGGCAGTCATAGCGACCGCCAGTTTCCCATGCGGGTCCGACAGGGCAGTGCGTCAGGGCAGGCGCAGCCCGGTGGTGCCGGAGAACACGTGCAGCTCGTCGGGACGGATCCGCAGGTGCAGGGTGTCGCCCATCGACGGCGTCTGGCGCGGGTCCACGCGCACGACGACGTTCTTCGACGCGCCCTCGGCGGCCAGGTCACCCGCGCCGCCGGCGAGCTTGCCGTAGACGAACGCGTCGGAGCCCAGCTCCTCGACCAGGTCCACCTTGATGGGCAGCGTGCCGTTGGTGTCGGTGGTGGCTTCGAGCGACTCGGGGCGGAAGCCCAGGGTCACGGTGTCACCGTCGGCGGCCGAGCGGATCGACGCCGCCAGCGGCACGCTCGCGCCACCGATCTCGGCGCCGTCGGCCGTGAGCTTCGCCGAGACGAGGTTCATGGCGGGCGAGCCGATGAAGCCGGCGACGAACACGTTGGCCGGGTGGTCGTACAGCGCGCGCGGGGTGTCGCACTGCTGCAGCAGACCGTCGGACAGCACGGCCACGCGGTCGCCCATCGTCATGGCCTCGACCTGGTCGTGCGTCACGTACACGGTGGTGACGCCGAGCCGGCGCTGCAGCGCGGCGATCTGCGTACGCGTGGAGACACGCAGCTTCGCGTCCAGGTTGGACAGCGGCTCGTCCATGAGGAACACCTGCGGCTCACGCACGATCGCGCGGCCCATGGCGACACGCTGGCGCTGACCACCGGAGAGCGCCTTCGGCTTGCGGTCGAGGTACTGCTCGATGTCCAGCAGCTTCGCGGCCTCGAGCACCTTCTGCTTGATCTCCGACGCCGGGCGGCCCGCGATCTTCAGCGCGAAGCCCATGTTCTGCGCGACGGTCATGTGCGGGTACAGCGCGTAGTTCTGGAACACCATCGCGATGTCGCGCGAACGCGGCGGCAGCTGCGTCACGTCGCGGTCGCCGATCCAGATCGAACCCTCGTCGACATCCTCCAGGCCCGCGAGCATGCGCAGCGCGGTCGACTTGCCCGAACCCGACGGGCCGACCAGCACGAGGAACTCGCCGTCGGAGATCTCCAGCTCGAGTGCGTCGACGGCGGGCCGCTCGGTGCCGGGGTAGCGCCGGGTCGCCTTGTCGTAGGTGATGGTGGCCATCGGTCAGTCCTCTCCGAATTTCGCGGGAACCCCGTGCGCGGCTTCCCGCACTTCGAGGTGGCGTCGCTGGATTTCCTTGCCCGCGGCGCGTTGCGCCTCGGCCGGCTCGTCCAGCACGAGCCGGTTTCCAGGTCCTTCGGCCACCCACGCGGGTGGTTCGGCGGTGCCCGCCAGCGCCCAGGCGGCCTGGCGGGCGGCACCGAGGGCGACGTACTCGCCCGTCTCGGGGATCACCACGGGCACGCCCAGCACGATCGGCGCCACGGCCCGCACGGCCGCCGACTGCGCGCCGCCACCGATGAGCAGCACGCGGCGGACGTCCATGCCCTGCGCGCGCACCGCGTCGAGGCCTGCGGCCAAGCCGCACAGCATGCCCTCGACGGTGGCGCGGGCCAGGTTCTCGGGCGTCATGTTCGCCCTGGTCAGGCCGTGGAGCGAGCCCGTGGCGTCGGGCAGGTTGGGGGTGCGTTCGCCGTCGAGGTACGGCAGCAGCGTGAGCCCGCCGGCGCCCGCTTCCGCGGCGAGCGCGAGGCGGTCGAACTCGGCGAGGTCGACGCCGAGCATCGTCGCGCCCGCGGTGAGCACGCGGGCGGCGTTGAGGGCGGCGGTGAGCGGCAGGAAGCGGCCGGTGGCGTCGGCAAACCCGGCGACCAGGCCGCTCGCGTCGGCCGAACCGGTCTCGGTCACGCCGAAGACGGTGCCGCTGGTGCCGAGGGAGATCACGGCGTCGCCGGGCGCGAGCTCCAGCGCCAGCGCGGCGGCCATGTTGTCGCCGGTTCCGGCGGAGACGAGCAGGCCGTCTGACGTATGTCCGGCGACATCGGCGGGGCCGAGCACGGTCGGCAGCTCGGGCGTGCGGCCGCCGAACGCGTGGGCCAGGACGTCGACGCGGTAGGCGTTCTCCGTCGGCGAGAAGTAGCCGGTGCCGGACGCGTCGCCGCGGTCGGTCACGGCCTGCTCGGGCTTGCCGAGCAGGCGCCAGGTGAGCCAGTCGTGCGGCAGCAGGACACGAGCGACGCGGTCGGCGTTGGCGGGCTCGTGCTCGGCGAGCCAGCGCAGCTTGGTGACGGTGAAGCTCGCGACCGGCACCGAGCCCACGGACTTGGCCCAGACACCGGCGCCGCCCAGTTCCTCGGTGAGGTCCTGGGCGGCCTGCGCGGAGCGCGTGTCGTTCCAGAGCAAAGCGGGGCGAAGCACCTCGCCGTCCTCGTCGACCGTGACCATGCCGTGCTGCTGGCCGCCGATGCCGAGGGCTTTCACGCCGTCGAGCAGCCCGTCGGTGGCCTCGCCGAACGCCTGCCACCAGGCCGCGGGGTCCACCTCGGTCCCGTCGGGGTGCGGCGCGCGGCCGGTGCGCACGACGGCGCCCGTGCGGGCGTCGCAGACCACGACCTTCGTCGACTGGGTCGACGAGTCGATCCCGGCCACCAGCTCAGCTGTCATAGGGCTGCCCCTCCTCGACGTGCTCGACGGTCTCCACGGCCGTGCCGGCGTTGAGCGCGGCCTCGATCTCCTCGGTCGGGGTGATCTCGCTGGTGATCAGGAGGTCGTAGTCGCCGACGTCGCCGTGCGCGAAGGTCGCGGTGCGGCCGAACTTCGAGTGGTCGAGCACGAGCACATTGCGGTTCGCGGCGCGCAGCACGGCCTTCTTGAGCTCGGCGTAGTCCTGCACGGGGTGGAAGAGCCGGCCGACGGCGACGGCGCTCACGGACACGAACGCGATGTCGGCGCGCGTGCGTTCCAGCAGCGCCAGCACGTCGGGGCCGGAGCAGGAGTCGTATTCCGGGTGGTAGCGGCCACCGGCGACGACGACGGTCACGCCGTCGCCCAGCAGCTTGGCGGCGCGCAGGGAGTTGGTGATCACGGTGAGGCCGTCGAGGTCGGCCAAGCGCTCGACCAGGGGGAACAGCGTGGTGGAGTCGTCGACGAACACCGTCTGGCCGGGTTCGACGTGCTTGATCGCGGCCTCGGCGAGGGCTTCTTTCTCGGCGGAGTGCAGCGTGAAGCGGCTGGCGGTCTCCATCGTCAGCGCCGGGTAGGCCTCGACCTTGCCGCGCAGCTTGCGCAGGAGGCGGCGGTCGGCCAGGTCGTCGAGGTCGCGGTGCATCGTCATGAGGCTCACGCCGAAGCGGGCGGTGAGGTCGTCGATGCGCGCCTCGCCGAGCTCGATGACGTGGTCGAGGATGTCCTGCCGCCGCTGCTCCACGGCCGCGTCCGACGGGCGAGTCCTAGGCACGGCGCACCTCACCATCGACCCGGTTGAGGGTCACCTGATCGGGGGCACCAGTGCTCACACCTCGTTCTTACCAGATTTTATCGCGTTAGTTAACGGGTAACTCGATAACTTCTACGTCGCTGGTGCCCCGGACGAGCTTGAGCGCCCCCGGGATCGCGTCGACCAGGCCGGACGCGGAGGTCGGCACGCCGTCCGCGGCCAGCGCCCCGGCGAGCGAGTGCACCTGCGCGCCCGCGGCGGCGGCCAGCCACGGGTCGAGGCCGGCGGCGAGCAGCGACCCGATGAGGCCGGTGAGGACGTCGCCGGAGCCGGCCGTCGCGAGCCAGGAGCCGCGCGGGGTGTTGACGGCGACGCGGCCGTCCGGCGCGGCGATCACGGTGCAGTGGCCCTTGAGGAGGACGACGGCGTTGTACTTCCTCGCGGCGTCGCGGGCGGCCTGCACGCGGTCGGCGACGGGGCGCGCGCCCATGAGGCGTTCGTACTCGCCGGCGTGGGGTGTGAGCACGAGCGGGGTGTCGGGGTCGCGGGCGTCCAGAACCTCGGGGTGCTGGGCGATGATCGTGGTGGCGTCCGCGTCGGCGCAGACGGGCACGCCCTGGCCGAGGATGTGGCGCAGCACTTCGCGGCCTTCGGAGCCGGTGCCGATACCCGGGCCGACGACCCAGGCCTGCACGCGGCCGGCGTCGGTGACCGAGCCCGTCGCGACGATCTCTGGCCAGCGCCCGCGGACCACGTCGGCCGCGGGGCCGGCGTAGCGGACCATGCCGGCGGTGGCGTGCACGGCGGAGCCCGAGGCGAGCACGGCCGCGCCGGGGTATGTCGCCGAGCCGGCGGCGATGCCGACGACGCCCTGGCTGTACTTGTCGTCGCCCGCGCCGGGGATGGGCCAGAGGTCGGCGAGGTCGGTGAGCTCCAGGCGGCGCAGGTCGGGTTCGCCGAGCTCGGGGCGCAGGCCGATGTCGACGAGCACGACGTCGCCGCACTGCCGGGGCGCGAGCGCGTGGACGGGTTTGGGGGCGCCGAAGGTGACGGTGAGCGCGGCGGTGACGTGCGGGCCGTCGACGGCGCCGGTGTCGGGGTCGACGCCGCTCGGGAGGTCCACGGCGACGATGGGGGCGTCGATGTTCTCGATCAGTCGTGCCGCATCCGGGCGCAGTGGGCCTTTGCCGGAGATGCCGACGATGCCGTCGACCACCACGTCGGCCTTTTTGATCCACCGTGGACTGTCCTCAATGGACACTACGCGGCCGCCGGCTTTCCGTAGGGCCGCCAGTCCCTTCGCGTGCGCCTTCTCCGGCTTCAGCAGCACCGCCGTGACGGCCACGCTGCGGCGACGCAGGAACGCGCCGGCCCACAGGGCGTCGCCGCCGTTGTCGCCGGAGCCGACGAGCAGCACGACTCGTCGGCCGGCGACGCCGCCGGTGCGTTCGGCCAGGAACCCCGCGAGGTGCGTGGCCAGGCCGAACGACGCCCGGCGCATCAGCTCGCCGTCGGGCGTGACGGCGAACAGCTTGCCCTCCGCGTCGCGAATCCGTTCCGTGGTCCAGATTCCCTGCACGGCGGGGGCCTTTCTGCTATTCGACAGTGACCGACTTCGCCAGGTTACGCGGCTTGTCGACGTCGTACCCGCGGGCGCGGGCGATCTCCGCGGCCAGCACCTGAAGCGGCACGGTGGAGACCAGCGGCTGCAGCAGCGTCGGCACGGCGGGGATCTCGATCAGCTCGTCGGCGAACGGCCGCACCGCCTCGTCGCCCTCTTCGGCGATCACGATGGTGCGGGCGCCGCGGGCCTGGATCTCGCTGATGTTGGAGACCAGTTTGGAGTGCAGCACCGCGCGGCCCTTGGGCGAGGGCATGACGACGACGATCGGCAGGCCTTCCTCGACCAGCGCGATCGGGCCGTGCTTGAGCTCGCCGGCGGCGAAGCCCTCGGCGTGCATGTAGGCGAGCTCCTTGAGCTTCAGCGCGCCTTCGAGGGCGACCGGGAACCCGACGTGGCGGCCGAGGAACAGCACCGCCTTGGAGTCGGAGATCCGGCGGCCGAGGTCGCGGACCTGGTCCACAGTGGACAGCACCTTCTGCACGGCGGCCGGCATGGCCTCCAGCTCGGCGAACTCGCGGGCGACCTCGTCGGGGTACTTCGTGCCGCGCGCCTGCGCGAGCGCCAGGCCCACGAGGTAGTTGGCGGCGATCTGCGCGAGGAACGCCTTCGTCGACGCGACGCCGATCTCGGGGCCGGCGTGCGTGTACAGCACGGCGTCGGACTCACGGGGGATCTGCGCGCCGTTGGTGTTGCAGACGGCGAGCACACGGGCCTTCTGTTCGCGGGCGTGCCGCACGGCTTCGAGTGTGTCGGCCGTCTCGCCGGACTGGGACACGGCGACGACGAGCGTGTCGCGGTCGAGCACCGGGTCGCGGTAGCGGAACTCACTGGCGAGCTCGACCTCGACGGGCAGGCGCGTCCAGTGCTCGATGGCGTACTTGGCGACCAGGCCCGAGTGGTACGCGGAACCGCAGGCGACGACGAAGACCTTGTCGACGTCCCGCAGGTCCTGGTCGGAGATGCGCTGCTCGTCGAGGATGATCCGGCCGGCCTCGAAGTGGCCGCGCAGCGTGTTGGCCAGGGCTTCGGGCTGCTCGTCGATCTCCTTGAGCATGAAGTACTCGTGGCCGCCCTTCTCGGCGGCGGACAGGTCCCAGTCGACGGTGAACGGCTTGGCCTGCGCGGCGTCGCCGTGGAAGTCGGTGACCTCGTAGCCGTCGCGGGTGATGATCACCAGCTGGTCCTGCCCCAGCTCCACGGCCTCGCGCGTGTGCTCGATGAACGCGGCGACGTCGGACGCGACGAAGTGCTCGCCCTCCCCGACCCCGACCACCAGCGGCGAGGAACGGCGGGCGGCCACGATGGTGTCCGGCTGGTCGGCGTGCGTCACGACCAGCGTGAACGCGCCCTCCAGCCGCCGGCACACGGCCGCGACGCTGGCGGCGAAGTCGTGTTTGGTGTCACCGCTGTTGTACGCCCGGGCCACCAGGTGCGCGGCGGTCTCGGTGTCGGTGTCGCTCGCCATCTCGACACCGTCGGCCTCGAGCTCTGCGCGCAGGGCGGCGAAGTTCTCGATGATGCCGTTGTGCACCACGGCCACCTTCTTGGTGGCGTCCTGGTGCGGGTGCGAGTTCCTGTCCACAGGCGCGCCGTGCGTCGCCCAGCGGGTGTGGCCCATGCCGGCGGTGCCGGTGAAGCCATCCCTGCCCACGACGTCGAGCTGCGCCTCCAGGTTGGCGAGCCGACCTGCCTTGCGCTCGACCTTCAGCGCGCCGGCGCCGTCGAGCACCGCCACCCCGGCCGAGTCGTAGCCGCGGTACTCCATCCGCCGCAGGCCACCGAGGACCACATCCAGCGCCGGCCGGTGTCCGACATATCCCACGATTCCACACACGCGAACAAGCCTAACGAGGGATGTCCAGTCCCCTACTCCGGTACCTTCCCGAGGCTTTTCAACCCACCTGACCAGCGGAGATCGAGTGGTGACGGTGCGGAGTGGGCTGGCGGTGGCGGGCCCCTGATCGGTGGGGTTCTGGGGCTTTTCGGCACTGTGTCGAATCGGGGTGTGCCCGCTCGTGTAGAGGGTGAACCGAGAGGAGAAAACATGCGTTCCCTCAGCGTCACCATGAACATCACCCTCGACGGGGTCGTGCAGGGCCTCGGGCGGCCCGACGAGGACAGGCGCGGCGGGTTTCCCCACGGGGGCTGGGGCACGAGGTACCAGGACGAGGTCCTCGGCCGCGAGATGGCGAAGGGGATGAGTCGGCCCGGCGACATGCTGTTCGGGCGCCGGACGTGGGAGGACTTCATCGGCGCGTGGGCGGGGCGCGACGACGGCAACCCGTTCACCGCGCACCTCGACGCCGCCACCAAGTACGTGGCCTCGACCACCCTCGCGAGCGCCGACGCGTGGCAGAACTCGATCCTCCTGCCCGGCGACGCGACGAAGAACGTCGCCGAATTGAAGGCCGAGCCGGGGAACGACCTGGCGATCGTCGGCAGCGCGGCGCTCGTGCGGAGCCTGCACGCGGCCGGGCTGGTCGACCGCTACACGCTGGTGATCCACCCGCTCACCCTCGGCGTCGGCGCGCGGCTGTTCGACGGCCCGGCACCGCTGACCGAGTTCCGGCTCACGCGAAGCATCGCGACCACGAAGGGCGTGCTCATCGCGTACTACGAGCGGGCATGACCGGCCCGGAGCGGCGGGCGGGCCGGGGCCGGGCGCGGGCAGTAAGGTCACGCGCATGGCCAGCAAGCCCAAGCACCTGCTCGCGGAGCTGTCACACCCGGGGCCCCACGAGGTCCTGCGCGGCAACCTGGCCCTGGTCGGGCTGCCGGGGGTCGTGTTCACGCCCCGCCAAGGGCTGGGGCTGCCGGCCATCGCGTTCGGGCACGGGTGGCTGCAGCCCGCGTCGCGCTACCGGCACCTGCTGCACCACCTCGCGAGCTGGGGCGTGGTCGCCGCCGCGCCCGCGACGCAGGGTGGGCCGCTGCCGTCGTACCGCCTGCTGGCCAGCGACCTGCTGACGACGCTCGACGTGGTCACCACAGTCCGCCTCGGCCCCGACGGCATCAGCGTCGACCCCGCCAAACTCGGCCTCGCCGGCCACTCCACCGGCGGCGGCTCCGCCGTCCTCGCCGCCGCCCAGGCCGCCGCGGCCGACGACTCCGTGCGCCCCCACGTCCGCGCCGTCGCGACGATCACCGCCGCCCAGACCCTGCCCTCCGCCTCGGCCGCCGCCCAGCTCATCACCGCCCCCGGCCTGCACCTCGCGGCGGAGGAGGACCTGGTCGCACCCGCCGTCGCCCACGCGGAAGCCATCGCTGCGGCTTGGGCCGGGCCGGTTCAGCTGCGCACCTTGGGGAAGTCCTCCCACCTCGGCGTGACGGAGGGACGGCACTGGAGCCAGCTGCTTCTCCAGGGCAAACCGAACCGCCGCACGCAGCAGCTGACGCGGGCCTTGTTCACGGCGTTCTTCCTGACGCACCTGACGGGCACGGAGCGTTACTTGCCCCTCCTGGACGCGGACGTGAAGCGCGCGCCGATCGAGCTGACGGAAGAGCCTGCTGCCTGACCGGTCGGTGACCGGGGTTGGGTGAAGGGGACCTTCATCGCTTCGGTTGGTGGGCTGGGGATCTGGCGTTGCCGACGTTGGCTGCGCGCGAGGGGACTTCTCGTCGCCACGCCGATGTGCGAACGGACCCGTCTCCTCCGCAGTTACTCCCGGCGCGAATGGCGGTCTGCGCGGTTGGGACTCGCTTGTTGTGCTACTCGGCTGATGTCCGCGAGTCAGGCTGCGTTGCCGCTCCCTGGTCGCGTCGAGACCGTTCACCAACGGGGAGTCGCGCGCGGGTCGGTTCGCCGGCCGCAAGGCGCTCGACGGGACCACTCGCGAGCCGCGGCGATCGCGATGGGACCGCTCGTGGGCCGCGGCGATCGCGATGGGACCGCTCGTGGGCCGGCGATCGTGCGAACGGACCCATCGTGCCGCCCTCAGGCAGCCGGTCTCGCGTCATCGGCTGGCTTCGGTGGGCAGCGGCGGGAGGCGTCGGGGGACCCTTCGCGCCCTGGCATCGGCGGCGGTCACCTCACGTGGCGCTGAGGGGCATGAAGGGCCCCTTCACACCTTCGTGCGGCAACCGGGGTGGGTCAGTCGACCATCCAGGTGTTGTTGGCGAAGTCGTGGTCGTCGAAGCGGCCGGGACGGGTGGGGTGGCCCGGGGTTGGTGGGGTGGGCTCGTCCGGTGGTGGGTCGGCGGGTGGGGTGAGGTCGATGGTGTGCGTGCGGTCGGTCATGGTCTTTTCGGTGAGCCAGCCGCCGGCTTCGCGGTGGCGGCGCTGGAGGTCCTGGGCGCGGGTGAGGTAGCGGCCGTGGGTGGCGGCGTCGCGGTGGAGGGATTCGGTGGCGTCGGCCGTGGCCGAGGTGACGTGGCGGTCGCGGAGGGCGCGTTGCTCCTGGTGTTCGCGGGCGGCGGCGTCCTGCGCAGCACGGGCAGCGGCGAGGCGGTCGGCGGTGGTCACGGTTGGGGTCGCCGTCCCGTGAGCTGGGTAGCGGCGGTCGCGCGTCGTTGCGCCACGGTGTTCGGGCGCCGACATCCGGCGGGCTGAGCGGCGGCGGTCAAGCTGCGTGAGGCGGGCGGGTCAGTGGCGGTCAACGCCCGGGCCCGTCGTCGAGGGAGCCGCTGATGCGGCCGGCCGAGCCGCGGGTGTCGAAGACGTCCGTGCCGAGCCGAGCGGCGGGGCGGGTTTGGTCGCCGGGGGCGGTGCCGAGGCCGTTGAGGCCGGGGAGGGACAGGGCGCCGAAGCCGTTCATGCCGTCGGGGAGGGAGTCGGGGGTGGGGCCGAGGGGGTCGAAGGTGACGTCGCCGCCCGGGGCCGTGCCGAGTTCCGCGGAGGGCTGCTGGTCTTGGGGTGGGTCGACGATGTGAGCGCCGAGGTCGGCCAGCGAGGCCGAGGCCGTGGTGCTGTCGTCCGGGAGGTCCAGGTCGCCCGAGGTCGAGCCGGACGACGGGTCGAAGCCGGCCGGAACGACAGGGAGGCCGAGAGCGGGAGTCGGCGAGTCCACGGAGACGCCAAGGACGGAGCCGGGCGAGTCCGCAGGGACGCCGACTGCGGGAACGGACGAGTCCGCCTGCGTGCCCAGAGCATGAGCTGGTGAGTCAGCGGGCAGACCAAGCGCGGGACCAGGCGAGTCCGCGGGCAGACCAAGGGCGGGACCAGGCGAGTCCGCGGGGACGCCAAGGACTGGACCAGCGGAGCCGGCCGGTAGGCCAAGAGCGGGAGTCGGCGAGTCCGCCGCGCCCAGAGCATGAGCCGGTGAGTCCTCGGGGCCAGGAGCGGGAGTCGGTGAGCCGACAGCGATACCCAGAGCGGGAGTCGGCGAGTCCACCGGCGCGCCCGGAGCATGAGTCGGCGAGTCCACGGGAACGCCCGGAGCGCGAGTTGGTGAGTCCACGAGCGAGCCCAGAGCGCGAGTTGGTGAATTCGCTGGAGCGTTCAGAGTCGGAGTGGGCGAGTCCACCGGTGAATCCACTGTAGACGAACCCGGAACAGCCAGGAATCCCACCAGGGCACGGAAGTGGCCGTCGATGGTGGAGGTGGCCGTGGTGCAGAGGGCCTGGAACGCAGCGTAGCGGCTGGTGAACTCGGTCGCGAAAGGACCGTTCAGCCATTGGCGCGCGGCGCGGATGGCGTAGTCGCTGTCGGCGGGGTCGCAGTCGTGCAGGCGGTTGTGGAGGTCGTTACCGGGGCTGGTGGAGTCGAGCCAATGGGCGAGGTCGAGCAGCTCGGCCTTCGAGACGGTGCCGCCTTGGGCGAGCGCGGCGATCCGTTGCGCCACAGGCAAAGGGGCGCCCGCGATGGAGTCGGTGCGGAGGTGCAGTGCTTCGTCCACTTTGGTCTTCAGGGCGGTGAAGACGTGGGTCATCGTCTCGGGGATGAGCTGGGCGGCGCCGGAGAGGTGGTCGAGTAAGTCATCCGGCGCGAGGCGGTGGTACGCGCTCTGCGCGGCCGTCGCGGCGGGGCTTTGCCAGTCGCGGAAGAGGGCGGTGGTGGCGGTGGTGGCGGCGGTGTGGGTGGAGGCGAGGGTGTCGCGGGTGTGGGACAGCGTGGCGGCGTCGGCGAGGAACTTGCGGAAGTCGAGGCCGGTGCTGTCCCCGAACCGCAGGCGGATGTCGCGCTCGACGTCGATCTTCGTGGCCGCGAAGGTGTTCCAGACCGGGGCCCACTGCGCGAAGAAATCCAGCGCCGGCGCGGCGAGCGCGAGCACCTCGTCGGACGTCGCCACCCCGACGCCGCCGGGCTCGGGGCCGCGCAGCGCGTCGGTCATCGCGCTGCCGTGTTCCGTGCGGTGTCGACGTGCTCGTCCTCGATGGACGCGTACCGCTCGGCCGCCACGTCGAGGCTGCTGCCGAACGACGCGAGCGCCCCGCCGTAAGCCTGGACGGCGTCACTCAGCGCGGCGAACCCGTTGCGGTACGCGGCAAACGCCCCGCCGTGCCCACGCCCGAAGTCGGCCTCGGCGACCTGCGACGCCACCCCGGGGACCCTTCCGGCCGCAGCCTCGAGTGCGCCCTTCGCGGCGCGCATCGCCGCCGCGTCCGCCCGGTGGCTGCCCTCCGGCATGGCCACCCCCTCACTCCGCCGCCCCGCACCCTCCGACGCACGCCGACGGCGCCCGGTGCCACCGGGAATCTAGCGATTCAGGAGGCTGGAGTCGACAAAAAGCTCAGTTCGCGAGCCAGTTCGTGTCCGCGAAGTCGGCGTCGTCGTCGACGGCGTGCGCGGGTCGCCGATGCCGCCCGGCCGGCTCGGCCGGCTGTTCCGCAGGTATCGGAGCCGCGGGCCGCCTGCCGTAGCGGACCTCGGGGTCGTCGGCGGTGCGGAACCCGGCGCGGCGCTCGTTCTCGGCCTCGTCTTCCTCGAACCCGTAGTCGTTGTCTTCGTCGGCCCGGTTCCCGACGGTCTTCTCCGTCACCCAGCCGCCGGCCGTCTTCG
Organism: Amycolatopsis sp. NPDC001319; assembly: GCF_042896185.1. NCBI lineage: Bacteria > Bacillati > Actinomycetota > Actinomycetes > Pseudonocardiales > Pseudonocardiaceae > Amycolatopsis > Amycolatopsis sp. NPDC001319. The sequence goes on along the minus strand of NZ_JBIAWY010000003.1, from coordinate 440,780 downwards.
CGCGACGGTTGCGCTCCTGCAGCCGGACGAACACCTCGCCCTGGATCTTGCCCTGCTTCTCGAGCTTCTCCTTGCTCTCCGCCACCGCCTCGGCCCGGTTGCGGTCGAGCAAGGCCGACCGGGCACTGCTCTCGGCCTCCAGCGTCGCGAGCTTGGCACGCATCGCGGCCAGTGCGTCCTGCGAACTCATCGGACTCCCCTTCCCGACTCCGGCTAGCGGCCCATCACCGGGTCATCGTCGAGCGAACCGCTGATGCGGTTGCCCGACTTCGTCGATTCGAACAGTCCGCGGTCGACCCGGTACGCGCTCGAGGACCGCTCCTGGTCCTGCCCGCCGCCGCCCGAGCCGCCCATCATGCCGCCGCCCATCATCCCCATCGGGGAGGACTGCTGGCCCTGGTGGTCGCCCATGGTCGGAGCGGCGCCGAGCGGGGACGTCGACGGGTCGGTCGCGCCACCGCCCAGGGGTGCGCTCGCGTCCGGGCTCGTCCCGAGCGACTCGTCGGCATGCGCCTCGAAACCGCTGTGGCTGTCGAGCGGGTTGGTGAGCGACTGGGCGGTGGTGGAGTCGTCGACCGCCACCGGCCCGTCCTGCCCGGTGTGGCTCGCCGCGTCCGGGGTGAAGCCGGCCTGCTGAGGTACGTCCGCGGCGTGCTGGGGGCCGGCATCCGCCGCGTGGACCGGGACGGAATCCTGCCCGTTCGAGTGCGCCGGCGAGTCCTGGCCGCCGAGCCCGCCGCCGGCTCCGGCCGAGTGGCCCGGCCCGTCCTGCGGGCCGCCCAGATCGCCCGAGTGGGAGACGCCCGGCACGTCCGGCAGCCCGTGCTGCGCCGTGGTGCCCGTCGGGTCGGTGCCTGTCGGAGCGGTGCCCGTGAGCGCGTCCGGCTTGTCGTCGTCGCCGAGGGTGTACTTGACGGGCTCGCCGCTGCCGTCGTCGACGGTCACCACGGTCGGCCCGTCCGGCCCCGACGGCTGCTCCGCGGTGATCTTGAGCCTGCCGTCCTCGATGTGGATCTTGCCGTCCGGACCGGGTTCGTAGGTCTTGCCGGACGGATCGGTGGCCTGGGCCGCGTCGTGCCCCTGGGGACCGAAGCCGGGAGTGGTTTGGCCAGGCGGAGTGGGCAGACCCGGCTGGACGGGCTGTCCCGAGTGGACAGGCTGACCCGGCTGGCCTAGCTGACCCGGCTGACCAAGTTGACCCGGCTGACCCGGAACGACGGCAGCACCGTCCTTCGGATCGTCGAAGTCGAGGTTGTACTGCTTCGGGTGCCCGGTTCCGTCGTCGACGGTGATGCCCATGCGGCCGTCGGAGTCCGGCTCGGTCATCGCGATCTTGTGATCGCCCTGCTCGACCGTCATCGTCTCGGGCTCGGCCGTCTTGATCGCCTCGCCGGTGCGCGGGTCGATCGGATACGGCTTGCCCGTGGCCGGGTCGGTCTCGAGCGGCTGGTGCGTGACCGGGTTGAGGGCCGGGTCGGTCGCGTCCGGGGTCTTCGGCAGGTCGACCTTCGGGATCGCCGGTGTCCCACCGCCGCCACCGGCCGACGGCATCCCGCCACCGCCGTTGCTTCCGCCGCCACCGCCGCCACTGCTGCTGGACGGCTTGGTGGTGCCCGGGTCCGGCGGTGCGGCCTGGTCGACGTTCGAGAACGGATCTTGCGGCAGCTGCGCGAAGAAGTCGGTGAGCGCGCGCCAAGCACCGTCGACCGCGGTGTGCGTGTTGGTGCACATCGTCTTGAAATCGCGGATGTACCCGTCGAAGAACTTGCCGAAGTTTTCCTTCAGGTAGATGTTGCACTGGTCGACGATGTGGTTGATCGTGTCGTCGTTGAGATTGCACGAGTCGTCGTCGATCATCTGCTGCGATTCGGGGTCCAGGAACTTCGCGCAGTGCTTGAAGTCGTCCTGGCTGGCGTTGCTGCGCAGCTCGGCGATCCGGATGATGCGGTCGAGATCCGGGGCGGTCACCTGGCCGAGCGAGTCGACCCGGTACTTGATCACCCAGTTCGCCTTGTCCCGGCACGCCTTGCCGACGGAACCGCACGCCGACTTCATCGCTTCGGCCGCGTGCGTGGCGGAATCGGACACGACCTTGGCGTCGGCCGTGTAGTTCTTCCGGAAGTTGTTCGCCGAGTCGGCCGCACTGCCGTGCCAGTCCGCGAGGTTGGTCGACAGCTGGCCTTCGACATCGGTCGACGCGTTGACGACGGCCCCGCTCAACGCCGTGAACTCGTCGGCGCCCGTCATGAACTTGGTGAACGGGATCTTCCGCTGTTCGTCGTAGAGCTTGTAGAGCTCGTCCTTGTTGGCGGGCTGATAGGTCCCGACCAAGGCAACGGCGCGGTTGAACAAGGGCGCCCAGATGTCGAACGTCTTCATGCCCGGCAAGCCCAGGTCGAGGATCTCGTCGGAGGTGTTCGCCCCGGCGTTCGTCGCCGAGGCTTTGCCTGCCTGCGCGTCGAGCTTGCCCTTGGCGTCGTCCGCGGCCTTCTTGTCGGCCGCGCGGGCGTCCGCCTGGTTCTTCTGGTGGATGCCGTTCGCCTGCGAATAGGCTTTGTAGACGTCGTCGTTGTCGTGGTTGTCGTCAGCGTCCTCGGGCGGATCGGCGCTGAGCGCCATGTCGTTCTTGACCCGGTCGCGCCACTGCTCGAACTCGTGCTCGTCCTTGAACCCGTACTTCGTCGGGTCGTGGTCTTCGAGGTACTTGATGTACTTCCACGCCAGATCCGATCCAGCCTGGGTCTTGCCCAGGTCGTGGTCGTACAGGATCTGCTCGACTTCCTGGCGGGACGGAACGTCGTCCCCGACGTCGGCGCTCACTTCCCCGCCGCCTTCACCGCAGAACCCGAAGCGTCCTCGTTGGCCTGGTAGTGCCCACCCGCCGAGTTGAGCTTCTGGGCAAAGGCGTCGGATGCCTTGAGGTACGCGTCGGCCATACCGGCCAGCCGGAGGACACCCGAGTGGTACGGGTCGAAGTTCATGCCGTGGGCTTCGCCGAAGTCGGCGGCCACGATCTGCACGTCCTTGACCGCCGCGAGGGGTTGCTGCAGCGTGTTCCGCGGCATTTCGCTCACGGCTTTCGCGGCCCTCGTCAGCGCCTCAGTATCGACCTTGTGGCCGCCCGCCATCGCTCGCCCTCCCTAGAGCACCCGTGTTCCAGCACTCTAGGACGCACGGAACCCGCCCCCGGTGCCATCGCACTCGCACACGGAATGTACCCGGGCTGTGACGACGGGCGCAGCGATTCGGCGATCCGGGACGATCAGGAGACCGCGGACACCACGCCGGCCAGTCGGTCGGCCGCCGCTTGGGCCGTGGAGTGGGCCGGGGCCTCGACCATGACGCGGACGAGCTGTTCGGTGCCCGAGGGGCGCAGGAGGACGCGGCCCTCTTCGCCGAGTTCGGCTTCGACCTCGCCGACGGCGTCGCGGACTTCGGAGGAGCCCGCGACGGCCGCCTTGTCCGCGACGGGGACGTTGACGAGGACCTGGGGCAGGCGGTTCATCACGGACGCCAGCTCGGCGAGCTTCTTGCCGGTGGCGGCCATGCGGGACATGAGGCGCAGGGCGGTCAGGAGGCCGTCGCCGGTGGTGGCGTGGGCGGGGAGGACCACGTGGCCCGACTGTTCGCCGCCGAGGGCGAGGCCGGAGGCGCGCAGCTCTTCGAGGACGTAGCGGTCGCCGACGGACGTGGTGACGACCGTGATGCCGTGGGCCTTCATCGCGAGGTGGAGGCCCAGGTTGCTCATCACGGTGGCGACGAGCGTGTCCTTCACCAGCTCGCCGTCCTCGGCGAGCGCGAGGGCCAGCACGGCCATGATCTGGTCGCCGTCGATGAGCTCACCCGAGGCGTCCACGGCGACGCAGCGGTCGGCGTCGCCGTCGTGAGCGATGCCCAGGTCGGCGCCGTGCTCGACGACGGCGGCGCGGAGCAGGTCGGGGTGGTTCGAACCGCAGTGCTCGTTGATGTTGATGCCGTCGGGCTCCGCGTGGAGGGCGACGACCTCGGCGCCGGCGCGGCGGTAGGCCTCGGGGGCGGCGACGGCGGACGCGCCGTTGGCGCAGTCCACCACGACCTTCAGGCCCTCGAGCCGGTGCGGCGTCGCGGAGAGCAGGTGGTCGACGTACAGGTCCAGCGCGTCGGAGACGTCGGACACGCGGCCGACGCCCGAGCCCGTCGGGCGGACGACGTCGGCACCGCCGAGGCCGGCCTCGATCTCGTCCTCGATGCTGTCGGGGAGCTTGTGCCCGCCCGCGGCGAAGAGCTTGATGCCGTTGTCCGGCATCGGGTTGTGCGAGGCCGAGATCATCACGCCCAGATCGGCCTCCAGCGCACCCACGAGGTACGCGACGGCGGGCGTCGGCAGCACGCCGAGGCGCAGCACGTCGGCGCCGGCGGACGCGAGGCCCGCCACCACGGCGGCCTCCAGCATCTCGCCGCTGGCACGCGGGTCGCGGCCGACGACGGCCACCGGGCGGTGCGAACGGTCGTGCGCGGCGAGCACACGCGCGGCGCTGGCCGCGAGCGAAAGCGCCAGCTCGGGGGTCAGCTCGGCGTTGGCCAGGCCTCGTACCCCGTCGGTACCGAACAGTCGGGCCATCTCCACGACCTCCTAGGTCCAAATCGACCACGACAACCTAGCGGCGGCTGCGACCCGGCCGGGCCCTGCCCCCACCCCTGGAATGTCGCGGACCGCGCGCGAAATGCATCACTGTGGGGCGGATGAGACACATGAGGTCCCAGAGAACACGTTCAGTACAGCACTCGGAAAGCACGAGAGCGCCCATCCGATGGACGGATGGGCGCTCCCGAGGTTGCCCCTGTGCAGGGACACGGGGGTACGAAACCCCCACACGAATCAGCGCTTGCTGTACTGCGGAGCCTTACGGGCTTTCTTGAGGCCGTACTTCTTCCGCTCCGTGGCGCGCGCGTCACGGGTCAGGAAGCCGGCCTTCTTCAGGGCCGGGCGGTCGTCGGCGTCGACCTCGACGAGGGCGCGGGCGATGGCGAGGCGCAGAGCGCCGGCCTGGCCCGAGATGCCGCCACCGTGGAGGTTGGCGAAGATGTCGAACGAGTCGGGCTTGTCGACCGTGACGAGCGGCTCACGGATGAGCTGCTGGTGCACCTTGTTCGGGAAGTACTCCGCGAGGCTGCGGCCGTTGAGCTTGAACTCACCGGTGCCGGGGACGACGCGGACGCGGACCACGGCCTCCTTGCGACGGCCGACGGTCTGGGCGTTGCCACCCGCGGCGCGCGACGGACGCGGGGCGGCGGGCGTCTCGCTGGTGGCGACGGCCTCGCCCTCAGGGGTCTCGGTCGAGGCGACGACCTCGGTCTCGGTGCTGGTCACAGACTGTTCCTCACTCACTGCGCGACCTGCGCGATCTTGGTGATCTCGCGCGCCTGCGGCTGCTGCGCGGCGTGCGGGTGCTGCGGGCCGGCGTACACCTTCAGCTTCTTGGCCATGGCGCGGCCGAGCTTGTTCTTCGGCAGCATGCCCTTCACGACCTTTTCGACAAGGTGCTCGGGCTTGGTGTCGAGCAGCTCACCGAAGGAACGCTTGCGCAGACCACCGGGGTAGCCACTGTGGCGGTACGCGAACTTCTGGTCGCGCTTGTTACCGGTGAGCGCGACCTTCTCGGCGTTGACGATGACGACGAAGTCGCCGGTGTCCACGTGCGGGGCATAAGTCGGCTTGTGCTTGCCGCGCAGCAGCGTGGCGACCTCGGTCGCGAGCCGGCCGAGCACGACATCCTCGGCGTCGATCACGTGCCAGGCACGAGTGACGTCGCCGGGCTTGGGGCTGTACGTGGGCAAGGGTCTACCTCGTCGTCAACATTGCGTGTGGGTTCTGTGCGGGCCTAGCGCTGACGCGCCGCAACGCACAACGACATATGAAGATACGCCCCTGTTCACGTGACCCGTACAGCGGGGGGTGCCCGGCAGCCGGAAGTCCCGGCGACCGCGCTCCTCGGACCGCGCCCACAGCATACCGGGCGACCTCGCCGAACCACCCACGCGGGCACGCGCGACAAGCCAAGATGAGACGATCCGCGCGGACAGCCGAACACCCGGGGGAAAGCGATGACGAAACGGGCCAGCCGAGCGGCGCTCGCCCTGGGCGCCGTGCTGGTGCTCGCGACCGCGTGCGGGCAGGCCCGCGCCGGCACCGCGCTGCCCAACGGCGACCAGGCCTCGGCCTACGTCGGCGCCAAGTTCGAGAAGGCGATGTCGAAGCTCGAGAACTCCATCCTCGACGCGCGCGACGTCACCAACTCCGCCGACGCGTACTTCAAGTTCGACGACAAGTGGATCCACAGCGTGATCACCTCGGCCCGCACCGGCAGCCCCGAGAGCCGCGTGGTCCACAACCGGTCGCAGAAGAACCCCGACGAGATCATCGACACGTTCACCCCCGCCGACGGGCCGCTCGAGTACGTCTACCTCGGCCCCACGTACAAGTCGCTCGAGCCGACAGCGTGGGTGTCAATGCCGAAGCCGGAAGCCGGGCTGATCCAGCCGTGCGCATGGGGCGGGGTGCTCACGGCCTGCAAGATGGCCAACGCCGTGGACGACTCGTACAACGCCGACAAGAAGGCCGTGCGCGGCGCGAAGAGCTCGGCCGACGGCTCGGCGGAACTGACGGTGAACGTCCCCTTCTCGCAGTTCCTCGACAAGCGCGTGGAACTGCTGCCCGACTCGCTGCTCAAAGAGGTCGGGCCGCAGCTGAACAAGTCCGTGATCCCCACCACGATCAAGCTCAAGCCGGACGGTTCGCTCGCCGAGTTCGTGATGGCCGCCAAGTTCTCCGGGGACGGGCACAATATCGAGCTCAACTACGACTTCCGCTTCACCGGCAAGGCGACCGCGCAGGACCTGCCGAAGCTGCCGGACGCGAGCCAGATCACCGCACTGCCGGACGACGCCGCGAAGCAGGACTTCTACAACCGGCTCGCCCAGCTGCAGGGCAACTGATGAGCACCCGAGGTGACCTCCGATGACCCAGCCTGAGCCGCCCCAGCAGCCGCAGCAGTGGTGGCAGCCACCCGCGGCCCCCGCGTCCGGCGGTCCCGGCGGGCCGGAAGCCCAGTACCCGAGCCAGTGGCCGGGCGGGGCGCAGCAGGGTGCGTGGCAGCAACCGCAAAACCCGCAGCCGCAGCAAAATCCGTGGTCGCAGGGCACGCCGGCGCAGTACCCGAACACCGGCGGGCAGCAGTACGCCAACCCGCAGCAGTACGCGAATCCCGGAACCGCAGCGCAGCCCTACCCCGGCGTCGCCCCGCAGCAGTATCCGTACGCGAACCCGGCGAGCGGACCGCAGCAACAGCCCTACGCCACCGGCCCGCAGACCCAGCAGGTGCCGGGAGTGCCGCCGCAGCAGCAGGGCGCGGCGTTCGGCGGCGGGTTCCAGCCGACGACGTACGGCGGGCTCGGCGCGTTCTCCGCCGAAGCCGTGAAGAAGGCCCCGCGCTCAAAACGGCCGTGGGTGATCGCCGGCGCCGCCGTGGCCGTGGTGGTCATCGGTGGCGGCGCCGCGTGGCTGCTCGGCGCGTTCCAAGGGGACACGCTCGACCAGAAGTCGTTGCAGGACGGCGTTTCCCGGGTGCTCGCGGAGAACTACGGCGAGCCCGACGTGAAGAACGTGGCCTGTCCCTCGGGTGAGTCCACTCAGAACGGCACCACCTTCGACTGCACGCTGCAGCTCGGCGGGCAGCCGCGCAAGGTCACGGTGCGGGTGCTCAACGACAAGCCCGAGTACGAGGTCGGCGCGCCGCACTGAGCGCCGGGGCGCGCCGCGCCAGTCCACAACGGACGCGGCGAATCCCCTCGCCCCGGGCACGACTGCGCCACAACGACCGCACCACAACAAAACGGCGGGCCCGCACCGAAGTGCGGAACCCGCCGTGGTTTCGTCAGAACCCGAGAATCAGAAGAGGTTCTCGACGTCCTTGTCGGTCTTGGTGTAACCGTCGGCGATCTCCGGCAGCGCGATGGCGATCTGCGCCAGCAGCTGGGTCAGGTCGTTGAAGCTGTTGTCCCAGTCGGCCTGGGCCTTCATGTAGTTGTCCTTGGCCGCACCGGTCCAGGTGTTCGTGAGCTTGCTCAGGTCTTCCTTGAGCCGGTCGAACGAGGACTTCAGGTCCTTGGTGGTCGCGTTGCAGTCGTCAGCCGCCCGGTGGATCGTGGCCGGGTCAACGAGGATGCGTGCCATGTCGTACTCCTGTCAAAGTCGGGGTGTGGAATGGATGAACTGAACGTTGCCGCTCGGCTCAGCCGAGGACGCCGAAGCCCTTGTTGAAGCTGCTCACGATTTCGTTCTGCTCGGCTTCAGTGCGCTGGTACTTGGAGCCGGCTTCCTGCAGCAGGTCCGCAATGCGCTGGAGCGCCTGGTTCAGCTTCTTGCCCGACTCGTCGAAGCGCTGCATGACGTTGTTGAACGCCTGAGCCGCCTCGCCGTCCCAGCCCGCGCGGGTCGCTTCGATCTCACCCTGCAGGGTGGAAAGCCGCTGGTCCATCGAGACGCGAACGTCGGTGACCTGGTTCTCAGCAGCGGTGAACTCTTCCGGAGTTCCTTCAAAGCCGCCAGCCGCCATGGGAACTACCCCCTTCGTTTCATTGGTCGTGCGTATCGGCGTCCTGTTTCCGCCGTACACCCCTACGACGAAGACAGTGCCAGGTTCGGTTCACCCTTGGTGCGAGATTTCCCAAGTAGTTGCTTGCGTGAACGCCACCCGAGGGAACCGACGCCGCCGAGCCGAGCGCGACGCCCCCGGGAGAAGTCGCAAAACCCTTGGCCTACTGGGCAATTAGCACACGCACAGCCGGAATGAACGAGATTCACGGTTCCCTGCTCATGATTCGCAACTGCGAAAAGTCCTCTTCCTCATCACTCGTTCGTGCGGCCGGCGATGGAACTTCGGGCGCGGACCGGACCAATTCGGCCTCCGTCGGCAGGTGCGGCATCGGCAGTCCGCACGCCGCGCGGAACCGGGCGGCGGCACCGCGCAGCACCCGCGGCGTGGGTTCGACGGCGCCGCCGCCCGCGAGGCGGTGCCGGGCGTAGGCCTTCATCAGTTCCCGGTTGTCCTCGCGGTGGCGGACGTTGCGGGCGAGCGCGGTGCCGGCGACGCGGCGCGCGTGCGTGACCGCGTCCTGCCCCGCTCGGGTGAAAGCCGCCGCGGCGGACTCGGGTTCCGACGGCACGGGCACTCCTTCAGCTGGTGATCTTCAGCGTCCGCACGATCTGCTCGCAGGCCGTGTCGACGCGTTGCCGCAACGCGGGCGTTTCGTACTGACACCCCACGTGTACCCGGATCTTCCCCTGCACCACCACGTACCAGTTCACGGTGAGCTGGTCGCTCTTGCGCTGGTGGTACCCGATCACGGTGCGGCCACCGTACGTCAGGTTCGGATCGAAGGCGCTGTAGTTCGGGTCCCTGGCCGCCTGCGCTTGCAAAGAGTTCACGAGCTGTGCGCGGTCGGCGGTCGCGTCGTAGTCCATCACGAACTCCTGCGCGACCACGAGGTCGTTGCCGGCGGAGGCGTCCTGCGGGTGCAGGATCACCTGGCGCTCGGCCACCTGGTCGGAGGTCTGGACCCAGTCCTGAGGCGCGCTGACGCTGAAGTCGTACTGGACGAACGTCTTGCCCGGCAGCCCCGCCGGGTCGTCGCCGCCCCGGTTGACCACGAACAGCACGCCCGCGGCGGCGACCACGACCACCGCCACGACCGCGACGATCCCCCACAGCCGCTTCCGGCTCTTGCCGCGCGCAGGGGTCTCCGGCGGCCACGGCGGGCGGCCTGGACCACCTGGCTGAGCGGGACGTGGCCCGCCGGCAGGGGGTCCCGCGAAACCTCGGCCCGGCGTCGGCCGCACTGCCGGGATCGGCCCGGACGGCGGCTGGGGCCCCGGCTGCGGCATTGACTGGGGCACTGGCTGAGGCCCTGACTGCGGTCTCGGCTGAACCCGCGGCGCGGCGGGCCGCGACAACAGCTCGGTGCGGCCGTCACCGTCGACCTGCGCGTCGCCCGGCCTCGGCAGCTCGCCGGGCCGCACGACGTCGGTGCGCCGCTCGGCCGTCGGAACGCCACCGGGAGCGCCGGCCAGGCGCGCCACCGAAGCGCCGGGCAGCGCGCCCGTGCGGTCGGGGTCCACGAGCACCGCCCGCAGCGCGCCGCGCGCCACCACCGTCTCCGGCTGGTCGAGGCTCGTGGGCACCACACCCGTGCGCTCGTGGACCAGGCGGGAGATCATCGGGATCCGGCTCGAACCGCCGACGAGGAAGATCGCGGTGAGCTGTTTCGGCCGCAGCCCGGCGTCGGCGATCGCCGCGCTGGTCAGCTCCACCGTGCGCCCGAGCGGCGCCGCGATGAGCTTCTCGAGGTCCTCACGCGTCACGTGCGCGTCGGCGAACGGTGGCGGCATCGGCACGTCGGTGTAGGCGTGGCGCGACAACGTCTCCTTCGCGCCCCGCACGTCCTGGCGCAGCACGCGGCGCCGGCGCCGGTCAGCGAGTTCGCGGCCCGTGACCAGCTCCCGCCACGCGTCGGGATCGGCGCCCGACACGAGTGAGCCGATGTGCTCCAGCAGGGCCTGGTCGATGTCGGCGCCGCCGAAGCTCGGGTCGCCGCGGGTGGCGAGCACCTGGAACCCGCCACGAGCACTCGGCCCGCGTCCGGCCTCGGGCAGCCGCCGCACGACGCTGACGTCGACCGTGCCGCCGCCGAGGTCGAGCACCGCGAGCGCGTCGCCGGGCCGGCCGCTGAACTCCACGGTGCGCCCGTCCGGCTGCGCGACGGGCGCGAACGTGGCCGCGTGGTACACGGCCGCGGCCACGGGTTCCGGCACCAGCGCGACCTCGCGCGCCAGCCGGCCCGCGGCCTGCCGCAGCAGCCGGGTGCGGATCGCACCCCAGTCGGCGGGGTGCGTGAGCACGAGGAGGTCGACCTCGGCGTCGCCTGCGATACGGCGCGCCTCGGCCACGGCCCGGCCCAGCACGGCGTGGACGACATCGGTGACCCGCAGCACGGAGTCGCCCAGCAGCAGGTCGCCCTCGTCGATGCGCCGCTTCGGGTTCGGCTCGTAGCGCGACGGGTCGACGGCCGCCTGCCGTTCGGCCTCCTGGCCGACGAACAGCGTGCCGTCGGCGGCCGCGAAGACCGCCGACGACATCAACGGCTGGCCGTCGATCACCACGACCTGCGGCTCGCGGCCGTTGACGGAGGCGACGACGCAGGTGCTGGTGGTCCCGAAATCCACCGCGACCCGCACTGTCACCCGTCACCCCCGCCGTCGCCCGGGCACCGGCCGCGCACGCCGCGGCCGGCCGCCGAAATCAGTCGGGCTGGATCCACGACACCTGCACGAGCTGCCTGCCGTTCTTGCGGCTGAGCATCACGCCTCGGCCCGGGGGCATCGCGGAGGGCCGGATGTTGCCGATCAGCACGCCTTCGTCCTTCGAGCCGTTCATGACCATGCCCGGCGCCGCGATTTCCTTGAGCTTGCCGATGACCGGGTCGTAGGAGGCCCTCGACGCACCACCGGTGCGGCGCACGATGATCAGGTGCAGGCCGACGTCCTTCGCCTGGGCGAGGAAGTCCGCCAGCGGCTTGAGCGGGTTGGACGTCTGCGTGGCCACCAGGTCGTAGTCGTCGACCAGGATGAACAGCTCCGGCCCGGTCCACCACGACCGGTTCCTCAGCTGGTCCTGCGTGACGTCCGGGCCCGGCAGGCGCCGGGTCATCGAGCCGTGCACGTCCTTGACCATGCTGTCGAGCTGGTTGGACGACACGGCGTAGCCGAGCAGCGAGTCTCCCTCGAGGAAGCCGAGCATCGTGCGCCGGTAGTCGACCAGGAGGATCACGCCCTCCTGCGGTGAGTAGCGCTCGGCGATCCCGCGGCCGATCTGGCGCAGCAGGTTCGTCTTGCCCGACTCGCCGTCGGCGAAGGCGAAGAAGTGCGGCTCGGCGTCGAAGTCGAGGTAGACCGGTGAGAGGTCGTCCTCGTTGACGCCGAAGGGCACCAGCTTCGTGTTGCGCTTGGAGTCGATCTTGAGGACTTCCTCGTAGGTGATCATCTCCGGCAGCAGGCGGACCTGCGGCGCCGACCGGCCGCGCCAGGCGCCGCGGATCTTCGCGACGGCGTCGGCCACACCGGCGGCCACCGACTCGGCGTCGCTGGAACCGTCGACGCGCGGCAGGCCCGTGAGCATGTGCAGCTTGTCGCGGGTCAGACCACGCCCGGGCCGCCCGGCCGGCACGTTGACCGCCACGCGGCGGTCGATGTCGGACTCGGTCGGGTCACCGAGGCGCAGCTCGAACCGCGTACCCAGCATGTCCTTGATCGCCGGGCGCAGGTCGGCCCACCGGTTGGCGGAGATGATCACGTGGACGCCGTAGGACAGACCCTGCTGGGCCAGCCGCGTGATCGACGCCTCGAGCTCGTCGAAGTCGTCGCGGATGGCACGCCAGTTGTCCACGATCAGGAACGCGTCGCCGAACGGGTCCTGGTCGGCGGAGATCTCGCCGCGGCGCTTGCGGTTGCGGAACTCGGTCATCGAGTCGATGCCCAGCGCGCCGAACCGGCCTTCGCGCTCGGTCATGAGCGTGGTGAGCTCGGCGACGATCCGGCGGGCCTTGTCCGGCTCGCGCCGGGCGACGGCCACCCCGCCGACGTGCGGCAGGTCGGCGAGCCCGGCGAGCGTGCCACCACCGAGGTCGAGGCAGTAGAACTGCACTTCCTCGGGGGTGTGCGTGAGCGACATCGACATGATCAGCGTGCGGAGCATGGTCGACTTGCCGGCCTGCGGGCCACCGGCGATCACCGCGTGGCCGGCGGCACCGGAGAAGTCGGCCCACAGCAGGTCGCGGCGCTGCTCGAACGGCCGGTCGACGATGCCCAGCGGCACCTGCAGCCGGCCGTTGCCGAAGAACCCGACCGGGGACAGGCCGCGGTCGTCGGTGGGGTTGAGGTTCGGCAGCATCGTGTCGAGCGAGTTGGACTCGTCCAACGGCGGCAGCCACACCTCGTGCGCGGGCGGGCCCTGGCCGATGAACCGGTCGACCATCACCTCGAGCTCGCTCGGTTCGGTGGCCTCCTCCGACTCCTTCGGCTTCGCCACCTCTTCGACCGGCTCGAACTGCGGCTCCGGCTCGGGCGGCAGCTCGACGAAGTCGGGCACGAACAGCTGCGGGCGCTTGTCCGCGCGCACGACCGTGGCCACCGGCCCGGCCGCCTTGATGCCGGCGGGGCGGTACGGGCCGGAGACGTAGGACGCCTTGAACCGCACCATCGTGGAGGTGTCGTACTTGAGGTAGCCCGAACCCGGGATCGACGGCAGCTCGAACGCGTCCGGCACACCGATCGCGGCCCGCGACTCCGCGGCCGAGAACGTCTTCAGACCGATCCGGTAGGACAGGTACGTGTCCAGACCACGCAGCTTGCCCTCCTCCAGCCGCTGCGACGCGAGCAGCATGTGCATCTGCAGCGACCGGCCGACACGGCCGATCTGGAGGAAGATGTCGATGAAGTCCGGCTTCGCCGTCAGCATCTCGGAGAACTCGTCGATGCAGATGAACAGCGCGGGCAGCGGGTCGAGGTCGGCGCCGTTCTCACGCGCCTTCTCGTAGTCCCACACGTTCTTGTAGTTGCCCTTCGCCAGCACTTCCTGGCGCCGGGACACCTCACCCGCGATGGCGTCCTTCATGCGGTCGACCAGCGTGAGGTCACCCGCGAGGTTGGTGATCGTCGCGGCGACGTGCGGGGCCTTGTCCAGACCGAGGAACGTCGCACCACCCTTGAAGTCGACGAGGATCATGTTGAGCGACGTGCTCGAGTGCGTGGCCAGCAGGCCCAGCACCAGCGTGCGGAGGAACTCCGACTTACCGGACCCCGTCGCCCCGATGCACAGGCCGTGGGGGCCCATGCCCTCCATCGCCGCTTCCTTGATGTCCAGCTCGACGGCCTGGCCGTACTCACCGACACCGAACGGCACGCGGTAGCGGTCGCGCACCGGCCGCGGGCGCCAGGCGCCCTGCACGTCGAACGTCATCGGGTCGCCCGGGATGCCGAGCAGCTCCAGCAGCGTGGGGTTGGACAGCAACGGCTCGTCGTCCGACGCCTCCGCGCCGCCACCGCCCCCGACGCGGTACGGCGCGATCAGCCGGGCCAGCGCCTCGGCCTCGACCACCGACAAGGTGTCCGGCCGGCCGAACCACTCGACACCGCCGGCGCTGCGCGCGCCGAGGCGGTCGGGCTCGGCCACCAGCCGCAGGCCGCGGCGGGCCGACAGGTTCCCGAGGGTGTCGGACAAATCGACCAGCGTGACACCGACCAGACCCTCCTCGAGGATGATCTGCTCCTCGCGCGTGACCTCGGCGTCGTCGATCACGATCACGACGTGCGGCTGGTCGGGCGCGGGCGTGGCGTTGCGGGAGAACCGCTGCCGGTCACGCAGCTCCTCGTCCAGCCACTGCTCGATCTGGGCCAGCGAACCGGCCATCATGCGCAGCTGGCCGATGCCGTCGGACATCGTCGGGTGCTGCACGTGCGGGAGCCACTTCGCCCACTCCCACTCCTCCTTCGCCCGGCCCGCGGTGGCGATCGCGATCATCACGTCGTCCGGGCTGTGGAAGGTGATCAGCTGCGCGAGCATCGCACGGGTGAGACCACGGGTGAGCGAGCGCTCGCCCTGCATGCTCACCGCGGCGAACCCCCGCAGGGTGATCTGCGTGGGCAGATCCGGCACGATCGAGTGCGCGCGCACGAACCGGCGCAGCGCGAGGGTGGCGATCGGCTCCAGCTCGTCGACCGGGCCGGTCTGCGGCGGCACGAGCCGCGTCGCGAGACGATGCGAGCTGCGGCCGACGCGCAGGTGCAGGAAGTCCTGGTCGTTCTGCCGGCGCTCCCACATCCGGCGACTGGCCGCGAGCGACCACAGCGACTGCGGATCCGGGTGCACCCACTCCAGCGCGGCGCGCTGGTCGACCATCGCCTCGCGGGCCCGGTCGCGCATCTGGCCCAGGTACCGCAGGTAGTCCTTGCGGTCCTCGTCCATCTCGGCCTTCTTCTGGCCACCACCCCGGCCACCACCGCCGGCGAGCATGCCGACGGTGCCCATCAGCATCATGCCGCTCATCATGATCGTGGTCGGGTTCTTCCCACCCGCCGTGAACATGAAGACCATCATCCCGAGCGAAGCGAAGATCATGACGCCCGGAATCGCCTTCGCGACGATGTTGCCCGGGATCGTGCGGGGTACTTCGGGTGGGGGCTCGAGGTGCACCTCGCCGCCCGGCGGGCGCGGCGCCGCCAGCCGCGGCGACTTCTTGAACTGAAGCGTGCTCATCGAAGGACCCCTCTATTCCAACTCGACGATTGCCGGCCGGCTCCTGCGCTCGGGCGCGCGTGACAACCTATCGAACGTCGCCGGGGAATTCCGGCCAACGCCCGGAAGTGCACCGCGCTTGCCCCCTCATCGGACACCGACGGATACCGGCACGTCCGGCACCTCGCCCGCGAACCCGTTTCCTCTGATCATCGGAGTGTACGACCCACCACCGACAGCGAGGGCCCGAATCGACCGATCCCACCTGGTCGCGCCGCCCGTCCGTCGTCCGGCCGGTGTACTTTCGCCAGGGATTTTCGGACAGTCGATGATCCCGGCGCCAGGGTTCGGTATAAGTTCCCCCGGGAGCTGACTCTTCAGAGCGGGGGCATCTAGTGGCAACGGGCACGACGGTATTCAGCAGGGTGACGGTGGTCGCACCGAACACCCGGATCGACGTCGCGCTACCGGCCGACGTCGCGGTGGCCGACCTGCTGCCGATGCTGCTGGAGATGGCCAAGGAGACCTCACCCGACGGCGGCGCGCGCCACGGCGGCTGGGCACTGGCCAAGCTGGGCGACGCCCCGCTCGACCCGAGCCGCACGCTGGCGTCGCTCGGCGTCGTGGACGGCGAGCTGCTGCAGCTGCGCAAGCGCAACGAGAACCCGCCGCCGCCGCTGTACGACGACGTCGTCGACGCCATCGCCGAGTCGACGCCCGACAGCTTCCGCCCGTGGACCAAGGAGACGGCGCGCCGTTTCGGCCACGTCGCCGGCGGCCTCGCACTGTTCATCTCCGCGCTGGCGCTGTTCATGAGCGGCTCGCTCTACGGCGGCAGCTCGCTCGGCGCGGCCATCGCCGGCGGCCTCGGCGCGATCGCCTGCGTGGCGATCGGCGCGACGCTCGCGAAGGCCTACCAGGCCGAGGCCACGGGCGTGCTGATCGCGGCCGCGGGCGGC
Source organism: Amycolatopsis sp. NPDC001319 (assembly GCF_042896185.1). Classification (NCBI taxonomy): domain Bacteria; kingdom Bacillati; phylum Actinomycetota; class Actinomycetes; order Pseudonocardiales; family Pseudonocardiaceae; genus Amycolatopsis; species Amycolatopsis sp. NPDC001319. The sequence goes on along the minus strand of NZ_JBIAWY010000003.1, from coordinate 424,495 downwards.
CTGCCGCTGGCGTTCGTGAGCGGCTTCTACATCGTGCCCGGCCTTTCGGTGCGCGCGAACCTGTTGCTGGGCGCGGTGCTCGTGCTGATCGTCTCGGCGGTCTGCATCCTCATCATCGGCGCCGGCATCCGCGTTTTCATCGCCGCGGCCACGGCCGGCGCGTTCGGCGCGATCGCGTTCCTCGTCGCCACGCTCGTGCCCGGCGCCACCACGGCCGGTGTGGGCGCCGGCGCGGTCGCCGTGTCGCTCGCCTGCATCTCGATCCTGCCGCGCGCCACGATCTGGCTCGCGAAGCTCCCGCTGCCGCACGTGCCCAGCACCGCGGAGGAGCTGAAGGAAGACTCCGGTTTCCCGGACTACCAGGCCATCGAGCAGCGCACCGCGATCGCCCACGACTACATGACTGGCCTGATGATCGGCTGCGGCGCCACCACGGCGGTCTCCGCCGTGATCGCCGCGACCGCGCCGGGCTACTTCGGGGTCATCCTCGGCGTGATCGCCACGCTCGTGCTGCTGCTGCGCGCCCGCGCGTACGCCAACGGCGCGCAGGCCATCGCGCTGCTCACCACCGGCATGGTGTCCGCGGCCGGCATCCTCGTCGGCTGGCTCTTCGCCACGACGGCGGAGTTCCGGCTGCTGTACGTGTTCGGCGCCCTGATCGTGGTCGCCGCGGGCTCGCTCGTGGTCGGCGTGATCTTCCCGAACCAGCGCTTCTCGCCGCCGCTGCGGCGCACCGTGGAGATCCTCGAGGCGATCTGCATCGCGGTCGTGCTGCCGCTCGCGCTCGGCGTGATGGACCTCTACACGACGCTGCGCCACCTGAACCTCAAGTGAGGCAGCAGATGCGCGCGCGACGTCCGCTCGTCCGGCGGCTCGGGATCGGTGGCCGCACGGGTGTCGTCCTGCTCGCGGCCGGGCTCGGGGTGCTGTCGCCGTTCGCGGTCGTCTCGCCCGCGTCGGCACAGCAGGACACCGGTGCCGCGGGCACCTGGGCCACACCGCCGCAGGTGGACGGCAGCGCCCTGCCGATCGACGAGCGCAAACCGGACCAGACCTACCAGAAGAAGACCGAGTGCGTGAAGCGCAGCCTCGGGCAGAACATCGAGATCAACACGATCCCGTGGGGCCAGAGCTACCTGCAGCTGGACAAGGCCCAGCAGATCGTGCGCTCGGCCAAGGGCACGGTCGGCGGTGGCATCACCGTCGCCGTGGTCGACACCGGCGTCACGCCGCACCCGTGGTTCCAGGGCCGCGTCGAAAGCGGCGGTGACTATGTCGCGACGCCGGACAACGGCGCCCTGCCCGGCCTGCAGGACTGCGACGGCCACGGCACCGAGGTCGCCGGCATCATCGCGGGCAACCCGCAGGACTCGAAGGTCGGCTTCATCGGGGTCGCGCCCGACGCCACGATCCGTTCGTACCGGCAGCTGAGCTCGAACTACGCCGTCGACGAGAACGCCTCGAGCAACACCGGGCAGCCCGGTGGCGGCACCGGCACTCCGCCCGGCAACCAGAACGGCAGTACCCCGCCCAGCGGCCAGAACGGCGGTCAGCTGCCCGGCAACGGCGGCGGTGGCGGTCAGGTCAGCGGCGGTACCGCTCCCCAGCAGAACGACAAGGGCGACCCGCGTCAGCTGCAGAAGGAAGGCACCGCGGGCACGCTGAAGACGCTGGCCGAGATCATCCGCGGCATCGCCGAGCGGGGCGAAGCCAGTGTGATCAACATGTCGGTGGACCACTGCCGCGCGGCCGACGGGACCGGCAGCATCCAGACGGGCGAACAGCAGGTGCAGGCCGCGGTGCATTTCGCGGCCGAGCACAACGTGGTGGTCGTCGCGGCCGCAGGCAACGTCTCCGACGACTGCCCGCAGAACGACCAGGCCGACCCGAACAAGCCGCGCTCGATCGTCACGCCGCCGTGGTTCGCCGACGACGTCCTGTCGGTCGGCGCGATCGACGAAACCGGCGGGGTCGCGTCGTTCAGCGTGCACGGGCCGTGGGTCGGCGTCGCCGCGCCGGGCACCGACATCGTGTCGCTCGACCCGGCCGAGGGCTCGACGGGCCTGGCTAACCTGACCATCGAGGGCACCACGCAGTCGCCGATCCAGGGCACGAGCTTTGCTTCGCCGTATGTGGCGGGGGTGGCCGCGCTCGTGCGCCAGATGTACCCGCAGCTCAACGCGCGCCAGGTGATCCAGCGCATCGAGGCCACCGCGCAGCACCCGGCCGCGCCGGGCGGGCGCGACGACTTCGTGGGCTACGGCGTGATCGACCCCGTGGCCGCGCTCACCGCGAACCTGCCCAATGACGTGGGCGAGCTCGCGAAGCCGAAACCCGTGGTGCAGACCGCGGTGCTGCCGCCCGCCGACTCGATGAGCTCCACGCCGATGATCGTGGCGCTGGCCGGCACCGGCGGTGGCATCGTGGCGCTGCTGATCACGCTGTTCGTGATGCACACGATCCGGCGCAACCGCCCGACCGGCCCGCCGAGCTGAGCCGCACCCGTCCGAAGACGCTGAAGGGGCCGTACACCGCGGAAAAGCGGTGGGCGGCCCCTTCCGGTCAGTTCTGGGGTTTCTTGGCCTTGGCGGGCTTCTGAGGGTCCTCTCCGATCACGGGCGGCGTGACCGGCGCGGGATCGCCCAGGAGCTCGGAAGGCTTGGCGGGCGTGCGGTTCTTGGCCTGGCGCGAGCCGCCACCGCCGCCGCCCATCCCGCCGCCGCCCATGCCCATGCCGCCCATCGGCATCATGGGCATCATCGACATGCCGCCGGACTCGTTCGCTGCGGCCGGCGCGGGCGCCGGGGCGAGGCCTTCGGGTCCGATCGGCGGCACGCCCGCCTGGCCCGGGGTGAGCCGAGGGTCGGCGCCGGTTTCCTTGCCCTGGTGGGGTTCCTCGGCCGCGGACGCCGAAACGGAGTCGTCGGCCGACGGTGTCGTGGCGTCGGTGTGGGTCGCTGCGGCTTCGGTGTGCGCCACACCGGTGTGAGCCACGGCCTGCTGAGCCGCGCCGTCCTGCGTCGGCTGCTCCGATGTGGACGGCCCCGCGGTGCCCGTCGACGGCTGCTGCGACGGCGCGGAATCGCTTTCGTGCAGCCGGAACTGCTCCTGCGGGTAGTGTTGCCGCACGGCGATGCTCGACTGCTCCCCCGCCGGTGCGTCCACGCCGTTGCACAGCTGCGCGAAGTGCTGCAGCACGTCCTCCGCCGCGTCGTACAACGACTTCACCGACTGCTCGGTCTCGCGCAACTGCGCGCGCGAGCGGCTGACGCCACCGACGGGCAGCATCGCCGACTCCGACAGCAGGTCGGCCGAGTCCACAAGCACGTCGGTGGCGTCGCCGACGATCTTGCGCAGCGATCCGGCCAGCTCCTCGAGCGCGCCCGCCAGCTCGTCGAGCGCGTCCTCGACGCCTTCGCTCGCGGACCGGATTTCACCCAGGTAGGTGACGAACGCGTCGGCGTCGTCACCAGACCACGACGCGTCGAGCCGGCCGAGCTCGTCGGCCAGGTCGGCGGACACGCCGCCGGCCGTCTTCGCCGCGGTGCGCAGGCGTTGGGCTTCCTCTTCGAGCTCGGTCCAGCGTCCCACGAGCGGCCGGTAGTACGTCTCGACGGGGTCGGTCACGCCGAGCTCACCCGCGAGCTCGGACACGAACGTCAGCGACGGCTCCGTCACGACAGCCCCCCGGCCCGCTTGATCTGCTCCGCTGCATCGGCGTCGCGCTGCGCGTGGCCGGCGGTGAGCTGGTCCAGCGCCTCCGCGGCCGAACGCAGCGCGGCCGCACCTGCCTGCAGCTGCTGCCGCAGCGCCCCGGCCGCCCGCGCGTACGACTGGTCCAGGCCGAGGCGGCCACCGAGCTCGCCGTACGCCTCGGCCGTGGTCGCTCCCGCGCCGACACCGCCCGCGGCTGTGTCCAGTTCGTCGGCGGCCAGCGCGACCTTGGCCGCGTAGCCGCCGACGACTTCGCCGTCGATGTTCAGCGCGTTGTTCCCCGCTGCCACGACATCCCTCCGCTCACCCGACTGTCTTCGAGTGTGACGGACGCGAACCCGCTTCAGTTCCCCGCCGGCTGCCCGGCCTGCTGGTTGGTCGGCGAGGAGAACGAACCGGCGTTCGGGTCGATCGGCACGGAGTCGAACTGCTTCATCACGTTCTGCGTGTTCAGCGACGAACCCGTGGGCAGCAGGCCGATGATCGACTCCGGCGCGGGCAGCGCCTCGGTCAGGCCGAGCGCGCCGGCCGTCGCCTGGTCCGGCACGCCGTAGCGGAGGCCGCGGTCGCTGATCAGCTGGATCGGGCCCTTGAAGAACGTCGCGCTCGACTCGGTGGCCGATTGCACCACGGCGCCGAAGCCCGGCGGCATGTAGAACCCGGTGATCGGCAGGCCGTTCGGACCGGTGTTGCTGATGCTCTGGACCTTGCTCGAGCCGTCGGCGTTCGTCGTCTCGGCCGGCAGGCCCTTGCTCACGTACACCGAGGTGTGGGCGGCCTTCCGGTTGCTGTCGAGCGACCAGCCGAGGCACGCCACCGGCGAGCCCTGCGTGGCGTCGAGCACGACCGGGGTCTGTTCGGGGTAGTTCTCGACCTTCACGAACCCGGGGTCGGTGGGCTGCAGCCGGCGGACGTTGTTGATCTTCTCCAGGCCGAGGTCGGTGATCTTGCTCCCGCCGCCGTTCTTCGCCACGCGCACGATGTCGGCGACCGCGGACGAGACCTTCTGGATGCCGTCCTGGGTGATCAGCCAGAACTCCGTCGGCGCACCGGACGGGCTCGTGGAGAACACGTCGCCGACGGTGAGGCCGTCGAAGTCCTGCGGCGGCGTCTCACCGGCACCCGGGACGACCGGCGGCACCAGCTTGCCGACGTCGGGGATCGCGTTGAGGAACGCCTGGGAAGCCTTGCGCGCCTTGGCCGGCAGCTGCAGCGCCGCCCGCACCGGGTCGTTGTCGCCGAGGTCGACCTCGGCGCGCACGGTGTTGGCGTCGGGCCGGGCCTGCGTGGCCTGCAGGCGGTAGATCAGGTAGGTCTTGCCGTCGTCCGCGCGACCGAGCAGCGCCTGGCCCCGGGCGAGTTCCGTGCCGACGTTCGCGACGCCACCGATCACGGTCGTGTCGGTGCGATTCACGCTGTCGGGTTGCGGCAGCCGCGTGTCGAGCGCCACCTGATCGCAGACCGCCCAGTTGGGGGAAATGCGCTGGGCGATATCGGGCAGAAGTTGTGGCCCATCGGGAATGCCGGTCAGCTTCTCGCGCGGAATATTCTTGAGCTGTTCATCGGAGACGACGGTCGGATTGACCGCCGCGGCCGGCGCGGCATTCGCCGGAGGCTGCGCTCCGCCTTGTGCGCCTTGTCCTTGCTGCTGCGTCTGCGCAAGAAGGATCAGGCGCGCGGAAGCGAGGTTGAACGTAGGAATCAGTTTCTGCGGATTGCCCGTGACCACGTAAACGGTGCCGGACTGCTCACCGATCACGATGCCGCCCGACGCGGGTACCGACGGAGCGGGGCTGAGCAGGGCGATCAACACGAAAACGACCGCACCGAGCACACCGAGGATCACCCCGACGACGGTCGCCCGCGAGTGCGTGCGCATCGGGTCGTGGAGCATCACCGCGTCGCGGCGGACGAGCGCCGACTGCATCCGGCGCATGACGAACTTGTAGGCCTGAACCTGTGACTTAGTCGTGGGTGTTGATGGCATTCTCGACCTACAGTCCTCCCCGTCGCGGTACGGTTCCGCAGGATAGCCGTACGGGGACCGTCTGGTGTGGGGTTTCTACCAACTCAAGCTAGGGTCGGACACCTCGGGACCGGCTTTCCGGGAACGTAGCACTCACGAGGGGAAGAGAACGCGCGGATGTCCGTCACCACGCCTCCACGTCCGCCAGGGCCCCCCGGGCCACCGCCGCCCGGAGGACGTCCTCCGGGCCCGCCGCAGCGGCCGGGCAGAGCAGGCGGACCGGGTGGACCTGGTGGCGTGCCGGGCGGTCCTGGCGGCCCCGGCGGAGTCCCGCGTGGCCCCGGAGGCCCGGGCGGTCCCGGTGGACCCAGCGGACCCGGCGGGCCCGGCCCCCGTGGCGGCGGCCCGGGTGGACCCGGCGGTCCGGGTGGACCCGGCGGCCCTGGAGGTCCGGGGGGACCTGGCGGGCCCGGTGGACCTGGCGGCGGTTCCGGCGGTCCCGGTCCTGACGGTCCCGGTGGCTCGCCGCAGGGCGGTGGCACCGCGATCGCGACGCGTCTGGCCCCGCCTTCGCGTCAGCGTTCCGGCGGCATCAACCTCGGCCCCCTTCCCGTGTCGAACCTCGTGCTCCTCGAGGTGGGTGTCGCGATCGGACTCGTGCTGCTCGCCATCAACACCGACCAGCTGAAGTACATCGCCATCGGCGTCGCGGCCGTGTTCCTCATCTTCGCGTTCCTGCGCTGGGGCGGGCGCTGGTTCACCCAGTGGCTCGGCCTCACGTTGCGCTACCGCTTCCGTTCGCACGACCGCATCGCGACCCCGCCGCCGCCCAGCAGCCTCGAAGAGCTGGCCGCCGAGAACACCACCGTGACGGGCCCGGACGACGCGCGCGTGAACCTGCTGCGCCTGGCCGTGCCGGACCTCGTGGTGGCGCACGGCGTCGACCACGAGCGCCAGCAGGTCGGCCTCGCCTGGAACGACGGCACGTGGACGGCGGTGCTCCTCGTGGAGCCGACGCCCGCGCTGATCACCCAGGCCGGCGGTGCGCCCAGCCTGCCGCTGTCGGCGCTCGCGCCGTGCCTCGAGGACCGCGGTGTGGTGCTCGACTCGATCCAGATGATCTGGCACAGCTACCCGGGTTCCGCGGCGCTGCCGTCGGACTCGCCGGCGCTCAGCTCGTACATGGAGGTGCTCGGCCCGCTGCCCGCAGCGGCCCGGCGCACCACGTGGATCGCGATCCGCCTCGACCCGCGCCGCTGCCCGGAAGCGATCCGGGAACGCGGTGGCGGCGTCGTCGGCGCCCACCGCGCGCTGATCGGTGCGCTGTCGCGCGTGCGCAACGCGCTGGAGTCGCAGGGCGTGCCGACGCGGCCGCTGGACCCGGACGAGCTGCTGCGCGCCAGCATCTCCGCCGCGGAGCTCACGGCCGTGGCGGGCTCGTCGACGAAGGTCACGCTGCAGGAGAGCTGGACGGGCGTCACGGCGGCCGGCATCGGGCACTCCAGCTACGCGATCACGAGCTGGCCCAAGGGAAAGATCACCGGCAGCCTCGACGCGCTCACGAGCGTGCGCGCGCTGTCGGCCACGGTCGCCATGTCGATTTCCCCCGCCGCGGACGAGGGCCGCATCGGCCTGCGCGGCGTGGTGCGCGTGAGCGCACGCAACCCGCGTGAGCTCGAAGCCGCCGACCAGCGGCTCAAGTCCGTTTCGGAGCGGCTCGACGTCGACCTGACGCCGTTGCGGGGTCTGCAGATCTCCGCGTTCGCCGCCACCCTGCCGATCGGAGGTACGGCATGAGCACCCGCCTTCGCGACGCCGGGCAGAACCCCGGCGTGGCCCCGGAGTTCACCGTCGACCCCGCGATGCTCGACGCCATCAGCCCCTCGGGCGACCGCGGCGGCATCGTCCTCGGCTCGGGCCTGAAGGGCGAACCGCTCACCATCTCCGCCCTGCGCTCCGCGCCGACGCGCATCGTCCTCGTGGGCGGGCTGTACCTGGCCCGTCAGGTGGCGCTGCGCGCGATGGCGGTGGGTGCGTGGGTGGTTGTCGCAACCGGGCGCCCCGCGGCCTGGCAGGTGCTCTCCCAGGCCGCCGGCAACCGCGACGGCCGGCCCTCGCCGCTGGTGCAGATCCGTCGCCTGTCGCCGGTCGAGCTGCCGCGCCCGTCCGAGGACGCGCCCCTGCTCGTGGTCACCGACGGCGGCCCGACCCCGCAGGACCTCTTCCCGCCGCGCTCCCCGTGGCAGACCACGGTCTACGTCCTGCCGTACCTGCACCCGCAGGCCGGCGCGACGGCCAACGCCGCGGATCTCGTGCTGATGCAGCGCCTGCCCGCCGGCCAGGCCGAGCTGGCGGCCCGCATCTGGCGCCTGCCGCCCCAGATGATGCGCCAGCTGACCACGCTGAAGGACGACCAGGTCGTGGCGCTGGGCCGCAACCTGTGGCGTCCGCTGCGCCTGGTGACGACGCAGAAGGAGCAGCAGCTGCTCGGCCCGGTGCGCCGGGGCGACTGAGCCGGTTTTCGCTTGGGTGAAGGCCTCCTCGACGGGTTCGAGGAGGCCTTCGCTGTGTTCAGATCAGGAGTTCGGCGACGGCACTCGGGGCTTCCCGCATCGCGTTGTGGGCGGTGGGGAGGTCGTGGACGTGCCAGCCCGGATCGGCTTCGAGCCGGGCGCGGAGTCCGGCGAAGGGGGTGCGGTCTTCCCAGCCGGAGCAGTAGACGAAATCGTGCCGGGGCACCCGGTCGACGGCGCCGGTGAGCCGGATCGTCTGCACGAGGGAGGCGAGGGGGTGGGGACGGCGACGGGGATCGCCGCCGTGCGGGGCGCGGAACGGCGGACGGACGGCGTGGCCCGTGTCAGCCGCACCGGCCACGAACGACTGCCGGTAGCCCTCGGTGGTCAACGACCAGCACGACTCGCCGTCGCGCGGAACGTAGGCGTCGAGATGAACCAGCCGGGAGACACGCCCGCCCGCGCGGTCGGCAGCGGCGGAGATCACCATCCCGCCGTAGCTGTGGCCGACCAGCGTCGCGTCGGTGATCCGGGCGCGGTCCAGGAGGCTCACGACGTCCTCGGCGTGAGTGTCGAGGTTGGCGCTCGCAACCGTCGCGGCGTCATCGTCGGGCCGCAATCCCGTCAGGGTCAGGGCGTGGACGGTGTGCCCGGCCCGTTCCAGCAGCGGGACGACCGACTCGAACGTCCAGGAACCGTGCCACGCACCGGGCACGAGGACGAACGTCGCCATGGCAGATCTCCTTCTGGGCTCGCGATGGGGAACCCCACCAGGTCATCACCCCCACGGCGTGGCTCACCACCGATAAGCCGCCTCTTGATGCCCGTTCGCCGCCAAGCTCGGTATCCGGCTCCGGCAGGCCGCGAGTGCGCTAGCGGTGCGCCAGCAGGTGCGCGTCGAGGAAGCCGCGCTCGGATTGCGGGTCGTGGACGAGGCGGGCGGACTCCGTGAGGCCGGCGCTGGTGAGCAGCTCGGCGAAGTGGTCCACCGGCCAGCTGTAGGCGGGCGCCACTTTGTGGTCGAAGCGGACCGGCTCCGGAGCGTCGGTCGCGAAGAACGAGACGAGCGCCAGACCGCCGGGCGCCAGGACGCGGGTGAGCTCGGCCAGGAGCGCGGGCACTTCGGCCGGCGAGGTGTGGATCAGGGAGTAGTGGGCGACCACGCCGCCGAGGGAGCCGTCGTCGAGCGGCAGGGCTTCCGTGCGGGCCTCGTCGAAACGCAGCGCCGGGAAGGACTTGCGGGCGTGTTCGACCATGCCCGGCGAAAGGTCGAGGCCGCGGGCGGCCAGCCCCTGGTCGGCGAGAAACGCGGTGATGTGTCCGGGGCCGCAGCCGATGTCGGCCACCTGCGAATTCTCCGTCGCGGCAACCAGTTCGGCGAAGGTGCGGACCATGGTTCGCGTGAACGGCATCGTCTCCAGCGTCCGATCGGCGAAGAGCGACGCGTACAGCTCGACGACGCCGTCGTAGGCCGCCCTGGTCTGATCCTGGTGCTCCCCCATGAGGAGAGAAGCTACAGGTCCTCGGCGGAGCGGACGTTGCGCGTCTGCTCGGCACGCGCGGCGAGTTCCGCGTCCGGCGGGTAGTCCACGGCGGTGAGCGTGAGGCCGTGGGCCGGGGCGACGGCGCTGTCCCGCGTGCCGCTGGAGAGCACCTCGGCGGGCCAGGAACGGGGGCGGCGGCCGTCGCCGACCATCAGCAGCACGCCGACGAGGCTGCGGACCATGGAGTGGCAGAAGGCGTCGGCTGAGACGCGGACTTCCAGCAGGTGCTCGTCGAGCCGGGTCCACTCCAGCTGCTGCAGCTCGCGGATCGTGGTCCCGCCCTCGCGCTGCTTGCAGTACGCGGCGAAGTCCTGCAGACCCAGCAGGTCCGCGGCGGCCTCGTTCATGGCGTCCGTCGACAGTGGACGGCCCCAGGCGAGGGTGTCGTTGCGGCGCAACGGGTCGACGCCCCACGGCGCATCCGAGACGCGGTAGCGGTAGTGGCGGCGGATGGCCGAGAAGCGGGCGTCGAAGCCCGCCGGGGCGACGCGGGCGCCGAGCACCCGCACGTCGGCGGGCATCAGCTTGTTCCAGCGGCCCGTCATGCGCGCCAGGTCCGGGATGCCGTGCGCGTCAACCGGCACGCGGCCGGGAGCATTCGGCTCCAGCGGGACGACGTCGACGTGCACGACCTGACCCGTCGCGTGCACGCCGGCGTCCGTGCGGCCCGCCACGACCACCGACTTGGGCACGGACGCGCCCGGAGGCTGGCGCTGCAGGGCCGCTTCCAGCTCGGCCTGCACGGTGCGTCGGCCGGGCTGACGGGCCCAGCCCGAGAAGTCCGTGCCGTCGTAGGAAACGTCCAGGCGCAGACGAACGAGCCCGCCCTCCCCGGAGGGAGTGGCGGGCTCGTCCGGTGTCGACTGTGCTGTCAGGACTTCAGTCCTTCTTGGCGTCCGCGTCGTCAGCGGCAGCCTCGTCGGCGGCGGCCTCTTCCGAAGCAGCCTCCTCCGAAGCCGCGGCCTCGGTGGTCTCCTCGGCCGGAGCCTCGGCGACGGCTTCGTCAGCAGTGGTCTCCTCGACCACGGCGGTCTCGGCCGGCTTCTCGTCCTTCGCGAACTTCGTCTTGCGAGCCCGCTCGGCTTCCGACGTCACGGTCTTCTCCGCGACCAGTTCGATGACGGCCATGGCGGCGTTGTCGCCCTTGCGCGGCATCGTCTTGGTGATGCGGGTGTAACCGCCGGCGCGCTCCGCGAAGTGCGGACCGATCTCGGCGAAGAGCTTGTGCACGACGTCCTTGTCACGCACGACCTTCTGCACCTGGCGACGGTTGTGCAGGTCGCCCCGCTTCGCCTTGGTGATCAGCTTCTCGGCCAGCGGGCGCACCCGGCGGGCCTTCGCCTCGGTCGTGGTGATCTTGCCGTGCTCGAACAGCTGCGTGGCCAGGTTGGCCAGGATCAGCCGCTCGTGCGCGGACGACCCGCCGAGCCGGGCTCCCTTGGTAGGGGTGGGCATTGGTTCTCCTAGTTCAGCTGCACAGCTCCAGGCCTACGCGGCCTTACAGCTGCTCCGTCTCTGCGTAGTCCTGGCCATCGTCGTGGCCCTCGTCCGAAATCCCGCCGCCGATGCCGGCCACGCTGCCCGACCAGCCCTCACCGTCGTAGCTCGAGGCAGCCGCGGTCGGGTCGAACCCGGGCGGGCTGTCCTTGAGCGCCAGGCCGAGACCGACCAGCTTCAGCTTGACCTCGTCGATCGACTTCGCACCGAAGTTGCGGATGTCGAGCAGGTCCGCCTCGCTGCGCGAGACGAGCTCGCCCACCGTGTGGATGCCTTCGCGCTTGAGGCAGTTGTACGACCGGACGGTGAGGTCCAGGTCCTCGATCGGCATCGCGTAGGCAGCGATGGTGTCCGCTTCCTGCGGCGACGGGCCGATCTCGATGCCCTCGGCGTCGACGTTCAGCTCGCGAGCGAGACCGAACAGCTCCACCAGCGTCTTGCCCGCCGACGCGACCGCGTCGCGCGGCGTGATCGACGGCTTGGTCTCGACGTCCAGGATCAGCTTGTCGAAATCGGTGCGCTGCTCGACACGAGTGGCCTCGACCTTGTACGTCACCTTCAGCACCGGCGAGTAGATCGAGTCGACCGGGATACGGCCGATCTCGGCGCCGGCCTGCTTGTTCTGCAGGGCCGGAACGTAACCGCGGCCGCGCTCGACGACGAGCTCGATCTCAAGCTTGCCCTTGCCGTTCAGGGCCGCGATGTGGAGGTCCGGGTTGTGCACGGTGACGCCGGCCGGGGGCACGATGTCGGCTGCCGTGACCTCACCGGGGCCCTGCTTGCGCAGGTACATGGTGACCGGCTCGTCCTCTTCCGAGGACACCACGAGCTCCTTGAGGTTCAGGATGATGTCGGTGACGTCTTCCTTCACCCCGGGAACGGTGGTGAACTCGTGCAGCACGCCGTCGATGCGGATGCTCGTCACGGCCGCGCCCGGAATGGACGACAGCAGCGTGCGCCGCAGCGAGTTGCCGAGCGTGTAGCCGAAGCCGGGCTCCAGCGGTTCGATGGTGAACCGGGAGCGGGTCTCGTTGACCGTCTCTTCGCCGAGAGCCGGCCGCTGGGAAATCAGCATTTCTTCTGGTTCCTTTCCAGACGACGCCCGCCATATGACGTCGAAGGGATGGCGCGGCGGCGGCGCACCTGTTGCGCCGCCGCCCGTAACTCAGCCCGGAAGCTGGGTTACTTCGAGTAGAGCTCGACGATCAGCTGTTCCTGAACCGGAACGTCGATCTGCGCACGCTCCGGCAGCTGGTGGACCAGCACGCGGAGGTTGGACTGGACGACCTGCAGCCACGCCGGGATGGGGCGCTCGCCGAAGGACTCCTTCGCCACCACGAAGGGCAGCATCGAGAACGACTTCGGCCGCACGTCGATGATGTCCCACTTGGAGACCTGGAAGGACGGGACGTTGACCTTGACGCCGTTGACCAGGAAGTGGCCGTGGCTCACCAGCTGGCGCGCCTGGCGGCGCGTGCGGGCGATGCCGGCGCGGTAGATCACGTTGTCCAGCCGGGACTCGAGGATCTGCAGCAGGTTCTCACCGGTCTTGCCCGGACGCCGAACGGCTTCCTTGTAGTACCGGACGAACTGGCGCTCGAGAACGCCGTAGGTGTAGCGAGCCTTCTGCTTCTCCTGCGACTGCAGGAGGTACTCGGACTCCTTGATGCGCCCGCGGCCGTGCTGGCCTGGCGGGTAGGGGCGACGCTCGAAAGCCTGGTCGCCGCCGATGAGGTCAACCTTGAGGCGACGCGAAATACGCGTCGCGGGGCCGGTGTAACGAGCCATTTCTTCTTACTCCTCCCCGTTCCTCAGACCCGGCGCCGCTTGGGCGGGCGGCAGCCGTTGTGAGGCTGCGGGGTCACGTCCTGGATGGTGCCGACCTCGAGACCGGCGGCCTGCAGCGAGCGGATCGCCGTCTCGCGGCCCGAACCCGGGCCCTTCACGAAGACGTCGACCTTCTTCATGCCGTGCTCGGCAGCCTTGCGGGCCGCGTTCTCGGCGGCCATCTGCGCGGCGAACGGGGTGGACTTACGCGAGCCCTTGAAGCCCACGTGACCACTCGACGCCCACGCGATCACGGCGCCCGTGGGGTCCGTGATCGAGACGATGGTGTTGTTGAACGTGCTCTTGATGTGCGCGTGACCGTGCGCGACGTTCTTCTTTTCCTTGCGGCGGACCTTCTTGGCCCCCGCCGCAGTACGAGACTTCGGTGGCATGTTCTGAGGGTTCTCCTGTTAGCGCGCGTTCTCTTGGTGAGCGGCAACCGCTTCGGCCTGACCGCGTCGGATGATCGATCCGGCGTCGGTGTACAGGTTCCGCAGCGCCATCGGGCGGGCGTAGAGCGCCTTGGGCGAGACACAAGCCGTGCCGCGACGGTTCCCGCCGCCCATCTGCACGACCTTCTTGCCCTTGACGCTCACTTCTTGCCAGCCTTCTTCTTGCCGGCGACCGTCTTCTTCGGACCCTTGCGGGTGCGGGCGTTGGTCTTGGTCCGCTGACCGCGGACGGGCAGACCACGACGCCAGCGCAGGCCCTGGTAGGTGCCGATCTCGATCTTGCGACGGATGTCGGCGTTCACCTCGCGACGCAGGTCACCCTCGACCTTGAAGTTCTCGTCGATGTAGTCACGAAGCTTGATGAGGTCCTCATCGCTGAGGTCCTTCACGCGGGTGTCCGCGTTGAGCTCGGCAGCAGCGATCATCTGCTTCGAGCGGGTACGGCCGATGCCGTAGATGTAGGTCAGCGCGATCTCCAACCGCTTTTCGCGGGGGAGGTCTACGCCAGCGAGTCGTGCCATGGGCGCTGTAGCTCCTTCTTCGATTTCATCTTCAGGTCTTCTCCCCGTCCGGTTCCGGAACCGACTCGCCTGTCGTGCCCGCGGCTTGCGCTGCGGGTGTCCCGGCCCCGGCCTGAAGTCCGGGGGTGAACCGGACCGCTCACGCGGCCCGGCAGGTGCGGGGAGGGTGTGTAGCCGTCAATCCGCTCTGCTGGAGTGCGGTGCTCAGCCCTGACGCTGCTTGTGACGCAGGTTCTCGCAGATCACCATGATCCGGCCGTGGCGGCGGATCACCTTGCACTTGTCGCAGATCTTCTTGACGCTCGGCTGGACCTTCACGTCTCCGACTCTCCTGCTTCTTCTCAGCTCTTCGTGATCACTTGTAGCGGTAGACGATGCGACCACGAGACAAGTCGTAGGGCGAAAGCTCCACGACGACCCTGTCCTCGGGCAGGATGCGGATGTAGTGCTGCCGCATCTTGCCGCTGATGTGGGCAAGAACTTTGTGGCCGTTCTCCAACTCGACGCGGAACATCGCGTTGGGGAGCGGCTCGACCACGCGGCCTTCGACCTCGATGGCCCCGTCTTTCTTAGCCATGTCCTCCGCAATCCCTGAATGCACGCTTGATGCACACAGCGTGATCGGTTTGAGCTCGAGTCCCTTGCTTACTGGGGTGCTGCTCCGGCACACTCCACCCCGACTCCGAGTGTTCGCGAGAGTTCACGAGCGCGCAGGAACCGGCGCGATGAGTACGCCGACTTGACAGTGTACGCAACTCGTGTCGCGACCCCCAAACGGGGGGTAACTGTGCTACAAGCCGACGGTAGGGCGCCAGGGTTCCAGTATGCCTGAAAACGAGCCGACCTGCGAGAATCGCCTGGTCAGGTGAACTTTGCCGGCAGGGTGAACGCCGTATCAGTCCTCTTCGGGCGCGGTGAGCACCCAGGGACCGTCCTCGGTGATGGCGACGGTGTGCTCCCAGTGCGAGGCGCGGGAGCCGTCGGCCGTGACCACGGTCCAGCCGTCCTCGAGCTCCACCGTCTCGCCGCCGCCCCCGGTGAGCATGGGCTCGATCGCGAGCGCCATGCCGACCTTGAGCCGCGGGCCCTTGCCGGGCTTGCCGACGTTCGGCAGGAACGGGTCCATGTGCATCTGGCGGCCGATGCCGTGGCCGCCGTACTCGAGGATCATCCCGTACTCGACGCCGTTGTCGCGGCCCGCCTTCTCGGCCGCGGTCTGCACGGCGAACGAGATGTCAGTGAGCCGGCCGCCCGCGTGCACGGCCTCGATGCCGGCCCACATGGACTTCTCCGTGGCGGCGGACAGCGCGAGGTCCTTCTCGCTGACGGCGCCGATCGCGAGCGTCACGGCGGAGTCGCCGTGCCAGCCGTCGAGGATGGCGCCGCAGTCGACCGAGATCAGGTCACCGTCGGCCAGCACCTGCCGGCTCGACGGGATGCCGTGGACGATCTGCTCGTTCACCGACGCGCAGATCGACGCGGGGAAACCGTGGTAGCCCTTGAAGGACGGCACGGCCCCCGCGTCGCGGATCGTCTGCTCGGCCAGCTCGTCGAGCTCGGCGGTGCTGACCCCCACCTGCGCACGCTCGCGCACGGCGGCCAGGGTCTTCGCGACGACCAGCCCTGCCGCCCGCATCGCCTGCAGCTCGCCCGGCGTCTTGACCTCGATCATGCGCCCACGGCGGAGCACTTGCAGAACACGCAACCCTCCGAGATTCACGTGCGGTCGCGCAGCGCTTTCAGCACGCGGTCTGAGATCTCCTGCACGTCGCCCACGCCGTCGACAGCCACCAGGATGTCGGCGTAGTACTCCAGCAGCGGGGCCGTCTCGGACCAGTAGATCTGCTGGCGGCGGCGGATGACCTCTTCGGTGTCGTCGGCGCGGCCACGGGCCATCAGCCGGGACACGACCACGTCCTCGGGCACCTGCAGCTGGATCACCGACTCGAGCGCGCAGTCGGATTCCTTCAGCATCTCGCCGAGGACCTCGGCCTGCTTCGTGTTGCGGGGGAAACCGTCGAGCAGGAAGCCGGCCTTCGCGTCGGGCTCGGCGAGCCGTTCGCGGACCATCTCGTTGGTCACCGAGTCGGGGACGAGCTCACCCGAGTCGAGGTAGCGCTTGGCCTCCTGGCCGAGCGGCGTCTCCTGGCCGACGTGGGCGCGGAACAGGTCACCGGTCGAGATGTGCGGAACCCGCAGCTGCTCCGACAGGGCCACCGCCTGCGTACCTTTACCCGCGCCGGGCGGGCCGACGAGAACCACTCGCGTCACTTCAAGAACCCTTCGTAGTTGCGCTGCATCAGCTGGCTTTCGATCTGCTTCACGGTGTCGAGGCCGACACCCACCATGATCAGCACAGCCGTGCCACCGAACGGGAAGTTCTGGTTGTTCCCGCTGCCGGTGAGGGACAGGAAGAAGTTCGGGAGGATCGCGATGATGCCCAGGTACAGCGAGCCCGGCAGGGTGATCCGGCCGAGGACGTAGCTCAGGTATTCGGCGGTGGGACGGCCCGGGCGGATACCCGGGATGAAGCCACCGAACTTCTTCATCTCGTCCGCACGCTCGTCGACGTTGAACGTGATCGTGATGTAGAAGTACGTGAAGAAGATGATCAACGCGAAGTACAGCAGGATGTGCACCCAGCTGCTCTGGTTGACCAGGTAGTTCTGGATGAAGGCCTGCCAGCCGGAGTTGCTGTTCGGGTCGCCGATGAGCTGGCTGAGCAGCTGCGGCAGGTACAGCAGCGACGACGCGAAGATGACCGGGATGACACCGGCCTGGTTCACCTTGATCGGCAGGTACGTCGACGTGCCGCCGTACATCCGGCGGCCGATCATGCGCTTGGCGTACTGCACCGGGATCCGGCGCTGCCCCTGCTCCACGAAGATGACGCTCGCGATGATCACCAAGCCGAACACGCAGATCATGACCAGGGCGACCGCGCCGCCGTTGCTCATGATGTTGGCGCCCTCGGTGGGGATGCGGGCCGCGATGTTCAGGAAGATCAGGACCGACATGCCGTTGCCGACGCCGCGCTCGGTGATGAGCTCGCCCAGCCACATCATGACGGCGGTGCCCGCGGTCATGGTGCAGACGATCAGCGCCAGCGAGTAGACGCTGTTGTCCGGGATGATCTGCTGCTGGCAGCCCTGGAACAGGGTGCCGCGGTCGGCCAGCGCGACAACGCCGGTGGCCTGCAGGATCGCCAGGGCGATCGTGAGGTACCGGGTGTACTGCGTGAGCTTGTTCTGGCCGGCCTGGCCTTCCTTCTTCAGCTCCTCGAACCGCGGGATCACCACGGTCAGCAGCTGGATGATGATGCTCGCCGTGATGTACGGCATGATGCCGGTCGAGAACAGCGACAGCTGGAGCAGCGCACCACCGCTGAACAGGTTCAGCAGCTGGTAGACGCCCTGCTGGTCGGCCTGAGAGCTACAGGCCTGCACGGCGGAGAACGAGATCCCCGGGGCCGGGATGGCGGCACCGATCCGGTAGACCGCGACGATGGCTAGCGTGAACAGGATCTTCTTGCGTAGATCCGGCGTCGCGAGAGCCGAGCGGAAGGCGCTGAGCACGCGGGGGACCTCCTCGGCGTCGTCGGCTGTCCTACCGACGATCGGCTTGGCCGGCACGAGACCGGCGGGAACACAGCTCACTGGCAGGCAAGCCAGGAACGCCTCAGGGCACACTGGTCCCGAAGCGTGTGGCCGACTCTAACAGCTTCACAGGGCGTGTCCGCAGCGCGTGTGCGTTTTCCGTCTCAGCCGGCTTCGAGACGCCTGGGGCGATGCCGCAGGTTGGACCGTTCGCAGGCGAAATGATCACCTGTTCGGCCCCGGTCTTCAGTCGTGTGCCGGTGGCCGCTACACGGTGGACGCGCGGGGCCGGGCCGGGTTGCTTCGTTGGCGCACAACGGATCGGGCCGCGGGCACCGACTGCCGCTCGGCCGGCCGCGAACGTCCTCAGTGGCCCTGAGCGGACCCGTCGGGCCCGCTCCCCGCGACGGCCGCGAACGCGCCTGTGGAAGAGCCCACACAACGACTCGGGCCCACCCAGCGGTGCGCTGGATGGGCCCGAGTCGGGTATCAGTGCTTCAGGTGCCTCAGTTGGCGGTGGCGGAACCACCGGCAGCTTCGAGCTTCTCCTTGGCAGAGCCGGAGAAACCGTCCGCGGTGATGTCCAGCTTCACGCCGTTGACGTCGCCGTTGCCGAGGACCTTCACGAGGCTGCCCTTGCGGACGAGACCGCCCGCGACGAGCTCCTCGACGCCGATCTTGCCGCCGTCCGGGAACACGCGGGCGATGTCGCCCACGTTCACCGGCTGGTACTCGGTGCGGAAGCGGTTCTTGAAGCCACGCAGCTTCGGCAGCCGCATGTGGATGGGCATCTGCCCACCCTCGAAGCCGGCGGGCACGTTCTTGCGGGCCTTGGTGCCCTTCGTACCGCGGCCGGCCGTCTTGCCCTTGGAACCTTCACCACGGCCCACGCGGATCTTGTCGCGCTTGGCGCCCGGAGCCGGACGCAGGTGGTGGATCTTGATGGCCGTCATGCCTGGACCTCCTCGACCTCCACCAGGTGGCGGACGGTGTGGATCAGGCCGCGCACCTGGGGGGTGTCTTCACGCACGACGCTCTGGCGGATCTTGCGCAGCCCGAGGGTGCGCAGCGACTCGCGGTGAGCGTGCTTCGTGCCGATCTTGCTCTTGACCTGGGTGACCTTGAGCTGAGTCATGTCAGACCCCCTGGCCCGCGCGCTGGCGCAGCATCCGGGCCGGAGCGACGTCCTCGAGCGGGAGACCGCGGCGGGCCGCGACCTCTTCGGGACGCTGCAGACCCTTCAGGGCCGCGACGGTCGCGTGCACGATGTTGATCGCGTTGTCGGAGCCGAGCGACTTCGACAGCACGTCGTGGACACCCGCGCACTCCAGCACCGCGCGCACCGGGCCACCGGCGATGACACCGGTACCGGCCGAAGCCGGACGCAGCAGCACGACACCGGCGGCTTCCTCACCCTGGATCGGGTGGGGAATGGTGCCACCGACGCGAGGCACGCGGAAGAAGTTCTTCTTCGCTTCCTCGACGCCCTTGGCGATGGCCGCGGGAACTTCCTTGGCCTTGCCGTAGCCGACGCCGACCTGGCCGTCACCGTCGCCGACGACGACGAGGGCGGTGAAGCTGAAGCGACGACCACCCTTGACGACCTTCGCGACGCGGTTGATCGTCACGACCTTCTCGAGGTGCGGGGTCTTGTCCTGGGCCGCCCCGCCACGGCCGCTGTCGCGCCGGTCCCGGCGGTCGCGACGGTCACCGCGGTCGTTGCCGCCCTGACCGCCCGGTCCGCCCTGGCCGCCGCCGAATTGCCGCGTACGTCCCGGCATCAGGCTTTCCTTCCATTGACGAGCATCTGCATCAGAATTCCAACCCCGCCTCACGGGCGGCGTCGGCCAGCGCGGCGATGCGGCCGTGGTAGGCGTTGCCGCCACGGTCGAACACCACAGCCGAGATCCCGGCCGCCTTGGCGCGCGAGGCGACGAGTTCGCCGACCTTCGCGGCCTTGGCCTTCTTGTCGCCGTCGGCCGCGCGGACGTCCGCCTCGAGGGTGGACGCCGACGCCAGGGTGTGGCCGGCGAGGTCGTCGATCACCTGCACGGCGATGTGCCGCGAGGAACGCTTGACGACCAGCCGCGGACGAACCGGCGTGCCGCTGACCTTCTTGCGCAGGCGGAAGTGCCGACGGGCCTTCGCGACGCGGCGGCGGGTCGAGATGTCCTTGCCGACCGGCTTGCGCTTCGTCGTAGTCGTGTCGCTCATGATCACTTACCCGTCTTTCCGACCTTGCGGCGGATCTTCTCACCCTCGTAGCGCAGGCCCTTGCCCTTGTACGGGTCGGGACGGCGCAGCTTGCGGATGACCGCGGCGATCTGGCCGACCTTCTGCTTGTCGATGCCGGACACCGAGAACCGGGTGGGGGTCTCCACCTTGAAGGTGATGCCCTCCGGCGCCTCGATCTTCACCGGGTGGCTGTAGCCGAGGGCGAACTCGAGGTCCGAGCCCTTGGCCTGCACGCGGTAACCGACGCCGTGGATTTCCATCTTCTTCTCGTAGCCGGTGGTGACACCGACGACGAGGTTGTTCACCAGCGTGCGGGTGAGACCGTGCAGCGCCTTGGAGGTGCGCTCGTCGTCCGGGCGCTTCACCTGCAGCGCGCCGTCTTCACCGCGCTCGACGGTGATGGGCTCGGCGACGGTGTGCTCGAGGGTGCCCTTGGGACCCTTGACCTGAATGTGCTGACCGTTGATGGTCACCTCGACCCCGGAGGGGACGGCGACCGGCAGCTTTCCGATGCGTGACATGTCTGTGCCCCCTTCCTTACCAGACGTAGGCGAGGACTTCGCCGCCCACGTTGTTGCGCTTGGCCTGACGGTCGGTCTGCAGGCCGCCGGACGTCGAGATGATCGCGACGCCGAGGCCACCCAGCACGGACGGCAGTTCGGTCGATTTTGCGTACACCCGCAGACCCGGCTTCGACACGCGCCGGAGGCCGGCGATGCTGCGCTCACGGTTGGGGCCGTACTTCAGCTCCACGATCAGGTTCTTGTGCTTCTCGCCCGGCTCGTCGCGGTAGCCCGCGATGTAGCCCTCGCGCTTGAGGATCTCGGCGATGTTCGCCTTGATCTTCGAGTGGGGAAGCACGACCTCGTCGTGGTACGCCGAGTTCGCGTTACGCAGACGCGTCAAGAAGTCTGCGATGGGGTCGGTCATCGTCATGGTGACCTGTCAACCTTTCTCGCCTGGTTCCCCGCCGTGTGAGGGCGGGGCCTGTGGCGAACTGGGAAATAGTTTCGAGCCTCTTACCAGCTGGACTTGTGGACGCCGGGCAGCTCGCCCGCGTGCGCCATCTCCCGGAGGCAGATCCGGCAGAGCCCGAACTTGCGGTACACCGAGTGCGGCCGACCACAACGGTTGCAGCGGGTGTAACCCCGCACGGCGAACTTCGGCTTCTTGGCGGCCTTGTGGACCAGCGCTTTCTTGGCCATCGGCTCAGTTCTCCTTGAACGGGAAACCGAGCTTGCGCAGCAGCGCCCGGCCCTCGTCGTCGGTGGTGGCGGTCGTGACGACGGTGACGTCCATACCGCGCGGACGGTCGATGTCGTCGGGGTTGATCTCGTGGAACATCGACTGCTCGTTGAGACCGAACGTGTAGTTGCCGTTGCCGTCGAACTGCTTGCCCGACAGGCCGCGGAAGTCGCGGATACGGGGCAGCGCGATGGTGAGCAGCCGGTCCAGGAACTCCCACATCCGGTCGCCGCGCAGCGTCACGCGCGCACCGATCGGCTGGCCCTCGCGCAGCTTGAACTGCGCGATGGACTTGCGGGCCTTCCGGACTTCCGGCTTCTGGCCGGTGATCAGCGACAGGTCGCGGACAGCACCCTCGATGAGCTTGCTGTCGCGGGCCGCGTCACCCACACCCATGTTCACGACGACCTTCACGACGCCGGGAATCTGGTGCACGTTGGGGATGGAGAACTCCTTCTGGAGCTCGCCCTTGATCTCGTCGCGGTACCGGGTCTTCAGACGCGGCACGATCTTCTCTGCGGTGGTCATGTCAGATGTCCTTGCCGTTCCGGCGCGAGACCCGGACCTTCTTGCCGTCCTCGCCGATGCGGTAGCCCACGCGGGTCGGCTTGCCGTCCGAGTCCACGACCATCACGTTCGACACGTGGATGGGCGCTTCCTGGGTCACGATGCCACCGGACTGCGCACCACGCTGGGTCTGGGTGATCCGGGTGTGCTTCTTGATCCGGTTCACGCCTTCGACCAGCACGCGGTCCCGCTCCGGGTAGGCCTGGATGACCTTGCCCTTGGCGCCCTTGTCCTTGCCGGCGATGACGACGACCGTGTCGCCCTTCTTCACCTTCATCACAGCACCTCCGGCGCGAGCGAAATGATCTTCATGAACTTTCGGTCGCGCAGCTCGCGGCCCACCGGGCCGAAGATGCGGGTGCCACGGGGCTCGTTGTCGTTCTTGATGAGCACAGCGGCGTTCTCGTCGAAGCGGATGTAGGAACCGTCCGGACGACGGCGTTCCTTCACCGTGCGGACGATGACGGCCTTGACGACGTCGCCCTTCTTCACCCCGGCAGCCGGGATGGCGTCCTTCACGGTGGCGACGATGATGTCGCCGATACCCGCGTAGCGCCGCCCCGAACCACCGAGCACCCGGATGCAAAGGATCTCCTTCGCACCGGTGTTGTCGGCAACCCGTAGCCGCGACTCCTGCTGGATCACGTCAACTCCTGTATGTCGCGCCGGTTCTCGCGTGTTGTCTCACAACGCGAGCCTTGCGGAACCAAGGACTCCGAAGAGCCCTGCTTACTTGGCCTTCTCCACGACCTGCACGAGGCGCCAGCGCTTCGTCGCCGACAGCGGCCGGGTCTCCATCAGGGTGACCCGGTCGCCCACGCCCGCCTCGTTGTTCTCGTCGTGCACCTTGACCTTGGTGGTGCTGCGCAGAACCTTCGAGTAGCGCGGGTGCTTCTTGCGGTCTTCGAGCTCGACCACGATCGTCTTGTCCATCTTGTCCGAGACGACGTAGCCCTCGCGCACCTTGCGGTAGTTGCGCACGACCTTCTCGGTCTCGGTGGTGGGCTCGCTCATGCGGCACCTTCACTCTCGCTGTCGGGGGCCACGGAAAGCCCGAGCTCCCGCTCGCGCATGACCGTGTAGATCCGCGCGATGTCCGTGCGGACGGTGCGCAGCCGACGGTTGTTGTCCAGCTGCCCGGTCGCCATCTGGAAGCGGAGGTTGAAGAGCTCCTCCTTGTATTCCTTCAGACGCAGCACGAGCTCTTCCGCGGTGAGCTCACGAAGCTCCGATGCCTGGGCGGCGCCGTTGGCCATCAGAACTCACCACCTTCACGGGTCACGATGCGGCACTTCATGGGCAGCTTGTGGATCGCGCGACGGAGGGCCTCACGGGCCGTCTCCTCGTTCGGGAAGCTGATCTCGAACATCACGCGACCCGGCTTCACGTTGGCGATCCACCACTCGGGCGAACCCTTACCGGAACCCATGCGGGTTTCGGCCGGCTTCTTGGTCAGCGGGCGGTCCGGGTAGATCGTCGTCCACACCTTGCCGCCACGCTTGATGTGACGGGTCATGGCGATACGAGCGGACTCGATCTGCCGGTTCGTCACGTAGCTGTGCTCAAGCGCCTGGATGCCGAACTCGCCGAAGCTGACCTTCGTACCGCCCTTGGCGGCGCCGTGGCGCTTCGGGGAGTGCTGCTTCCGGTGCTTGACCCTGCGCGGGATGAGCACGTCTCAGCCCTCCGTCTTTTCTGCGGTCTCGGCAGCCGGGGCCGCTTCGGTCGCCACGGGTGCCGTGTCTTCGGTCTTCGCGGCGGCGGCGGCGCGGCCGGCTTCGGTCGAGGTGGCCGTCGTGCCCGAGGCGCCGGAGCGGCGCGGACGGGAGGGACGGTCGCCACGGTCGCGGCGCGGGGCCCGCTCGGCAGCCGCGGCGGCGTCGCGCGCCTCGCGGGCCTTGAGGCCACCGACCAGCTCACCCTTGTAGATCCACACCTTCACGCCGATGCGACCGAACGTCGTCTTGGCCTCGAAGAAGCCGTAGTCGATGTCGGCGCGCAGCGTGTGCAGCGGGACCCGGCCGTCGCGGTAGTGCTCGGAGCGGGACATCTCGGCACCGCCGAGACGACCGCCGCACTGCACGCGAATGCCCTTGACCTGCGGCGAGCGCATGGAGGTCTGGATCGCCTTGCGCATCGCGCGGCGGAACGCCACGCGGTTGCTCAGCTGCTCCGCGACACCCTGCGCGACGAGCTGCGCGTCGGCCTCGGGGTTCTTGACCTCGAGGATGTTCAGCTGGACCTGCTTGGCGGTCAGCTTCTCCAGCGCGCCACGGATCCGGTCGGCCTCCGCGCCGCGACGGCCGATGACGATGCCCGGCCGGGCGGTGTGGATGTCGACGCGGACGCGGTCACGGGTGCGCTCGATCTCGACCTTGGAGATGCCGGCGCGCTCCATGCCCGTGGACAGCAGCTTGCGGATCTTCACGTCCTCGGCCACGTACTCCGAGTACTGCTTGTCGGCGTACCAGCGCGACTTCCAGTCCGTGGTGATACCCAGGCGGAAGCCGTGCGGGTTGATCTTCTGGCCCACTACCGGCCACCTGCCTTCTTCTTGCTCTGAGCCTTCTTCACGTCGGCCTTCGGACGCGACTCCACCTCGACGGTGATGTGGCTCGTCCGCTTGCGGATCCGGTACGCGCGGCCCTGGGCCCGCGGGCGGATGCGCTTGAGGGTCGGGCCCTCGTCGGCGTACGCGTTCTTGACCCAGAGCGTCTCCGGGTCCAGCTGAAGGTTGTTCTCGGCGTTGGCCACGGCGCTGGCGAGCACCTTCGCGACCGGCTCGCTGGCCGCCTGCGGGGCGAACCGGAGCACGGCCAAGGCGTCGGCGGCGCTACGTCCCTTGATGAGCTCGATCACCCGGCGCACCTTGGTCGGCGAGTCCCGGACGAAGCGAGCCCGCGCGTAAGCCGTAGGCAGAGCCTCGACCGTCGCGTCGTTCTGGGCGTTCATCGCTACTTCCCTTGTCTTGTTTCGTGCCCGCTCAGCGGCGGCGCGACTTGCGGTCGTCCTTGATGTGGCCCTTGAAGGTCCGAGTCGGGGCGAACTCGCCCAGCTTGTGACCCACCATGGCCTCGGTGACGAACACCGGGACGTGCTTGCGGCCGTCGTGCACGGCGATCGTGTGGCCCAGGAAATCCGGGATGATCGTCGAGCGACGCGACCAGGTCTTGATCACGGTCTTCTTGTTGGCCTCGTTCAGCGCGTCCACCTTCTTGAGCAGGTGGTCGTCCACGAACGGGCCCTTCTTGAGGCTACGTGGCATGTTGTTCTACCTCCCTGCTCAGCGCTTGTTCTTGCCGGTGCGACGGCGGCGGACGATGAGAGCGTCGCTCGCCTTGCGGCGGCGCGTACGACCCTCGGGCTTACCGTTCGGGTTGACCGGGTGGCGACCACCGGAGGTCTTGCCCTCACCACCACCGTGCGGGTGGTCGACCGGGTTCATCACGACACCACGGACGGTGGGGCGCTTGCCGCGCCAGCGGTTACGACCCGCCTTGCCCCAGTTGATGTTGGCGTGCTCGGAGTTGCCCACCTCGCCGACGGTCGCGCGGTTGCGCACGTCGACGTTGCGGATCTCGCCCGAGGGAAGCCGCAGCTGGGCGTACGGCCCGTCCTTGGCGACCAGCTGCACGCGGGCGCCGGCGGAACGCGCCATCTTCGCGCCGCCACCGGGGCGGAGCTCGATCGCGTGGACCACGGTGCCGACCGGGATGTTGCGCAGCGGCAGGTTGTTGCCCGGCTTGATGTCGGCGCGAGGGCCGTTCTCGACGGTGTCGCCCTGCTTCAGCTTGTCCGGCGCGATGATGTAGCGCTTCTCGCCGTCGGCGTAGTGCAGGAGCGCGATACGCGCGGTGCGGTTGGGGTCGTACTCGATGTGCGCGACCTTGGCCGGCACGCCGTCCTTGTCATTGCGACGGAAGTCGATGACGCGGTAGGCGCGCTTGTGGCCGCCACCCTTGTGCCGGGTGGTGATCTTGCCCGACGAGTTGCGACCGCCCGAACCGCTCAGCGGACGCAGCAGCGACTTCTCCGGCGTGGAGCGGGTGATCTCGGCGAAGTCCGAGACGCTCGAACCGCGACGACCCGGGGTCGTCGGCTTGTACTTGCGGATGCCCATTGTCAGCTCAGTCCTTTACGCGGTGGGTCCGCCGAAGATCTCGATCGCCTTGCTCTCGGGCGAAAGAGTCACGATGGCGCGCTTGGTGTCCTTGCGCTTGCCGAAGCCCGCGCGAGTCCGCTTCCGCTTGCCCTGACGGTTGGCCGTGTTGACGCTGACCACCTTGACACCGAACACCTTCTCGACCGCGATCTTGATCTGGGTCTTGTTGGCGTCCGGGCGGACGATGAACGTGTACTTGTGGTCCTCGAGCAGCCCGTAGGACTTCTCGGAGATGACCGGCGCGAGCAGGATGTCGCGGTGGTCCGGAATGGCGACCGAGCTCACTTCTCGTCACTCCCTTCCGTAACCTCGCCCGACCGCGCGGAGGCCTTGACGGCCTTGCCACGGACGGGGCCTGCGACGAACGCGTCGTACGCGGCCTTGGTGAACACGACGTCGTCGTTGACCAGCACGTCGTAGGTGTTGAGCTGGTCCGCCCAGAGGATGTGCACCTCGGGCAGGTTCCGCAGAGAAACCCAGGACAGCTCGTCGTCCCGGTGCAGCACCACGAGAACGCGCTTCGCCTGCGTCACGGCGGCGATCGCGGTCTTGGCGGCCTTGGTCGACGGCTTCTCACCGGCGACCAGCTCGGTCACGACGTGCAGCTGCCCGGCGCGGGCCCGGTCCGAGAGGGCGCCACGCAGAGCGGCGGCCTTCATCTTCTTGGGGGTGCGCTGGGTGTAGTCACGCGGCGTGGGGCCGTGGACGACGCCACCGCCGGCGAACTGCGGCGCGCGGGTCGAACCCTGGCGGGCACGACCGGTGCCCTTCTGCCGGTACGGCTTCTTGCCGCCACCGGAGACCTCACCACGGGTCTT
Source organism: Amycolatopsis sp. NPDC001319 (assembly GCF_042896185.1). Lineage (NCBI taxonomy): Bacteria > Bacillati > Actinomycetota > Actinomycetes > Pseudonocardiales > Pseudonocardiaceae > Amycolatopsis > Amycolatopsis sp. NPDC001319. The sequence goes on along the minus strand of NZ_JBIAWY010000003.1, from coordinate 397,838 downwards.
CGTGTCGTGCGTGCCCTGGCGCGCGGCGGCCAGCTGGGCCACCACCACCTGGTGCATCAGCGCGACATTGGCCTGCACGTCGAAGATCTCCTCGGGGAGGTCCACGGTGCCGTCGGCTTTACCGGCCGGGGTCTTCAGCTCGACGCTTGTCATTCGGAGTTACCACCCTTCGCGGCGCTGCGCACGAACAGCAGGCCGCCCTTGGGACCGGGCACGGCGCCCTTGATCAGCAGCAGGCCGTCCTCGGCACGCACGGCGTGCACGGTGAGGCCCTGCGTGGTGACCCGGTCCGAGCCCATACGACCCGCCATGCGCAGGCCCTTGAAGACGCGGCCGGGGGTGGCGCAGCCACCGATGGAACCCGGCTTGCGGTGCACGGCCTGAGCACCGTGGCTCGCGCCCTGGCCCTTGAAGCCGTGGCGCTTCATGACACCGGCGTAGCCCTTGCCCTTGCTGGTACCGGTCACGTCGACCTCGACGCCGGCGGCGAACACCTCAGCGGTGATCTCCTGACCGACCTCGTACGTCTCGGCGTCCGTGGTACGCAGCTCCGCGAGGAAGCGCCGCGGGGTCACGCCCGCCTTGTCGAAGTGGCCGGTGCGCGGCTTGTTCACCTTGCGCGGGTCGACCGCGCCGAACGCCAGCTGCACGGCCGCGTAGCCGTCCTTGTCCTGGGTCCGAACCTGGGTGACCACGTTCGGACCGGCCTTCACGACGGTGACCGGGACAACCCGGTTCTGCTCGTCGAAGACCTGGGTCATGCCGAGCTTGGTGCCCAGGATGCCCTTCATCTGCCTGTCAGACATGAGTCTCTTACTCTCCGCCGCTCGCCAGCCGCTACTGGATGTTGACGTCGACGCTCGCCGGCAGGTCGATGCGCATGAGCGCGTCGACCGTCTTCGGCGTCGGGTCGAGGATGTCGATCAGACGCTTGTGCGTGCGCATCTCGAAGTGCTCGCGCGAGTCCTTGTACTTGTGCGGCGAGCGGATGACGCAGTAAACGTTCTTCTCGGTGGGCAGCGGCACCGGCCCGACAACACGGGCGCCGGTGCGCGTGACCGTCTCCACGATCTTGCGCGCCGAGGTGTCGATCGCCTCGTGGTCGTAGGCCTTGAGCCGGATGCGGATCTTCTGTCCCGCCATGGTGGCTGCTCGTTCCTTCGTCGTCTCGTGCCGCTTGTCTCGTCAACCCGGGCGCCAGCCCCGGTTTCAGCAGTTCAACGGCCCTGTCCCCGGTCCACGCGGTCGGGCGTGTCGCGCCCGACGCACAGACGGATCCCGTGGGATCGTCCTGCCTGGTCTTCCTCAACGTGAGGAGGCCGCGAGCCCGCGGTGCCGCAAAACAGCACCGCCGACTGGTTGGCCTTTGCCCGCTAGCCTCACCCCGAAGGAAGAGCTGGACGGACCGTGGCCGCTCGTACAGGGGCGGCCGGAACCCCGTGAGTCATTCGCACAACTCTGGGATTCGGCCGCCCCGGGACGAGCAACCTGAATAGTGTCGCACACGTGAGTTGACGCCCTTGACTGGGGGGTGTATTGCCCCAGCCAAGGGCGTCGAAATCACTTGATGATCTTGGTGACCTGACCCGCACCCACGGTGCGGCCGCCCTCGCGAATCGCGAAGCGCAGGTTCTCGTCCATCGCGACCGGCTGGATCAGCTGGACCGAGATGTCCGTGTTGTCGCCCGGCATGACCATCTCGGTGCCCTCGGGGAGGGTCACGACGCCGGTCACGTCGGTCGTACGGAAGTAGAACTGCGGGCGGTAGTTGTTGAAGAACGGGGTGTGACGGCCACCCTCGTCCTTCGACAGGATGTAGACCCGGCCCTCGAAGTCGGTGTGCGGGGTGGTGGTACCCGGCTTCACGACGACCTGGCCGCGCTCGACGTCCTCGCGCTTGATGCCGCGGAGCAGGAGGCCGACGTTGTCGCCCGCCTGGCCCGAGTCGAGCAGCTTGCGGAACATCTCGACACCGGTGACAGTCGTCTTCTGCGACTTCTCCTTGATGCCGACGATCTCGACCTCTTCGTTGACGTTGACCACGCCACGCTCCACACGACCGGTCACCACGGTGCCGCGGCCGGTGATGGTGAAGACGTCCTCGATCGGCATGAGGAACGGCTTGTCGAGCTCACGCACCGGGTCCGGCACGTTGTCGTCGACGGCGGTCATGAGCTCGAGGACAGCCTCGGCCCACTTGGCGTCGCCCTCGAGAGCCTTCAGGCCCGACACGCGCACGACCGGCGCGTCGTCGCCCGGGAACTCCTGCGAGGACAGCAGCTCGCGAACCTCGAGCTCGACGAGCTCCAGGATCTCCTCGTCGTCGACCATGTCGGCCTTGTTCAGCGCGACCACGATGTAGGGCACGCCGACCTGGCGGGCGAGCAGCACGTGCTCACGGGTCTGCGGCATCGGGCCGTCGGTGGCGGCCACGACCAGGATCGCACCGTCCATCTGGGCGGCACCGGTGATCATGTTCTTGATGTAGTCCGCGTGACCGGGGGCGTCGACGTGCGCGTAGTGACGCTTCTCGGTCTGGTACTCGACGTGCGAGATGTTGATCGTGATACCGCGCTGGCGCTCTTCGGGCGCGTTGTCGATCTGGTCGAACGCACGCGACTCGTTGAGCTCCGGGTACTTGTCGTGCAGAACCTTGGTGATCGCCGCGGTCAGCGTGGTCTTGCCGTGGTCGACGTGACCGATGGTCCCGATGTTGACGTGCGGCTTGCTCCGCTCGAACTTCGCCTTCGCCACTGGAATGTCCTCCTGGACTGATTTCGCTTTGTGCTCCCCGGCCGACGTGGCTGCCGGCCGGGGATTGTTACTCGTCGTCTTTGCTGCGGACGTTCAGGAGTGTTCCTTATGCCCGCGAGCGAGGGGGAACTACTCCCCCGTCGCCTTCGCGATGATTTCCTTCGCGACGTTCGCGGGAACCTCGGCGTAGGAGTCGAACACCATGGAGTAGTTCGCGCGACCCTGGGTGCGAGACCGCAGGTCGCCCACGTAACCGAACATCTCCGACAGCGGCACCAGTGCCTTCACGACACGGGTACCGGCGCGCTCCTCCATGGCCTGGATCTGGCCACGGCGGGAGTTGAGGTCACCGATCACGTCACCCATGTAGTCCTCGGGAGTCGTGACCTCGACGGCCATCATCGGCTCGAGGATGACCGGGCCGGCCTTCTTCGCGGCTTCCTTCATCGCCATGGAACCGGCGATCTTGAACGCCATCTCCGAAGAGTCGACCTCGTGGTACGCACCATCCAACAAGGTGAACTTCAACCCGACGAGCGGGTAGCCGGCCAGCACGCCGTACTGCATGGCGTCCTGCGCGCCCGCGTCGACCGACGGGATGTACTCCCGCGGCACGCGGCCACCGGTGACCTTGTTGTCGAACTCGTAGAGTGCACCGTCCGTCGTCTGCAGCGGCTCCAGCTTCACGATGACCTTCGCGAACTGGCCGGAACCACCGGTCTGCTTCTTGTGCACGTAGTCGAGCTTGTCGACCGTCTTCTTGATCGTCTCGCGGTAGGCGACCTGCGGCTTACCGATGTTCGCCTCGACCTTGTAGTCGGACTTCATGCGGTTCACCAGCACCTCGAGGTGCAGCTCGCCCATGCCCGCGATGATCGTCTGGCCCGTGTCCTCGTCGAGCTGGACCTGGAAGGTGGGGTCCTCCTCGGCCAGCTTCTGGATCGCGAGCGACAGCTTCTCCTGGTCGGCCTTCGTCTTCGGCTCGATGGCCACGCGGATAACGGGATCCGGGAAGGTCATCGACTCGAGGACGACCGGGTTCTGCGGGTCGGCCAGCGTGTCACCGGTCGTGGTGTCCTTCAGGCCGATGACCGCGTAGATGTGGCCGGCCTGGGCCTCCTCGACCGGGTTCTCCTTGTTGGAGTGCATCTGGAAGAGCTTGCCGATGCGCTCCTTGCGCTCCTTGGTCGCGTTGACGACCTGGGCGCCCGCGGAGACCTTGCCCGAGTAGACCCGGATGTAGGTCAGCTTGCCGAAGAACGGGTGCGCGGCGATCTTGAACGCGAGCGCGGAGAACGGCTCGTCGACCGACGGCTTGCGCAAGACCGGGGTCTCGCCGTCGGGCAGCGTGCCCTCGACGGCCGGCACGTCCAGCGGGGACGGCAGGTAGTCGATGACCGCGTCCAGCATCGGCTGCACGCCCTTGTTCTTGAACGCGGAGCCGGTGAGCACCGGGTACGCCTCGCGCGCGACCGTGAGCTTGCGGATGCCGGCCTTGATCTCGGCCTCCGTGAGCTCCTCGCCCTCGAGGAACTTCTCCATCAGGGAGTCGTCGGCCTCGGCGACCGTCTCGACCAGCTTCTCGCGGTACTCGGCGGCGCGGTCGGCGAGCTCGGCGGGGATGTCCTCGATCTCGTAGTCCTCGCCCTTGCTCACCTCGCCCCGCCAGGTCAGCGCCTTCATGCGGACGAGGTCGATGACACCCTCGAAGTCGTTCTCGGCGCCGATCGGCAGCTGGATGACCAGCGGCCGGGCACCGAGGCGCTCCTCGATGGTGCGCACGGTGAAGTAGAAGTCGGCGCCCAGCTTGTCCATCTTGTTGACGAAGCAGATGCGCGGGACTTCGTACTTGTCCGCCTGCCGCCAGACCTGCTCGGACTGCGGCTCGACGCCTTCCTTGCCGTCGAAGACGGCCACGGCGCCGTCGAGCACGCGGAGCGAGCGCTCCACCTCGACGGTGAAGTCGACGTGCCCGGGGGTGTCGATGATGTTGATCTGGTGATCGGCCCAGAACGTGGTGGTGGCAGCCGAGGTGATGGTGATACCCCGCTTCTGCTCCTCCTCCATCCAGTCCATGGTGGCGGCGCCGTCGTGGACTTCGCCGATCTTGTAGTTGATCCCGGTGTAGAACAGGATCCGCTCGGTGGTGGTGGTCTTACCGGCGTCGATGTGCGCCATGATCCCGATGTTGCGGACCTTGTTCAGGTCGGTCAGCACTTCACGTGCCACGAGAGTGTTCCCCTGTCTCGAGCGTGGGGCCCGGCATGGCTTGGATCGGCAGCCGGGCGGTCATCACCAGCGGTAGTGCGCGAAGGCCTTGTTGGACTCGGCCATCTTGTGCGTGTCTTCACGGCGCTTGACGCTGGCGCCAAGACCGTTGCTCGCGTCGAGCAGCTCGTTCTGCAGCCGCTCGATCATGGTCTTCTCGCGGCGAGCCTGCGAGAAGGAGACCAGCCAGCGCAGGGCCAGCGTGGTGGAGCGGCCGGGCTTGACCTCGATCGGCACCTGGTAGGTGGCGCCACCGACGCGGCGGCTCTTCACCTCGATGGTGGGCTTCACGTTGTCGAGCGCGCGCTTCAGCGTGACGACCGGGTCGGTGCCGGTCTTCTCGCGAGCGCCTTCCAGCGCGCCGTACACGATGCGCTCGGCCAGCGACCGCTTCCCGTCCTTCAGCACCTTGTTCACCAGCTGGGTGACCAGCGGGGAGGCGTAGACCGGGTCGGAGATCAGAGGCCGCTTCGGGGCCGGACCCTTGCGGGGCATTAGCTCTTCTCCTTCTTCGCGCCGTAGCGGCTGCGCGCCTGCTTGCGGTTCTTCACACCCTGGGTGTCGAGCGAACCGCGGATGATCTTGTAGCGAACACCAGGCAGGTCCTTCACCCGGCCGCCGCGCACGAGCACCATCGAGTGCTCCTGCAGGTTGTGGCCTTCACCGGGGATGTACGCCGTGACCTCGATGCCGCTCGTCAGCTTCACACGCGCAACCTTGCGCAGCGCCGAGTTCGGCTTCTTCGGGGTCGTGGTGTACACGCGGGTGCACACGCCACGACGCTGCGGGCTCCCCTTGAGGGCCGCGGTCTTCTGCTTGGCAGCCTTGTCCTGGCGGCCCTTGCGGACCAGCTGCTGGATCGTGGGCAATGGACCAGCTTCCTGTCGTGATCTTGCTTCTTCGTGTCTTCACCGGCCCCCGCGGTCGGGCGTGTCGGCCCGCGTCACGGTCTCTCGACCGGTAACTTCCCGGAGGGATTTTCCGTCGCAACCCCACGTGGAGAGGCCGGTGAACCGGGTGCGCGAGCACCCCGCTCATGCCGTACGGCACGCGGAGCGGCCCGACGCCTGCCGGGCACGGTCTCCAAAGATACCCGGCCACCTGACGGGAGGTCCGGGCGGGGGGTCCGAAGTGACGGTGACCGCCCATCGTAACCCCAGATGAGGACTCTGCGGCCAGAGCGACGCGGAGGTCCCGTTATTCAGAACGTGACGGACGTCGCCGCTATTCCTCGTCCGGCTTCGCGTGGTCGGGCCGCCCCGGGTGGGGATCGCGCGACAGGTCGATCAGCGGGTGGACGCCGGCCCCCTCAGGCGCGGCGTGGCTCCCCTTGGTGTCCTTCTGCCCCTCTTCAGGCCGGTCGGCGGTGCCGTTGCCGTCCATGACGCACTCCTCAAGTCGGTTTCCCTGCGGCTCGCACGCTACCCATTTCCACGAACGGGTGACACATGGGGATCGAACGTCGCTTTCCTCAGGTGATCGACTTGGCCGTTAACCAGTGGACGGACCGGTCACGATGATTTCGTGACGACGAACTGGGCCATCACGCCAATCCCCGTCGACCATCTCGACGCGCGCGCGATCCTGCGCGAGTACCTCACCGACGTCGCGAGCCGCTACTGGGGCCGCCCGGCCACCGACGCCGAGGTCGACCAGGCTCTGGCCGAGGCACCGAGCGACGACCTGGCGCCCCCGACCGGCGCGTTCCTCGTCGCCCGCCTGCCAGACGGCACCGTGGCCGGCTGCGCCGGCACGCGGGTGGTGCGGCCCGGGCTGAACGAGCTCACCAAGGTGTACGTGCGCCCGGCCCACCGCGGCCAGGGCGGCGGCGCGCGCCTCGTCGCGGCGGCCGAGGAGGCGGCGCGGGCGCTGGGCGCCGAGACGCTGCGGCTCGACACCCGCCACGACCTCGTCGAGGCCCGGGCCCTGTACGCACGGACCGGATACGCGGAAGTCGAGCCGTTCAACGACGACAAGTACGCGGAGCACTGGTTCGCGAAAACGCTCAGGTGAAACGGTTTCCCACTGTCCACACCGGATTTACCTGCTCCACAAAGGACTTCGAGCAGCGTTCGTGTACGGCGGCGGCGCCGTCGCCTCTTCTGGGAAAAGATTCACGACTTCGCAGCGCGAACGCGACAGAAGCGGCATAATCCGCACGTCCGCACACCCGTCGTGCACGTGAGGGGGCCGCCGTGTCGGCTGAGATGGATCGTCTCGTCGCCGAGTTCGAGAAGTTCCAGAGCAGGATCAAACAGGCCGAGGCGAACTTCGCCAAGGTCGGCGACATGCAGGACGAGGTGACGGCACTCGAGGCCACCGCGATGTCGCCCGACCGCGCCATCACGGTCGTCGCGGGCGCCGGCGGCTCGGTGAAGGACATCCGCCTGACCGCCGACGCCCTTCGCCAGCAGCCGCAGCAACTGGCCTCGGCCATCCTGTCGACGCTGCACCGCGCCGTCGCCGACGCCGCGCTGAAGCAGGCCGGCATCGTCGACGCGCACGTGGGCGCCGCCTTCGGCGTCGACGTGTCCGACCAGGTCCTCGAGGCCCAGGCCGAAGCGATGGGAACCACAGCCGAAGAGCTGAAGTCCAAAGCCTCGGAGGCAGAGCCGGCCCCCCGCCGCCTCTCGGACGACGACCTCGAACACGGCGACATCCTGCGCCGCGACGAGCCCCCGGTCGCTCCCCCGCCACCGCCCCCGGCCAAACCGGCCGACGACGGCGTCCGCCGCCTGTGGGACCACGAGGAGGACTGATGGCACACGATGTGGATCCGCAGATCCTGAAGACCTACGCGTCGAGCACGCTGCCGCACTACAAGGACGAGACGACCAAGTTCGGCAACCTCGTCAACCAGGCCGACGTCACGGACAAGTCGTGGGGCCTGATCGGGCTGGCGGTGAAGCAGACGTACACGAGCAAGCTCGACGACCTGCGGCAGATGCTCGAACTGATGAAAACCGGCGTCGACACGCTGGGCGGGAAGATGAACCAGGCCGCGGAGATCTACGACGGCCACGAGAAGGACACCGTCATGACCTTCGGCAAGTTCAAGGCGAACATCGACGGACCGCTCTGAGCAGGGGGAGACCGAAATGGCCGACAGCATCGCCGACGGCGTCAAGCTCGAGCACGAGGGCGAGGGGTTCGTCCACGACGCCAACGAAGCCGCCAAGAAAGCGCCGATCATCGGCAAAGGGGTCGAGGGCGTCGAACGAGGCATCAAGGGCTTCAGCGAAGCCGACGACGCCGGCGAGTTCGCGGCGGCCACCGGGCAGATGCTCCAGGACGGCGCCGGCTTCGTCGCCGGAGCCGCGGTGGACGTGGCGAGCTTCGCGCTCGACCCCGTCGGCTGGCTGGTCAGCAACGGGCTGAACATGCTCCTGGAGCTGATCTCGCCGTTGCAGGACGCGCTGCACTTCGTGACGGGCGACGGCCCCGCACTCAAGGAAGCGGCCGGCAACTTCAGCGAGATCGGCGTGGGCTTCGTCAAGCTCGGCGACGACTTCGCCAAGAAGGGCAAGGAGGAGCTCCGGACCTGGGTCGGTGACGGCGGCAACGCGGCCCGCAGTTCGCTGGACCAGTTCTCCGAGGGCATCAAGGGCATCGGCTCGACCACTGGCGGGGTCGGCGAGACGCTTCAGATGTGGTCGATGGTCATGACCGTCATCGAAGAGGTCGTGAAGGCGATCATCAGCGAGCTGGTCAGCTGGCTGATCTACATCTGGCTGCCGGCGCTCGCCGCCTCGATCGTGAGCCTCGGCTCGTCGGTCGCCGCCGCGATGACCGCTTCGATCGCCAAGGCGGCCAGTGCGTTCACCAGGATCACCTCGAAGCTGGGCAAGCTCGGCGAGCTGCTCCAGAAGTTCATGACCTTCCTCTCGAAGTGGACCGACGACCTGATCAAGCAGGGCAGCAAGCTCACCCCGTCCGGTGCTGCCGGCATGACGCCGGGCATGGAGAAGGCCGCGACCGGGGCGATCGCCTCGGCGACGAACTCCCGCGGCATGGCGACGGTCGAGGCGCTCAAGGAGTCGGTCAAGGCCGGCGGCGAAGAAGCCCTCAAGCAGTTGACGGGCGTGAAGCTCGGTGACCTCGACAAGGGTTCGGCCTACAGCGGAAAGGCCGGCTTCGACTTCGTCAACAAGGCGGTCGACAACACCCGCGACATCCTGAAGTCCCGCGGCGGCAGCGACGCAGCCGGTTACCACTCCGAAGAGGACACCCGCGAGAACCTGGACATGGACCAGTAGATGGACCTGTTCGAGCCGTGGTTCATCGTCGGCGGTTTCGCGCTGGGGTTCGCACTGCTGTGGCTCGCCGGCCGGCTTGACGGGCGCAGCGGCTTGGCCGCGACCGCGTGCTACGCCCTGTGCGGTGTGACCTTCTCCGCAACGGCGCTGTACTGGCTTTCCGCAGGCACCGGCAGCTTCGTCCCCCAGCTGATCTGGATCGCGTTCCCGGTGGCGTTCGCCGCGCTGGTGGCGTGGCGGGGCTGGCGGCAGCGCACGTGGATCGCGCGGATCGCGGGCGCGACCAGGCAGCAGACGTTCGGCGTGCTCCCCCACCTCGGCCGCGGGGTCGCGCTCGACCACCCGGACCCCGGTTCCGTGCGTACGGCGGTCGAGTTCGACCAGCAGGGCCACCGCGTGCTGGGTACCGAGTACTCGACCGCGCCGCCCCACCCGAACGAGCCGGGCGCCGCGACCGCCAAGGTCGCGGAGCAGATCGACTCGATCAACTCTTCCGTTCAGCTGCGGATCCCGGTCGTGCCGGCGTTGGTGATCTCACCGCGGACCGGAGCGTTCGAGCCGGAGTACCCCACGCCGCTGGAAGACGCCCGGATCACCCGGAACTACGTCGGCTGGCTGAAGCCCGACCTCGCGCTGGACACCTACGAGGTCGACACCGAGTTCGACCGGCGGTTCACGGTGACCACCTCGGACCCCGAGTTCGCCGCGGCGGTGCTGACCGACGACGTGCGCGCCTTCATCATGAACGACCTGTGGTTCCGAGTGCGCTCGGTCGCCCTCCACGGCGACGCGATGTGGACCACCGAATCGGGCGCGCTGACCGAGGACCGCATGTTCGGCAACTCCCGCCGGCTCGCCATGCTGGCCGCGGTCGTGCCCGCGCCGGTATGGGAGGTGTGGGGCGGGGACAAGGCGTTCGCCGCGGTGGCCGCCGAGTCCGACACGAGCTACATCTCCTGGAACGGCGGTCGCGGCGGGTTCCTGCGGACACCGGTCAACCGCTTCCGCGAGGCGGCGGACCGGCAGCCGGTCACGTCGGTGTCACTGACCACGCGCACGGTCATCGCGCTTGCCCTGGTGTTGCTCGGGCTGCTGCCGGTCCTGAACTCCCTGGCCGCGCTGGTCAACGTGTCGCCCCAGACCCAGCTGACCGTCCTCGAAGCGCACGAAGGCTTCGCCGGCGACTGCTCCCGCGGCCGCGGCGGCTGCACCGGCAGCAGCGACTGGGTCCGCGGCAGGTACGTGCTCGACGGCACGACCCACGACGTGTCGACCCAATGGATCGACACGTTGCCCGCCAAGGGCGAGGTCCTCGACGTGGAGATCGGCCCGATCTGGTGGCACCCGGTCCTGGAGAGCAGCCTCGCGGCGATCTACGTGCTGCTCGTCGCTCTCCTGCCGCTTCTCGCGGGCGCGCTGCTCGCGAAGGCCACTTACCGGCCCAGGCCGCCCCGGCGCGTCAGGAAGCAACGCAAGGCCCAGGAAACGACGAGCGCCTAGCTACAAGCGGGTGCCGCAGTCACCGCAGAAGACGGCGCCGGCGGTGGAGGGCTTGCCGCACTCGGTGCAGTGGACGGTGGGGGCCAGGGACGAGCCGCAGGCGGCGCAGAACTTGCCGCCCTCGGCTTTGACGCCGCAGCTGGGACAGGTCAGGTGGGCGCGGGTGTCGAGGTCGAGGTCGCGGGTCCAGTCGCGGTCGCGGGCGCGGTCCCAGATCTGGTCGCGCTGCGCGGAAGCCTGGGCACGCGAGATCTCCTCCGCGACGCTCGGCGAGCACCGCAGGCACTGCCCGATCTCGGTGTTCCAGCACTGGTCCGCGCACATCCAGTCGCTGCAGCCGCGGCACTGGCGGAAGCTCGGCGAGATCTCCTTCACCGCGGCCGCGAGCGCGCGGTCCTTCGCGGCGGAGTTCGTGGCGCGGTCGTAGCGCCACTGGTCGGCCGAGTAGCTCAGGTCCTGCAGCTTGCCGCCGAAGAACGAGCCGACCGCGCGCAGCACGCCGCGGCCCGTCTCGACCGCGTCGCGCTGGAAGGCCGACCGGTAGCCGTTTCCGCAGCGTTCACAGCGGAACTCGAATTGGTAGCCCTGGGTGTTGGAGATGTCCGAGAAGTTGTCCGTGAACGGCACGACGTCAGCCACGGCTGCCAAGGTAGGCGCGCTCCCCCGGCCCCGGGACCGTAGAAGTGCCGACAACAACGCGACTACCGAACGCATTCATCTCAGCTAACGCCGCCGCATGAAGAAGGCCCCCGCCCCGGAAACCCGGGAACGGGGGCCTTCTCGGCTACAGGCTACGAACCGATCAGCGGAAGTCGCGACCGAAGTCGTAGTCGTCCAGCGGAACAGCGGCACCGGTGCCCGAACCGAACACGTCCGGGGTGTAGTAACCGTCGTCGTAGGACGGGATCGCGTAAGCCGCGACCCGGGCCTCCTCGGTCGGCTGGACCTGGATGTTCCGGTACTTGTTGATGCCGGTACCGGCCGGGATCAGCTTACCGATGATCACGTTCTCCTTGAGGCCCACGAGCTTGTCCGAGCGGCCGTTGATGGCCGCGTCGGTCAGGACTCGCGTGGTCTCCTGGAACGAGGCCGCCGACAGCCACGAGTCCGTGGTCAGCGACGCCTTCGTGATGCCCATCAGCACCGGGCGACCCGAAGCCGGCTCGCCACCCTCGGCGACCGCGGCGCGGTTCGTCGCCTCGAACTTCGTCCGCTCGGGCAGCTCGCCCGGCAGGAAGTCCGTGGCACCGGAGTCGATGATCGTCACGCGGCGCAGCATCTGCCGCACGATGACCTCGATGTGCTTGTCGTGGATCGACACACCCTGCGCGCGGTACACCTTCTGGACCTCGTCGGTGAGGTGCATCTGCGCCTCACGCGGGCCCATCACGCGGAGCACCTCGTGCGGGTCGGGCGTGCCCTCGAGCAGCTGCTGCCCGACGTTGACGTGGTCACCGTCGCCCAGCGGGCCGTTCGGGGTGTTGGCGAGCCGCTGCCGCTTGGACAGCTTGTCGAAGACAATCTCCTCCGACCCGTCGTCCGGGATCAGGGTGATCTTCCAGAACCGCTCGCTCTCCTCGATCCGCACGCGGCCGTCGACGTCCGCGATCGGCGCCTTGCCCTTCGGCACGCGAGCCTCGAAGAGCTCGGTCACACGGGGCAGACCGGTCGTGATGTCGTCACCGGCGACACCACCCTGGTGGAACGTACGCATCGTCAGCTGCGTACCCGGCTCACCGATCGACTGGGCGGCGACGATGCCGACGGCCTCGCCGACGTCGACGAGCTGGCCCGTCGCCATCGAGCGGCCGTAGCAGGTCGCGCACACACCGACCGCCGACTCACACGTCAGGACCGAGCGGACCTTGACCTTCGAGATGCCGCTGGAGAGCAGCTTCTCGATGGCCGGGTCGCCCACGTCGTCGCCCGCGTTGAGCACGACGTTGCCCTTGGCGTCCACCGCGTCCGTCGCGAGGTTCCGCGCGTACACGCTGGTCTCCACGTGCTGGTCGCGGATCACCTTGCCGTCGCCGACGTCCTCGCCGACGACCATGGAGATACCGCGCGTGGTGCCGCAGTCGATCTCGCGGACGATGACGTCCTGCGAGACGTCCACCAGACGACGGGTCAGGTAACCCGAGTCGGCGGTACGGAGAGCCGTGTCCGCCAGACCCTTCCGGGCACCGTGCGTCGCGATGAAGTACTCCGCCACCGACAGGCCTTCACGGAAGTTGGCCTTGATCGGACGCGGGATGTACTCACCCTTCGGGTTCGACACCAGGCCACGCATACCGGCCAGCGACCGGACCTGCGTCATGTTGCCCGCCGCACCCGACTTCACGATCATGGCGATCGGGTTGTCGTCCGGCAGCGCCGTCTCCATGATCTTGTGGACCTCTTCGGTGGCCTGCGTCCACACCTTGACGAGCTCGTTGTTGCGCTCGGTGTGGGACAGCTGACCACGCTGGTACCGCTTCTCGACCTGGTCGGCCTTGCCCTCGTACTCGTCGAGGATGGCCTTCTTGCCGACCGGGGTCAGCACGTCCGAGATCGCGACGGTGACACCGGAGCGAGTCGCCCAGTAGAAGCCGGCGTCCTTGAGCTTGTCCAGCGTCTGCGCCACCTGCGTCATCGAGTAGCGCTCGGCGAGGTCGTTCACGATCGCGGCCTGACGCTTCTTCGGCATCGGCTCGTTCACGAACGGGTAGTCCGCCGGGAGCAGGTCGTTGAACAGCACGCGGCCCAGGGTCGTCTCGGCCAGCCACATCTTGCCCGGCTCCCAGCCGTTCTCCGCGAGCCGCGCTTCGTCGGCCTTGGCCGGCTGGCGGTCCGTGACGCGGATCTTGATGGGAGCGTGCAGGCTCAGCGCCTTGCGGTCGAACGCCATGATCGCCTCGGCCGGCGAGGAGTAGGCGTTGCCCGCACCCTCGGCCTTCTCGTTGAGGCGGGTCAGGTGGAACAGGCCAGTAACCATGTCCAGACGCGGCATGGCGAGCGGACGGCCCGACGCCGGCGACAGGATGTTGTTCGCCGACAGCATCAGGATCCGGGCCTCGGCCTGCGCCTCGGCCGACAGCGGCAGGTGCACCGCCATCTGGTCACCGTCGAAGTCCGCGTTGAACGCCTCGCAGACCAGCGGGTGCAGCTGGATGGCCTTGCCTTCCACCAGCTGCGGCTCGAAGGCCTGGATGCCGAGGCGGTGCAGGGTCGGCGCGCGGTTCAGCATCACCGGGTGGCCGGTGATGACTTCTTCGAGCACGTCCCACACCTGCGGGCGCGAACGCTCCACCATCCGCTTGGCGGACTTGATGTTCTGAGCGTGGTTCAGGTCGACCAGCCGCTTCATGACGAACGGCTTGAACAGCTCGAGCGCCATGTCCTTCGGCAGACCGCACTGGTGCAGCTTCAGCTGCGGACCGACGATGATGACCGAACGGCCCGAGTAGTCCACGCGCTTGCCGAGCAGGTTCTGGCGGAACCGGCCCTGCTTGCCCTTGAGCAGGTCGGACAGCGACTTCAGCGGCCGGTTGCCCGGGCCGGTGACGGGACGACCGCGGCGGCCGTTGTCGAACAGCGCGTCGACGGCCTCCTGCAGCATCCGCTTCTCGTTGTTGACGATGATCTCGGGCGCGCCGAGGTCGATCAGCCGCTTGAGGCGGTTGTTGCGGTTGATCACGCGGCGGTACAGGTCGTTCAGGTCCGACGTGGCGAAGCGGCCACCGTCGAGCTGCACCATAGGGCGCAGGTCCGGCGGGATGACCGGCACGGCGTCGAGCACCATGCCACGCGGGTCGTTGCCGGTCGCCTGGAAGGCGGCCACGACCTTGAGGCGCTTGAGCGCGCGCAGCTTCTTCTGGCCCTTGCCGTTGCGGATGGTGTCGCGCAGGCTGTCGGCCTCCGCGGCGACGTCGAACTCGGTGGCCAGCTTCTGGATGGCCTCCGCGCCCATGCCGCCGGTGAAGTACTCGCCGTAGCGGTCGACCAGCTCGCGGTAGAGCAGCTCGTCGGCGATCAGCTGGCGGGTGTCGAGCTTCGTGAAGGTCGTCCAGACCTCCTCGAGGCGGTCGAGCTCGCGGCCGGCGCGGTCGCGCAGCTGACGCATCTCGCGCTCGCCGCCCTCCTTGACCTTGCGGCGCACGTCGGACTTGGCGCCCTCCGCCTCCAGCTCGGCCAGGTCGGCTTCCAGCTTCTGCGCGCGAGCCTCGATGTCCGCGTCACGCTTGGTCTCGAGGTTCTTGCGCTCGACGCCGATCTCGTTCTCGAGGGTCGGCAGGTCGTTGTGGCGCAGCTCCGTGTTCACGCCCGTGATGACGTAAGCAGCGAAGTAGATGATCTTCTCGAGGTCCTTCGGCGCCAGGTCCAGCAGGTAGCCCAGGCGGGAAGGAACACCCTTGAAGTACCAGATGTGGGTGACCGGCGCGGCCAGCTCGATGTGGCCCATCCGCTCACGACGCACCTTGGCGCGAGTCACCTCGACGCCGCAGCGCTCACAGATGATGCCCTTGAAGCGAACGCGCTTGTACTTGCCGCAGTAGCACTCCCAGTCCCGGGTCGGGCCGAAGATCTTCTCGCAGAAGAGGCCGTCCTTCTCGGGCTTGAGCGTCCGGTAGTTGATGGTCTCCGGCTTCTTGACCTCGCCGTAGGACCACTGACGGATGTCGTCAGCAGTGGCGAGACCAATGCGGAGCTCATCGAAGAAATTGACGTCCAGCACGTCTAAGTCCCCTTGGGGTTGTATCGGCTAGAGGAGTCTTGGTGGCGAGCCGGGGGCCTGCGGGAGGCCGGCCCCCGGCTCAGCACACGATCAGTGAACGACGTCGTCGACGCTGGGCGACTCGTTGCGGGACAGGTTGATGCCGAGGTTGGCCGCGGCGCGCTCGAGGTCCTCGTCGTCGGAGTCGCGCATCTCGATGGCCGCACCGTCGCTGGAGAGCACCTCGACGTTGAGGCACAGCGACTGGAGCTCCTTCAGGAGCACCTTGAACGACTCCGGGATGCCCGGCTCGGGGATGTTCTCCCCCTTGACGATGGCCTCGTACACCTTCACGCGGCCGACCACGTCGTCCGACTTGATCGTGAGCAGCTCCTGCAGCGTGTAGGCAGCGCCGTACGCCTGCATCGCCCAGCACTCCATCTCACCGAAGCGCTGGCCACCGAACTGCGCCTTACCACCCAGCGGCTGCTGCGTGATCATCGAGTACGGGCCGGTGGAGCGGGCGTGGATCTTGTCGTCGACCAGGTGGTGCAGCTTCAGGATGTACATGTAGCCGACCGACACCGGGTACGGGTACGGCTCGCCGGAGCGACCGTCGAACAGCGTGGCCTTGCCGTTCTCCTTGACCATGCGCTCGCCGTCGCGGTTCGGCTTGGTCGAGCCCAGCAGCCCGGTGAGCTCCTCCTCCTTGGCGCCGTCGAACACCGGGGTGGCGGTGTTCGTGTTCGGCGCGACGTCGTAGAGCTCCTCGGACAGGTTCTTCGCCCAGTCCGGGTTGCCTTCGATCGTCCAGCCCTGCGACGCCAGCCAGCCCAGGTGCAGCTCGAGGATCTGGCCGATGTTCATCCGTCGCGGCACACCGTGCGTGTTCAGGATGATGTCGACCGGGGTGCCGTCCTCCATGAACGGCATGTCCTCGGCCGGCAGGATCTTGCCGATGACGCCCTTGTTGCCGTGGCGGCCGGCGAGCTTGTCGCCCGGCTGGATCTTGCGCTTCTGGGCCACGTAGACGCGGACCAGCTCGTTGACGCCCGGGGGCAGCTCGTCGTCGTCCTCGCGCGAGAACACGCGGATGCCGATGACCTTGCCGGTCTCGCCGTGCGGCACCTTCAGCGAGGTGTCGCGGACTTCGCGGGCCTTCTCACCGAAGATCGCGCGGAGCAGGCGCTCTTCCGGCGTCAGCTCGGTCTCGCCCTTCGGCGTGACCTTGCCGACCAGGATGTCGCCGTCGCGGACCTCGGCACCGATGCGGATGATGCCGCGCTCGTCGAGGTCGGCGAGCACCTCCTCGGAGACGTTCGGGATGTCCCGGGTGATCTCCTCGGCGCCCAGCTTGGTGTCGCGGGCGTCGATCTCGTGCTCCTCGATGTGGATCGACGTGAGCACGTCGTCCTGCACCAGGCGCTCGGAGAGGATGATCGCGTCCTCGTAGTTGTGGCCCTCCCACGGCATGACCGCCACGAGCAGGTTCTTGCCCAGCGCCATCTCACCGTTCTCGGTGGACGGGCCGTCGGCGATGACCTGGCCCTTCTCGACGCGGTCACCCTCGTCGACGATCGGGCGGTGGTTGAAGCACGTGCCGTGGTTGGAGCGGCGGAACTTGTACAGTCCGTAGCTCTTCCGCGTGCCGTCGTCGTGCATGATCGTGATGATGTCCGCGGACAGCTCCTCGACCACGCCGGCCTGCTCGGCCACGAGGACGTCACCGGCGTCGACCGCGGCGCGCAGCTCCACACCAGTGCCCACGTACGGGGCCTGGTTGCGCAGCAGCGGCACGGCCTGGCGCTGCATGTTCGCGCCCATCAGCGCGCGGTTCGCGTCGTCGTGCTCCAGGAACGGGATCATCGCGGTGGCGACGGAGACCATCTGCCGCGGCGACACGTCCATGTAGTCGATCTCGAGCGGGTCGATCAGCTCGACCTCGCCACCCTTGCGGCGACCCAGGACCTTGTTCTCGACGAAGTGGCCGTCGTCGGTGATCGGCGCGTTGGCCTGCGCCTTGACGAAGCGGTCTTCCTCGTCGGCCGTGAGGTAGTCGACCTGGTCGGTGACCTGGCCCTCGACGACCTTGCGGTACGGGGTCTCGATGAAGCCGAACGGGTTGACCCGCGCGTAGGAGCAGAGCGAACCGATCAGGCCGATGTTCGGGCCTTCCGGCGTCTCGATCGGGCACATGCGGCCGTAGTGCGACGGGTGGACGTCGCGGACCTCCATGCCGGCGCGCTCACGGGACAGACCACCGGGGCCCAGCGCCGAGAGGCGGCGCTTGTGGGTCAGGCCCGACAGCGGATTGTTCTGGTCCATGAACTGCGACAGCTGCGAGGTGCCGAAGAACTCCTTGATCGCCGCGCCGATCGGGCGGATGTTGATCAGGGTCTGCGGCGTGATCGCCTCGACGTCCTGCGTGGTCATGCGCTCGCGCACGACGCGCTCGGTGCGGGAGAGACCGACCCGGATCTGGTTCTGGATCAGTTCACCCACCGTGCGCAGGCGGCGGTTGCCGAAGTGGTCGATGTCGTCGGTCTCGACCGGCACCTCGACGTTCGACACGCTCGTCATCTTGTCCTCGCCGGCGTGGAGCCGGACCAGGTACTCGATGGCCGAGACGATGTCCTCTTCGGTCAGCGTGCCGGTGTCGTACGGGGTGTCGAGACCGAGCTTCTTGTTGACCTTGTAGCGGCCGACCTTGGCCAGGTCGTAGCGCTTCGGCTTGAAGAACAGGTTCTCCAGCAGCGTCTGCGCGCTCTCCTTCGTGGGCGGCTCGCCCGGACGGAGCTTGCGGTAGATGTCGAGCAGCGCCTCGTCGGTGCCGGCGGTGTGGTCCTTCTCGAGGGTCGCCAGCAGCGTCTCCGAGAAGGAGAAGCGCTCGCGGATCGCCTCGGTGGTCCAGCCCAGCGCCTTCAGCAGCACGGTGACCGGCTGGCGGCGCTTGCGGTCGATGCGCACGCCGACGGTGTCGCGCTTGTCGACGTCGAACTCGAGCCACGCACCGCGGCTCGGGATGACGCGCACGCTGAAGACGTCCTTGTCGGTCGTCTTGTCGACACTGCTGTCGAAGTACACGCCCGGAGAACGCACGAGCTGGGACACGACGACCCGCTCCGTGCCGTTGATGATGAAGGTGCCCTTGTCCGTCATCACCGGGAAGTCGCCGAGGAAGACCGTCTGGCTCTTGATCTCACCGGTGTTGTTGTTGACGAACTCCGCCGTGACGAACAGCGGGGCCGCGTAGGTCATGTCCTTGTCCTTGCACTCCTCGATCGAGGCCTTGACCTCGTCGAAGCGCGGGGCGGAGAAGGACAGCGACATGGAACCGGAGAAGTCCTCGATCGGGGAGATCTCGTTGAGGACCTCCTCCAGGCCGCCGACCGGGTTCTCGTCACCTTCGTTGACGCGGCGCTCGAACCACGCCTCGTCGCCGGTGAACCACTGGAACGACTGGAGCTGCACGTCCAGCAGGTTGGGGGTGTTAAGGGGCTCGCGAATCTTTGCGAAGGAGACCCGCTTGGGCGCGCCGGGGATACCCGTGGACTCCGAGCGGGATACAGCCGAGGTGGTCGCAGCAGTGGCCTGGTTCGCGGGAGAGACTGCCAAGATGCGTCCTTCCGGGGACAATGAGCGGTGAGCAGCCGTTATGGCAACAGGTGCCGTCGCGACTGTCAGGGGTGCCGTGTGCCCACTACTCTAACTACCGGCTCCGGGCAGCCTGAAAGAGGGCAGCGCAAAGAGGCAGTCTAGCTTGAACGACGCGGTCTGTCCAGGGGGCGCTCCCGATGGGGCCCAGCCTGCCTCGCGGCGTTGTAGCAATGCCTCCGACCCGCCCGGGTTCTGCGTCCCTCCCGCAAGGTTCGCGCTCCCGGCCGTGACCGTTGGCAGTAAGCCTGAACCCACGACGCCTTCGAGTCAAGATGCCACTCGGGGGTCCGACCGGTTGGCGCAGCGTCGACCGGGGCATGCGGAGGGTGACAACCGGGATGATCATCCCGGTTACCCGCCGGTACCTGCAGAATCGCGGTCGCGGGGTCGGTCGGGGCGGGGTTCAAACGGTGTTCTGCGTCACGAACAGGGGTCGCGGGGTGAGTGGTCCAGTCGGCCCACGGGCGTGGTGCGGCGGGCGGCTGAGGGGTTGTCGGCGCGCTGCTCGCGGCGGATCGAGGGGCTGGTTCGTGACCCGGGAGCCGGGTGCGGCGGTACGTCCGGGCAGACAAATCCGGCATCGGCACGATTGCGCGTCCACCCGGCGAGATTGTCCGGGTTTCGTGAATTCCCCACCGCTAAAATCGGATCCGATCCTGGTCGCCGGCCCACGACGGAGTGCTCATGCTCGGGAACGAGACCGCTCGCCGCTCCACCGTGATCCTCGCCGTCGCCCTGGCCGCACTCACCGTCGGAGGCACTCAGGCCATGGCCGCATCCGAAAAGACCGCCACAGACACCAAGGACAGCACGGGCCACGCGTTCGGCCGGCTCCGGCCGCTCACGGACCTCGTGGTCGAGCGCCTGCGGGTGAGCGATCGTGTGGCGGCGTCGAAGTTCGGCACCGGCAAGCCCATCGACGACCCGGCGCGCGAGGAGCAGGAGCTCGCCGCGGTGCGCACCCGGGCGTTCGCACTGGGGCTGGACCCCGAGCGCACGGCCGCGTTCTTCTCCGACCAGATCACCGCCAGCAAGGTCGTGCAGCGCGGGCTGTTCGACCGCTGGACCGCGCACCCCGAGCAGGCACCCACCACGCGCCCGGACCTCACGGAGATCCGCGCCGAGCTGGACGAGCTGACGACGTCGCTGCTGACCGAGCTGGTGGCCACGAACGACGTCCGCGAGCCCGGCTCCCCGCGCCGCGTGGACGTGCTCGAGGCGCAGATCTCGGCCGACGTCGTCGACCACCTCGACGAGCTGCACCGCACGGCACTGCGCACGGCCGTGCAGTCGCTCTGCTGAGGCTCTCCGGACACCGGCGGAAAGCAAGAAAGGCCCGGCACCCGCTCAAGCGGGCACCGGGCCTTCTGCGGTCCTTACTTCGACGGCGGCGGCGAGGCCGGCGCCGAGGAAGCGGGCGCCTTGGCCGCGGGCGGCGCCGGGGCCTTGTACGTGTCGAGGTCGGTGATCTTCCACGTGTCGCCCTGCAGCTGGGCGTCGACGTGCAGCTGGGCCGAGCCGGCGGTGGTCTGCTTGGTGTCGGTGCGCGTGGAGGTCTGGTCGACGAACACCATCACGCGGGCGAGGTCCCCGTTGAGCATGATCACCGCGCTGCGCGTGACCTTGCAGGTCACCACCATCTTCTGCTGCGGTGCGAGGCGCTTCACCTCGCCCATGAGCGAGTTGTACTTGGCCTTGACGTCGTCGTTGGCCAGCACGCTGTTGGCCGCGTCCTCGGTCTTCTTGATGTTGTTGAAGTCGTAGGAGAACAGGGTCTCGGTCGCCTTCGAGACCTGGTCCTTGACCTGCGCGGTCTTCGCGACGTCGAGCAGGGCGGCGTTGCTCGTGGAGTCGGAGACGTCGTCGAACTTCAGCTTGAAGAACACCGCGCCCCCGGCGAACACCAGGCCCACCACGAGCAGCACCACGACCAGTGCGACCGAGCGGTCCTCGCGCGGCTGCAGCTTCGCCCACGGCGGCGGCGTGGCCGGAGCGCCGGCGGCCTCCTGCTCGGCCTCGTCGCGGTCCACGGGCTTCGCGCGGCCCGCGTCGCGGCGCTTCCGGCGGGGAGCGGCGTGGGCCGGCCCTTCTGGCTTCTCGGGAGCTTCTGGCTTCTCGGGAGCTTCGGTTTCCACGGCCTCGCCGGTGAGGGCGTCGACCTCCGCCTCGTCCTCGACCGGGGCCGAGGTGTCCTCGGTCGCCGGCCCGCGGGACCGCGAGATCCCCGCGCTCTTCGGGAACCGGATCTCCTGCGTGACCTCGGACGGGTCCGCGCTGGTCAGCGGGCCGGGCCGCGGCACCGGACGCGGGCGCGGCTTGGCCGGGGCCGGGGTCGCGGGGGGAGTCGGCCGCTCGTCGGTGGACGCGGGTGCGCCGTCCGCGCTCGACGGCTTGCGCAGCCCGGCGACCCTCGGCCGGCGGGCCGGCGGGGTGCTGCTGCGGGGCGGCTGGCGGCGGGAGGGGGGCACTGGGAGAACTCCGTTCTGCGGTGAAACTACTGTCCGGAGGCGACGAGGGGGACGCTGTCGATGCCGGACAGCTTCCACTCGCTCCCGACGCGGGTCATCGAGGCCTCCAAGCGCAGCGCCTTCGAACTGGTCTGGCCGCCCGCGCTGTTCGTCGTGGTGATCGCGGCCAGGAAGCTCGCCTTGCCCTCGTGGTCGTCGAGCTCCTCGACGGCGATGTCCTGCACCGTCGCGGTGACCTTCACCTTCGAGTCGGTCAGCGCCTTCGAGTACGTCGCCCGGCCCGCGTCGATCTGCTGGGCCATGTTGGTGTCCGACACGGCCTTCTGGTGGTCGAAGTACTCGTTGAGGTTGGTGTAGTCCACGGTGGTGTAGGCCTCAACCGCCGCGGCGCCCGCCTTCACGACGTCGTCGCGGGACTTCGCGAGGTCGGCGTTCTCGCCCGTGCCCGCGACCCACCACATGATCCCGAAGACCACGGCGACCACGAAGGCGGCGAGCGCGAAGGCCCCGGCGCCGAAGAGCCACACGCGCGGCGAGCCCGGCAGGGACCGCTTGGCCGGCGAGGCGGCCGCGTGCGACGTGGTCTCCGAAGCGGAAGCCGAGGCTTCCGGCGGCGACGAGGTCACCCCTTCCTCGGCGGCGGCCTGTTCGGAACTCATATCACTCCAGGGTAGGTAACGGTCGTCAAATACCGGTCAGGACGCTCAGCCGGCGAGGCCGAGCAGCGCTCCCAGGCTGTTCAACGAGACACCCGGGCTTCCGGCTACGCCCGGCACGGCGGCGTCGCGCATGTCCTGCAGCTCCTGGGCCGGACGGCCCGCGTTGGCGTCCACGTCCGCCTGCGACGGCGCGACCGGGGCCCCGCCGTACGGCGCGTTCTGCGAGCCGCGGACGTTGATCGGGCTGCCCTTGGGCTCGGCACAGTACACGTTGTCGTCGGCCGGCCGCGGTGACGTGTCGGCGCCCGTGCGGTACTGGCTGTAGGGCAGGTAGCCCTTCGTGCAGGCCGGCGGGTTGAACAGGTTGAGCACGAGCCCGAGGTGGGCGGTGCCGTCGCCCGGCGCCACGCTGGACGCCGCGCCGGCCAGCGCCGGGTAGGTCACCAGGCCCTGTTCGATGCCGTCCAGCCGCGTCACGGTGACGTTGGCCGTGGTCAGCAGGTTCGCCGTCAGCGCGCCCAGGCCCGGCCCGGTCTCGTTGACGACCTGGTTGATCTGGGCCGCGACCTGCGGTGTGACGCCGATGAGCTTGCGCAGGTCACCGTCGGAGTTCTTCAGCGTGCCCGTGAGCTCGTTGAGGTTCTTGGAGAAGTCCGCGAAGTTCGACGCTTCGTGGTTCTGCGTGTCCAGCGCCTGGCCGCCGGCGTCGAGCAGCTGCACCGTCTGCGGCAGGTACTGCTGGGCCGTGGCCGTGAAGCTCTGCGCGGTGTCGAGCAATTGCTGCAGGTCGCCGCCAGTGCCGCGGAACGCGTCGTAGGACTCGTCCACGACGGTGCGCAGCGAGTCGGTGGGCACGGAGGCCGCCAGCGAGTCGAGGTCCGACAGCAGCCGGTCGGTGCTGACCGGCACCGTCGTCTTCGACGCCGGGATCACCGAGCCCCCCGCGAGGTATGGGCCCTTGTCGTTCTTCGGCCGCAGGTCCACGTACTGCTCACCCACGGCCGAGCGGTTGGCGACCACGGCGTCGAGGTCCGCGGGCACCTGCGGCGCCGACGGGTCGATGTTGAGGTCGGCCTCCAGGCCGGTCTGCGTGAGCCGCAGCTGGCCGACGCGCCCGATGTTGAAGCCGCGGTAGGTCACCTCGGCGTTGGTGAAGATGCCGCCCGACTCGTTGAGCTGCAGCTTCACCGTGTAACCGCTGTCGCCGAACACCGAGCCGAGGCCGGCGAAGCGGACCAGGGCGTAGACGAGCGCCACGATCGAGATGATCGCGAAGGCCACGAGCTGGATCTTCGTCTTGCGCAGCAACATCAGCCCGCACCTCCCGAGAGGATCCCGAAGAGCCCGGACAGCCCGCCCTGCGACGGCTGCCCGCCGCCCTGGCCGCCGGTCGAGTTCGGCTGCTTCGAACCGGAGCCCGAACCGGACTGGTCGGGGAACGACAGCGGCGGCGGCTGGTCGGCGGGCGTGCCGCTCACCCCGCCGGTCAGGCCCGGCACCGGCAGCAGGTTCGACAGCGGGTTGTCCCGGCTGCGGCCCAGGTTGTCGATGATGTCCTTGAGGTTCAGGTCGACCTTCGCGAAGAGGTTGAAGTAGTCGCCCTTCACGTCGTCGTAGGCCTGGTCGGTGAACGGGAAGGTCAGCAGGATCTGCAGCGCCTGCGGCAGGTCGTTGCCGGCCTCGCCGAGCTTCTGCAGCGTCGGCGTGAGGGCCTTGAGGTCGGCCACGAGGTCCGCCTTGCTCTTGTTCACGGTGTCGGTCGCGACGCCGGAGAGGTTGTTCAGCGCGTTGAGCATGGTCACGAGCTGGCCGCGCTGCTGCTCCAGCACGCCGATGCCAGGCCCGAGGTTGTCGACGGCGCCCACCAGCTTGTCCTTCTGGTCCTTGAGCGTCATCGACAGCCGGTCGAGCCCGTCGAGCGCGCGGGTGATGTTGCGCGACTGCTCGTCGAGGTTCGTCACGAGCTCGTTGGCGTTGTCCAGCAACGCCTTGATGTCGGGCTCCTTGCCCGCCGTCGCGTTGTTGAGCTCCTTGGTGATGGTGTTGAGCTGGTCGACCCCGCCACCGTTGAGCAGCAGCGACAGCGCGCCGAGGACCTCTTCGACCTCGACGTCGCGGCCGGTGCGCGCGAGCGGGATCGTGGCGTTGTTCGCGAGCGTGCCCTGCGCCTGGCCGTCGCCGGGTGACGACAGCTCCACGTACTTCTCGCCGAGCAGGCTCGACTGCTTCACGTTGGCCAGCGCGTTGGCCGGCAGCTTCACGTCGCCGTTGATCTCCACGGTGACCTCGGCGTGCCAGCCGTCGGGGGTGAGGCCGACGGACTCGACCTGGCCGACCGGCACCTCGTTGACCTTCACGCCGGCCTGCGGCACGAGGTCGAGCACGTCCTGGAACTGCACTTTCACCTTGTACGGGTGGCTGCCGAGGTCGGCACCGCCGGGCAGCGGCACGTCGTAGATGCCGGTGAACCCGCAGCCCGACAGCACCAGCGCGGACACCGTGGTGACCACGCCGGCGGCGGCGAACCTCTGGAGGCGCTTCATGCTCAGCTCCCCGTCCCGTAGACCTGGCCCGCGAGCGGGAGCGGCAGTGGCGGAAGCTTGCCGTTCTGCAGTGACTGCACCACCTGCGCGGTGGACGGCAGCGGCACGAGGCCGTCGACCACGCCGGCGATCGAGCCGCACGTGTTGCCGAGCAGCTTGAGCGCGTCGGGCGTCTGCTTGAGCAGGTTGCACACCATCACCAGCGGCGGCTGCGTGAGCTCGTTGAGGTTCGGCCGCGCGTCGAGCGTGCCGGAGGAGCCGTTGTAGACGTTGACGAGGTTCGACAGCGCCACCGGCGCCACGTCGAGGATCTCCGACAGCGCGCTGCGCTGGTCCACGAGCACCTTGGTGACACTGGCCAGCTTGTCCACATTGGACTTGAGCCGGCCGCGGTTCTGCTCGATGAAGCCCTGCACCGACTGCAGCGTGGTGCTCAGCTGCTGCACGGTGGCGGCGAGGTCGTCCTTCTCCCCCGCCAGGTACCCGCTCACGTCGGCGAGCTGGCTCTCGAACTGGCGCACCTGGCTGTCGCTGTTGACCAGCGTCTGCGAGAACTGGCCGAGGTTCTGCACGGTCTGGAACAGGTCGTCCTTGTTGCCGGCGAGCGTGCCGGACGCCTGGCCGAGCTTGGCGATCGTGTCGTGCAGGGCCTGGCCGTTGCCGTCCACGTTCTTCGCGACGGTGTTGAGCAGGTCCGAGAGCGAACCGTTCTTGTTGGCGCCGTTGGGGCCGAGGGTCTCGCTCACCTTCGCGAGGCTCGCGGCGAGCTGGTCGACCTCGAGCGGCACCTCGGTGCGGTTGAGCGGGATCACGGCGCCGTCGGAGATCTTCGGGCCGCCGGTGTACGCGGGCGCGAGCTGGATGTAGCGGTCGCTGACCAGCGACGGCGAGACGATCAGCGCCTTCGCGTCGGCGGGCACGGGCACCGAGCGGTCGTACTCGAAGTCCACGCGCACCTGGTTGCCCATCGGCTGGACCTTGGTGACCGTGCCGAGGTCGACGCCGAGCATCCGCACGCTGTTGCCCTCGTAGAGGCCGACGGCGCCGGAGAAGTACGCGGTGAGGTGGTTGCGCCCCGCGTCCTTGAGCGTCCACCAGATGCCGCCCGCGACCACGAGGGCCAGCACGACGGCGATGGACGCGCCGCGCAGGAGCGATTGGCCGAACCGGGTGTCACTCATTTCGTGTAGCACCCCTCTTGGTTGAGCGGGCCGACCGACGGCGCCACCAGGCCGCAGATGTAGTTGTCGAACCAGTGCCCGGTGCCGATGGTGTTGGTGAACACGCGCACGAACGGGGCGAACTTGGCGATGCCCTGCGCGAGCGAGTCCTGGTTGCGCTGCAGCATCGACGTGAGCTGATCCAGCTGCGTGAGCACGGGGTCGAGCTGCTTGTCGTTGTCGTCGACGAGGCCCTGCAGCTGCGTGGCGAGCTCCTGGGAGCCCTGGAGCAGCGCGGTGATGGCCTGCTCGCGCTTGGAGATCTCGTCGAGCAGCTGGTTGCCGTCGGTGATCAGCTTCTGCACCTCGGCGTCGCGGTCGACCAGCGTCTGCGACACCTCGCGGGTGTTGGCCAGCAGGTTCGACAGCTGCGCGTCGCGCGAGGCGATGGTGTCCGACAGCTTCGACAGGCCCGAGAGCGCGCCCTTCACGTCCTCGGGCGTGTTGGCGAACGTCTGCGTGATGGTGTCGAAGCTCTTCGCGAGCTGGTCGGTGTTGATGTCGTCAACGGTCTGGGACAGGCCGCGGAACGCGTCGAGCACGTCGTAGGGCGACATCGTGCGGTCGCGCGGGATCGGCTGGCCCGGGTTGAGCGTGCCGGTGCCCTGCGGGTCCAGCGAAAGGTACTTCTGACCCAGGAGCGTCTTGATCTTGATCGCGGCCGAGGTCTTGTCGCCGAGCCAGGCGTCCTTGACCTTGAACGACACCTTGACGCTGGCGCCGTCGAGCTTGATCTCGGAGACCTTGCCGACCTTCACGCCGGCGATGCGCACGTCGTTGTCGGTCGTGAGCCCGGCGGCCTCGGAGAACTCGGCGCTGTAGGTCGTGCCGCCGCCGATCACCGGCAGGTCGTCGGAGTTGAGCGCGGCAATGAAGCCGAGCACGAGGACCGCGAGCCCGACCAGCGCGATCGGGACGGGGTTGCGCTTCTGGAAGGACTTCATCCGCTGCACCTCTCCCGGTTGGACGGCAGCAGCGGCACGTCGATCGGCTGGTTGACCAGCGGCGGCAGGGCGACGCTGCCCTTGACCTCGCAGGCGTAGAAGTTGAACCAGGAGCCGTAGTCGGCGGTGCGGGTCAGCGCGCTCACCTTCGTCGGCAGGAACTGGATGAAGTGCTCCAGCGTGGGCTCGTTCTTGTTGAGCTTGCCCGCGAGGTCGCCGAGCGCGCCGATGTCGTCCTTCAAGGGCTGGCGCGCGTCGCCGAGCAGGCCGGCGGTGGTCTGGGCCAGGGTGCCGAGGCTGTCGATCGCGTCACCGATGGGCTTGCGGTCGGCGGCCAGGCCGGACACCAGCTGCTGCAGCTTCACGATCAGGTCGCTCAGCTGCGGCGTGTGCGCGTTGACGGTGTCGAGCACCGAGTTCAGGTTGTCGATGACCTCGCCGATCACCTTGTCCTTGTCGGCGATCGTGGTGGCCAGCGACGCGGTGTGCGACAGCAGGCTTTCGACGGTGCCGCCCTCGCCCTGCAGGACCTGGATGACCTCGTAGGAGAGCTTGTTGACGTCGTCGGGGTTCAGCGCGGTGAACAGCGGCTTGAACCCGTTGAACAGCTCGGTGAGGTCCAGGGCGGGGGTGGTGCGTTCGAGCGGGATGGTGCCGCCCGGCGCCAGCGTCTTGCCGGAGGTGTCGCTGCCCTCGCCGAGCGAGAGGTAGCGCTGGCCGACGAGGTTGCGGAACTTGATCTGCGCGGTGACACCGGCCGGCAGCTGCCGCCCGGCGTCGACGGTGAAGTCGACCTGCGCCTGGCGCTTGTCGACGATCTTCACGTCCTTCACCGTGCCCACGCGGACGCCGGCGATGCGGACGTCGTCGCCGTTGAGCAGCAGCGTCGCGTCGGTGAAGCGCGCCGAATAGTCCAAGGTGCTGGTGGTGTTGATGTTCGCGATGCTGATGCCGAGCACTGCGGTGAACAGCACGGTGATCACCACGAAGATCGACAGCTTGATCAGCGGTGCGGCCAGTCCCCTCACTTCACCGTCACCTCCGCACCCCGGTAGAGCGGGCCGACGAGCAGCGAGCCCCAGCCCGGGAAGTCACCTTGGGACATCCCGACTTCCGGCCCCACGAGCTGGCCGAGGAAGTCGTTCTCCGCGCCGGAGTACGCCGGGTCGCCGCCACCCGTGCCGCCGCCGAGGCCCGCAGCGTCGGCGAGGAGGTTGCCCGGGTTGAGGCCGGTGCTGTGGGAGTTCGGCGCGTTCGTGTGGCTGGTGCCGTCCTTGAACGCGCCGTCCGGCGGCTCCTGCGGGAACGGGTTCGGCAGGTTCTTCAGGTCGTAGCAGCGCGGGCCGCGCTTGTCCTCGAACCGCGGCTCGTCCTGACCCGCCTTGTAGGGACCGCGGTTCACGACCACCTCGATCGTCGCGTGCAGGCCGGGCTGTTTGGTGCCCTTGCCGAGGGCCTTGTCGACGACCGGCACGAGCTTCGCCATCTGCCCGATCACGCACGGGTACTCCGGCGCGTACTTGGCGAGCAGCTCAGCTGTGGGCCGTGCGGTGTCGGCGAGGCTGATGATGTTCTGGGAGTTGGCTTCCAGGAACGACTGCAGGTTCTGCGAAGCCGTGGTCAGGTTGCCGTAGAGGCTGGCCAGGTTCTGCTGCTCGTCCACCACGGTGCGGGTGGTCGTGCTCAGGTTGTCGAGGCTCTGCACCAGGTCCGGCGCCGACGCGCTCAGGTTGTCGGAGAAGTCCGCCAGGGCCTTGAGGTTGTGCTGCAGCTGCGGCTCGTGCGGGTTGAGCTTGCCGATGTAGTCGCCCAGCTGCGAGAGCGTCTCGCCGAGCGGCTTGCCGCGGCCCTGCAGCGCGGTGGAGATCGCGGTGAGCGTGCTGGAGAGCTTCTGCGGCTGCACCGCCTGCAGCACCGGGAGCAGGTGCTGCAGCGCCTGCTCCAGCTCGATCGCGCCCGACGTGCGGTCCTGCGGGATCACGTCGCCGTCGGTGAGCGTCTTGGCGGACGGGTTCTTCGGGATCTCGAGCGAGACGTAGCGCTCGCCGAAGAGCGTCTTGGGCAGAAAGCGTGCCGAGACGTTCTCCGGGATCAGCTTCACGTAGTCCGGCTGCAGATCGAGCGTGAGCTCGGCCCCGTCGGTGGTGGCCGCGATGGTCTTGACCGACCCCACGATCAGGCCGCGCACCTTCACGTCCGACTGCTCCAGCAGCTGGTTGCCGATGCTGTCGGCCTCGAGCTTCACCGTCACGAACTTGGTGAACGCCTTGTTGTACAAGGCGATGCTCAGGGCCACACCTCCCACGAGCAGCGCCACGAGCAGCAGGCCCAGAAGCCTGCGCCGCAGTGTGATCATCCCGCAATCCTCACCGTGACGTCGGTCCCCCAGATGGCGAAACCGATGAAGAAGTTCACGATCGAAACCGTGACGATGGAAAGGCGCACCGCGCGGCCCACGGCCACGCCGACGCCGGCCGGCCCACCGGAGGCGCGGTAGCCGAAGTAGCAGTGCGAAAGAATGATCAAGACGCTGAAGATCAGCACCTTGATGAACGAGTACAGAACGTCTTGCGGTGGTAGGAAAAGGTCGAAGTAGTGGTCGTAGGTACCCGCTGACTGGCCGTAGATGTAGATGACCACCAGCCGCGACGCGAGGTAGGAGCTCAGCAGGCCGATGATGTAGAGCGGGATCACGGCCACGAACCCGGCGATGATCCGCGTGGTCACCAGGTACGGCAGGCTCGGCACGCCCATGACTTCCAGCGCGTCGATCTCCTCGGAGATCCGCATGGCACCCAGCTGCGCGGTGAAGCCGGCGCCGACCGTGGCCGACAGGGCCAGGCCCGCGACGAGCGGCGCGATCTCGCGGGTGTTGAAGAACGCGGTGAGGAAGCCGGTGAACGCCGAGGTGCCGATGGAGTTCAGGGCCGAGTAGCCCTGCAGGCCCACGAGGACACCGGTGAAGAGCGTGAGGCCGACCATCACGCCGACCGTGCCGCCGATGACCGCGAGCGAGCCGGAGCCGAAGCTCACCTCGGCGAGCAGCCGCAGGACTTCCTTCATGTAGCGGCGCAGCGTGCGTGGCGTCCACAGCAGCGCGCGGCCGTAGAAGGACATCTGGTCGCCCAGGGTGTCCAGGGTCTCCAGCGGACGGTGGGCGACGCGCTTCGCACCCGAGATGAACGTCATGTCAGTCCAGCTTTCCGGGCACGATCTGCAGGTAGATCAGCGTGATCACGAAGTTCACGACGAAGAGCAGCAGGAACGTGATGACCACCGACTGGTTCACCGCGTCGCCCACGCCCTTCGGGCCACCGCTGGGGTGCAGGCCCCGGTAGGCCGCCACGACCGCGGCGATGAAGCCGAAGATCAGGGCCTTGAGCTCACCGACCCAGAGGTCGGATTCCTGGGCCAGCGCGGAGAAGCTCGCCAGGTAGGCACCCGGTGTACCGCCCTGGAGCACGACGTTGAAGAAGTAGCCGCCGAGCACGCCGATGACGCTGACCATGCCGTTGAGCAAGAGGGCAACGAGCATCATCGCGAGCGTGCGCGGCACGATCAGGCGCTGGACCGCCGAGACGCCCAGCACCTCCATCGCGTCGATCTCCTCGCGGATGGTGCGGGCGCCGATGTCCGCGCAGACCGCGCTGCCGCCGGCGCCGGCCACCAGCAGCGCGGTGACGAGCGGGCTGGCCTGCTGCACCGTGGCGAGCACCGAACCGGCGCCGGTGTAGGACTGCGCGCCGAGCTGGCGGGCGAGCGCGCCGAACTGCAGCGAGATGACCGCGCCGAACGGGATCGCGACGAGCGCCGTCGGCAGGATCGTGACGCTGGCGACGAACCAGGCCTGCTGGATGAACTCCCGCAGCTGGAACGGGCGCTGGAAGATGCCGCGGATGATGTCGAGACCGAGGGCGAACAGGTTCCCGGTTTCGCGGAGCATGCCCGCTCCGGGGATCTTCTTCGCCGGCGCTGCGTTCGAGCTCACGCGCCACCCGGCCCGTTGCCGGTCCGGCCGAAGTAGCCGCCGCCCGGTCCTTGCGGGTTGGCGTCGCCCGGGATGCGGGCGACCTGGTCGGCGGGCAGCTGGCCCTGGTGCTGGTTCGGCACCGGGCCGCGGTCGGTGATCCGCGGGATCTGCTGCGTGTCCTCGGGCCCCGGGCGGCGGGCCGGCGCGTGGACGTTCGCTTGGACGTTCGCTTGGACGTTGTAGTGCCGCTGCTCCTCCGGCGTGAGGGACTCGATGATGCCCTCCTGCGCGTTGGCCGGGAGCGTGTGGAGGATCCGCATCACGCGGTCCATCCGGCGGCGGGCGCCCGCGCGCTCCGGCAGGCCGGGGCTGGGCTGCATCTGCGGGACGACCCCGCGGACGTCCTCGTCGGGCGAGCCGTCGGAGTGCCC
The DNA here is from genome assembly GCF_042896185.1 of Amycolatopsis sp. NPDC001319. NCBI lineage: Bacteria > Bacillati > Actinomycetota > Actinomycetes > Pseudonocardiales > Pseudonocardiaceae > Amycolatopsis > Amycolatopsis sp. NPDC001319. The sequence goes on along the minus strand of NZ_JBIAWY010000003.1, from coordinate 366,475 downwards.
CGCCGCGGCTTCGGCCTCCTCGCGCGCCATCGTGGCGGTGTCCTTCTCCTCGGACATGCCGATGGGGCCGCGCTTGCGGCCGTTGAGGAACTGCTCGACCACGGGCTCGTCGCTCGTGAGCAGCACCTCGCGGGGGCCGAACATCACGAGCTCCTTGCGGAACAGCATGCCGAGGTTGTCGGGCACGGTGCGCGCGAGGTTGATGTTGTGGGAGACGATGAGGATCGTCGCGTCGATCTGGGTGTTGAGGTCGATGAGCAGCTGCGAGATGTACGCGGTGCGCACGGGGTCCAGACCGGAGTCCGGCTCGTCGACCAGGATGATCTGCGGGTCGAGCACCAGAGCCCGCGCGAGGCCCGCGCGCTTGCGCATACCGCCGGAGATCTCGCCGGGCAGCTTCCGGTCGGCGCCGGCCAGGCCCGTCATCTCCAGCTTCTCCTGGACGATGCGGCGGATCTCGGACTCGGACTTCTTGGTGTGCTCCCGCAGCGGGAAGGCGACGTTGTCGTACAGGTTCATCGACCCGAACAGCGCGCCGTCCTGGAACAGGACGCCGAAGAGCTTGCGGATCTCGTAGAGCTTGTGCTCGGAACACGTGACGATGTCCACGCCGTTGATCACGCAGCGGCCCTTGTCGGGCTTCAGCAGGCCGATCATGGACTTGAGGAACACCGACTTGCCGGTTCCCGACGGGCCGAGCATCGCGGACACCTCACCCGGGGGCAGCGTCAGCGTCACGTCCCGCCAGATGGTCTGCCTGCCGAAGGACTTCGTCAGACCTTCGATGACCACCTCGGCGCCCATCACACCTCCAGGAGCTGTTCCGCGTCGTCGCGCACCGCCGCCCCGCGGCAACTGGCAGCGGAGCCCGCGCCGATGCGCGCCGCGATCTCCGCGTCAACCAGGTGCAACGAGCTGAGTGCGAACAGGTTACTCACCAGTTTTCCGCCCTGGCGAGGCCGGTGAGCACCTCACCCGTTCGTGGCCTTGTCCGGTGACTGCTGGCAGCACGGTAGTGCACGTCACTCAGTGACGCAGATCCAGATGGCCCAAACGGCCTCACTCCGTCGGGCTAACAGGAGCAAACGGAACAGATCGACAACGAACTCGACGTGATCGAGTGCTGGGCCTTGGTCACCCGGCGGCGATGGCGATCCCGCAGATCACGGACGCGACGAGGCCGAGCACGGCGATCGTGGTGAGCACGAGGAGGTAGCGGCGGATGGCGACCTGCTGGGCCACCAGCTCGACGAGCAGGCGCTGCACGTGGGCCTGGTTGTGGCCGGCTTCGGCAGATTCCTTGAGCCTCTTCTGCACTTCGTCGGGATGGAGGTCGCTGGTCGAGTAGTAGCGCGGCAAGGCGGCGGTGCCGTCGGTCATGGGCAGCCCTTCTGATCACGGTGGGTGGTGTTCGGGAAACCGCTTCGCCGACCTTGATTGTTACGCGTCTTGATCAAAAGGAAAGGGGCGGGCATCCGAGTGGATGCCCGCCCCTTCAACGAGGTGGTGCGGTAGGCGCTTGCGCGCCCGGGATCACTTGATGGTGATCTTGGCGCCGGCGGCCTCGAGCTTCTCCTTGGCGGCCTCGGCGGCCTCCTTGTCGACCTTCTCCAGGAGGGCCTTGGGAGCGGCCTCGACCAGCTCCTTGGCCTCCTTCAGGCCCAGGCCCGAGACGACCTCGCGGACGACCTTGATGACCTGGATCTTCTTGTCACCGGCGGACTCGAGGACGACGTCGAACTCGTCCTGCTCCTCGGCGGCGGCCGGGGCGGCACCCACGGGGCCGGCGGTGACGACGGCGGCCGGGGCGGCGGCGGTGACGTCGAAGGTGGTCTCGAACTCCTTCACGAAGTCCGACAGCTCAAGAAGGGTGAGCTCCTTGAAGGCGTCGATCAGCTCGGCGGTGCTCAGCTTCGCCATGATGGCTTCCTCTCAGAAAAACGAACTCGACGTTCGGGGTGGGGGTGATCAGCTCTCGGCGGGTGCTTCGGCTGCTTCGGTACCGGCGGCGCCGCCCTGCTTCTCCTGCAGCGCGGCAGCCAGGCGGGCGACCTGGGACGCCGGCGCCTGGAACAGCGCGGCGGCCTGGGACAGCTTCGCCTTGAACGCGCCCGCTGCCTTGGAGAGCAGGACCTCACGGCTGTCGAGATCGGCGATCTTGCTGATCTCGTCCACGGACAGCGCTTTGCCGTCCATGTAGCCGCCCTTGATGACAAGCGCGTTGTTGTCCTTCGCGAAGTCGCGAAGCGCCTTCGCGGCGTCGACCGGCTCACCTTCGACGAAGGCGATCGCGGTGGCACCGACGAACAGGTCGTCCAGACCCTGCACACCGGCGTCCTCGGCGGCACGCTTCACGAGGGTGTTCTTCGCGACCCGGTACTTGGCACTGGTGCCGAGAGCGCGGCGCAGCTGGGACAGCTGGGACACGGAGAGGCCGGTGTACTGGGTAACGACGGTGGCCGAGCTGCTGCGGAAGCTCTCCGCGATCTCGGCGACGGCCGCCACCTTGTCGGGCTTCGCCATGGTCGCCTCCTCTCTTGGCTAGTGGATTCCACTGGTCCTTCGAGAGCCCTCTGAGACGAAAAAACGCCCACGCGCAGTCAGCACGGGGCGTCACACGGCGTTTCCCCGAGGGGAAGCCGAACCTCATTCCTCCTGCGCGGGCCGCCCGCTCATCTCGCGGGACCTTCGTTCCGAGCGCCGTGGAGCACCCGGAAAACCAGCGGTCTTCGGTAGAACCGTCGTCAACTATACGTGAGGGCTTTCCCGCCTTTCGCCCACCCCCCTGCCTGACCAGCGACAAGCCGCCCGGACTCGGGGATTCACCGCCGAGCGGGCATCATTGGTGACGTGGCGGAGCAGCGTGATCACGGACAGCCGGACAACCCCACCGGCCCCGGCCCCCAACCTGCCGACGGCACGCAACCGGTTCCGGGCGGGTTGCCGCAGCCTTCGGGGCAGTCTGGTTCCGGGCAGTGGCCAGGTTCGCAGCAGCCTTCAGCGCCGGGGGTTCCGCAGAACGGCCTGCCGTCGGGCTCGCCGCCCCCCGCCGCGGAGCCGTCGCATCTGCCCGCGCTGCCGCAGCCATCCCAGCCCGCCCAGGGCGAGCCGCAGCTGGACGCCGCGCAGCTGGAGCAGTTCCGCCAGTTCCAGCAGTTCCAGGACTACCTCCGCTTCACCCAAGCCCAGCAAGGCAACCAACCCGCCCCCACGCCCGACGCCGGCCTCGTCCCCGCGGGCTCCCGCCAGCCGCAGACCCAGCCGGGCTGGCAGCCGCCCGTCCCCCCGGGCCCGCCCGGCGCGTTGGCGCCCTACGAGGAACCCCGCCGTCGCCGCCCGGTGCCCCGCTGGCTCAAGCGCCTCGGCGGCAAGATCCTGGGCTGGGTGATCGTGCTGGTGATCCTCGGTATAGCCGCCACGTGGGCCTACCGCCACTACTTCCCCAGCGACGAAGGCAAGTCCTCGGCCCAGATCGCGGCCGAAGGCGGCGGGACCTACCACACGAACCACATCTTCTCGACGAATCCGTACGAGGCCGTCCGCTTCGTCTACCACAACATCGCGCAGGGCCTGGTCCAAGACGCGTGCGGCCGGTTCGACGAGCCCATCCAGACCAAGTTCGCCCAGGACGTCGGCCAGCCCGACTGCAAGGTGGCCGTCGAGAAGCTGCACGCGCAGGTCACCAACGAGAACGACTACGCCGAATCACTGCCCTCGTACGTCTCCGGCCCCCCGCCGGCGGGCGTGGTGACCATCGACTCGTGCGACTTCACCATCTCCGGCGGCCCGGCACTGGGCGTCTTCACCGTGTCCCAAGTGGACAAAGGTCAGTGGCTGATCACGGGCCACTCGCCGGGTCCGGAGAAGTGCGGGCCCGCGTCGAGTTCCACTCCCCCAACGTCCTGACCAGATCCGGCAGCCGCGCCTCGACCACTTCGGACGGTGCCGCCAGCGCCACAGCCGCCACGACGCGCCCCGACTCGGTGACCGGCACAGCCACGGCGGCCATCGTCTCCATGGCGTGCCCGGAGTCGACCACGGCGTAACCCTGCTCGCGGATCTCCGCCGCCTCCGCGAGCAGATCGACGCCCGTGCGGGTGTCGGGCTCCTGCGCCACCACCGCACGGCGGTCGGCTTCGGGCAGCGAAGCGAGCAGCACGCGCCCCGCCGCCGTACGCGGGAGCGCGGAGCGAAGGGACCGGGAGAGCGCGTAGTCGAATGGCTCGTCCGTGCCGGCCCAGTCGACGTACACCGCGCTGTCACCCACCTGCACCGCGAGCAGCGCCGCGCACCCGGCCGCAGAGCTCAACGAAACCAGCGCGGAATGCGACACCGACCGCACCGGCACGCGGCCGGAGCGCACCGTGAGCACGTGCGGCGCGGGGCCGAGCACGAAGTGCCGCTCCTGCTCGTCGAGGTACCCGACGGCGGCGAGGCCGTTCACCAGCTTCTGCACCGACGACACGGGCGCGTCGAGCCGCGCCGCGAGCTGCGTGAGCGTCAGCCCCGGCGCGCTGTTCGCGACCGCCTCCAGGATCGCGGCGACGCGATCGACCGTGCGGTGGTGCTGACGATTACCCATATAGGTAACAGAGTATCACATTGCGTAAATTACTTAGCCTACCTAACTTAATGGGAGAGGTTATCGATCAAGGAGGCACGAAGTGACCGAAGGCGCCCTGCACGGCATTCGCGTGATCGACCTGTCGTCCGTGGTCATGGGCCCCTACGCCACCCAGATCATGGGCGACCTCGGGGCCGATGTGGTCAAGGTCGAGTCCCCCGCGGGCGACAGCACCCGCCGCACCCACCCCCAGCGCCACGACGGCATGGGCGCGCTCGCGCTCAACGTCAACCGCAACAAACGCAGCGTCGAGCTCGACCTGAAGTCGGCCACGGGCCACGAGGCCTTCCTGCGCCTGGTGAAGACAGCCGACGTGCTGGTCACCAACATGCGCCCCGGCGCGCTGCAGCGCCTGGGCCTCGGCTACAAGCAGCTCGCGGAGCTCAACCCGCGGCTCGTCTACTGCAACGCCCAGGGCTTCCGCACCGACTCCGACCGCGCCGGCCTCGCCGCCTACGACGAGATCGTGCAGGCGTCCTCAGGCATGGCCGACCTGATGCGCCGCGCGACCGGCACGCCCACGTACGCGCCGACGATCCTCGCCGACAAGCTGTGCGCGCTCACCATCGTCTACTCCGTGCTCGCCGCCGTGGTGCACCAGCGCACGACCGGCCGCGGCCAGCGCGTGGAGGTGCCGATGGCCGACACGATGCTGGCGTTCAACCTCGTCGAGCACCTCGCGGGCCACACGTTCGAGCCCGCGATCGGGCCGATGGGCTTCAACCGGTCGATGACCGAGGGCCATCAGGCCGTGCGGACGGCCGACGGCTGGGCCTGCGTCCTGCCCTACACCGAGAAGAACATCGCCGACTTCTTCCGCGCTGCCGGACGCGAAGACCTCGCCACCGACCCGCGGTTCGGCGACCCCGCCAGCCGCGCGAAGCACTACGGCGAGCTGTACGACGAGATCGGCAAGCTGTCGCTCGAGAAGACCACGGCGCAGTGGCAGGAGATCTGCGCCGAGCTGTCCATCCCGTTCGCGCCGGTGCTGGAGCTGGAAGACGTGGAGACCGACCCGTACTACACGGGCAGCGGCCTCGTCTCCCTCGCCGAGCACCCGACGGAAGGCACGTACCGCCAGGTCGGGCCACCGATGATCCTGTCCGACACGCCGGCGTCGGTCCGCCGCCACACGCCCGCGCGCGGTGAGCACACGAGCGAGCTGCTCGCCGAGCTCGGCTACGCCGGCGAGGAGATCGCGAACCTCGTCTCCCCCGTGTCCGAGTAGGCGAAGAAGTCGGCCAGCGCCAGGGCGAACGCGGGGTCCGCGACGGCCGTCATGTGGTCGCCCGGGACGCGGACGAGGCGGGCGCCCGCGATGCCGATGGCGAGGCGCTCGGGCTGGGCCGCGAGCTGGTCGCGTTCGCCGGCGAGGATCAGGGTGGGGACGGTGATCTCGGTCAGGGGGATGGACGTGCGGCGGGAGGCGCGCAGGACGGCGGCCAGGGCGTCGACGTCGCCGCCGGTGCGGCGGGCGAGGCGGCGGAAGGGGCGGACCTGGGCGGGCACATTGGCGTGGTCGTCGGCGAGGAGGCCGTCGGCGAGCTGCTCGGGCTCGACCACGCGCGTGTCGACGCCGCCGAAGTCGATGATGCCCGCGCCGATCCCGCCGGTGGCCAGGCAGCGCACGCGCTTGTCCGTGGTGGCCACGATGAGGGCGACGATCGCGCCCATGGAGTAGCCGGCGAGGGAGACCTCTTCGAGGCCCAGCTCGTCGAGCAGGGCGGACACGTCGCGGGCCATCACGTCCTGGCCGTAGCAGGCCGGGTCGTGGGGCTTGTCCGACGCGCCGTGGCCGCGGGCGTCGAGGCCGATCACGGTGAACCCGGCGTCGACCAGGGTATGGACGACGCCGGTGCCGACCCAGTTCACGTGGGCGTCCGCCGCGAAGCCGTGTTGCAGCACGACGGGGCGACGGTGCCGCCCGTCGCCCTCCCACACCGTGTAGCTCAGGCGGAGCCCGTCGGGAGCGGTGAATGTCGTCGTCGGCATAGTGTCCATGAGACACGAAAAAAGGGCGGCCACGCACATTGCGTGACCGCCCTTTCGCGTGATGTGCGACTCAGACGGCCGCGTCCTCGCTGAGGAGGTTGCGCGTCCGCAGCGGGTCGACCGGGATGCCCGGGCCCATCGTGGTGGTGAAGGTGATCTTCTTGACGTAGCGGCCCTTGGCCGACGACGGCTTGGCGCGCAGGATCTCGTCCAGCGCGGCCGCGTAGTTCTCCACCAGCTTCTCGGTGTCGAACGACGCCTTGCCGATCACCAGGTGCAGGTTGGCCTGCTTGTCGACGCGGAAGTTGATCTTGCCGCCCTTGATGTCCTGCACGGCCTTCGTGACCGCGGGGGTCACCGTGCCGGTCTTCGGGTTCGGCATCAGACCACGCGGGCCGAGGATGCGGGCGATGCGGCCCACCTTGGCCATCTGGTCCGGCGTCGCGATGGCGGCGTCGAAGTCGAGCCAGCCACCCTGGATGCGCTCGATCAGCTCGTCCGTGCCGACCGCGTCCGCGCCGGCGGCCTCGGCCTCGGCGGCCTTGTCGCCGACGGCGAACACGATGACGCGAGCGGTCTTACCGGTACCGTGCGGCAGGTTCACGGTGCCGCGGACCATCTGGTCGGCCTTGCGCGGGTCGACACCCAGACGCATCGCGACCTCGACGGTCGCGTCCATCTTGGTCTTGGAGGTCTCCTTCGCCAGCTTCGCGGCCTCGAGCGGGGCGTAGAGACGCTCCTTGTCGATGAGCTCCGCAGCCTGGCGGTAAGCCTTGCTGTGCTTGGTCATGCTTCTGTCCTTAACTTCGAAAACGGATCAGTGTGGTGTCAGAGCCAGCACTGGCTCTCCCACGGTGTCGATTGCCTCGACTCCGTCGAGGCGGCGAGATCGCCCTGAGCCGATTTCTTCCCTCCCGATTTCGCTCGGCCCTCGGGGCCGATCGAAATCGCTCAGTCCAGAAACCGGCGCGATCTCGCGGTGGTGCTCAGGAGAAAATCAGCCCTCGACCGTGATGCCCATGGAGCGGGCGGTGCCGGCGATGATCTTCGCCGCCTGGTCGATGTCGTGGGCGTTGAGGTCGGTCTCCTTGGTCTTGGCGATCTCGCGGACCTGGTCCCAGGTGACCTTGGCGACCTTGGTCTTGTGCGGCTCGCCGGAGCCCTTCTCCACGCCCGCGGCCTTGAGCAGCAGCTTGGCGGCCGGCGGCGTCTTCAGCTTGAAGTCGAACGACCGGTCTTCGTACACGGAGATCTCGACCGGGACGACGTCCCCGCGCTGCGACTCGGTCGCGGCGTTGTAGGCCTTGCAGAACTCCATGATGTTGACGCCGTGCTGGCCCAGCGCCGGGCCGACCGGCGGGGCCGGGTTGGCCTGGCCCGCCTTGATCTGCAGCTTGATGATCGCCGCAAGCTTCTTCTTCTTGGGTGGCATTACCTTGTGTCCTTCTTACTGACGTGAGTCCCCCGCACACCTGCCAGTACGCGGGGACTGCCGGTCGGTATTCCCGACCGTCAGATCTTGGAGACCTGGGTGAACGACAGCTCGACCGGGGTCTCCCGGCCGAAGATCGACACCAGGACCTTCAGCTTCTGTCCGTCGACGTTGACCTCGGAGATCGTCGCGGGCAGCGTGGCGAACGGGCCGTCCATGACGGTGACCGACTCGCCGACCTCGAAGTCGACCTCGACGGCGCCGCCACCGGACGGCGTGGACGCCGCGGCGGCCTCGCCCTTGCCGGCCTTCGCCGGGGCTTCCTTCTCGACCTGCGGCGCGAGGAACTTCAGCACCTCGTCCACGGTGAGCGGCGACGGGCGCGAGGTCGCGCCGACGAACCCGGTGACGCCCGGCGTGTTGCGCACCGCGCTCCACGAGGCGTCGTTCAGGTCCATCCGGACCAGGATGTAGCCGGGCAGCACCTTGCGCTGCACCTGCTTGCGCTGGCCGTTCTTGATCTCGGTGACCTCTTCGGTCGGAACCTCGATCTGGAAGATGTAGTCCTCGACGTCCAGCGTCGTGGTCCGGGTCTCGAGGTTGGTCTTCACCTTGTTCTCGTACCCGGCGTAGCTGTGCACGACGTACCACTCGCCCGGCGCGGCCATCAGCTCGGCGCGCAGCGCGGCGACGGGGTCGTCGGACTCGGCGGCCGGCTCGGACTCGACGGCTTCGTCGGCCACGGCGTCGGCTTCGCTGTCGTCAGCCGCCTCGGCGTCGTCGGCCTCGGTGTCCGAGGCCTCGGCGTCGTCAGCGCTGTCTTCGACGGCTGCGTCGACCTCTTCGCCGGCGTCGGGCACCTCGACGGGCTCGAGGTGAGCGGACTCCTCGTCGCCGAGTGCCGCGTGCACCTGCTCGTCGGAAAGCTCGGTCAGGTCGCGACCGGCTCCTGTGCCGTTGTCGGAGGTCACGTTCCGTCCTCTCAGTTGATCACTTGCCGGGCTCGGGCAGGCCGGCCCGCGCGGCGCACGGTGGCGCGCCCCTTCGGCGTCAGCCGAAGACCAGCCCGATGACCTGCTTGAAGGCCAGGTCGAGGCCGCTCACGAGGGCCACCATGAACACCACGAACACCAGCACGACTGCGGTGTAGGTGACCATCTGCTTGCGGTTGGGCCAGATGACCTTGCGCAGCTCCGCCCAGACCTCGCGGACGAACCGCATGATCCGCGCGAAGACCGACGCCTTCTTCGGCTTCTGGTCCCGCTTCGGGGTCGGCGCGCCCTTGGCGTCGGCGGGCTTCGCGACCTTGTCGCCCGCCTTGCCGGACGGCCTGGTGCCGCCCGAACGCGCCTCGGACTTGCCGGACGGGCGGGCGGAAGCGCGGCGCTCACGCCGAGCCGCGGCGGTCGCCGGGCGGGACTCGACCCCGGGCTTCTCGCCCGACGCGTCCTGCTCGTGCTCGCCGCTGGCGTCGCTGTCGCTCACGACCACTCCTCCGCTCCACCAGTACCCGTACGCAGGGGTGACAGGACTTGAACCTGCAACCTGCGGTTTTGGAGACCGCTGCTCTGCCAATTGAGCTACACCCCTGTGGAACCTGGTCACCCAGGCTCCGGAGGACGCATTCCATCGTCCCCACCATCCGGCGGGGATGACCGTAGTGCGTTCCGAGTTCCGAAGTCTACGGCAAGCCGGATCGAGGCCCGCAACCGCGCCCCCCTCGTTAGTCGGGCGCCCTCGCACCGACCCCCCGATGCCCTGCTCCAGCGCGCCGGGAACGTGACCGGCGAGCGCCGCCGAGCCGTGCCAGGATGGCCGCATGCGCCCGTCCGCGATTAATCGGGAAACGACTCTCCGCACAGTGGTCAACGCGGATTCCGCGGTCGTTCATCCCGGACTCGCGAGGCACTTCGGAAGCCGCCGGAAAACCTTGCCGCACCGGGGAAATTCCGGCATCGCGGCCGAGAACCCGGTGATCCCCAGCGAGGTCCCCGGTGCGGCGCGTGATCTTCGTTGTCCCGCAAGGAAAGTCGTCCCCGAGGAGGCCCGGTGACCGCGTTGCGACTCGGACTCGCCCTGCCGCAGTACGGCAAGCTCGCCGACCCCACTGCCATCGCCGGATTCGCCGCCGCGGCCGAGGATCTCGGCTACGCTTCGCTGTGGGTCGGTGACCGCGTGCTCACCCCGCTCGAACCCTCGGACCTGTACCCGGGAGGCGGGACACCGGAGCGGCCGTACCCGCCGGAGTTCATCCACTTCGTCGACCCGTTCGTCGCGCTGACGGCCGCCGCCGGCGCCACGAAGACCGTGCGGCTGGGCATGAGCACGCTCTCGGCGCCCGTCTACACGCCGGTGCTGCTCGCTCGGACGCTCACGTCGCTCGACCTGCTCTCCGGCGGCCGCCTCGACGCCGGGTTCGGCCTCGGCTGGCTGCGCGACGAGTACACCGCCACCGGCGCGCCGTGGGCCGGGCGCGGCGGCCGCCTCGACGAGCTGATCCAGGTCCTGCGCACGCTCTGGACCGCCGACCCCGCGGGCCACGACGGCGCGCACTGGCAGATCCCCGATTCGCACGTCGGCCTGCGGCCCGTGCAGACCCCGCACCCGCCGATCCTGCTCGGCGGGATGTCCGAACGCGCCCTGCGCCGCGTCGGCACGAGCGCCGACGGCTGGCTCCCGACGCTGCTGCCCCCGCAGTACCTGCACCGGATGTGGGCGGTGATCGCCGACGCCGCCACCGAAGCCGGCCGCGACCCGGCGACGCTGCGGCGCCCGTTGCGCGTCAACCCGCGCGAGGGCACGCCCGTGGTGACCGTGGCCGACCTCGCGTCGGCGCTGAAGGGTGCCGCCGACGAGGGGTTCACCGAGGCGTTCGTGGACCTGCACTACATCGCCGACGGCGTCGAGCACGCGCTGGACCTGGCCGAACAGCTGCGCGCCGCCGTCGACCGGTAGGGGTCTCACCCGGATACCCGTCGTCACGCGGGGTCGCGGACCGGTAGAAACGATCAGGTGGCAGCGAAGAAGCGCGGCGGATGCGGGTTGCTGATCCTGGTGGTCGTGGTCGCGCTGCTCGGGGTGGGGTACTACAAGTCGAAGCACGGGTCGTCGACCGAGCCGCCGGCCGGCGCCGGTACGGGTGGTGGCTCGGGCCGCTACGTGGCGCTCGGCGACTCGTACACCTCCGCGCCGCGCACGGGGAAGGCGGCGGGCACGCCCGCGGGCTGCGACCGTTCGGACAACAACTACCCGCACCTGGTGGCCGCGAAGATCAAGCCCGCGCAGTTCGTGGACGTCAGCTGCAGCGGCGCCACCACGGCCGACCTCACGGGCTCCCAGTCGACCCACAACGGCACGAACCCGCCGCAGCTGGACTCCGTGACGTCGGCGACCACGCTCGTGACGCTGGGCATCGGCGGCAACGACGTCGGGTTCATCGCGCTCGCCCCCAGCTGCGCCACCTCGCACCGCGACGGCGCGCCCTGCCACGACCGGCTCACCGCGGGCGGGCACGACCAGCTCTCCGACCGCATCGACGCCGTCGCGGGCAAGCTCGGCGCGGTGCTCGACAAGATCCACGCCCAGGCCCCGAAGGCCCGGGTGGTCGTGGTCGGCTACCCCACCGTGCTGCCCGACGGCGACGGCTGCTGGCCCGCGATCCCCGTCGGGTCCGGCGATGTCGCGTACTTGCGCGACTCGCTGAAACACCTCGACGACGTGCTCGAAGAGCAGGCCAAGACCCACAACGCGGGCTACGCCGACACGGCCGGGCCGAGCAAGGGCCACGACGTGTGCACGGGCTCCGGCACGCGCTGGGTGGAGGGTCTGGTGCCGACGTCGGCCGCCGCCCCGCTGCACCCCAACGCGCGGGGTGAAGCGGGCATGGCGACGGCCGTCGAGTCGGTGGTGAGCTGAGCGCGTTACGCGCGGACGAGCGCCTGCGGCTTGCCGAGCACGGTCTTGCCGTCGAACTTCACGACCAGGTCCAGTCGGGCGACGCCGTCGTCGGAGATCGCGCCGACCTTGCCCGTCATCTCCACGAGGGCGCCCTCGGCGTCGTCGGGGACCGCGACGGGGCGCGTGAAGCGGGCGCTGAAGTCCAGCAGGCGCGAGGGGTCGCCGAGCCAGTCGGTGACGACACGGCCGGCCAGGGCCATGGTGAGCATGCCGTGGGCGATCACGTCGGGCAGGCCGACTTCCTTGGCGAAGCGCTCGTTCCAGTGGATCGGGTTGAAGTCCAGCGCGGCGCCCGCGTAGCGGACCAGCTGCTCGCGCGTGACGCGCACCTGCAGCGAGGGCAGTTCGTCGCCGACGTTCACGCGTCCTCCCCTCGCACCACGAGCTGCGCGCGGGTGGTGCAGACCAGCTTGCCGTCGGCGTCGGTGATGCGGGCGCTGACGTTGATGAAGTCGTTGCCGGCGCGGGCCATGATGTTCTCGATGGTCGCGCCGATCTCCAGCACGTCACCCGCGTGGACGGGGCGCTCGTAGGTGAAGCCCTGGTCGCCGTGGACCATGCGCGAGTAGTCGAGCCCGAGCTCCGGGTCGGCCACGATCCCGTTGACCTTGGGCAGGTTCAGGAGCGTGAGGAACGTCGGCGGCGCGACCACGTCCGGGAACCCGGCCGCGCGGGCCGCCTCCGGGTCGCAGTAGATCGGGTTGGGGTCCCCGATCGCCTCGGCGAACTCGAGGATCTTCTCGCGGCTCACCGCGTACTTTCCGGCCGGCGGATAGCTCCGCCCGGCGAACGACTGGTCCAAAGGCACCCGCTGAGGCTAGCCGACCCGGGACCGTTGTCCGAGAGGTCCCCGGACGTGCCCTCGGCCGGCCCAAAACTGGCCCTGAACAGCGAAAAGCCGCCCCGGCGCTGGGCCGGGACGGCTGTTCGAAGCTGGACGAGAACCGCTAACGTCAGCGGGTCTCTTTGTGAGTCCGGTGCGTACCGCAGTTCGGGCAGAACTTCTTCATCTCCAAGCGGTCCGGGTCGTTGCGCCGGTTCTTCTTGGTGATGTAGTTGCGGTGCTTGCACTCCTCGCACGCCAGCGTGATCTTGGGTCGCACGTCGGTGGCAGCCACAGCGTTTCCTTCTCTCTCAGATCCGGGGGCCAGCCCCGTCGTTACCGCGTAGCGGTGGCCGGACTTGAACCGGCGACACAGCGATTATGAGCCGCTTGCTCTGCCAACTGAGCTACACCGCCCTAACCACGCCCAACCCCGGGGGGTCCAGGGGGCGAAGCCCTCTGGCGGAGGCCTGGGGGTTCGACCCCCAGATGGACGCCGCGAAGCGAGCTAGGCTTGCGTTTTCCGCAAGCATAGCTCGTTCACTCGCGAGCCCCTTTACGGAATCGAACCGTAGACCTTCTCCTTACCATGGAGACGCTCTGCCGACTGAGCTAAAGGGGCCTGCCTCTGTGAGGACTTGAAAAGATTAGCAAGGGCGTCACCCATGCGTGCACGGGGGTCCGCCTTGCCGCAAAACCTCAGGTCAGCAGGGTCAAGACCGTCTCCGAGTGCCGGCCCGGCGACCGCGCCGTGCGGGCCTGCAGCCAGGCCTCCAGGCGGTCCTCGGGCAGCGGTCGCGAGATCAGGTAGCCCTGGGCGACGTCACACCCCATCGCCTCCAGCTGGTCACGCGCGACGTCCTCTTCGACGCCCTCCGCGACCACCGTGAGGCCCAGCGAGTGGCCCAGCTCGACAATCGAGCGCACCACGGCGAGGTCACCGAGGTCGGTGCCCATGCCGAGCACGAAGCTCTTGTCGATCTTCACCTGGTCCACCGGCAGCTGCCTCAGGTACGCGAGCGACGAGTAGCCCGTGCCGAAGTCGTCCACGGCCAGCACGATGCCCAGCGAGTGCAGCTCCCGCAGGATCGGCAGGGCCTTCTGCGGGTCGGACATCACGCCGGACTCGGTGAGCTCGAACGTGAGCAGCTCGGGCGGCACGTCGTAGCGCTCCAGCTCGCGCTGGACCTTCGCCGGGAAGTCCTCGTCCGCCAGGTTGCGCACGGACAGGTTCACGGCCGCGGAGATGCGCAGGCCCTCGTCGAGCCACTTGCGCACGCGCTTGAGCGAGGCCTCCAGCACGAACGACGTCAGCACGCCGATGAGGCCGGCCGCTTCGATGGCGGGCACGAACTCGTCGGGGCCGAGCCGGCCGAACTCCGGGTGCACCCAGCGCACGAGCGCCTCGACGCCCTGCACCTGACGGTTCGGCAGCGTGATCTTCGGCTGGTAGTGCACGGACACGTGCCCGTCCTCCAGCGACTGCCGGAACTGCGTCACCATCTGGAAGCGGCGCAGGAAGATCTGGCCCATGCTCGGCACGTAGCCGCGCACCTCTTCGCCGCCGCGGGTGGCGCGGACGGCGACGTCCGCGCGCTGCAGCAGGCCGTCGACGTCCACGGGCTCGCCGCCGTCCTCGGTGGAGGTGGTGGCGTAGCCGATCATCGCGTTGGCTTCGACCGAAAGCCGGTCGACGGGGTAGGGCGCCGAGAGCTGCACGCGCAGGCGTTCGGCCGCGGCGTGGGCGTTCTCCGGCGTGCAGCCCACGAGCAGGGCGGCGAACGACGCGCCCTCGAGACGGGCGAGCGGCACGTCCGGGCCCAGCGCGTCGCGGATCCGGCGGCCGGCAGCGATCACCATGCGGTCGGCCCACGAATAGCCCAGCGCGTCGCTGACGGTCGAGAAGACGTCGAGGTCGATGCGCAGCACCACAGCGTTGGCGAAGTCGCGCAGCGGCTCCTTGGCGACCTGCTGGAAGCCCGGCCGGTTGAGGTGGCCGGTGAGCGGGTCGTGGTAGGCGTCGTGGCGCAGGGTCGCGAGCAGGCGCCGGTTGTCGAGCGACGTCGCGAGGTGGCTGGCCATCGTGCCGAGCAGCTGCACGTCGTACTTGCCGAAGCCGCGCCAGCGCGACAGCCGGTCGTGGGCCTCGACGACGCCCAGCAGCTGGTTGGCGCTGCGCAGCGGCACCACGAGCGCCTCCTGCGCGCCGCGGTTGAGCAGCGCCGCGCGGACGTCGGGGTTGGCCTCGGTGATGCGGAAGTGGCGCACGTGGGCGCCGGGCAGGCGCTGCAGCGGGTCGTCGGCGTTCGGGTCGACGGGCGGCAGCTCGTCGCCGGCCACGACCACGCGCATGGTGTCCTTGGCTTCCAGGCGCAGTCGCAGCACGACGCGGCCGGCGGCCAGCTGGTCCTTGATCCGTTCGGCGATCGTGGCCCACTCGCGCACGTCGACGCCGCCGACGAGCTCGTCGGCCCGCCCGGCCGGACGCGCGGCGGCCTGCTGGCCCGAGCGCGCGACCATGAGGCTCACGTCGGACAGCGCCTCCATGTCCCGCTGCTCGCGCAGCAGGTCGGAGTAGGCCCAGTACAGCGCGGTGAGCCCGAGGAACACGGCCAGCACCAACGGCCACGCCTGCGGGGTGTTCGCGATCACGAGGTAGCCGGACAGGCCCACCGACGCGTTCACGAAGCCCACCACGAGGATGCGGCCGGTCAGCCGGATCGCGGTGCTCACGCGCATGCGGCGGCGCAGCACGCGCACGGCGGCCAGCGCCAGCAGCGTGCTGACCAGCGGCGCGGTGAGCGTGCCCGCCAGCGCGGCGACCCACGGCATGGCCTCGCCGCCGCCCACGGCCTGCTTCACGAGCCCCGCCACGGCGAACGCGCCGGTGATCTCGAGCAGGAACGCGCCCGCGTTGTAGAGGACGCGTCCGGCGACCTTGCGGGCCAGCAGCGTGCCGATGCCCGCGACCAGGTGCGCGGCCAGCACGACCTCGAACGGAGCAACGAAGAAACCGATTACCAGCGGAATTTCGGTGAACGAGATCGTCCACGAAATGCCGCTTCGGACGTCGACGTTGATGCCCAGCTGTTCGGCGAGCAGGAACGCCAGCGCCAGCACTGGTCCGATCCACCAGAGTTTGGCCGAGCCGTGAAAGGGCAACCAGGAACCGACCGCGAAGGCGGTGATCAGACCCAGGCCGAGAACGGCGAAGGTGTATATGCGGAACCGGCGTTCGTCCGTGCGGGCCTCGGTGAAGGTCCCGGAAACGGCGCCCCCCTTGGCCTGTTTCGCCGCTGGGGCGGCATCAGGCCTGCCGTTGCTGTCCGGCATCCGACCTTCCTTCCCGGCTGCCCACCGGTCGCGCTCGTCAGTGACGTCAGGTGTGGACAAGGGCCATACCGTACCCCGGAGGGCGTACCCGTGTCCCTTTCGAGACAGTAGGAGATCACCCCAGGGTTAACAATGGGCTTGTGGCGCTGACCTGCGTGGACCAAGGAGTGAAACTCCCCGTTCGTGCCTGATTCGGCGGCCCGGGGTGTGTTCAGGGGTTCTGCCGAGTCCAGCGGGGCGACAATGAAGTACATGCACAACGACGTGACAGCCACCGGGCACGCGGCGCGGATCGCCACGGTGGACGCCCTGCTCCCCGCACCCCTCCCCTTCGAAGTCCACGACGACGCCACCATCCTGTCGGCGCAGGTCGGAGACACGACGGCCGCCGGTCTGGCCACCAGCACCGAGCTCGGCCCCGACAGCTCCCAGTCCATCTGGCGGGCCCTGACCGAGCACCGGCTCGAGGTCCAGCTCGCCGGCCCCGACCCCGCCGCCGGCCTCGACGCGTTGCTCACTCGATGGGATGAACACCTGTCGACCATCGCCCGCCCGGGGGATCCCGAGTGCTCGGCCGTGGTCTCCCGGCCCAGCCGCGACATCGCCGGTGTGACCGAAATGCTGCGCCACGGCTTCGCTCCGGTGGGCGTGATCGCCGTCCGCCCGGCCCAGCGCATGGCCGCCGCGGGGCCGGCGACGACCCCCGGCGTCTGCATCCGCCACGCCACTCCGGACGACCTCGACACCGCCGTGCACCTCATGCTCGAACTCCAGCGCTACGACGCGCAGTTCGGCCGCGTGACCGTGCGGCCGGGCATCGACGAGCTCGTGGGCAAGGAGCTCCTGCGGCTGCTGGAGCGGCCGGAGCCGCAGGTGTGGATCGCCGAGCTGTACGGGCAGGCGCTCGGCCTGGCCGTGCTGCAGATGCCCGACGAGACGGCCTGGATCCAGCACCGGGTGGCCGCTTCGCGGATCGGCTACCTGTCTTCGCTTGCAGTCTCGGAGGCCGCGCGGTCGGCCGGTGTGGGTACGGCGCTGGCGGCCCACGCGCACCAGGTGTTCGACGAGGCCGGTGCGGATGTCGTGCTGCTGCACACAGCAGTGCTGAACCCGCGGTCGACGCCGTTCTGGTACGCGCAGGGGTACCGGCCGTTGTGGACGGGGTGGCAGCGCAGGCCCGCGGTCCGCTGATCCGTGGCGTGCGCGAGCTCGTCCAGCGGGTCGTCGGCGCCGGGGTGGTGATGCGGCTCGGTCCGCGGGAGATCATCACCGTTGCTCGCTAGGCTTGGCCTTCGGCGACGAGGGGAGATCCGACGTGAGCGAGCAGCCGGCGGCCGCGCCGAAGGCGCCCGAGGGCGTGGACACCGAGAAGCCCTCGGCGGCGCGGATCTACGACTGGTACCTCGGCGGCACGCAGAACTGGGCCGTCGACCGCGAGTTCGGCCGGCGCGTGGAGCAGCAGTGGCCGCTCGTGCGCCCGGGCGCGAAGCAGAACCGCGAGTTCATGAACCGCGCGGTGCGCGCCGCGCTCAAGGCCGGGATCCGGCAGTTCATCGACCTCGGCTCCGGGGTGCCGACGGCCGGCAACGTCCACGAGGTCATCGAGGCCGAGCTGGACGACGACGACCGCGCGACCGTGTTGTACGTGGACTACGAGCCCGTGGCCGTGGCCCACGCGACGTTGATCCTCGAGGAAGAGGCCGCCACCGACTGGGCGGGCATCCTGCAGGCCGACATGCGCGACCCGAACGCCGTGCTGCGCTCGCCGATCACGCGGGAGTTCATCGACTTCTCCCGGCCGGTGTGCCTGCTGATGATGGCGGTGCTGCACTTCGTCGGCCCGGACGACGACCCCGAGGGCCTCGTCAAGGCCTACCGCGACGCGCTCGCGCCGGGCAGCTGGCTGTCGATCTCGCAGATGAGCGAGGGCGACGGCGACGGGCCGGCGCTCGAAGGCCTGCGCTGGTTCGTGGAGCAGTACCGCAAGACCAGCAACCCCGTCTGGATGCGCGACCGCGACGACATCGTGCCGTTCTTCGGCGGGTGGCCGTTGCTGGAGCCGGGCATCGTGCACCTGCCGGACTGGCGGCCGGAGCGTGAGCTGAACGCGGTGGAGGCCGAAGCCAGACCGTTCGCGTGGTGCGGGGTCGCGGAGAAGCCGTGACCGCGCCGGACGCGCCGGCCGGGGTGGACATCGAGAAGCCGTCGGCCGCGCGCGTCTACGACTGGTACCTCGGTGGTTCGCAGAACTGGGCCGTCGACCGCGAATTCGGCCGGCGCGTGG
This sequence comes from Amycolatopsis sp. NPDC001319, assembly GCF_042896185.1. Lineage (NCBI taxonomy): Bacteria > Bacillati > Actinomycetota > Actinomycetes > Pseudonocardiales > Pseudonocardiaceae > Amycolatopsis > Amycolatopsis sp. NPDC001319. Next base: position 348,030 of record NZ_JBIAWY010000003.1, on the reverse strand, counting down.
AGAAGGTGTGGCCGCTGATCCGGCCCATCTCGCGGCAGAACCGGGCGTTCATGAACCGCGTGGTGCGCGCCGCGCTCGACGCCGGGATCCGGCAGTTCGTGGACCTCGGCTCGGGGGTGCCGACGGCGGGGAACGTCCACGAGATCGTGCGCGAGCGGCTGCCTGAGAACGAGCGCGCGTCCGTGGTGTACGTGGACTACGAGCCGGTGGCCGCCGCGCACTCACGCGTGATCCTCGAACGCGAGCACGCGGGCGACTGGGCCGGCCTCGTGCAGCGCGACATCCGCGACCCCGTGGCGCTGTTCGCCGACGAGACCACGCGGCGGCTCGTGGACTGGTCCGAGCCTGTGTGCCTGCTGATGATCACCGTGCTGCACTTCATCGGCCCCGACGACGACCCCGACGGGCTCATGGCGACCTACCGCGCGAAGCTCGCCCCCGGCTCCTGGCTGGCCGTGACCCACGGCACCTGCCGCGACGACGCGCCACCCGAGCGCGCGGCCGAGGTGAAGGCCTTCATCGACGCCTACCGCGACACCTCCAACCCCGCCTACCTGCGCTCGGACGCCGAGATCCTGCCGTGGTTCGGCGGCTGGCCCCTGCTGGAACCGGGCCTGTCCGCGCTGCCGGACTGGCGCCCCGACCAGCCGGTGTCAGCGCTGGAGGCGGAGACCCGGCCATTCGCCTGGTGCGGGGTCGCGGAGAAGCCGTGACGGGGCCCACGTGCCTCTGACCTGCGAAAACAGCTGATCGCTGCCAGCGAACACTCCCCGGGAAACAAACCCGCCCCACGGATAGTTGAGCAAGGCAGACTCAACTAATCGAGGAGTGCACATGTCAGATCCCCGCCTCCTGCCCGTTCTCCCGCTCGATGACGACGTCGTGCTGCCGGGCATGGTGGTCCCGCTCGACCTCACCGACGCCGAGACCCGGGGCGCAGTGGAGTCCGCTCAGGCCAAGACGCCCGCGACGGCGTCGTTCCCCGGCATCCGCTCCGGCGCGGCCACCAAGGCCGAAGTGCTGATCGTCCCCCGCATCCACGGCGAGTACGCCGAGATCGGCACGGTCGCCACCGTCGAGCGCATCGGCCGGGTTCCCGGCGGCAAGGCCGCCGTTCTGCTGCGCGGCACCGGCCGCGCCGTGGTGGGCCGCATCGCGGACGGTCCCGGCGCCGCGCGCTGGGTCCACGCCGACGAGGCCACCGAGTTCACCGACGACCGTTCGGCCCAGCTCGCGTCCGAGTACAAGGCCGTGGTCATCTCGCTGCTCCAGCAACGCGGTGGCTGGCAGATGATCGACGCCGTCCAGCAGGTCGAGGAACCGTCCGCGGTGGCCGACCTGTCGGGCAACGCGCCGTACCTGGCCACGGAGCAGAAGATCGAGCTGCTCACCACGCTCGACGTGAGCAAGCGGCTCGAGAAGGCCATGGAGTGGAGCAAGGAGTACCTCGCCGAGCTCGAGGTGACCGACACCATCCGCAAGGACGTCCAGGAGGGCATGGACAAGCAGCAGAAGGAATTCCTGCTGCGCCGCCAGCTCGAGGCGATCCGCAAGGAGCTCGGTGAGCTCGACGGCAGTGACAAGGACGACGACTACCGCGCCCGCGTCGAGGCCGCCGACCTGCCCGACAACGTGAAGAAGGCCGCGCTGGCCGAGGTCGACAAGCTGGAGCGCACCTCCGAGCAGTCGCCCGAGGGCGGCTGGATCCGCACCTGGCTCGACACCGTCCTCGAGCTGCCGTGGAACGAGCGCACCGAGGACGTCTACGACATCGCCGCCGCGCGCGCCGTGCTCGACGCGGACCACGCGGGCCTCGACGACGTCAAGGAACGCATCATCGAGTACTTGGCCGTGCGCAAGCGTCGCGCGGAATCGGGGCTCGGCCCGGTCGGCGGACGCCGTTCGGGTGCCGTGCTCGCCCTCGCGGGCCCTCCCGGTGTCGGCAAGACGTCGCTGGGTGAGTCCGTGGCGAAGGCCATGGGACGCAAGTTCGTGCGCGTCGCCCTCGGTGGCATCCGGGACGAGGCGGAGATCCGCGGGCACCGTCGTACGTACGTCGGCGCGCTGCCGGGCCGCATCGTGCGGGCCATCAAGGAGGCCGGCTCGATGAACCCGGTCGTGCTGCTCGACGAGATCGACAAGGTCGGCGCCGACTACCGCGGCGACCCGACGGCCGCCCTGCTTGAGGTGCTGGACCCGGAGCAGAACCACACGTTCCGCGACCACTACCTCGAGGTGGAGCTCGACCTGTCCGATGTCGTGTTCCTGGCGACCGCCAACGCGCTGGAGACCATCCCCGGCCCGCTGCTCGACCGCATGGAGCTCGTCACCCTCGACGGCTACACCGAGCACGAGAAGGTGACGATCGCCCGTGACCACCTGCTCCCGCGCGAGCTGGAGCGCGCCGGCCTCGCGACCGGCGACGTGGTGATCACCGACGCGGCGTTCAGCCGGATCGCCGCCGAGTACACCCGCGAGGCGGGCGTGCGCGACGCGAACCGGACGATCGCCAAGCTGCTGCGCAAGATCGCGACGAAGGTGGCTCTCGACGAGACCGCGCTGCCGGTGTCGCTGGACGCCGCGGACTTGGAGACCTACCTGGGCCGCCCGCGCCACGTGCCGGAGTCGTCCCTGCCGACCTCGACCCAGCGCACGTCCATCCCGGGCGTCGCGACGGGCCTGGCCGTGACCGGCGCCGGTGGTGACGTCCTCTACATCGAGGCGTCGCTGGCCGACCCGGAAAGCGGCTCGACGGGCCTTCAGCTCACCGGTCAGCTCGGTGACGTGATGAAGGAGTCGGTGCAGATCGCGCTCTCGTACCTGCGCTCGCACGGCGCGGAGCTCGAACTGCCCGTCAGCGACCTGAAGGACCGCGGCATCCACGTCCACGTCCCCGCGGGCGCGGTGCCGAAGGACGGCCCCTCGGCCGGCGTCACCATGACGACGGCTCTGGCGTCGCTGCTGTCCGGCCGGGTCGTGCGCGCCGACGTGGCAATGACCGGCGAGGTCTCGCTGACCGGCCGCGTGCTGCCGATCGGCGGGGTGAAGCAGAAGCTGCTCGCCGCGCACCGCGCGGGGATGAAGACGGTGATCATCCCGCAGCGCAACGAGCCGGACCTGGACGATGTGCCCGCCGAGGTGCTGTCGCAGCTGGACGTCCACGCTGTGGCGAACGTCCGTGAGGTGCTGGAGCTGGCGTTGACGCCTGCTTCGTCGGAGGTTCCGCAGGCTGCGTGAATCTTGCCGTGAACGGCCCCCGTTTCCCTTGGGAACGGGGGCTTTTCACTGTTCGAAGCCCTCCACGACGACCTTTTCCTGGTCGTCTCGGAAGTTTTCCGCGCGCCGCTCGATGTCGGCCAGCTGCGCGGCCGCCCGCGAACACGGAAACCCGAACCGCGCGAGCACCCGCTCCGACGCGAGCGTCAACGCCGCCCGCGACCGCTCGACGAACTCCGCGACCGGGTACGCCTCCCCCGCGGTGAAGTGCTCTTCGACCACAGTGGACGGTGAATAACACCGCTGCACCGAGGAATCCGGCCAGCGCACTCGGAACACGACCTCGGGCATGGTTCCTCCTCGTTGTCGCGTCGAGTGGACACCACGCACGTTTCACCGGTGTTGCACGAAGGCGGGTGTGTGATCAGGGCAACAGTCCTCGGGGAAGCCACTGCTCGGTGAACCGATGCCGACGGCTCCCGCTTCCCACACCTGGGCGGTGCTCGGGCCGTCGCCGCCGAAGAGTTCCACTTCGACGTAGCCGATGGGGCCGGCCAACGAGCAGCGGGCCAGGACCTCTTCGAAACCGCGCGGGAATTCGAGGAACGGCGCGAGCTCGGGGGCTTCGGGGTCCGCGACCGAGGCGGCGTAGTCCCTGGTGACCGGGACGAGCGAAAGGCCCTGTCCGAGCCGGACGATCACCGGGTCGCCCGGGAGCCCGCGGAGGACCTCGGCCGTGGCGATGACGGCCTCGAGGACGTAGGCCATCAGAAGTCGAGCTTGTGCCAGTCGAAGCGGGTGCGCCAGGTGTCGTCGTGGGTGGCGAAGGCGAGGAAGGCCGTGGTGACGTCGTCGAGTGACGGGACGTCGGTGCGGTAGTGGCGGTCCGGGGAGCCGTCGCGGTGTTCGAGGGCGTAGTGGCCTTCGGGGGCGCCCGCGTTTCGGCCTTGGCCGACCTGGACGTAGGCGTCGCCGCGTTCGAGGACGGCGTGCCAGTTGGTGCGGGACAGGCGGTGCAGGGCGGTGCGGATGGTGGTTTCGTCGGGGTTTTCGGCGCGGAAACCGTTGGCCGACGTGAAGGTGAGCACGCCCGGGTTGTGCACTTCGCCGCTCTGCGGGTCGTACGCGACGAGGCCGTGGCGTTGCGCCAGGGCGAGGACGAAGCGGGCGACCTCGGCGTGCGGCGACGTGATCGGCATGACGACGGCGTCTTCGGTCACGTCCAAGCCGGCGGCCCACGGTGAGTTCTCGAAGTCGTCGACCAGCTCCGGGTAGCGCGCCGTGAGCTCACGGTAGAACGCGGCGACCTGCGGGTGCTTCACGTCGCCGGGTTCGGCGTCGGCGAGTTGGTGGTAACGCGCCTTCACCTCGGCGGCGGTGACCTCCGCGGGCGCGAACCAGACGGCAAGGTCGAAACTCATCGGCAATCCTTCCCCAGTTTTTGTCGAGACTACGTCGCCTCGACGCGGCCGAGCATGGAGCCGAGTTTGGTGAGGGCGTAGTAGATGTCGATGTCGATCACGACCTGGCGGTGGCGCTCCAGGGTTTCCGGCAGGCGGGCGAGCAGGGTGGGCGCGGTGGCGGGGTCGAGGAGGAGCTCGTCGAGCCGCGCCTGGCCGCCGAGGGCGTCGATGAGGGCTTGGACGTCCCAGTCGTCCCAGGCCTCGTAGGTGGGGTCCTCGACGTCCACGTCGGACGGCACCGCCGCGCGGCACACGTAGATCATGAGGTGGTCGAACTCGTCGAGCGCGCCGGCGTGGGCGTCGTGCCAGCCCGGCGGCGGCGCGGGGAAGCTGCTGCGGAACGGGTGGAACCCGATGACCTCGCCCATGTCGGGAAGTCTGCCATCCCACCCGGGTGTGAATCCCCTGGTCGGGCCTTTGATCACCCGAAATTGTCGGACCTCGCCGTTAGCGTTGCGGAACACCGCTGGGGAGAGGACCACTGTGGAACTGACAACGCACCTGCCGCCTGCCGACCGCGAACGGGTCGAGGCGCGGCTGGCACACAACCTGATGGCGTGGCTCACCACCGTGCGGCCGGACGGGCAGCCGGTCACCGTGCCCGTGTGGTTCCTCGCGCGCGACGACGGGACCTTCCTGCTCTACAGCCGCCCCGGTGTGGGGAAGCTGCGCAACATCGCCGCCAACCCGAAGGTCAGCCTGGTTCTGGACGTCACCGACATCGGCCGCAACGTCGTGCGGATCGAAGGCGCGGCCGCCGCCGCGGAGGCACCGCCGGCCGACCGGAACCCCGCGTACCTGGCCAAGTACACCGAACGCATCGCGGCACTGTTCGACACGCCTGAGCGGTTCGCCGAGCTGTTCTCCGTCGCGGTGGTGGTGACGCCGACGAAGCTGAGTACCTCGTGAAACAACAAACCCCCACGAGTCTTCGCGGGGGCTGGTGTGGCAGGTGAGGGATTCGAACCCCCGAAGGCTGAGCCGTCTGATTTACAGTCAGATCCCTTTGGCCGCTTGGGTAACCTGCCATGGCCGGGTGAACCGGCCGGAGAGAAGGATACCCAACGGCCCGACGCGCGGATCAACCGGGGACCCCACCGGGTGACAGGGGCTAGGCTGGTGGCCCCTGACGAGCGAGTACGAGGTGTGAGGACACGTGGCGGATCCCTCTTTCGACGTGGTGAGCAAGGTCGACCGCCAGGAGGTCGACAACGCGCTGAACCAGGCGAGCAAGGAGCTGGGCACCCGGTTCGACTTCCGGGGCACGGGCACGAGCATCAACTGGTCCGGCGAAGAAGCGCTCACCATCGAGTCGGAGACCGAGGAGCGGGCGCTCGCCGCCGTGGAGGTCTTCAAGGAGAAGCTGATCAAGCGCAACATCTCGCTGAAGGCGTTCGAAGCCGGCGAGCCCGCGCTGTCCGGCAAGATCTACAAGATCGGCGGCAAGATCCTGCAGGGCATCGCGTCGGACAAGGCGAAGCAGATCGCCAAGTTCATCCGCGACGAAGGCCCGAAGGGCGTCCAGGCTCAGATCCAGGGCGACCAGCTGCGGGTGTCGGGCAAGAAGAAGGACCAGCTGCAGGACGTGATCGCGTTGCTGAAGGGCAAGGACTTCGAGATCGCGTTGCAGTTCACGAACTACCGCTGACGCACCCTCGTTGACCTGCGGGTATCCGTTATTGGGTGCCCGTGGGTACAACACGGGTACAACCCAGTGCCGAGTCAACCAGCGTCCGCGTCTGGTCCACGGCGTCCGGCCAGTAGCCGACGTAAGTGTTGAGCGTGACCGTCGGCGTGGTGTGCCCCATGGCGAGCTGAACGGTCTTGACGTTCGCTCCGCCGAAGATCAGCACGGTGGCGAAGTAGTGCCGTAGGTCGCGCAGGCCGAAGCCCTCGGGCAGGCCAGCGGCTTTCACGGCCGGACGCCAGATGCACGACCAGTCGGCCCGGTGGATCGGCCGGCCGTCGCCTCGGGTGAACACGAGGTCAGCGGCGCGCCGAATCGGCCGGCGGGGATCGGTCTCGTCGTCGATCTCCTCCGGCATCGACCGGAAGGTCTCCAGGTGTCCTCGAAGGCTGTCGACGACGAGGGCGGGCAGCTCGTTCGTCCGGCGGCTGGTCTTCGTCTTGGGTGGCGCCAGGTAGGGCGTGCGGCCCGCGATGACCGTGAGCTGGTGCCGCACATGGACTTCACGAGTGCCGAAGTCGATCGCGTCGCGTTCAAGGCCGAAGATCTCGCCACCGCGCCAACCGCACCCGGCAGCGAGGTAGACGATCGGCCGGTACCGCTCAGGTAGAGCGTCGTGCAGCGCGTGCACCTCTTCCGGGCGCGCGATGTAGTACTTGGCGTCGTCGATCTCCGGCAGACGGACGCCGACGCACGGGGTCGTCCCGATGCGCTTGTCGGCTACGGCCGCGTTGAACAGCGGCACCAGCGTTCCGAAGTAGACGACCGCGAGCGTGCTCGGGGCGAGCTTGGTGGATCGGTCCTTGACCCAGCCACGAATGTGCGAGCTGCGGATCTGCGCGATCGGCAGGTGACCGAGCACCGGCACGAGGTGACGCCGGATGACCCGCTCGGTCCGCTCCGCGGTGCTGGGCCGGTGCAGAAGCGTGCTGCGCCACTGCTCCGCGTAGTCGGCGAGGGTCAGCTTTCCGGCGCGCGGGTCGACGTACTGGCCGCGCGAGATGTCGGCCTGGATGTTGGCGTCGTGCCGGTCGGCGTCGGCGCGGCGCTCGAACAGCTCGGTACGGGGCTGGCCGGTGTCCGGGTCGTCCCACCGGACTCGCCAGCGCTTCCCACGGCCGTAGCGCTTGGACCGCAGCCGCTCCCCCGTCTCCGCATCGCGTTTACGCAGGTACCAGAGGTCGTCAACGGCCATGGTCAGCTCCGTCGTCCTGGCCGTCGAGCTTGCGGCGGGCGAGGTGGAGTTCAGAGAAGACAACGGCGAGGCGCCGTTCTGCCTCGTTGTGGTAGCCGATGCCGGTCATGGCCCAGTCGTTGACGGCGTGCAGGCTCACCGTGTCGGCGATGCCGAGCGCTTCGCGTTCCTGGTCAAGGCGGTACTCGGTACGGGTCCGTCGAATCTGCCCAAAGGTGGTCGAGTAGCGGCGTGACTTGGTCAGGAAGTGGCCACGGAACCCGAGCATGTGCGCCCACTTCCGCAAGTTGAGCTCCTTGAACTCCTCCAGGCCGCCGAGACGCCACGCGGTGCGCATGAGCTGCTTGTGGTGCTCGCTGATCGCGAGTTGCTCAATGTGCTCGGCTGACCGGATGCGGAAGTCGCTGCCTTCGGTCAGGCGGGTTCCCTTCGTCGCGTACTTGGCGACGTAGCCCGCGACGTGCTGGTCACGCCAGCCGGCCGAATCGTCCCGAGACGCAGCGATCGTTTCGACGTCGACCTGATCGCCCCAGGTCAGGTCACGCACACCTGTGGCAGCCGACTCGGGGCTGTAGACCACGACCGAGGCCGCCGCGTCCTGGATAACGGCGGTCAAGAGGGCGTCGGTGACTTCAGCGGGCGGAGGCGGTCCGTCTGGCCCCTCGGGACCGTCGATGCGGACGACGGCATGGAAGTGGATCAGGCCGCGCCGCTGGTACTCCGCCACCTTCGCGTACGACAGGCGCATGACCTCCCGCAGCTCCGCCGGACGTAGCCCGAGGGCGCGCGCAAGCTTGCGGTTCACGGCGATGGTGAACCGGCGCCACAGCTCCCCCGCTTGCGCCTGCCAGAGCACCGAGCCCACGTAGTCGTAGGTCGCTGGGTCCAGCGGCGTGCCCAAGGCGTCGTCGTACTGGGAGTGCAGAACACCACACGAGCAGCGGCGATACGCACCACCCCGGAACGGTCGCGAGTGGACTTTCCCGAATGATGGTGCGGTCAGCGTGGCGAACACCCGCAGGTGACCACCCACCGTCTCCGGCACACCCTTGCCGCCGGACAGACCGGCCCTGATCAGGTGGAAGGTGTCGTGCGCGTAGTGCGCTGAGCAGGACTCACACACGGAGGCGCGCCGGTTCTTGCACGGCACGAAGACGCTGCCTGAGAACTCCGAGACGATGGTGCCCGCGCCGTCGACCAACGTGGACGACCCGGACATGCGCACCGGCTTGACGCACCCGCGAGCTGCGCGGACCTTCCCCGCCCACGTGTCGAAGTCGCCGCGAGCCAGCACGTGCGCCAACGCCGGGTCGAGGTCGCCGGATTCGGCGTACGCGGACACCAGCTCACGGAAGCCCATCGGAGCAGCGCCCATCAGGCAGCCACCCCCGATCGGGCGGCGCCGGGCCAGCCGACAGAGGTCGGAAGTGCGCGCCAGTTGACCTCGCGCGGGACTCGGTGCCAACCGTCGAAGAACGGCAGCTCCAGCACTTCCCCGCGCTCGACCAGACGGTTCCAGCGGTCCGGCTGGACGCCCATGTTCAGCACCAGGTCCATGACCCAGTCGGGCAGCTCAGCGAACCGTTCCTGGCAGTACGGGACGCCGCTGTCCGGGTCAACGTCGGACAGGCGGATACGTTCTCCAAGCCGTCGAGAAGCCATGGCCATGGTTCAGCCCCCCACGCAGACGCACACGACGGCGGCACCGACACGGCCCGTCATGGACCCATCCACATCGGACATCGCGAACGTGCCCCAGCAGTCCGGGCAGACTCCGGCCGGGCCCGAGCGGTAGCCACGACGCGCAACCGAGCGGAGGAACCGGGCCAGCGAGAAGTACTGGAACGGGCCAACCACCGAGTACGTCTCCCCCTGGTCCACCAGGGCGTCCCACTCAGCCTGAGTCAGGCCGACCACGTCGGTGATGACGTCTTCGATGTACGGCGGGAGGTCGCCGAACTTGTTCCGCGCGTACGGGTCCAAGGTCAGCGGGTTCTCGTCGGAGAAGCGGAATCGGTCGGGGATCACCGTCACGTAAAACTCGTCTTCCAGCAGGGCCAGCGCGCCCATCTGAACCTCCAGTTTAGGGCCCTAAACTCTCTGAGCGGGAAAGGGTCGCCAGTCGTTTAGGGGTGGTAAACCGAGGTTACGCCCACCTGGTGATCAGCGTCAAGGGGGTCTAAACTCTGCAGGATGAGCAGCGAATTCGAGGCCGTGCGGCGGGAGCCCGACCCTCTCCGTCAGGGTCGGCGCGCGACTGAGCTACTCACCGTCTACCAGCAGCAAGCAACCGAGCTGGCACGCCTCCGACGCCACGCGATCGAGCGGGCACACCGCGAGCTAGGGCTGAGCTACACGGAGATCGCGGCGAAGCTCGGCATCACCAAGGGGCGCGTGACCCAGATCCGAAGCACGGCACCTGTACCTGAGCGGGCGTTCTTCGGCGTCGGCCCCGTCAGCGTCGGTGTGCCGTACCGGTACCAAACGACCGACCGTGAGCGGCCGTTGATCGCGGCGGAGGACGCTAAGACCGCCGAACAGCTCGACCGGTTCTTGGACTCGATGGCCTTCGCGACCACGCAGTTCCAGATTGAACCGGACCGGGAGGATCCGCCGGCCGGGGACACCGTGGTGGTCTGTGGACCCAAGTCGGCGCCCGTTGGTGCGTGGCTGCTCGACCAGGACCCGACGCTGAGCATGGTCGAGGACGGCGGGCGGTGGTGGATCGAGGAGACCGCCACGGGTGATCGGCACGGCTCTCCTTCGGACGCCGAGGAGGCCGAGTCCATCGACGTCGCCTACGTGGGGCGGCACCTCATCGACGATCGTGTGGTCGTGCACATCGCGGGTATCCACGGGATCGGGTCCCTCGGAGCGACCGACTACCTCGTGAAGAACCTCGGATGGGTGTTCGGCACGACGACGGACAAGCCGTGTTCGCTGGTCGTCCGAGCCGAGTACGACGGCCTGAACATCGTCCACAGCGAACTTGCAGCCGGACCTTTCGTGTGGTGATCACATGCGTGCCGTAGTGGCTCAGCTCCCCGCGTCCGAAGACAGCGATGACAAAGTGTTCGTGACCCCGAACGCGGTCGTGCTCTTGGACGGAGCGTCCGCGTTCCGCCCTGTGCCCATACCTCCGGCGACTTACGCGAGTCAGCTCGGAGCCAATCTCCGCGACCAGCTACTTGCCGAACCGTCGGGTGACCTGCGGACAATGCTCGGACGGGCGATCAAGGAGACCGCTGCCGGATTGGAGCTGACGCCGGGGCGTTCTCCGTCGAGCACGGTCACGATCGCTCGTGAGGCGGGCGGATGGGTCGACGTTCTGGCGCTCGGAGACAGCGTGGCGGTCCTGCCCGATGAGGTGATCACGGACGACCGCATGGACGCGCTGGGCCTCGAACCACGCCGTACGTACAGGGAGCGGTTGGCAGCCGGTGGCGGATACGACGATCGGCACCGTGAGATCCTCCGCAGCCTTCAGACTGAGCAGGCCGCCTTGCGGAACCGTGAAGGCGGGTACTGGATTGCCGAGGCGAGCGAGGGAGCCGCTCAGCACGCCCTGATCGAGCGGCGTCGTGTTGACGAGGTGCCGTGGCTGGTGCTGGCTACCGATGGCGCCTACGACCCGATGCGGCACCTTGGACTGAGCGACTGGCCTCAGGTCTGCGCCATGGACTCTGACGAGCTACACGGGCTCTTGGTGCAGTGCCAGGCGTGGGAAGCCAAGGCGGATCCATCCGGGAAGGCCTTGCCCCGGGCGAAGCGTCACGACGACAAGAGCTTGGTGGCCGTGCTGCCCGGAGCGTGACACGCGTAGCCGGTGAGAAGTTTCTTTACTGGATCAAGGCGGCCCCTCCGGGGCCGCTCGGCCCCATGCCTTTGCCCCGGCCAAGCCCTCGCGGGGGCGTGCGGCCTGGCGGCCGGTCCCCCGCGAGTCGGCCGGGGCGAATGGGCCGATGGACGCGGTGGGTCTCGGATCAAAGAGATGTCCTCGCCGGACGGGCAGGTCTCCGAGATGGCCGGCAGGGCTCGCACGTTGCGTCCGTGGTTGGCCAAACGGCATCTCGCCGACCTCCCATAGGGCTATCACGCCGCGTCAAGGGGGCGTTTTCGCAGTTCAGGCACCCCAGGCAGAAGGTGCCCCCTTGACACGACGTGATCGGGCTGCGCCAGGTCGACGAGATGCCGAGAGGCCACCCACTTGGTTTGAATAACGTTCTCATTAATCGTGTAACGACACGAGCGCGAATGACGACAAGTCAGAGATCTGGAAACAAGTGACGAAAGGTCTAGTTGTGGACTTGCGCGAAGAGCACCAGCAAAGCTCAGTAGCCGACAAAGTTGCTGCGTTGGTGGCCGTGACTCGACCAATAATCACTGGAGTACTGTTTTCGATTTCTAACGAAGTCCTATCATCGGCACAGTTATCAAGAGAAACGTTGCCATTAAACTTGCTCGGCAGGCTACGAAAGGAAGGTGATGGCGACTGTGGAATCGCCTTCGAGTACGCAGTACACGACGCAATAAGCGCTGGCAATTCCATCGTCATGGACCGTGTTTCAACAGCGCTGAGTAAATGCCGCATATGGCGTGGCGAGCCTTCTTCGATCTTGTTTGCGATCGAGAAAACAGGAGCGCAGCGCCTAGTCTCCACCCAGCTGGAGCTGATCACCGACGACTCCCGCGTACTCTCCGGCAAGCAGGGTCAGCCGGTCAAACTAAAGAAGCAGCTCAACACCCTCGCGGCCGCGTTTCGCCGGCCGAATACCCGACTCAACCTGCCGCAAAGCATTAACGGACTCTGGAAGGCCGATCTGTTTCTTGGTTCAACGGAGCCGGACCACTGGGTAGGAACTACAGTTAAGATTAACCCCAGCCAACTAGAGGCCGCTCGGGGGCTAAGGATAGCTGTAGTCCCGACTCAATCGGGGCGATCTGACGCAATTCGCGAAGACAGTCAACGCAACCTAGTTATTTGCCCAATGCCTCACGATGGCAGCTTTATGCAGGTCTTTTATGAGGGGTGGAGGATTATTCAAGTTCTATGTAAGAACGATTTTAAGATGCCCAGAGAGGTCGAACTTCCCTCACCCCAGGAGCGCGAGGTGGCTCGGATTTATGTAGAGCGAAGAAGCTTTCCGGCGCTTGAGGTGCTCGACGCGGTGCAGGCCTTTGCGCAGCCCGAGTTGCTTGCGCTCAAGGAGGAGTCGGTTGACTCCGTGCCCTTCGGCGCCGACGTGATGGCTGAAACTTCAACGATGATCTCGCCGTTCCCTCGGCTAACGGACTGAACAGAGGACGTGCCTACCTGTGCGCAGGGTACAAATCCGGTACAGATGGCATCAGCCAGCGACGGCCGACGACGACCGCCAACGAGCACAAATCCGCAGTTCAGAGCCTCACCGCAGTGCGTCTGCCCAGGTCGGACGCAGTTCACGAACTACCGCTGAGCCGATCTCACGAACTCCGTCGGAGTCCGGCCGTAGCGGGACTTGAACGCGCGGATCAGGTGGCTGCTGTCCGAGAACTGCCAGCGGGCCGCGACTTCCGAGACGGTGGCGCGGCCCGTGGCCAGGTCCGCGCGGGCGTGGTCCAGCCGGCGGCGCCGAACGTAGGCCGTGACGGATTCGTCGCAGTTGGCGAAGGCGCGGTGGAGGGTGCGGACCGAGACGTTCAGGTGGCGGGCCGGCACGGCCGGCGAGAGGTCCGCGTCCGGGAGCAGGCGGTCGGCGAGGTCGCGGGCGGCCTGGGCCAACGCGGGGGCCAGCAGAGGGTCTGCGCAGTCAGCGTGGCCGAGGAGTACGCCCTTCGCCAGTTCCACCAGGGACGCGCGGGCGGTGGTGAGGCCGGGCCGGGGTCAGCGTGTCGACGGTGGCCTCGACGGCGCGGGTCTGGGCCAGGAGGAGGCGGACCTCGGCGGAGGTCACCGCGCCGATCACGTGCCGGTCGGCCAGGTGGGGGCGCAAGCTGGTCGACGGGCAGCTGCAGGACCAGCGCGGTGGTGCGCGGCTCGACCTCGAATGTCCACGAGGGATCGTTGAGGCGGACGATGAACTGTCCACCGAGAACGGTCGTGGTGGTGCGGCGCGGGCCGGCGAAGCGTCACTCGCCGTGGCGGACGACGTGGAGCACGACGCGGTTGTTGGGGTGGTTGAACTCGCCGCCGACGACGGATTCGCTGTAGAGGCGCTCGACGACGGCGTCGTCCACTTTGGCGTGGCGGATGCGCACGCGGTAGTCGCCGACGCCGACGGGCTGGGCGGGCGGCAGGGGGATCACGCGGCCGACCTGGAAGTCCCAGCCGCGGCTCAGCACCTCGAGCCAGTCGCGCGCGTGCGCGGGCACCGTCACGTCCACGGAGTACTTCCGCCGGGCTTGCACACCCACTCCACGAACGACTTGGCACGCAGGTTCAACGAACGTGGCGGCGAAGTCCAATCAGGCGGACCCGCGCGATTTCTAGCGTGACCTCAGCACCGCCGGAAGCACCGGCGCTCGCCGAGGGAGGACCCGCCATGCCCACCGACCCGCTCGTGACCACCGACTCGGCGGCCGACGCCGACGTGATGCTGCACCTGCTCACCGGCGCCTGGGTCGTCCAGATCCTGCGCACCACGGCCACGCTGAACATCGCCGACCACCTCGCGCACGGTCCCGCCACCGCCGCCGAAGTCGCCGAGCGGGTGGGCAGCGACCCGCGCACGACGTACCGGCTGATGCGCGCCGTGGCGTCGCTCGGGGCTGACGCCGCTGGGCGCGCTGCTGCGCTCCGACGTGCCGCGGTCGATGCGGTCGCTCGTGATGATCCAGAACGAGCACGCGCACTGGCAGGCATGGGAGCGGCTGCCCGACGCCGTGCGCACCGGACGCAACCAGATGCGCGAGACGCACGGCACGGACCTGTTCGGCTACTTCGGCCGTCCCGAGAACGCGGAAGAAGCGGCGCTGTTCGCGCGCGCCATGGGAGATCTGTCCGGTTTGGTCACCCAGGGCGCCGTCGCCGCGGTCGACACCACGGGCGTGACGACGGTCGTCGACGCCGGCGGCGCGGACGGTGACTTCGTGCTCGGGCTGATGGCCTCGAACCCCCAGCTGCGCGGTCAGGTCCTCGAACTGCCGCACGCCGTTCCGGGCGCCCGCGCGGAGGCTTCGCGGCGCGGCCTGGCCGACCGTTTCGAGGCCGTCGAGGGTGACTTCTTCGTCGAGGTCCCGCCCGCGGACCTGTACTTGCTGAAGATGATCCTCCACGACTGGTCCGACGAGAGCTGCCTCACGATCCTGCGCGACTGCCGCGCCGCCGTCACCGAAGGCTGGCGGCTGCTGGTCGTCGAGATGGTGATCGGCGAGCTCGGCAAACCCGACTTCGCGACGCGCGTGGACATGGACATGCTCACCGCCACCGAGGGCATGGAACGCGACCTCGACGAGTACGACGCGCTGTTCGCGGAGTCGGGTTGGCGGCGGGTGAAGACGTATCCGGTGGGTGCTGGGTACTCGGTTCTGGAGCTGGTGGCGGCGGAGTGATCAGCCGGCGGTGGAGCCGGTCCAGCGCAGGGTTTCGAGGCCGGGATGGGCTTCGACGGCGGTGATGAGCTCGCGTGAGCCGCTGATCCGCGTCGCCATGAGGTCCCAGTTCGTGGAGACGAACCAGGAACGGTCGGCGGGCCAGACGTTGCTGGGACTCGAGCCCGCCTCGGGGAGGCCGAGGAGCAGGGCTGCGAAATCGGGCCACGGACCAGCGCAGACAGTGAGCGTCGCGGCGTCATCGCCAGCGGGGATGACGCCGTAGGAGAGGTAGCCGTAGGAGGCCAGGCACTGGTCCGGCGTCGAGCCGCTGTGGTCGGTGAGCACCTCGGCCAGCGCGTGCACGTCGGATTCGGTCAGCGACCCCTCGGCGGGCGGCCGGATCGACGCCGGCCACCTGCGGAAGGGGAACCAGTCGAGGTCCGGCGGGTAAGTCATCCCCTCCCCCAGCCGGCGGCCGAGGCGCTCGGTCAGTGACCGCCACGTGAGCCGGGTCCAGCCCTCGCCCGGGGTTTCGGTGAAGCCGAACGGGATGCCGGTGCTGTACGCGGCGACGTCGAGACCGGGCAACACGAAGGGCTCGACGATCAACTCGCGCCGAAAGCCGTTGGCAGAGACCTCAGGTGCGGGCTGCTCGTACATCGCGTGCAGGATCCAGACGGAGTCCGGCCAGCGGTCGGGGTGGTAGCCGAGGGCCGCCTCCCTGTCGCCGCGTGCGGAAAGCCACGCCATCGCCTCGGCGGGTTCCTCCTGCGGCACCGCCCTCACGACGCCGTGACCGTCCACGAGCCGTCATACGCCTCCACTTCCAGGAAGGTCGGGGCTTGGACCGGGAAGTCGACGGTTGCCGCGCCGATTTCGTTGACCGGGAGGTCCATGGTGCCGCCGCCCTGGACCCAGACGGCGGAGTGGCCCTTGGAGGACGTCTGGAAGGTCGCGTGGGTGACGCCGGCGGGGATGGCCAGCACGGCGTCGCCCTTGCCGGCGTGGGGCTTGCCCGCCGTGAGGGTCGGGAGGGTGCGGTGGTCGGTGATGGTGGCGGTCCACGAGGAGTTCGCGGTGATCGTGAGGACGCGGGAGGGGTCGCGGCCTTCGATGGCGTTGAACCAGACCGTGCCGTGGTACGAGCCGATGGCGTTGATGAGTGAGAACTCGTCGCCGTCGGTGTGGACGAAGATGTTGGAGTCGCAGCGGGGGCAGTCGAAGGTGAGGTAGCCGGGGACGTCGGTGGGCCACGACAGCTGGACCGTGGCGTTGCCCTTGCCGGTGTGGGTTTCCGTCGGGGCTTCCAGGCGGCGCGGTGGCGGCGCGACCGAAGTCGACGGAGACGAAGGCACGTCGAGACCCGGCGACCCCAGGAGCACCCCGCGCCCCGACGGCTGGACGCTGCACGAGGCCGTGACCAGGCCCGCGAGCAGCAGCACCGCAACACGCCCGCGGACGCGCGTCATCAGACATTCCCCCCGTGAGCCACCGCGTGGCTCTCACGTGATCTTTCGTCACCCTTTGACGATCCGTTACCTCCACCTGACACCCGATCGGGCGGGTCAAACCCCTCGACCGGGTGGAGTCCCAGCGCTGACCTGCGGAAGCGCCGGAACGAGCGTCTGAAGCCGGCCGGTTGCGTGGTGTAATCGCGCGGCCCGCCCGCGAGAGAGGTTCGTCGATGCGCCGTTGGACACCCGTGATCGCCTTCCTCACGTCACTGGTGGTGGTGGCCGCCGGGCTCACGCCCGCGTCGGCCGTAGTGGACAAGAAGCAACTGGTGGACGGGTACGGCTCGTACGCGCGGCTGATCCGGCTGCAGTACTCACCGTTCGGCAAGGGCCACATCCTCGCGTCGCTCACGAGCGAGGACGCCGGCGGCAAGTTCACGCCCATCATGGAAAGCACCGACGAGGGCGCGAGCTTCCACAAGATCGGCGAGATCCGCGACCCCGACGGCAAGCTCGGCGAATGCTGCGGCACCCTCTACGAGCTGCCCCAACGCGTCGGCCGGCTGCGCGCGGGCACCGTGCTGTGGGCCGCGAGCTACCGGCAGGACGCCGGAGCCCAGCGGCGCATCGGCATCAAGGTCTGGGCCAGCTCCGACGGCGGGAAGCGCTGGACGTACCTGTCCGAGGCCGCGATCTCGCACAACCACGACGGCATCTGGGAGCCCGAGTTCACCGTCGACGCCGGCGGCACGCTCTGGCTGCACTACGCCGACGAGACCCAGGCCCCGAAGTACGCGCAGGTGCTCAACCGCGTCGCGTCCACCGACGGGATCCACTGGGGCACCAAGCAGCTCACGCTGGCCATCCCGCCCGACCGCGTCCGCCCGGGCATGCCGATCATCCGGCGCCTACCCGACGGCCGGTACTGGTTCAGCTACGAGATCTGCAACTACGGCGACCGCTACTGCGACCCGTACTACAAGATCTCCGCGGACGGCGCGAACTGGGGCGATCCGGCCGATCCGGGCACGCGCGTGAACACCGCCAGCGGCAACTACTTCCAGCACGCGCAGACTGTCACGCTGTTCCCCGGCGGCCCGAACGGCGTGCGGCTGGTCATGGTCGGGCAGATCTACACCAACGCCAAGGGCACGCCCGTCACCGGCAACGGCCAGACCCTGCTCGCCAACGACAACCTCGGCGCCGGCAACTGGTACCCGCTGCCCGCCCCCATCCTCATCACCGGCATCTACAACAACTTCTGCCCCAACTACTCGTCCACGCTGCTGCCGGTGGACGGCGGGAAGAACGTGCTGGAGATCGCCACCGAGTACAACCTCGGCTGCAAGGCCTACTTCGGCAAAGGTCCGATGGGCTGACACACTCACTCGGAACGCTGAACGCCACGAGTGAGGAGACGGATGAAGGGCATCGTGCTGGCGGGCGGCAGCGGGACGCGGCTGCACCCGATCACGCAGGCCGTGTCGAAGCAGCTGCTGCCGGTCTACGACAAGCCGATGATCTACTACCCGATCTCGGTGCTCATGCTGGCGGGGATCCGCGAGATCCTGGTGATCTCCACGCCCGCCGACCTGCCGAACTTCCGGCGCCTGCTGGGTGACGGCAGCCAGTTCGGGCTGTCGTTCAGCTTCGCCGAGCAGCCCAGCCCCAACGGTCTG
This sequence comes from Amycolatopsis sp. NPDC001319, assembly GCF_042896185.1. NCBI lineage: Bacteria > Bacillati > Actinomycetota > Actinomycetes > Pseudonocardiales > Pseudonocardiaceae > Amycolatopsis > Amycolatopsis sp. NPDC001319. The sequence continues at coordinate 329,824 of NZ_JBIAWY010000003.1, read as the reverse complement.
GCCGAGGCCTTCGTCATCGGCGCCGACTTCGTGGGCGACGACTCCGTGGCGCTGGTCCTGGGCGACAACATCTTCTACGGCCAGGGTTTCTCGCGCACCCTGCAGGACGCGTCGACCGACCTCGACGGCTGCGTGCTGTTCGGGTACCGCGTCAAGGACCCCGAGCGCTACGGCGTCGGCGAGATCGACGGGTCCGGCAAGCTCGTGTCGATCGAAGAGAAGCCGGCCAAGGCGCGGTCCAACAACGCGATCACCGGGCTGTACTTCTACGACAACGGGGTCGTCGACATCTCGCGCGCGCTCCAGCCGTCGCACCGCGGCGAGCTGGAGATCACGGACGTCAACCTCACCTACCTGCGCGAAGGCCGCGCCACCCTCATCGAGCTCAGCCGCGGCTTCGCCTGGCTCGACACGGGCACCCACGACTCGCTGCTGGAGGCCGGCCAGTTCGTGCAGGTGCTCGAACACCGCACGGGCGTGCGCATCGCCTGCCTGGAGGAGATCGCGGCCCGGATGGGCTTCATCAGCCCGGACGAGTGTTATGCGCTGGGGACGAAGCTCGCGAAGTCGGGGTATGGGGACTACGTGATGAGTGTCGCTCAGTCGTTGGGTGCGACGGGGGCGTAACTCAGAAGCCCCGAGCCATCGCTTCCAGGCGGCGGATGCGGTCCTCGATCGGCGGGTGCGTCGAGAACAGCTTCGACAGGCCGGCGCCCGGGCGGAACGGGTTGGCGATCATCAGGTGCGACTGCGAGACGACCGCCGGTTCGGGGGCCAGGGGCGCCGCGCGCGTGCCGCTTTCGAGCTTGCGCAGGGCCGAGGCCAGGGCGAGCGGGTCGCCCGTGAGCTCGGCGCCCGAGGCGTCCGCCTGGTACTCGCGGGAGCGGCTGACGGCGAGCTTGATCACCGACGCGGCGATGGGGCCGACGAGAACCAGCAGCAGCGACACGAACGGGTTGCCGTCGCGGTTGTTGCCGCCGAAGAAGAACGCCAGGTTGGCGAGCACGCTGATCACGCTCGCGAGCGCGCCGGCGACGCAGGAGATCAAGATGTCCCGGTTGTAGACGTGCGACAGCTCGTGGCCGAGGACGGCGCGCAGCTCTCGCTCGTTGAGCAGGTCGAGGATGCCCGTCGTGCAGCACACAGCGGCGTGCTGCGGGCTGCGGCCGGTGGCGAACGCGTTGGGCGCGACCGTGGGGCTGAGGTACAGCGCGGGCATCGGCTGGCGCGCGGTGGTGGCCAGCTCGCGCACGATGCGGTACATCACGGGCTGCTCGACCTCCGACACCGGCCGCGCGCGCATGGCGCGCAGGGCGAGCTTCTCGGAGTTGAAGTAGGCGTACGCGTTGACCCCGAGGGCCAGCACCAGGCCGATGATCAGGGCGCCGCGGCCGAAGAGGCTGCTGATCGCGATGATGATCGCCGACAGCAGACCGAGGAGCAACGCCGTCTTCAGCCCGTTCTGGTGCTTGTGCACGCGGCTCGCCTCCGTCCGCTCTCAAGGGTGATTACTCATCGGAAACAACGCGATCGGGGGACCCGAAGTTCCTTCGCATGATCCACCAGCGGGTTAGGGTCGGGAAAGTTTTCCCCAGGTGATCTTCCTCGGCGGAGGTGGGCGATGCACGGTCCCGAACTGAGCCGACGAGGGCTGTTCGCCCTGGCCACGGCGGGTGTGGCCACAGCCGTGCTCCCCGCGACCGCGTGGGCGGAGCAGGTGAGCGTGGTCGACGTCGGCGGGCGGCTCACGGCCGTCGCGGTGAATCCGGTCACGGGGCTGGTGTACGTGACCGACTCGAACTCCGGCTCCGTCGCCGTGATCGACCCGGCCGCGGGGCGCGTGACCACGATCATCACCGTCGGCGGCAAGCCCAGCGACGTCGCCGTGGACTCGGCCGCCAACCGCGTGTACGTGGCCAACCCGCCGGGCGGCACCGTGATCGCGCTCGACGCGCTGAGCCACCAGACGGTGAGTGTCATCGGCGCGGGCGCCGGCGCGTCGTCGCTCGCCGTGGACTCGACGGCGAACAAGGTCTACGCCGTGAGCGGCACGAAGGGCACGCTCGCCGTCCTCGACACCCTCAGCCTCACCACGCTGCGGATGGTGGCGGCGCCGAAGCCGAGCCTCGCGGGCATCGCGCTCGACACCGGGCGGCGCGTCGCCTACTGCACGAGCCCCACCACCGCCTCGGTCGAGGTGTACGACATCGACGCCGGCAAGTTCACCGGCAGCGCCGGGGTCGGCGCGTCACCCACGGGAGTGGTGGTGCACGAGACGAGCGGCACCGTGTTCGTGGCCAACTCGGCGATCCACCACATGTCCATTGTGGACGGCGTGACGCGCAAGCAGAGCAAGACCGTGCTGCTGCGCAGCGAAGCTTCGGCGATCGCCGTGCACCAAGGCACTGACACGATCTACACCAACGGCGGCCAGAACGGACTGTCCCGCGTGGACGGCAAGGCCGGCGTGCTGACGGGTGAGCTGAGCCTCGGCGTGAATCCGGGCGACGTCGCGGTCGACCAGCGTTCGCGCGCTGTTTACGTGACGGATCCCTTGCACGGAACCGTTTCCGTCATCCACAATTTCTGACCGCGCAGCTGGTGTAACTCCAGGTATACGTTCGGTTTTATGAAACTCGGACTGCAGATCCCCAACTTCACCTGGCCGAACGGTCCGTCGAAGCTCGGCGCCGACCTGGCCTCCGTCGCGCGCTCGGCCGACCAGGCCGGCTTCGAGTACCTGGCCGTGATGGACCACTTCTTCCAGATCCGCGGCGTCGGGCCGAGCGAGAACGAGATGCTCGAGGCGTACACGGCGCTGGGCTTCCTCGCCGCGCACACCGAGCGCGCGAAGCTGCTCACGGTGATCACCGGCGTGATCTACCGCCACCCGGGCCTGCTCGCGAAGGCCATCACCACGCTGGACGTGCTCTCCGGCGGCCGCGCGGTGCTCGGCATCGGCGCCGGCTGGAACGAGGAGGAGTCGAAGGGCCTCGGCTTCCCGTTCCCGTCCACCGCCGAGCGCTTCGAGCTGCTCGAGGAGAACCTGCAGTACATCCTGCAGATGTGGGCCGACGGCGACGCCGCGTTCTCCAGCAAGCACTTCGAGGCCGAGCGCCTGCTGAACTCGCCCCAGCCGATCACGCGCCCCCACCCGCCGATCATGATCGGCGGCGGCGGGGAGAAGAAGACGCTGCGCTTCGTCGCCAAGTACGGCGACGCGTGCAACATCTTCAACGCCCCCGACGTGGAGCACAAGCTCGACGTGCTGAAGCAGCACTGCGAGAACGAGGGCCGCGACTACGACGAGATCACCAAGACCGTCTACCACACCCTCGACATCGGCCCGAACGGCGAGAAGACCGGCGAGCTCGTGGCGGAGCTGGAGCGCCTCCACGGCCTGGGCTTCCACGCGGCCATCGGCAGCATCCCGACGCTGCCGGACGTCTCGGCGATCGAGAAGTTCGCCACGGACGTCATCCCGGCGGTCGAGAAGCTGGGATGAAACTCGGACTGCACCTCCCCCAGCTGACCTGGCCGAACGGTCCGGCGGCACTCGGGCCCGACCTCGCCACGGTGGCTCGGGCCGTCGACGAGGCCGGGTTCGAGTACCTGTCGGTGATGGACCACTTCTTCCAGATCTCGCGCTACGGCCCGCCGGAGCGCGAGATGCTGGAGGCGTACACGACCCTGGGCTTCCTCGCCGCGCACACGTCGCGCGTCAAGCTGCTCACGCTCGTCAGTGGCGTGATCTACCGGCACCCTGGCCTGCTCGCGAAGGCCGTCACGACGCTCGACGTGCTGTCGGGCGGGCGCGCCATCCTCGGCATCGGCGCCGGCTGGAACGAAGAGGAATCCCGCGGCCTCGGCTTCCGCTTCCCGCCGCTCAAAGAGCGCTTCGAACAGCTGGAAGACGCCCTGCGCTACGTCCTGCAGATGTGGGCCGACGGCGACGACGCGTTCTCCGGCAAGCACTTCGAGGGCGAGCGCCTGCTCAACTCGCCGCAGTCCCTGCAACGCCCCCACCCGCCGATCCTGATCGGCGGCAGCGGCGAGAAGAAGACGCTGCGGTTCGTCGCGCAGTACGCCGACCTCTGCAACCTCTTCCCAGGTCCCGACCTGGCGCACAAGCTCGACGTGCTCAAGCAGCACTGCGACGCCGTCGGCCGCGACTACGACGAGATCACCAAAACCGTCGCGCTGTGGCTCGACATCGGCGAGAACGGCGAGAAGACCGGGCAGCTCCTCGACGAGCTGGGCCAGCTCGCCGAGCTCGGCATCCACGCCGCCACGGGGTGGATCCCGGGCGTGCCCGATCCGCGGGTGATCGAGAAGTTCGCGACGGATGTCATCCCGGCGGCTGAAAAGCTCTAGACCACCCTCGCGACGCAGCAACAGCCCCGCGCCGGGGTGCGGGAAAAACCCACGCACCCCGGCGCGGCGTTACTCTCCGCACACGGCTCCGGCAAGGTAAAGACCACGCCAATCCCCCGCTCCCACCAGGAGAACAGGCCGGGAAAAGCGTCGCGAACCGGGCTGAGCACATCTCATTCAGAAAACGGTGCTCCACCCCTCACACGCTCGCTGTAACGAGCCCCCGCTGGTCATCGACGTGTCTAGCACGCAAGCCGCGAGCCGAGGAGCCCGTTGATGACCACATGCCGACTCTGCGGTTCGACAGCTCTGGTGAGTGTCGTCGATCTCGGAGCGACCCCGCCGTGTGAGCGGTTCCTGACCGCGGAACAGCTGGCCGAGCCCGAGAACACCTACCCGCTGCACCTGCAGGTCTGCACGGAGTGCTGGCTGGCGCAGATCCCGCCGCTGATCACTCCCGAGGACACGTTCACCGATTACGCGTACTTCTCGTCGTATTCGACGTCGTGGGTGGAGCACGCGCGCCAGTACGTCACCGAATCGGCCGAGCGGCTCGGGCTGGGGCCCGACTCGTTCGTGGTCGAGGTGGCGAGCAATGACGGTTACCTCCTGCAGCACGTCGTCGAGCGGGGCATCCGGTGCCTGGGTGTCGAGCCGTCGGTGAACGTCGGGCAGGCGGCGCGCGACAAGGGCGTGCCGACGAAGACGGCGTTCCTCAGTCCCGAGACGGGGCGCGACGTTCGCGAGGAACACGGGCCGGCGGACCTGGTCGCGGCGAACAACGTCTACGCGCACATCCCCGACATCATCGGCTTCACCCACGGCCTGCGCGCCCTGGTCGCCGACGACGGCTGGGTCAGCATCGAGGTGCAGCACCTGCTCACGCTGATCAGCGAGAACCAGTACGACACGATCTACCACGAGCACTTCCAGTACTACACCGTGGAATCCGCGCGCCGGGCGCTCGCGGTCGGCGGACTGTCCGTTGTGGACGTCGAGCTGCTGCCCACGCACGGTGGCTCGATCCGCCTGTGGGCACGGCCCATGGAGGTCGCCGGCGAGCCGAGCGCGCGGATGGTCGACGTGCTGGCGCGCGAGAAGGCCGCGGGCCTGCACGAGCTGTCGGGCTACACCGAGTTCGCCGAGCGCGTCACGCGCGTGCGCCTCGACCTGCTGGAGTTCCTGGTCAAGGCGGCCAAGGAGGGCAAGACCGTGGTGGGCTACGGCGCACCCGGCAAGGGCAACACGCTGCTGAACCACTGCGGCATCCGGCCCGACGTGCTGGCCTACACCGTCGACCGCAACCCGTACAAGCACGGCCGGTTCACCCCGGGCACGCGCGTGCCGATCCTCGAGCCCGAGCGCATCGCGGCCGACAAGCCCGACTACGTCCTCGTCCTTCCCTGGAACCTCAGGAAGGAACTCACCGAACAACTGTCCTATGTAGACGACTGGGGCGGGCGGCTCGTGTTCCCGATCCCCCGTCTCGAGATCGTCGAGGTGAACAAGTGAAGGTAGTCCTGTTCTGCGGCGGCTACGGCATGCGGATGCGCAACGGAGACGCCTCCGACGTGCCCAAGCCGATGGCCATGGTCGGGCCGAGACCGCTGATCTGGCACGTGATGCGCTACTACGCGCACTTCGGCCACACCGAGTTCGTGCTGTGCCTGGGCTACGGCGCCCACCACATCAAGGAGTTCTTCCTCAACTACAAGGAGACGACGTCCAACGACTTCGTGCTCCGCGACGGAAAACCCGAACTCCTGAGCACCGACATCTCCGACTGGACCATCTCCTTCGTGCAGACCGGCATCGAGTCGCCGATCGGCGAGCGCCTGCGCCGCGTGCGCCAGTACCTCGACGGCGACGAGATGTTCATCGCCAACTACGCCGACGTGCTGACCGACGCGCCGCTGGACAAGATGGTGGAGCGCTTCGAGCAGACCGACGCCGGCGCGTCGATGATGGTCGTGCCGCCGCAGTCGTCGTTCCACTGCGTGGAGATGGACGAGGGCGGGCTCATCGGCTCGATCACGCCGGTCAGCGACATGCCGCTGTGGGAGAACGGCGGGTACTTCGTGCTGCGCCAGGAGATCTTCGACCACATCCCGGAGAACGGCGACCTGGTCGCCGACGGCTGCGGCGAGCTCGCCAAGCGCGGCCGGCTGCTGGCCTACCCGTACCGCGGGTTCTGGAAGCCGACCGACACCGTGAAGGAACGCTTCGCGCTCGACGAGGGCTACACCCGCGGCGACCGGCCGTGGGCGCTGTGGGAACGGGACCGGGTGCACGCGTGATCAAGCTCGGCGCGGAAAAGCTCGACAGCGTCGTGGTGCTGGGTGCGCACTGCGACGACATCGCCATCGGCGCCGGCGGGACGCTGCTCACGATCTGCGAGCAGCGGCCCGGCCTCCGCGTCGACGCGCTGGTGCTGTCGGGCGGCGGCACCGAACGCGAGGCCGAGGAACGGGCGGCGCTCGCCGCGTTCTGCCCGGGCGCGGACCTCGACGTCACGGTGCTGAAGCTCCCCGACGGCCGCCTCCCGGCCCACTGGGACGAGGCCAAGAACGCGCTGGAAGAGCTCAAGCAGCGCACCGACCCGGACGTGGTCTTCGCACCGCGCACCGTCGACGCGCACCAGGACCACCGCGGCCTCGCGCAGCTGGTGCCCACGGTCTACCGCGGGTACCTGGCGCTGGGCTACGAGATCGTGAAGTGGGACGGCGACCTCGGCCGCCTCCCGGCCTACGTCCCGCTCGCGGACGAGCTGGCCGAGCAGAAGGTGCGGCTGTTGCAGGAGCACTACGCCTCCCAGCGCCACCGCCCCTGGTACGACCGCGAGGCCTTCCTGGGCCTCGCCCGCATCCGCGGCATCGAATGCCAGCAGCGGTACGCGGAAGCGTTCGAACTGAACAAACTCGTTCTCGACCTGAGGGGCTGACTGACATGCGGGTGTTGCTGACCGGGCACACGGGATACCTCGGCACGGTGATGGCGCCGGTGCTCACCGAAGCCGGACACGACGTCGTCGGCCTCGACTCCGGGCTCTTCGCGGGCTGCCTCCTGGGGCCGGCTCCGAAGGACCTGCCGTCGATCACCGTCGACCTGCGCGACGTGCGGCCCGAGCACCTCGAGGGCTTCGACGCGGTGATCCACCTGGCCGCGCTGTCGAACGACCCGCTGGGCTCGCTCGCGCCGGAGCTCACCTACGACATCAACCACCACGCGTCGGTCCGGCTCGCCCAGCTGGCCAAGGACGCCGGCGTCGGCCGGTACCTGTACGCGTCCACCTGCTCGGTCTACGGCGCCTCGGGCGGCGGCGGCCTGGTCGACGAGGACGCGCCGCTGCGGCCGGTCACGCCGTACGCGGAGTCGAAGGTGCGCGTGGAGGACGAGGTCTCGAAGCTCGCGGATGACGGCTTCACCCCGGTGTACATGCGCAACGCCACCGCGTTCGGCTTCTCGCCGCGGCTGCGCGCCGACATCGTGCTCAACAACCTCGTGGGCCACGCCTACCTCTCGGGCGAGGTGCTCGTGCTGTCCGACGGCACGCCGTGGCGCCCGCTGGTTCACGCGCGCGACATCGCCCGCGCCTTCACGGCCGCGCTCGACGCGCCGCGCGAGGCCGTGCACAACAAGGCGTTCAACATCGGCACCGAGCGCAACAACGTCACCGTGGCGGAGATCGCGCAGGAGGTCGTGGAGGCCGTGCCCGGCTCCAAGCTGCGCATCACCGGCGAGGCCGGCGCCGATCCGCGCTCGTACCGCGTGGACTTCTCGCGCTTCCGCGAGGCGATCCCGGGCTTCGAGTGCGAGTGGGGCGTGAAGGACGGCGCGCTGCAGCTGATCGACGCCTACCGCGCCTACGAGCTCACCAAGGAGCAGTTCGAGCGCCGCTTCACGCGACTCAACTGGCTGTCCGACCGTCAGGCTGCGGGAGCCGTCGACGACACGCTGCGGCAGCGCTGATGCTCACGGGGGGCGAGATGCACGCGCTGGTGGAGCGGCTTTACCCGCTCTGCCGCAGCATCACGGGGGACGGCGTCCGGCAGACGCTGGCGATCGTCGGTGAGCACCTGGACCTGAAGGTGCACGAGGTGCCCACCGGCACGCAGGTGCTGGACTGGACCGTGCCGCAGGAGTGGAACATCCGCGACGCGTACGTCGCGGATGCCTCCGGCCGGCGCGTGATCGACTTCCGCGAGTCGAACCTGCACGTGGTCGGCTACAGCGTGCCGGTGGACGAGACGATGAGCCTCGCCGAACTTCGCGGGCGCCTGCACACGCTGCCCGAAAGCCCCTCCTGGGTCCCCTACCGGACCAGCTACTACTCGCCCACCTGGGGTTTCTGCGTCGCGCTGGACGTGCTCGACGCGTTGCCCGAGGGCGATTACCACGTGAAGATCGACTCGACGCTGGCCGACGGCTCGCTCACCTACGGCGAGCACGTCGTGCCCGGCGAGGTGGGCGACGAGGTGATCGTGTCGTGCCACGTCTGCCACCCGTCGCTGGCCAACGACAACCTCGCGGGCATCGCGGTGGCCGTGTCGCTGGCGCAGGGGCTGGCGGCGGAAAAGCCGCACTTCACGTACCGGTTCCTGTTCATGCCGGGCACGATCGGCGCGATCACCTGGCTCGCACGCAACGCCGAGCACGTCGACCGCGTGAAGCACGGCGTGGTGCTGGCCTGCGCCGGCGACCGCGGCTCGTTGACGTACAAGCAAAGCCGCCGCGGTGACGCCGACATCGACCGCGTGATGGCCCACGTGCTCAAGGACAAGCCGCACGAGATCCGCGCGTTCTCGCCGTACGGCTACGACGAGCGGCAGTTCTGCTCCCCCGGCTTCAACCTGGGCGTCGGGTCCCTCACGCGCACGCCGTACGCGGGTTACCCGGAGTACCACACGTCGGCCGACAACCCGGCCTTCGTCTCGCCGGAGGCCATGGAGGACACGCTCGACACGCTGCAGACGGCGTTCTCGGTGCTGGAGCGCAACCGCCGGTACGTGAACCTCAGCCCCTACGGCGAGCCGCAGCTCGGCAAGCGCGGGCTGTACGACTCGCTCGGCGGCCGCAGCGACGCCAAGGAAGCGCAGATGGCGATGCTGTGGGTGCTGTCCTACTCCGACGGCGAGCACAGCCTCCTCGACATCGCCGAACGCGCGGACCTGCCGTTCGGCGCCGTGGCCACCGCGGCCCAGGCCCTGCAGGTCGCCGGCCTGCTCAAGGAGTGAGGCCGAGTGCCTCCGATCCTGCGTTCGCGGGCCGTCCGCGCCATGGCGGGGCGGCTGAGCTGGGGCCTGGGCGACCAGGCCGTGTCGAGCCTGACCAACTTCGTGGTGGGCCTCTACGTCGCGCGATCGCTGGGTGCGGCGGCGTTCGGCCTGTTCAGCATCGCGTGGGTCACCTACGGCGTGATCCTCAACGTCTCGCGCGGCCTGGCCACCGACCCGCTGATGGTGCGGTTCTCCGGGGTTCCCAAGGCGCGCTGGCGCGAGGCGCTCGGCCAGGCCGTGGGCACGGCGCTGCTCGTGGGGGTCGCGAGCGGGATCGTGAGCGTCCTGTTCGGACTGATCGTGGGCGGGTCGCTGGGCGGCGCGTTCGTGGCGCTCGGCGTGGTGCTGCCGTTCCTGCTGGTGCAGGACTCGTGGCGGTTCGGCTTCTTCGCGGCGGGTACCGGGCAGAAGGCGTTCGTGAACGACGGCATCCAGGCCGTGGCGCTGTTCCCGGCGCTGGTGATCGGTGCGCGCTACGGCACCGTGGTCGCGTTCCTGCTGGCCTGGGGCTGTTCGGCCGGCGTCGCCGCGGCGTTCGGGTGGGTGCAGACGAGCGTGCTGCCGCGGCTGGGCGGGGTGCGCGCGTGGCTGCGCGACCACCGCGAGCTGGGCGTGCGCTACCTGCTGGAGAACGTGAGCAACAGCGGGTCTTCGCAGCTGCGCGCGTACGGGCTGGGTGCGGTCGCCGGTCTCGCCGCCGTCGGCACGGTGCGCGGTGCGGAGCAGCTGCTCGGGCCGTTCCTCGCGTTGCTGATGGGGCTTTCGCTGGTCACGGTGGCCGAAGGCGCGCGGGTGCTGCAGCGCTCGCCGCACCGGCTGTGGCACTTCTGCGTGGTCCTCGGCGGGGTGCAGGCCGCGGCCGCGCTGGCGTGGGGCCTCGGGCTGCTGCTGCTCATCCCGGCCGAGGCGGGCCGGTTCGTGCTCGGTTCGCTGTGGGACACGTCGTCGCTGCTGATCCTGCCGGTGACGTTCGCCGTGGTCGGCGCGAGCTTCACAACCGGCGCGACGGCGGGCCTGCGCGCGCTGGGCACGGCGAAGCGCAGCCTGCGTTCGCAGCTGATCGCTTCGGTGTTCTACGTCGTGTTCGGCTTGATCGGGGCCGCTCTGGGCGGTGCCGCCGGGTCGGAGTGGGGTGTCGCGATCGCGACGATCACCGGCTCGGCCGTGTGGTGGTGGCAGCTGCGGATCGCGCTGCGCGACCACTTCGCCATCGCGGAGAACGTCCCCGCCACGCCGGCGCCGCGCACGGGCGAGCACTCCCTCGAGTTCCGCCCGGTTTCAGGATCGTTCAGCCATGAAGAGCTTCATTCGGCGTCAGACGGAATGACAGAAATGAGAACGGGATGAGCGCGGTTCCCCGGCTGACCATCGGTCTGCCCGTGTACAACGGCGAGGAGTTCCTGGGCGAGGCGCTCGACGCGTTGCTCGGTCAGACGTACGAGGACTTCGAACTGGTCATCTCCGACAACGCGTCGGCCGACGGCACCGAAGAGATCTGCCGCCAGTACGCGGGCAAGGACTCGCGCATCCGCTACGTGCGCCAGGCCCGCAACATCGGCGCGACGCCCAACCACAACGTGCTGCTCGACATGGCGCGCGGCGAGCTGTTCAAGTGGGCCTCGCACGACGACCTCTACGGGCGCGAACTGCTGGCCAAGTGCATCGCGGCGCTCGACGAGCGGCCCGAGGTGATCCTGGCTCACTCGCACCAGGCGATCATCGACGAGAACGGCGCGGTGACCGTGCCGTTGGACTATGTGCACAAGACCGATGCGCCGCGGCCGTCGACGCGGTTCAAGAGCCTGCTGTTCGAACCCGGCGGCGACGACTTCTACGGCGTGATGCGCACCGACGTGCTGCGCCGCGTCACGCCGATGGACAGCTACCACCACGCCGACCGCACCTACGTGGCCGAGCTGGCGCTGCACGGGCCGTTCCACCAGGTGCCGGAGCTGTTGTACTTCCGCCGCGACCACCCGGACCGCGCCGAACGCGCGAACCCGAGCAAGCGCTCGCGGTGCGCGAACCTCGACCCGAAGCGCGGCAACCCGATCACGAACCCGACGGCGCGGCTGCTGGCCGAGTACGTGTGGGGTTACGTGCACGGCATCCGCAAGGCGCCGCTGTCTTCGCGCGAACGCCGGGCGTGTTACCTCGCGCTGGTCGAGTGGTTCACGAGCCGCGCGCGCCCGGGCGGCGCCGGGGAGCGGGTGGAGGACCGCGCGCCGGTGGCGGCCGACGAGCTGTCGATGACCGTCGACCTGGTCGTGGCCGGCCGCGAACGGCGGGTTTCGTGACCACACGCGTCGGTGTGTTCGGGCTCCTGGGCTCGGGCAACCTCGGCAACGACGGGTCGCTGGAAGCCGTGCTCGGTTTCCTGCGCGCGGAACACCCGGACGCCGCGGTGTCGGCGTTCTGCGGCGGCCCGGACGTCGTGCAGGCCCGCTACGGCGTGCCCGCCACCCGGCTGAACTGGTACTCCGATGAGTACCGCACGGCGGCCGGCGTGCGCGCGATCGCCACGAAGGCACTGGGCAAGCTCGTCGACGTGGTGCGCACGGCACGCTGGGTGCGCCGCCAGCACGTGGTGATCGTGCCGGGCATGGGCGTGCTGGAGGCGACGCTCCCGTTGCGGCCGTGGGGTTTCCCCTACGCGTTGTTCCTGCTTTCGCTGCTGGGGCGGCTGTTCGGCACGAAGGTGGCGCTCGTCAGCGTGGGCGCCGACCGGATCACCATGCCGGCCACGCGGTTCCTGGTGCGGCAGGCGGCGCAGCTCGCCGCGTACCGGTCCTACCGCGACGAGCTGTCGCGTTCGGCCATGGCGGACATGGGCGTGCGGACCGCGGGTGACAACGTGTACCCGGACCTGGCGTTCGCGTTGCCGACGCCGGTCGCGGACGAAGACCCCCGGGCCGTGGGGGTCGGCGTGATGGCCTACTTCGGCGGGAACGACGACCGGGCGCGGGGCGAGGAGATCTACCGGTCCTATGTGGACTCGCTGACGGAGTTCGTGCGGTACCTCGTGGCCGACCGCCGGCCGGTGCGGCTGTTCATCGGTGACCGGGCCGACCTCGCCGTGGTGGACGAGATCGTGGCCGAGGTGGACTCACCGCTGGTCACGGCCGAGCCGCCGGGGTCACTGGGCGAGCTGATGACCGCGATGGCCGGCGTCGGTACGGTCGTGGCCACGCGCTACCACAACGTGCTGTGCGCGCTGAAGGCCGGGAAACCGACCGTCGCGATCGGGTACGCGAAGAAGAACGACGTGCTGATGGCCGAAATGGGCCTCGGCGAGTTCTGCCAGGAAGCGCGGTCGGTTGACGTGCCGCGGCTGATCGCGCAGTTCGAGGAGCTGGAACACCGCGCGACGGAACTGAAAGCGACGCTGGACGAACGCAACGAGGACAACAAGCAACGGCTGAAATCCCAGTTCGCCGTGTTGTCGTCCACACTGTTCCCCGTTTCGGAGGCCCGATGAAAGCCATTCCCGTGCCGGCGATCTCCGGCCTGATCCTCTTCCAGCCGACGCCGCACCGCGACGAACGCGGGTTCTTCTCGCGCACGTTCGACGCGGACGTCGCGCGGTCCGTCGGCATCGACCCGGACGCGTTCGTGCAGGACAGCGTGTCGCGGTCCGTGCGGGGCGTGGTGCGCGCGATGCACCTGCGCTCGGGCGACGGCGAGGCGAAACTGGTGCGGTGCTCGTTCGGCGAGGTGTTCGACGTGGTCGTGGACCTTCGGCCGGAGTCGCCGACTTTCCGGGCCATGGAGACGTTCCGGCTTTCCGACGACACCCAGGTGAGCATTTACATCCCCGCCGGGTGCGCACACGGGTTTCAGGCACTTTCCGATATCGCTGATGTCTCGTATCGCATCGATCGCGTGCACAATCCGGACGAAGACGTCAGTATCGCCTATAACGATCCTCAACTCGCCATTCCGTGGCCGCTGCCGCCCACGCTGATGTCCGAACGCGACAAGACCGCGCCCTCGCTGGCTGAGGCGCTGCAGACCTAGAAGGTGACCACAATGGACCTGCCCCGCTCCCGTGCCGCGAACGAGCGGCTGCACCGGGTGATCCCCGGCGGCGCGCACACCTACGCCAAGGGTGAGGACCAGTACCCCGAGCACCTCGCGCCCGTGATCTCCCACGGCCGCGGCGCGCACGTGTGGGACGTCGACGGCAACGAGTACGTGGAGTACGGCTCGGGCCTGCGGTCGGTGAGCCTCGGGCACGCCCACCCGCGCGTGACCGAGGCCGTGCGCCGCGAGATCGAGCGGGGCAGCAACTTCGCGCGTCCGTCCATTGTGGAAGCCGAGGCCGCGGAGCGGTTCCTCGAGAACGTGCCGACCGCGGACATGGTCAAGTTCACCAAGAACGGCTCCGACGCGACGACGGCCGCCGTGCGGCTCGCGCGTGCCGTGACGGGCCGGCCGCTGGTCGCGTTGTGCGCCGACCACGCGTTCTTCTCCACCGACGACTGGTTCATCGGCACCACGGCCATGGCGGCCGGCATCCCGGGTGAGATCACGGACCTGACCGTGCGCTTCCCGTACGGCGACCTCGCGGCGACCGAAGCCCTGCTGCAGCAGCACGACGGGCAGATCGCGTGCCTGATCCTGGAGGCCGCGACGCAGCAGGACCCGCCCGACGGGTACCTCGCGAGCCTGCGCGACCTCGCCCACCGCCACGGCGCGCTGCTGGTCTTCGACGAGATGATCACCGGCTTCCGCCTCTCCGAGCACGGCGCGCAGGGGCTGTTCGGCGTCACGCCGGACCTCTCGACGTTCGGCAAGGCGCTCGGCAACGGCTTCGCGGTGTCGGCACTGGCCGGCAAGCGCGAGTTCATGGAGCTCGGCGGCCTGCGCGACTCGCGCGACCGCGTGTTCCTCCTGTCCACCACCCACGGCGCCGAGACGCACTCGCTGGCCGCGGCGATCGCCGTGATGGACACCTACGAGGCCGAGGACGTCACCGCCCGGCTGCACGCGCTGGGTGCGCGGCTGGCCGCCGGCGTCCGCGAGGTGGCCGCGTCGCACGATGTGGCCGACCACGTGGTGGTGCGCGGCCGCGACAGCAACCTGGTCTTCGGCACGCTCGACGCGTCCGGCGCGCCGTCGCAGGACTACCGCACGTTGTTCCTGCGCCAGCTCGTGACGGGCGGCGTGCTGGGTCCGTCGTTCGTGGTCAGCGCGGCCCTGACGGACGCGGACATCGACCACACCGTCGAGGTCGTCTCCGGGGCCTGCGTGGTCTACCGCAAGGCCCTGGACGCGGGCGACCCGTCGCCGTGGCTGGGCGGGCGGCCGGTGAAGCCGGTGTTCCGCCGCAAGGCCTGAACTACTTGACGAGCACCAGGTAGGCGAACCCGAGCACACCCCGATACGCGGTGACGTACTCGCGTTCGCGGGTGTCGAGCCACTCGCGCGTCTCGGCGGCGCGTGGGTCGTCCGGGTTCGCCAGCAGCCAGCGCAGCCGGCCGGCGCGGGAGGTGGACTCGAAGTCGTCCCATTCGCGCTGGTCGGCGGTGCTCAGGTGGAGCACGCGCCAGCCCGTGTCGCGGCAGGCGTCGAGGAGGTCGGGCAGCGGAAGGACGTCGTCGCCGAAGATTTCGTGGGCGGCGGGTGTGGGGTCGGCTGACCAGTAGCCGTCGCCGTAGAGCAGGTGGTCGGTGACGCCGGCGAGGGCGGCCAGCGCCTGGCGGGTGCCGCCGAAGGCGTGCGACGCGCCGATGCAGAGCGCGCGGTCGGCCCGGCTCTGCCAGGTGGCGGCGTCCTGCTCGACGAACTCGACCTGGGCGCCGCGCTCCTTCGCGGCGAGGCGGCCGCGTTCGATCGCCACCTCGTCGGTGTCCACGGCGATGCCTCGCGCGGCGGTGCCGTCGACCGCGCGGATCAGTAGCTCACCCCAGCCCGCGCCGAGGTCGACGACGGTGCCGTCGGTGACGTCGAGGCGGTCGAGCAGCAGGGCGGCGTGGGATTCGTCGAGCGGGGCGTTCCAGCGCATGGCGGAACGGCGGGAGAGCGTGAAGTCGTCGGGCACGGGCGACAGCCTCGCTGCCGGGCCGGACCGGTGTCACGTGGTTTTCCGGCGCCGGAGTGATCGACATCTCGGCTGAACGGAAGGTGAACCGAAGGGGTTTCTGGCACCGTGTCTCATTCATGAGCAACCCCTTGATCGCGCCGACCCAGGACTCGACGAAGGCGTATTCGGGCATCACGCTGCTGGAAGACGCCAACGATCTGAAGACGGCGATCGAGACCGGCGACTGGGCGTCGGTGGCGATGGGGGCGGTCGGGACGGCGCTGGACGCGCTGTCGATGGCGATGGACCCGTTCGGGGCGATCCTCGCGGCCGGCGTCGGGTGGCTGATGGAGCACGTCGGGCCGCTCAAGGAGGCGCTCAACGGGCTGACCGGCAACGCGGATCAGATCGCGGCGCAGTCGGAGACGTGGAAGAACGTCGCGGGTGAGCTGGAGGCCGTCGCGTCGGATCTGCAGGACATGGTCCAGGCGGATCTGCAGTCGTGGACGGGGGCGGCGGCGGATGCGTATCGGCAGCGGAGCCAGGATCTGGCGGCGTTGCTGGGCAGTGCGCAGAAGGGCACGGAGGGCGCGGCCAGCGGCGTGAAGACGGCTGGTGAGGTCGTGGGCGCGGTGCGGGCGCTGGTGCGCGACATCATCGCGGATCTGGTCGGGCACATGATCAGCTGGGCGTTGCAGGTGGTGTTCACGCTCGGGATCGGGTTGACGTGGGTGGTGCCGCAGGTGGTGAACGCGGTGGCCAAGACCGCGTCGAAGATCACCGACGTCACCACGAAGCTGATCAAAGCGCTGAAGGCGTTGATCCCGTTGCTGAAGAAGGCGGGCACGCTGTTCGAGGACGCGGGCAAGGCGTTGAAGGGGCTCAAGGGGGGCAAGATCTCGGCGCCGCCGAAGCCGAAGAGCATCGATGCGCCGCCGAAGGCACCCGACGTGAAGACGCCGCCGAAGGGCGGGGGCGACAGCACCACGGCGTCGGGTTACACGCCGCCGCCCAAGCACGACACTCCCCCGCCGGCCAAGAACGACGACGCGACGACGACGTCCAGTGCCGGGGACACGCCGCCGCCGGTGAAGAGCGACCCGCCGCCGGTGAAGACGGACGACTCGACCAGTGCGTCGAGCGCGGGTGGCACCCCGCCCCCGCCGGCCAGGAACAGCCCGCCGCCGAACGACTCCACGAGCGCGTCCAGCGCGGGCAACACCCCGCCGCCGGCGAAGAGCAGCCCGCCCCCGCTCGACCCGCCGCCGGCCGACCGCGGCCTGCCCGGCGGCGAAGGTGGCGGCAAGAGCGGGGGCAAGGACACCACGTCGGCGCAGAGCTCCATCAAGGACGCCAACACCACCCCGCGTTCGAACGACACCCCGACGGCCGACCGCCTCGCCTGCGGTGACCCGATCGACGTCTCCACGGGCCGGGTCATGCTCACGCAGGAGGACGTCCGGCTGGACGCGGCGCTGCCACTGGTCCTTTCGCGCACGCACCTGTCGTCGTACCGGATCGGGCGGGCCTTCGGCGCGTCGTGGGCCTCGACGCTCGACCAGCGGCTCGAAGCCGACGGCGACGCCGTGCACTTCGCGGCCGAAGACGGCACCTTCCTCGAATACCCGAAGCCCGTCGTCGGCGGCGAGGTGCTGCCCGTGACCGGCCCGGCGTGGCCGCTGACGCGCGGCATCGACGGCTCCTACGTGCTCACCCAGCCCGACCGCGGCCGCGCGCTGCTGTTCTCCGGCGCGACCGGGCGACTGGTCACGGTGAGCACCATGGCCGGCGATCAGCACTTCCGCCTGTCCTACGACAACGCGGGCACGCTGACCGACCTGACGCACTCCGCGGGCCACCACGTCGGCGTGACCACCGACGGCGGCCGCGTCACCGAGCTGACGCTACTCAGCGGCGGTGCGCCGGTCGTGCTCGTGCGCTACGCCTACGACGAGCGCGCGAACCTGGCCGAGGTCCGCAACTCCTCGGACCTCCCGCAGCGCTTCGGCTACGACGCCGAGGGCCGGCTCGCGAGCTGGGAAGACCGCAACGGCATGTGGTACCGCTACTCCTACGACGCGCAGGGCCGCTGCGTACGCGCCGAAGGCCGCGACGGCGACCTGCGCTACAGCCTCGCGTACGAGCCACGCCGCACCACGGCCGTCGACTCGCTCGGTGCCACCACGGTGTTCGACCTCAACGACGCGTTCCAGGTCGTCGCGGTCACCGACCCGCTTGGCTTCACGACGCGGATGGAGTGGGACGACCGCGACCGGCTGCTGTCGAGCACCGACGCGCTGGGCGCCACCACCCGCAACCACTACGACGACGCCGGCGACCTCGTGGCGATCGTCGCCGCCGACGGCTCCCGCACCACCGCCGAGTACGACGACGAGCACCGCCCGGTGAAGGTCGTCGAGGCCGACGGCGCGGTGTGGCTGCGGGAGTACACAGAGGACGGTGACGTCGCGGCGGCCGTCGACCCGCTCGGCGCCCGCACGCGTTTCGAGTACGCGCGGCCGGGCCTGCCCGCCTCCGTCACCGGGCCGCTCGGCGAGACGACCCGCTACGAGTACGACGCCGCCGGCCTCCCGGTCGCGGTGACCGACGCCGTCGGCGCGACGCAGCGCACGGTCTTCGACCGCTTCGGCCGACCGGCCGCCGAAACCACCGCGCTGGGCGCGGTCACGCGCACCGCGTGGACCGTCGAGGGCGAGCGGCTGAGCGTCACGCGACCGGACGGCACGAGCGTGTCCTACCGCCACGACGGCGAAGGCAACCTCCGCGAAACCCGCGAAGCCACCACCGTCTCGCGCACGGACTACTCCGGGTTCGACCGGCCCGTCGCCGTGACCGCGGTCGACGGCTCGCGCGTGGAACTGAGCTACGACACCGAAACCCGCGTCACGGGCGTGCGCAACGAGCTGGGCGCGCAGTGGCGCTACGAGTACGACGCCGCGGGCCGGCTCGCCGCCGACACCGATTACGACGGCCGCCGCCGCGCCTTCCGCTACGACGCGGCGGGCCGGCTGGTCGAGCAGACCTCGGCGAGCGGCCGGGTGCTGCGTTTCGGCTACGACGCGCTGGGCCGGATCGTGCGGCTCGACGCCGACGGTGCGGTCGCCACCTACGAGTACGACCCCGCCGGCCGGCTCGTCCGGGCCGTCAACGAGGACGCGGACCTGCGCCGCACCTACGATCCGGCCGGCCGCCTCGCCGAGGAGTCGGTGAACGGCCGCGTGCTGTCGTCCACTTTCGACGCTTCGGGCCGGCGCACTTCGCGCACGACACCGACCGGCGCTCACGCCGAATGGCGCCACGACGCGGCGGGCCGGCCGATCGCGCTGTTCACCGCGGGCCGCGAGCTCACCTCCGTGCGCGACCTCGAAGGCCGCGAGGTCGAGCGGCGGCTGGGGAACGTGCGGCTGCGCCAGGGCTGGGACGCCCGCGACCGGCTCGTCACGCAGACCCTCGCGAACGGCCGGCCACTGCAGCAACGCTCGCTGCACTACCGCCACGACGACACCGTGATCGCGATCGACGACGCCCTGACCGGGCGGCGGCAGCTGCGGCTGGACCCGATCGGCCGTCCGCTGGCCGTCGAGGGCCCCGCGAGCCGGGAGACCTACGGCTACGACGCGGCGGGCAACCTCGTACAGCCGGGAAACCGCGTGTACGCCGGCAGCCTGCTCAAGCGCGATGACACCGCGGAGTACGAGTACGACCCCGACGGCAAGCTCGTGCTGCGCCGGACCGCCGAGGGCAACGAATGGCGGTACGAATGGGACGGTCACGAGCGGCTCGTCGCCGTGCACACCCCGGCCGGCCACCACTGGCGCTACCGCTACGACGCGCTCGGCCGCCGCGTCGCGAAGGAACTCCTCGACGCCACCGGCACCCAGCGCACCCGCACCGAGTTCACCTGGGACGGTGAGCAGCTGGCCGAGCAGGTCACCGACGGCGTGCGCGCGCTGGTCTGGCACACCGAGCCCGGCAGCGGCCGTGTGCTCACGCAGACCGAACGCGTGCTGCACCAGGCGAGCGGCGAATGGCGCGACCACAGCCTCCGCGGTGTGGTCACCGACCTCGCCGGCGCCCCGACCGAGCTGCTCGACGCCGAACAGGGCCTGGTCTGGCACGGCACGCTCACCGCGTGGGGCGCCGCGACCGGCCCGATGCCGACGCCGCTGCGCTTCGCCGGGCAGTACCACGACGACGAAACGGGCCTGCACTACAACTTCCACCGCTACTACGACCCGAACGCGGCGCGGTACCTCAGCCCGGACCCGTCGGGCCTGAGCCCCGCGACCAACCCGTACGCCTACGTCGCCGACCCCGTCGGCTGGACCGACCCGCTGGGGCTGGCGCCGTGCAAGCTGTCGTTCGACCAGGCGCACAGCACGCCGGACGGGCCTTCGCTGAACCTGCGCGGGCCGCGCAAGTCGGGCAAGACGGGCCGGACGCCGAACAAGATCCGCGACGAGGAGAAGTTCAACGACATCGCGCAGACGGCCGGCGTGCCGAACCCGCACAAGCAGCGACTGACGCTCGACGGCGACGCCCAGACGATGCTGGAGAACAACCGCGGGCTCGGCGGGAAGCTGCACGAGCACGCACGCGGTGAAGGTCTCGTCGACCCGGTGTCCAAGGACCGCCAGGCCGTCGAGGCGCTGGGCCGCAACGACCCGAACACGCGCAACTTCTGGGAGCAGCAGGACCGCCGCGACCAGCACACGGCGAACCAGGTGACCGAGAACAACAAGCAGGACCACCGCGACGCCGACCGCGATCAGGAAGTGGACGACCGGTTGCGCCCCGTGATGGACAAGCACGAGGCGACGGGCTCGTTGCTGGACAAGTACGACGGCGTGGTCGTCGGCGGCAAGCACGACGGCAAGCACCCGGGCCTCGAGATGATGCGCGACAACATGGGCGACCTCAAGCAGAACGGCGTCAACAAGGTCTACCTGGAGAGCCTGCGCGACGACGCGCACAACGGCATGGTCAAGGACTACCTGAACTCCCCGCCCGGCAGCGAGATGCACCCGGACCTGAAGAAGTACCTCGACTCCAGCCCGAACGGCAAGCTGGTGGGGCAGGTGATCGAGTCGGCGAAGAAGGAGGGCGTCGACGTGATCGGCATCGGCGGCAACCCGGCGCGGCGCGATCTCGACGGCAGCGCCGGGCTGTTCCAGCGCCACGCGATGTTCAACTCCTACGGCGCCGAGTCGGTGCAGCACCACCAGGCGGCCAACCCGGGCAAGTACGTGATGGAGATCGGCGAGGCGCACGGCAAACCGCACACGTGGAACGGTGCCGCACCGGTCAACGTCGGCGGGGTCGACCTGCCGCCGAGGTCGGCCGGGATCGGCGACCTGCTCGGCGTGCCGCAGGTGAAGGGCGACGGCACGGGAGGCTCGTTCCAGCGGATCGACGGTTCCACGGATCTGAGCTGATCAGTCCACTTCGGAAATGATCCACTAATTGCGCAACTTCGCGGAAATGTGTTGTCAGGCAAGGGAGATTCACTCGTCGGGGCAGCCGGCGAACCCCATCAGGGAAGTTACGGGGGCGCCGGCGGACCGTAGCGTTGGGCCATGGGTAGATCTGTGGCCGTCGTGGTGGGGCTCGTCGTACTCGCCGGCAGCCTTTCCGGGACGACGGCCTCGGCCGGGACCGCCGCGGTGTGCGGCACGACGGTGACGGAGTACGCCTCGGCGCCGTCCGGGGCCGTGGTGGTGGATCCGGCGCACGACAGCGAGCTCGCGCAGCGCACGTCGGCCAGCCCGGCGGGCACCACGTTCTGGCTCAAGCCCGGCACGCACACGCTCGGCACCGACGCGTTCGGCCAGGTCCAGCCGAAGGACGGCGACACCTACCTCGGCGCACCGGGCGCGATCCTCGACGGCCGCGGGGTCAACCAGGCGGCGTTCACCGGGCAGGCCAAGGACGTGACGATCCGCGGCCTCACCGTGCGGGGCTTCGCCGCGCCGCAGGACCAGGGCGTGGTGAACCACGACTCCGGCACGCACTGGGTGATCGAGGACAGCACCATCGAGGACAACCGCGGGGCCGCCTTGATGGCGGGCGACCGGCAGGAAGTCCGGCGCAACTGCCTGAAGGACAACGGCCAGTACGGCATGAACGCCTACCGCGCCGGCGACGGCATCACCGGGCTCGTGCTGGAGGGCAACGAGATCACCGGCAACAACACCGACGACTGGGAGACCAAGTCGCCGGGCTGCGGCTGCAGCGGCGGCGTGAAGTTCTGGGCCGTGAACGGCGCCGACGTCACCGGCAACTGGGTCCACGGCAACCACGGCCCCGGCCTGTGGGCCGACACGAACGACAACGACTTCCTCGTGCAGGACAATGTGATCGAGGACAACGACGCCGAGGCGCTGTTCTACGAGATCAGCCACAACCTCACCGTCAGCGACAACGTCTTCCGCCGCAACGGCCTCGTCGCCGGCCGCGCCCGCGCCGCCAAGGGCGACAACTTCCCCGTCGCCACCATCTACCTCTCCGAGTCCGGCGGCGAACCCCGCCTCGGCGCGCGCACCCACCAGATCGACATCGGCGGCAACACCTTCGACGACAACTGGGGCGGCGTCGCCCTGTGGGAGAACGCCGACCGCTTCTGCAACAGCCCGGCCAACACGTCCACGGGCTACTGCACGCCGTTCGCCACGAAGGCCCAGTGCACCGCGCCGGCCATCACGCAGAAGCCGCTGTACGACGACTGCCGCTGGAAAACCCAGAACGTGACCGTGCACGACAACACCTTCACCTTCGACCCGGCACACCTGGGCTGCACGCAGTTCTGCGGCCGCATGGCGGTGCTGTCCAACTACGGCAGCTACCCCGACTGGTCCCCGTACAAGGGCGACGTGGTGCAGCAGGTCATCACCTTCGACCAGAACAACCACTTCAGCGACAACACGTACTCCGGCCCGTGGACCTTCGTCGCCCACGACACCAGCCGGGTCCTCACGCCGGAGCAATGGCAGGCGGGCCCGTACGGGCAGGACCAGGGCAGCAAGTTCTGATGCCGCACATCGTGCCAAGGTCCCGCGACGGGCGCTCGCCTTCTCGCCCCGCCCCCAATGCGGCATTGGTTGCGCTGAACGCACCCAATGCGGCGTTCGTTGCGCTGAACGCACCGAACGCCACATTGGGGCGCGTTGGCACCTACCCCACCGCCGGCCGGGGTGCATGCCCAACACAAGCCGCCCCCGCGAAGGACTAAACCCCTACAGCCGAGCAGCGATCCGGTCGATGGCGAGCGCCGTGGCCGGGATGATGGTGAGCGCCGCCGCGAAGCCGCCGATGGTGTCGGTCGGGTAGTGGGCGCCGAGGCCGACTTCGGCCCAGGCCATGAGGGCGGCCGCGGCGAGGGCGAGGGCGGCGGTGACGGCGAGCGCGGCCGGGCGGCGGAGGCGGTCGGCCAGGAGGAAGGCGGCGATGAGGGCCAGGGCCGTCGCGAAGGCCGTGTGGCCGCTCGGGTAGGACAGGAAGTGGCCGTGGATGGTGCGGCCGGTGATGGGCTTGAGCAGCGACGTCACGGCGACCGTGAGCCCGCAGCCGACCAGCGTGAGCACGGCCGTGCGGGGGCGGCGGGCGAGCAGCGTGCCGCCGGTGAGGAGCACGATGACGATCGCCGAGCCCACCGGCTCGCCCACGAAGTCCACGGCGGTGGCGATGTACCACCACGGGTCGGGCAGCAGGTCCGGGCCGGGCAGGAGCGGCGTGTCGAACGCCGTGGGCTGGGACTCCCCCGCGAACAGCACGGCGAGCACCACCAGCACGACCAGACCGAGGCCGGCCACGACCAGCACCGGCGTGCGCACGGAAACCGGCAACGCGGGCGGCGCCGCCCGGACGGCGGATCTCATCGAGTGGCGCCGATCAGCGCGGAGCCGGCCGGCGTGCGGTTCGTCGGCGCCCAGGCCACCGGCGCGAAGTCTGCCGGCGGGCAGAGCGTGGGGGTGGTGCTGCGGGAGGTCTGCATGGAGGCGAGCGCCCTTTCAGCCGCGGTGCCCGACCGTGCGGGACCTCTGAGGAGAACGTACGGCTCTCGTCGTCACCTTGGTGTCAAACGGTGGGCGGCGATCGCCGCTTCGTAGCCCTCGACCAGCCGCCGGAAGCCCACCGCCGGGGTGAAGTCCTCGTCGTAGCGCCGGCGGGCGGCGTCGCCCATCTTGCGGTTGCGTTCGGGGTCCGCGACGACGTCGCGCAGTGACTCGGCCAACGAGACCGCCGAGCCCGGTTCGTGAAGCAGGCCCGTGACGCCGTCGGAGATCAGTTCCGGGAACGCGCCGTGGGCAGGGGCGACGGTGGGCACTCCGGCGGCCATCGCCTCGACCACGACGAGCCCGAACGCCTCCAGCCACGCCGAAGGGGCCACCACCGCTGCCGCGGAAGCCGTCAACGCCTGGCACGAAGCCTTGTCCTGCAGGCCCACGTACGAGACGTCCGTGCGCGAAGCGGCCCAAGCCGAGACCTCGTCCGAAAGCGGCCCGGTCCCCGCGATCACCAGCGGCAAGCCGAGCGAACCGCCGAGCCGGTCCCACGCCGCCATCAGCAGCGGCACGCCCTTCTCCTCCGTCAGCCGGCCGAGGAACAGCACGTGGGCACCCTCGCCCGCCCGCCGCACACCCGGATCGGTCACGAAGTTGTGCTTCACGGTCATCCGCGAAGGCGGCATGCCCGCGTCGACCAGCAAGCGCCGCTGAGCGTCGGAGATGCAGAAGAAGCGCGTCACGTCGCTGCGCCAGCGCGAGCGGTTGAGCAGGAGGTTCGCGGCCATCGGCACCGTCGCCGCGGCCGAACCCCGGTAACATCCGTGCCGAACGGCGGGAACGGGCGCGCCGCCCACGCAGTCCGTGCAGATGCGGCCGTCGCGATACAGCGTGCCGGGCGGGCAGACCATGCCGTAGTTGTGCAGCGTCGCCACGACCGGCACGCGCGCGTCCGCGCAGGCCGCCAGCACCGAAGGTGACAGCAGCGGGAACGTGTTGTGGACGTGCACCACGTCCGGCCGCTCGACCTGCAACCGAGCCGTCAACTCGGCTCGCGCCGACCGGTTCCACGGCACCTGCACCGGCACCAAAGCCTTGCGCGGCATGGACATGGCCGCGATGTCGTCGCTCAGCCGCTCGAACAACGACACGCGAACGCCGCCGGCGGCCAGCAAAGCCGTCTCGGCGTCGACCACGTTGTTCTCCCCGCTCGGCTGCTCCGAGCGGTAGCGGTTGTGGACCACGAGCACCTTCATGCGGGCTGCCCCTTCGGAATGAACTCTTCGTCGGAAGCGGTCCGCACGGTGCCCTGGGCCAGCAGCGACGCGGCCAGCGCCAGGTGCAGCAGGTACGGCGACGCGTCACCGAGCCCAGCCTCGGTGTAGGAGGCGGAAATGCAGTACGTGATCAGGAAGATCGCACACGCGCGCGCCAGCGACGGGGGCCGCAGCACGGCCACGGCGACCAGCACCAGCAGGAACGCCGCGACGATCGCGATGCCCGTGAACCCCTGCTCGTGGTAGACCGCGAGCCAGCTGTTGTCGATCGGCAGGCCGTCGTAGGACTTGTCGGTGAGCCCGACGCCGAAGATGTACTCGTTGACCGTGCGCGGCGCCGCCAGCAGCGCGTCCCACACCTTCGCGCGGCCGGTGAGGCTGGAGAAGTTCTCCTCGCTCTGCCCGCGCAGGAACCACGCCTGCAGCAGCCCGCCGAGCACCACCACGGCGAAGCCCGCCACCAGCACGAACGTGGTGAACACCTTGCGCGCGCGGGCGTTCGTCATGGTCAGCGACAGCAGCGCGACCACGAGACCGGCCACGAGACCGAGCGTCGCCGTGCGCGTGTGCGAGAGCAGGAGCAGCCCGAGCGAGGGCACGATCACGATCAACGCGCTTGTCATCGTCGTGCGCTTGCCCAGCCACAGCAGCGCCGCCAGGCCCGCGATCACGGCCGCGTACTGCCCGACCTGCGGCGGCGTCAGCGGCCACACCGCACCCGCGAGCCGGCCGCCGTAGCTCTCCGGCATGGCCTTGCCCGGTGCGATGACGAGCCCGATCGCCACGGACACCAGCACGGCGCTGAACATCTTGATGTGGTGGCGCACGAACGTGAACCCGCCGTTCCACCAGCGCGTGAGCAGCCACAGCGTCGCGAGGAACACCCCGAACCGGAAGCACCGGAACAGCGACCCGAACCCGGCTTCCAGGTGCAGGCTCGCGACGGTGCTCGTGACCAGCAGCAACGTGAGCAGCAGCAGGTACGCGCTCGGCCGGATCTTCAGCCGCGGGTTCAGCGCCAGCGCGATCACGAACGCGGTCATCAGCGCGCCCATGGTCACGAGCTGGCTCACCGCGCGCGGCAGCGGGATCACGGTCTCCGCGCCGGTCGAGCCGAGGGTGTTGAGGATCAGCAACGCCCACGCGGCGCCGACGAGCTTCGGCGTCGGCTCACCCGTCTCCGCCGCCGTCGGTTGCCGGATGCTGGTCAGTAGGGCCATATCAGCCTCCCCCGCCACGCTCGTACGTCGTGCGCGCGTCCTGGTTGTACGGCGCGCCCTCCCACTCGCCGATGCCGAGGACGTGGCTCATGTCGGTGGCGATGAACGTCCACGGCCCCACGTACGCGTTGTCGTGCCAGCTGTTGCCCTGTTTGAAGGTGATCGCGTTCTGCACCACGTCACCCTTGTACGGCGACCAGTCCGGGTAGGTGCCGAAGTTCGACAGCAGGCCCATGCGCCCGCACGTCTCCTCGCAGCCGATCGCCGAGGGCACCAGCGAGAACCGGTTGTTGTGGATGTCCACGCGCTGGGTCTTCCAGCGGCAGTCGTCGTACAGCGGCTTCTGCGCGATCGCCGGCGCCGCGCACTTCGCGGTGTCGGGGACGAGCTTCGTGCAGACGCCGCTGGAGGTGTTGGCCGGGCTGTTGCAGAAGCGGTCGGCGTTCTCCCACAGGGTGATGCCGTTCCAGTTGTTCTCGAACACGTTGCCGTAGATCTCGAGCTTCGACGAACGCGCCTTCACACGCGGCTCGCCGCCGGACTCGGAGATGTAGATGGTCGCGGTCGGGAACGAGTCGCCGCGGTCGGCGTAGTCACGGCCGTCGACGAGGTTGTTGCGCCGGATGGTGTTGTTGCGGATCACGGCGTTGTAGCTGGTCTCGTAGGTGATCGCCGAGCTGTCGTTGTTCTCGATGAGGTTGCCCTCGATCAGGAAGTCGTTGTTGTTCGTGTCGGCCCACAGGCCGGTGCCGCGGTTGTCGTGCACCCAGTTGCCGATCACGTCGGCACCGTTGACGGCCCAGAACTTGATGCCGCCGGTGCAGCCGCAGCCGTCGACCTTCTTCTCCCAGTCACCGGTGTTGTTGCCGGTGATCTCGTTGCCGCGCACCACCAGCCCGGTGATGTCGTCGCCGGCGGAGAAGGCGTTCATGCCGTACTGGCCGTTGCGGCGCAGGCAGTTGTCGAGCACCTGCTGCTTGTTGCCCGCCATCAGGGCCGCGCCGTCGTTGTCCTGCAGCGTGGTGTGCTGGATCGTCCAGCCGTCGCCGGAGTCGTGGTTCACCACACCCTCGTCGCGCGGCGCGACGAAGTTCTGCACGGTGAGGTTGGTGATCTTCACGTTCTTGGCGTGACCGGTGAACGCGTACTGGTTGACCTTGCGCCCGTCGAGCACCGCGCCCGGGCCGCCGATGAAGACGTCGCCGTCCTTCGGCTGGACCTGGTCGAACCGGTCGTCACCGAGGTGGTGGCTGCCCGGCGCGAGCCAGAACGTGGTGCCGGCCGGGGCGGTGCGCGTCTTGGCGGCGAGGTCGTCCGGCACCGCCGGGTCCACGCTCACCGCGCCCGCGGGGGCGGTGGCGGGACCGGGCGGCATCTTGTCGCACACCGCCGCCACCGGCCCGGTCGGCGCCGCCGACGTCGCCGCGGCCTGGCTCGAAGCGGCATCGTCGTCGGGCGCGCTCGAGCACCCGGCGAGCACGAGCGGGCACAGCAGACCCAGGAACAGCAAAAGCCTGCTGGTCGATCGCACCGGGTGGATCCTCTCGATCTTTAAAAACTCAACGTGGTGGTCAAGGGTTTCGCGGCCGTGCCAACGCCGATCAACGTGGTCGACGGTTCGCGCCGGCCGAACCCGGCGGAGTACCAGCCGAGCGGCGGGCTCGTCTCGCCGCGGTGCGCGGTCCAGGTCAACGCCGGCGGCAGCGCCAGCGTCGCCGTGTGGCCGGGCCAGCTCAGCCGCGCCGTGCTGCCGTCGAGCGTGACCTCGACGAGCGGGCCGAGGTGGAAGGCCAGCTTGGCCGGCAGCGTCAGGTCGCCGTCGACCTCGTCGAGGATCGTCAGCGTCCGGTCTTCCAGCTCCACGCACCGGCGGTGCACGGCCGGCGCGTACCCGTCGTGCTCGGCGCGCCAGCGCACCGGGCCGACGGCGAGCGTGCGGGTCCGCGCGTGCCGGGTCCACAGGAACGGCCCGCCCGAGGTCGACTGGTCGGTGTCGCCGAGCTGCAGCGTGTTGTGGCCGAGCGTCGAGCGGAAGTAGGAGCGCCACTCGGGTTCGCCGTGGTAGCAGTAGGTGCCCGGGTCGGCGAGGATGTCGACGCCGTCGTGGCGGACCTCGAGCGCCAGCGCGTCCGCGTGGGCGTGGGCGGCGATGGCGAGGAAACCGTGGGGACCGCCATCGCAGCGGACCCAGATCTCCTCGGGTTCGCCGGCCGGGGTGCGGAGGATCGTCATGCCGGCGTCGAAGAGGTCGTCGATCCGCCGAGGGGGTCGCGGGTCGGCGAGCTCGGGAACCGTGCCGAGCGAAGAGAAAACGACCGCAAGCACCGTGTTGTTCAAGCTGCCCGGCACCTTCGGCCACCACTCCTGCCGGCCGAACAACGCGTCGCCGGTGGCGAGCAGCGAGGCCCAGCGGCTGGTGCCGGTGCCGTCGACGATCAGGCCGTAGCCGTCGTCGGCGTCGCCCTGGCGAGGCGGCCGCAGGCTGGAGTCCACAATGGACGCCAGTGCATCGCACATCCGCCGGAGCACGAGCCAGGTCGACGTCGGCACCAGCGGCCCGGCTTCCAGCGCGGCCGCGAGGCCCAGCTCCAGCACCAGGCCGTGGTACTCCGTGGCCAGCTCGCGGTTGAGCCCGGACGCGAACGTGTTGGCCTGCAGCTGCGTGTCCAGGGACTTCACGGCCGCGTCGCGCCAGGCGGGCGACTCGGGGAACCAGTCGAATGCGCAGGCGGCCGCCAGCTGTCCGGCGTCCTCGGCGATCACGTGGTTGTTGGCCGACGAACCGCGGCTCGGGAACGCCGCCAGCCAGCGCTGGTGGTGCCAGATCTGGTGCAGCGCCTCGGGGTTGTCCTCGAACAGACCGGACGCGCCGGACCAGCCGTCGAGCAGGCGGCGCACCCAGACCCACGACAGCAGCCGGATGCCCAGTTCGATGCCGCTCACCCAGTGCACGCCGCGCATCGGCGGATTGGCCGCCCACCAGGACTTCAGGTGATCGGCCACGCGGTGGGCGTAGCGGTCTTCGCCGGTGAGCGCGTACGCGGCGGCCAGCACGGTCAGGTGCTGGTGGCGCGAGGGCTCCCAGATCTGCTTGATGTCGCCGACCGTGTCTTCGCTGCGGTAGGCGATGTCGAAGGAGTACGCGTCGGCCGGCGCGTGACGTCCGGTCTTCGGGTCGAACGACCAGTCCGGTGTCACGAGGTCAGCGCGCTCCACGCCGAAGTACTCGGCGTGGCCGTCCATCAGCCGCTCGGCCGTGGCCAGCAGCTCCGCGCGCGCCTCGGCCGACACCCCGTCGACGCTCGCCGGCCCGGCGAACGCGCGGTGCGGCAGCCACGTGGCCTTCTGCTTCGCGACCCCGCGCCACTGCTGCTTGCGCAGCGCGTCCGTGGCGCGCCCGGCGACCTCGGCCGGGCTCATGGCCGAAAGTCTTCGCAGGTACCAGGCGGGATCCATCAGCCGAGCACCTCTTTCGGCTCCAGCCGCACCGGCGCGCCGGTTTCGAGGCTGCGGTTCACGGCGAGCGTGGCCAGCGTGGTGTTCACCAGCGACTCGACGCCGATCGGCATCGCGACGCCGGTGGTCAGCGCCGTGACGAACGCGTCGATCTGGGCCTTCTGGCCCTTGTCGCGGCCCTTCGGGATGCGTGAGCTGGCCCAGCGCTTCTTGCCGTACACCGACGCGCGGGCGAAGTCGTCGAACTTCAGCACCTTGCCGTCGGCCAGCACCTCCAGCGTCTCCTTCTGGAACGACGTGGAGCCGCTGGTCACGTAGCTGATGGCGGCGGTGGAGCCGTCGGCGTAGCGCAGCAGCACCTGCAGGTCGTCGTTGCCCGGTGTCGCGGTGGCGTAGACGGAGATCGGGTCGCTGCCGAGGAACCAGCTCACTGTGTCGATGAAGTGGCCGCCCTCGCCGACGAACCGGGAGCCCTCGGAGTCGGCCTGGTTGTACCAGCTGTTGGACTCCAGGCGGCCCGCATTCACGAGGTAACGCACCGACGCCGGGCCCAACCGGGGACCGAACTGGATCTTGGCCTCGTTGAGCAGCGGCGCGAACCGGCGGTTGAAGCCCACCTGCAGCCGGTTGTTGCCCGACTCCTCGATGGCCTCGACGATCCCGCGCAGCTCCTTCTCCGACAGCGCCAGCGGCTTCTCCACGAACACGGCCTTGCCCGCGAGCAGCGCACGCCGCGTGAGCTCGGCGTGCGAGCTGTGGCGCGTCACCACGAACAGCGTGTCCACGGACTCGTCTGCGAGCAGCGCGTCGAGGTCGGTGGTGGCCTTCGCGAAGCCGAACTTGCGCTTGGCATTCGCGCCCGAGAGCGCCGACGTGGTGACCACTTCGGACAGTGCCACACGGTCCTGCTCCACCAGGTGCGGCAGCAGCATCGACGACGCGTA
Source organism: Amycolatopsis sp. NPDC001319 (assembly GCF_042896185.1). NCBI lineage: Bacteria > Bacillati > Actinomycetota > Actinomycetes > Pseudonocardiales > Pseudonocardiaceae > Amycolatopsis > Amycolatopsis sp. NPDC001319. Next base: position 299,231 of record NZ_JBIAWY010000003.1, on the reverse strand, counting down.
GTTACCCGCGCCCACGAACCCGACGCGCAGGCGTCCGCGCGGAGTCGCCCGCGTGGTCAGCGCAGCGGGCGGCGCGACCGACGACACCACCGGTTCGGCTTCGCCCTCCGGGCCGGCCGGGTACTGGAAGAGCACCGCGACGGCCTTGAGCTCGCCGTCCTGCAGCGACTTGTACGTCTCCACGGCCGTCGAGAAGTCCGCGGTGTGCGTGATCAGCGGCTCGACGTCGAGCTTGTCGCGCGCGGCCAGGTCGAGGAAGCACTCGATGTTGCGGCGCTCGGTCCAGCGCACGTAGCCGATCGGGTAGTCGCGACCCTCGAGCTCGTATTCGGAGTCGTAGCGGCCCGGCCCGTACGAACGCGAGAAGCGGACGTCGAGCTCCTTCTCGTAGTAGGCGTTCCACGGCAGGTTGAGCGAGATCTTGCCGATGTCGACCACGCGGCCGCGGTCGCGCGCGAGCCGCGCGGCCAGCTCCACCGGGTCGTTGGAGGCGCCGCCCGCGGCCAGGTAGACCTGGTCCACGCCGTGGCCGCCGGACAGCTCCGCGACCGCGCTCTCGATCGTGTCCGACGCCGGGTGCGCGCAGGCCAGCGCGCCGAGCTGCTCGGCCAGCTCGCACCGCGACGGGTCCGGGTCCACGCCGACCACGCGCACCCCGGAGGCGACCAGCAGCTGCACCACGAGCTGCCCGATCAGGCCGAGGCCGATCACCAGAGCCAGGTCGCCGAGCTGCGGCTCACCGCGGCGCACGCCCTGCATCGCGATCGAGCCGACCGTGCCGAACGCCGCGTGCCGGGGTTCGAGCCCGGCCGGCACCCGCGCGTAGAGGTTCTTGGGCACCCAGTTGAGCTCGGAGTGCAGCGCGTGCTCGTTGCCCGCGCACGCCACGACGTCGCCCACCGCGACGTCGTCGATCCCCGCGCCGACCTCCACGACCACACCGGCCAGCGAGTAGCCCAGCGGCGTGTAGGAGTCGAGCTTGCTGGTGACCTTGCGGTAGGTGGCGGCGAGGCCGTTGGTGGCGACGCTCTGCATCACCTTGGCGACCTGGTCCGGCCGCGACCGCGCCTTGCCGATCATCGACATGCTCGCCTCGGACACCTTCATCATCTCGGTGCCGGTCGAGATCAGCGAGTACACCGTGCGCACGAGCACGCCGCCCGGCTTGCACGCCGGCACGGGGACGTCGAGGAGGGCCAGCTCCCCGCTCTTGTAGTTCTGCACTACCTGCTTCACAGCACTCCTAGCTGCTCGAAATCGCGGTGGAAGAAGCGGCGCGGTACCAGTACTCGAGGGTCAGCACGTGCCAGAGGTGCTTCGCGCGGTCCTGCTGCCCGGCGGCGTCCTCGGCCACGAGCTTCTGCAGCGCTTCGCGTTGCAGGAACCCGGATTCGACGAGCACGCCCTCGTTCACGACCTCCCGCACCAGCGGGGCGAGGTCGCGGCTCATCCAGGCCCGCAGCGGGGCGCTGAAGAGCCCCTTCGGGCGGTAGACGATCTCCTTCGGCAGGATCGCCAGCGCGGCTTCCTTGAGCGCCGCCTTGCCCTGGCGGCCGACGATCTTCTTGTTGCCGGGCACCCGGAACGCCGCCTTGACCACCTCGACGTCGACGAACGGCGTGCGCACCTCGGTGGAGGCGGCCATCGTCGAGCGGTCGGTGTAGGTGAGGTTCAGGCCGGGCAGGAACATCCGCGTGTCGGCCAGGCACATGCGGTTGACGTAGTCACGCAGGTGCTGGTCGTGGTAGGTGTCGGCGTGTTCGGTGAGCACGTCGTCGACGTCGGCGGCCAGGTCCGGGTTCACAAGGTCGAGCAGTTCGCCGCGGTCGTACATCGTGTAGCTGCGCCGGAACGCCGTCTCCTCCGGCAGCTCCGCGAACGACAGGAACCGCTTGGCGAAGCGCACCGTGCGGTAGCCGCGGCTGGCGGACGCGACCGGCAGGCGGTCCACGACGGTCTCGATGGGCTTGCGCACCAGGCCCGGAACGCGTTGGTAGCGCAGGGCGAGCTGGTTCGCGTAGTGCTTGCGGTAGCCGGCGAACATCTCGTCGGCGCCCATGCCGGACAGCATCACCTTCACGCCGGCCTCGCGCGCGGCCGAGCAGATGAGGAACGAGTTGATGGCCGCGGGGTCGCCGATGGGCTCGTCCAGGTGGTAGGTCATGCGCGGCAACAGGTCGAGCACCTGCGGCGCGATCTCGATCTCGTGCAGGTCCACGCCGAACTGCTTGGCGACGATCCGGGCGTACTTCAGGTCGTCCGGCATCGCCTCGAACTTGGCGTCCTCGGCGCGGAAACCGATGGTGTAAGCCGAGATCCCGGGCTGCCGGCGCGCGGCGAGCGCGGTGAGGTAACTGGAGTCCAGGCCGCCGGAGAGGAAGGTGGCGACCGGGACGTCGGAGAGCAGGTGCTTGCTCGTGGAGTCGGCGATCACCTGGTGCAGGTCGACGTCGCCGCGATGGGCCTCGCCTTCCTCGGCGACCTGACGCAGCGACCAGTACGCGCCGCGCTCGCTCGTGCCGTCGGGACGGAAGCGCACCCACGTGCCGGGCTGAAGCTTCTCGACCTCGCGGTACGCGCACCGGCTGTCGGGCACCCAGTAGTACAGCAGCGACGCGATGAGTGCCGCTTTGTCGACTTCCAGCGTGCCGCCGAGCTCGGTGGCCAGCGCCTTGAGCTCCGAGGAGAACGCGACGCCACCGTTGCGCTGCACGAAGAACAGCGGCTTGATGCCCAGCTGGTCGCGCACCAGCGTGAGCTCACCGGTGCGTTCGTCGAAGACGCCGAACGCGAACATCCCGCGCAGCCGCGGCAGGCAGTCGACGCCCCACTCGCGCCACGCCCGCAGCAGCACCTCGGTGTCGGACGTGCCGCGGAACCGCACGCCCTTGCCCTCCAGCTCCGCGCGCAGCTCGGGCGCGTTGTAGAGCTCGCCGTTGTACGTCAGCGCGAGCCCCTCGGCCACCATCGGCTGCGCGCCCGTCTCGGACAGGTCCACGATCGACAGCCTGCGGTGTCCGAAGTGGACTTCCCCGGCGCCGGCCCGGTGGTCGTAGCGACCCGAACCGTCGGGCCCGCGGTGCGCGAGGCACTTCGTGAGCCGATCGGTGAGCGGGCCGCCGTCCGGCCAGTGGTAGGCACCTGCGATGCCGCACATGTGCGTGACCCTCTCTAGCTTTCCGGACCGGACTGGACGGGCGCGAACTTCTTGGTCGGCATCTCGGAGTTGCCGGGCTCGGACTTGCGCTGTTCCGGCGCGCGCTCTTCGGGCTTGCGCGGCACAGGGCTCAGCCGACGCGTCGGCGCTTCGAGGTGGTCCTTCTTCTCGGCCGGCATGACCGGATTGACGACCGAAGCCTCGACAGTCGTCTCGCTGTCATGCTCCACCGGCCAGTCGATCGGCTTCTCCGGCTCCTGCTCGACGAACTTCCGCGGCGGCTTCTCGATCTGCTTGGCCGCGACGACGGACGCACGCCCGCGCAACGCGGTGTGCAGCCCGTCCCACAACGTCCCGTCGGTCTGGTCCTTCGGGTCCGGATCGACGAGCACCACGCCCAGGATCGGGATGCCGCAGTCGGCGAGCTGCCGGGCCACCGTGTGCAGCCACAGTGTGTTCGCGTGGCCCGAGCGCACCACCAGCACCGTCTCCGTGCCGAGATATTCCAGGTCCGTCCACGCCGTGCCCGGCGCGACCGTGCCGACACCGAGCCGGTAGACCGCGCGCTTGATCGACGGGTCCCCGACCTCGACCACCTTCACGTCGCCGGCCACGGTCAGCCGTTTCGCGTCGTGGCGCGGCAGGTCGTCGATCACCACGACCGGCCCGTCCTCGGCCAGCTCCGCCGCCATGTCCACCGCGAGTCCGGCGGCCACGCCGGGCGCGCCGAGCTCCAGCAACGACAGCGGCCCACGTTCGGCCCGGGCCGCCCGCACGAGCGTCACGGCCACGCGCTTGCGTTCGACCACCGGCTTCGACTTGGCCCACAACCGCTTCGGGCCGCGCAGCTTCGACGGCAGCTGCGCGATCACCGACGCACCGAGGTGCTCGGAGACCTCGCGCCGCAGCACCGGCCGGTCGCGCACGAGCGCGGTGACCATCGCCAGGGCCAGCCCGAGGGCGAGCCCCAGTGCGAAGCCGATGGCGCCGTTGGTGGCGGCCGTCTTGAGGAACGACACCTTCTGGATCGCCGGCGCGTCCACGATCTGCGTGCCCGCGGCCACCTGCGGAGTGCCGATGCCCGCCTGCTGCGCCTGGTTCTGCAGGTCGGCGATCTTCGACACGAGGTCCGCGCGCTGCGTGTACAGCTGCTCCAGCGTGCCCGCGTTGGCCCGGTTGCCCTTGTCCGCTTCGGCGGCGGCCTGCGCGTCGATCTGCGCCAGCTGCTGCTGTGCCTGGGTGCGCTGATCGGTCAGCGCCTTGGCCTGCGCGGTCGCCGCTGCCTGGTTGCGTTGCACGTGGTCGGCGATGAAGGCGTCGGCCAGCGCCTTGGCCTTGGCGACGGCGTCGTCCTTGGTCTTGGCCGTCACCGTCACCTGCATGACGTTGTTGGTCAGGCCGAGGCCGGTGTAGTCCTTCAGGAAGTCTTCGGTCGTCTCGGTGCTGTGCACCTTCTGCAGTGCGGCCGACGCGATCTTCGCGGTCTCCAGCACGGCAACGTCGGTGCGCATCAGCGTGCCGCTGTCGGTCGGCGAGTCGTCCGGGTGGATCACGATGATCTTGGTGACCGCGGTCGGCGGGGCCGGCAGCAGCACGGCCACCGCACCGCCGAGCACGAGGCCCAGCAACGCGAAGGTGACCCACAGCCGGCGGTGCCGGCGCACGGCGACGACGAGCCGCTGGAAGTCGATCAGCGGCGGCGAGGAATTCTGCGAACCGGTCACGACGAACCTGCCATCACGTCACGGTCCACCGGGACCTGGGGTGGATCCGCCGAGGCGGGGTCTCTGCGTGGTTTCCCGGTGACGCGGACCTGACGCGTGAGCACGGCGCCGAGCACCTCGTGGCCCGCGTCGGCGCACGCCTCGGCGATCGTCACGAGCTCCCACGCGCTGCGGCTGCCGACCGAAAGCACCACCAGCACGCCTGCGGTGCCGTCGGGCACGGTCGGCTGCGCGCCGGAGCCCACGGTGACCTCCGTGATCGTCAGCTCCACCCGCACGCGCTCGGTTTCGGCGACCTTCGCGAACTGCGCCGCGGCGCGCCGGGCCGCGCTGTCGCCGGCGGCGACGAGCACGAGCAGCCGCAGCACGCCGTCGCGGTCGGTGCCCAGCCGGGCGAACACCCGGCGGTAGCGCACCTCGCGGCTGGCCGCGTCGGCCGAAGCCGGCACCTCCGGCAGGTTCCACGGCTTGTCGCTGCCCGTGATCCGGCGCAGCACACCCCGGAACCCGCCGACGCTCTCGTGCTCACCGGTCTCCGGCACGTCGACGCTCGCCAGCACCGGCGCACCCAGCGCCGAGCCGATCTCCGTCTCGCTGCGCGGACGGCGGTCGCTGCGCGCGCCGAAGAGGTAGCTGAGCAGGCCGATGAGGAAGAACAGGATCGCGCCGCCGCCGGCGAGCTGCGGCAACGTGGGCGCGGCGGCGGAGGTCGGCTTCTCCGACGGCCCCATCACGACCATGTTCCCGGCGCCCGTGGCCGCGTCGGCCGCGTCGAGGTTGTTCATCGCCTGCTCCAGCGAGGTGCGCAGGCCCTGCAGCTCCGTGCGGACCTGCACGCCCTCCACCGTCTGGCCGTCGGACACCGAACGGGACAGGTCGAGGATGCGCTGGTTGGTCTGCGCCACCTGCTGGCGCAGCGCCTCGCGCTGCTCCTGTGCGAGCTGCGCCGACGAGCCGGCCGAGTTGGACAGCAGCTGCGTGGAGTACTTCACGAACTCCTGCGCCACCTGATCGGCCAGCTGCTGCGCGTGCGCCGGGGTGTCGCTGCTCGCGGTGATCGCCACGACGTTGCCTTGCGCCACCGAGGCCGTGACCTTCTTCTGGAGGTCCGGACCGCTGTCCCGCATGCCGAGCGCCGCGGCCGCGCGGTCCAGGACCACCGAGCTGGTGGCCACCTGGGCCTGCGTCAGCAGCTCGTCGGCCTGGCGCGGGCCCTGCAGCAGCACGCTCGCCGTGGTCTCGTACCCGGGCGAAAGCACGACCGAAGCCCCCGCACCGACGCCCGCCCCCACGACCACCAGGATCAGCAGCGCCCGCCAGCGTCTGCGCAGAACCTGCCCCACCATCGAAAGTCGTACCGTGTCGTCACTCAAAACCGGGGTCTCCCCTCCGAAAGTGGCGTACCGGTCACTGACCCCGTCGTCGTGCTGGAGGCGTTGGTTACACCGAACGCACGAACCTTGTTCAAACCGCGATCAAGCACAGGAGCTCAGCGCACAGCCCGCTCATACGCCGCGAGCAGCGCTTTCTGCGAGTTCTCCCAGGCCAGCGGCCCACTGACCCGCGCCTTGCCGAGTTCGCCCATCCGGACGCGCATCTGCGGGTCGTCGAGCAGCACGGCGACGAGCTTCGCGAACTCGGTCACGTCGTTGGCCGGCGCGTAGAGCGCGGCTTCCCCCGCGGACACGCGGGCCTCACGCAGCTCGAACGAGACGATGGGCTTGCTCATCGCCATGTACTCCATGATCTTGTTCATGGTCGACACGTCATTGAGCGGATTCAGCGGGTCGGGCGAAAGGCACACGTCGGCCGCGGACAGGTAGCGCAGCAGGTCGGCGTCGGACACGCGGCCGGTGAACTCGACCTGGTTTTCCAGGCCCAGTTCCTTCGACAGCGCCACCACGTCGTCGAACGCGTCGCCGGCACCCACGAACACGGCGTGCCAGTCGTCGCGGCCGATCTCGTCGCGCAGGGAAGCCAGCGCGCGCAACGCGTAGTCCACGCCGTCCTGCGGCCCCATCACGCCGAGGTAGCAGAGCAGGTGCGGTTTGCCGCGTTTGAGCTCCGGTTCCGCCGGCACCTCGTGGAAGCGCTCGACCACGGGCGCGCTGCGGACCACGAACACGTCCTCGGGCCGCTTGCCGCCGCGGATGAGGGCGACCTGGCGGTAGCTCTCGTTTGTCGCGATCACGACGTCGGCCGCGCGGTAGGTGGAGCGTTCGAGCGCGCAGACGCCGCGGTAGAGCAGGTCCTGGCCGCGGTCGAAGCGCGAGAGGTACAGCTCCGGCACGAGGTCGTGCTGGTCGAAGATGAACTTCGCGCCCTGGCGCTTGAGCATCCGCGCCACGAGGAACAGCAGGTCCGGCGGGTTGCAGGCGTGGACCACGTCGACCGGGCCGACCTTGCGGGCCAGCCGGAACGTGTGCCAGACGGCGGAGCCGTACTCCTGCACGTAGCCCGCGGGGCCGCCGGTCGCGGCCTTGAGCGGGTAGCGGTGGATGTGCACGTCGTCGATGACGGCTTCGGGTTCGGTGTCGCGTTTCGTGCCCTGCGGGCAGATCACGTGCACCTCCCAGCCGGCGTCGCGCAGCGTCTGGCACTCCTGCCACACGCGGCGGTCGAACGGGACCGAGAGGTTCTCGACCAGGATCAGGGCTTTTTTCTTGTCACCAGGCAAGGCCGACGTATCCCTCTTCGGCCCGGCGCACCTCGGCGTCGGGGAGGCGGACGAGGTCGACGAGCGTCTGCTCGCCGCCGTGGGGAAGAGCGGCCAGCACGGCCGGGTCGGCGGTGCCGACGAGGCACACCTCGGCGTGCTCCAGCACCTCTTCGACCGAGCCCGCGAGCAGCTGTCCCAGGTGCGGCAGCCGGCTCTCGATGTACTCGCGGTTGGCGCCCATCAGGCGCGACAGGCTCACGTTGGCGTCGTAGATCTTGAGGTCGAAGCCCTTGCCCAGCAGACGCTCGGCCAGCTCGACGAGCGGGCTCTCGCGCAGGTCGTCCGTGCCCGGTTTGAACGAGAGGCCGAACAGGCCCACCTTGCGCTTGCCGGTGCGCGCGACGAGGTCGAACGCCCGCTGCAGGTGATCTTCGTTCGACGGCAGCACGTGCTCGAGGATCGGCACCGACACGTCGGCGCGGCGCGCGGCGTAGACCAGTCCGCGCAGGTCCTTCGGCAGGCACGAACCACCGAACGCGAAGCCCGGGCGCAGGTACGCGGGGCTCACGTTGAGCTTGCGGTCGGCGAGGAAGACGTCCATCACCTTGTGCGAATCGAGCCCGAGGGCGCGGCACACGGCGCCGAGCTCGTTGGCGAAGCCGATCTTCAAGCCGTGGAAGGCGTTGTCGGCGTACTTGGTCATCTCCGCGACCGGGATCGGCACGCGGAAGACGTCGCCGGGCAGGCCCGTGTAGAGCTCGGCCACGATGTCGCCGCTGGCGCTGTCGAGCTCGCCGATCACGGTCTTGGGCGGGTCGAAGAAGTCGCGCACGCTGGTGCCCTCGCGCAGGAACTCCGGGTTCACCGCCACACCGAAGTCGACGCCCGCGGTGCGGCCGCTGGACTTCTCCAGGATCGGCACGAGCAGGTCGAGGCAGGTGCCCGGCAGCATCGTGCTGCGGAAGACGACCGTGTGCCGGCGCTCTTTGGATGTCACAGCCTTGTGCGCCAACGCTTCGCCGATCTCGTCGGCCACGCGTTCGAGGTACTCGGTGGAGAGGCTGCCGTTGGGCGCCGAAGGCGTGCCCACGCAGACCAGCGACACGTCGGTCGCCGCCACCGCCTCGGCCACGTCGGTGGTCGCGCGCAGCGCCCCCGACGCCACCACCTCGGCCGTCAGCTCACCGATGCGTTCCTCGACCACCGGCGCCTTGCCGCGCGTCACCAGGTCGACCTTCACCGGGTTCACGTCGACCCCGACGACCTCGTGCCCGTTCCCCGCCAGACAGGCCGCGGACACACACCCCACGTACCCCAGCCCGAAGACACTGATCCTCACGCTTGAACCTCCGCCCGCATTCGCTGATCCCTTGGTCGGCGCGCGGACGCAGTTCGTTACCCGTTCAGGCCAGTGGAGAAATGGCAACCGGATTTGCGTATCGATTTTGCGCTGTTTCGGCAGTGTTTCAGCTCGGCGTAGTGGTCTCGACAACATTTCCCGTTGCCGTAGCGCCATTTCGGCCAAGAAGCGACGAAGCGCCGAGGAAGCTCGACAAAGCTTCCCCGGCGCCCGTTGTGCCGTCAGTTCAGTTGTTGTTCACGAACGTGCTCGCGAGACCCTGACCCGTGCTCGTGGCCGTGCCGTGGTTCTCGATCGGCGAGACCTTCGAGTTCTTGAAGCAGATGTAGGTCACGCCGGAGTCGGTACCACCGTTGGACGGGTCGGGGTTGATGCCGAGGTCCTTGGCCGTCGCGTACGAAGCCTCGCCGATGATCCCGGTCGGCCCGGTGTCACCGATGACGGTGTATTCGACTTTTCCGTTGTAGATCACCGCGCAACTGCCGCCACCCTTGAGCCCGGAAGAGCTGTAGTTCCACGTGCCGCTCGAACTCGGCACGACGATGTAAGGCAGCGTCGCGGCGTTCAGCGGCTTTCCGTCGCTCTGGTGGAACGCCGTGTCGCCCTGGAAACAGCAGTCGGTGTTCTCGTTGCACTGCGAAGTGCGCTGCCCGTCGCAGTCGATGTCCATGTCGGCCTTCCAGAACACGGCCCCGTTCGCGTCGCACACGGCGACGGTCTTGGACCCGGCGTCCTCGTCGGTCTTGTACTTGCCGTTCGAGATCTGGTTGCAGCTGTTGGTCTTCGCCAGCAACTGCGCCGCCGTCGGCCCGGCCGCCGGCGCCGCGGCGACCTGCGCGTGGTCCGGCCCCGCCGGCCCGGCCGACGCCGACGCCGACGCCACCGCCGCCGGCATCACCGCGGCGGCGACCGCCATGGCTGCGAACAGGATCAGCTTCCTCATCGAGGCTCCCTGTCAGTCAAGAGACGTTAGTTAGGAAAGTTTCCTTACTGATTGCGGCGTAGCGCACAGGATGCCCCCGGACGCACACGGTGACAAGACTTCGCCCGTCAGTGGTTTTCCCACCGGTTGCAGACATTTGACGAAACCGCTGGTACAACCACAAAACCGTTCACGAACTCCGAAAACCGAAGTCCCGAACACCGGCACACACCAACCGCAGCGAACGCCACCCACCACCGCACGCCGACAACGCAGCAGCCCCCACCGCCCGCCCACCGCAGCGAACGCCACGCACCCGCCGCAGCGGACCCCCACCCACTAACGCAAGCCGACAACGCAACGCACCCCCAGCACCCAGCCCCCGCCCGGCACCCCGATCCGAAGCCTCCCTGCGGCCGCCGACCCCGTGTCAAGGCACGCTTTCCCGCCTTGACACGGGGTCAGCGGCCGTCAGCACACTCCAGCTTCGGGGTGCTCCCCCAACGCGAGCCGCCCTGCGAGGACCGAAACCTCAGAAGTCCAGCAACCCCGTCAGCCGACCAGGCCACCGCCCATACCGCCCCACCAACACACCCTCAGCCCACTTCCGATCAAGGTCATGGCGCACCTCAACCCGATGCTGCAACCACTCCCCACCCCGAACCCCCGAACCCCCGGGCCCCGACCCGGCATACACCCGCGTCGCCCCAGCAGCTCGCAACCGCCCCAGCACCCGCCGATCCACCCGGCGCCCGGACAGCGAGTACCGGCACACCGCCCGCCCACTCAGCTCCCCCAGCAACCGCGGCGCCGCATCGAGCTCCCGCCGCAGCACGCGTTCCTCGAAGCGCCGCGCACCGAACCGATCCCAGCCGTGCGAGCCGACGTCCATCCCGGCGGCAACCAGCGAACGCAACCCGGCCCGGTCCACGAACCCCCGCGACCCGACCCGGCCGGCGAGCGGGAAGAACTCCCCGCGCAGCCCACGCTCCACCAACCGCGGCAACGCGACCTCGACATCCGAGACGTTCCCGTCGTCGAAGGTCAACCGTGATTCAGGGCACTTCGCGACGAGGTCCAGCAAGGTCTCGAACTGCTCCACCGTGATCCAGCGCTCGTCTTCGCCCGGATCGAGCGCGCGCTGGGGCCTGCCGATGCCGTGCACGGTGAAGTTGACCATCGCACCTCGTCCCGGTTCGGAGCGTCGGACCTCCTGTTCTCGATTAATCGACTTGGCAAATGGAGTAGTTACACTATCTACACAAAGTTATTTGCGAATCTCCAAAGTGCAGCACTTCGGCCCGCCGCCGGCCTTCCGCAGTTCGGAAATATCCAGGTAGACGGGCTCGTAGCCCCGCTCGGCCAGCTGCGCGCCCAGTCCGACGGCCTCCAGCGGCAGCACGACGTTGCGTCCGTCGGAGACGCCGTTGAGGCCGAAGCACTCGGCGTCGGCCGCCGTGGCTATTACGGCGTCGGGGAACAGGCGCCGCAGCACGCGCTGCGAGCCGGGTGAGAAGGCCTCCGGGTAGTAGGCGATCTGCGCAGCCGTCGTGTCCGTCGCTTCAGTGAGGACGAACAGCGCCGTGTCGAGGTGGTAGTAACGCGGGTCGACGAGGCTCAGCGACACCACGGGCACGCCGAGCACCTCCTGCGCCTCCGCGTGCGCGGCCGGGTCGGTGCGGAAGCCGGTGCCGGCGAGCAGCAGCTTGCCCGTCCAGGCGAAGTCACCCTCGGCTTCGTTGATCCGCTCGGGCATGGTCAGGTCGCGGTAGCCGTGCTCCACGAACCAGCGGCGGAAGTGCTCGGCCTCGGCCGCGCGCTGCGGCGCCCGGAAGCGCGAGCCGAGCACTCGCCCGTCCACGACGGTGCCCGAGTTCGCGGCGAACACCATGTCGGGCAGGCCGGGCTGCGGCTCGATCTCCTCGACCGTGTGGCCGAGACGGCGGTAGGTGTCGCGCAGCCCGGTCCACTGCGCCACCGCGACGTCGGCGCTGACCGGCTGCGTCGGGTCCATCCACGGGTTGATCACGTAGTCCACCGCGAAGAACCGCGGCGGGCACATCAGGTAACGGCGGGTGGTGGGCACTCGCTGCACAGACTCTGCCTGCATGATTGAAGGGTAAGGTCGACCTAACCGCGCAATCAATCGCTGTTCGCTGCGCACATACCTGCTAAACATTGCGTGTGAACACCATCGACCAGCGAATCGTTTCCTGCCTGGTGGCCAACGCGCGGTCCAGCTACGCCGAGATCGGCAAAGTCGTCGGGCTGTCCGCCCCGGCGGTCAAGCGCCGCGTCGACCGGCTACTGGAGACGGGCGTGCTGCGCGGCTTCACGGCGGTCGTCGACCCGGAGGCGCTCGGCTGGGGCACCGAGGCCTTCGTGGAGGTGCACTGCCAGGGCAACGTCACGCCCGCCCGCATCCGCGCGCGGCTCGAACCACTGCCGGAGGTCGTGGCCGCCTACACCGTCTCGGGCGCGGCCGACGCGATCGTGCACCTGCGCGCCGCCGACATCCACCACCTCGAGACGGCGCTCGAACGGCTGCGCGGGCTGGAGATCATCGACCGCACCGTTTCGACCGTCGTCCTGTCGCGGCTGCTGGAACGCCCGCCGAACCCGCAGAGCTGACCGGTTGGACCGGACAACCGGCCCGGGCTTCATCGGGAACTCGAATGAACTTATCCACATGCCGGGACACGGATGCGGGACCAGTCCATTCGGTGGCATCGTCCATGCCACAGACCGGGAAATCCGGTTTGTGTGGCCCATCGGTGGGAGACGTGCGTCACTGCGGTTCCCCCGGAAATCCCGTTACCATCGGTTACAGGTAACAAAGGGCGCCCGCCGCCGGTGACGGGATGAAGGCCTCCACTCCGGGTACCCCACACTTCGGGAACTCCCGAGTCCTCGACGAGTAACCTCGGGGGAGGCCTGGTGATCCAGCCGACATCGCCGGGCGGGCGTTTCCCCGGGGGCCGACCCGGGGTCGCAGCACGTCGGGAGAGAGGGATTCCCTGACCCATGAGCACGAGTGCGAACGGCGGTCCGGGAAGCACGGCGGCCGGCAACGGTCACAGCAGCGCTTCCCTGACCAGCTCGAGGTCGACCGAAGTCAGCAAGCTGGACCGGGTGGTCATCCGGTTCGCCGGTGACTCGGGCGACGGCATGCAGCTGACGGGCGACCGGTTCACGTCCGAGGCCGCGGCCTTCGGCAACGACCTGTCGACGATGCCGAACTTCCCCGCCGAGATCCGCGCACCACAAGGCACGATCCCGGGTGTCTCGTCGTTCCAGGTGCACTTCGCCGACTACGACATCCTCACGCCCGGCGACCGGCCCGACGTGCTGGTGGCCATGAACCCCGCGGCGCTGAAGGCGAACCTGCGTGACGTCCCGCAGGGCGGCACGATCATCCTCAACACCGACGAGTTCTCCAAGCGCAACCTCGTGAAGGTCGGGTACGACAACGACCCGCTCGACGACGAGACGCTGTCGGCCTTCCAGGTCCACCGGGTCGCCATGTCGACCCTGACCCAAGGCGCGCTCGCCGACACCGGCCTCGGCAAGAAGGACGCCGAGCGGTGCAAGAACATGTTCGCGCTCGGGCTGCTGTCGTGGATGTACCACCGGCCGACCGAGGGCACGGAGCGGTTCCTGCGCGAGAAGTTCGCCAAGAAGCCGAACATCGCCGAGGCCAACATCCTGGCCTTCCGCGCGGGCTGGAACTACGGCGAGACCACCGAGTCGTTCGCGACGACGTTCGAGGTGGCGCCGGCGAAGCTCGACCAGGGCACCTACCGGCAGATCACCGGCAACACGGCGCTCGCGTACGGGATCGTGGCGGCCGGGCAGCAGTCCGGGCTGCAGATCCTGCTGGGCACCTACCCGATCACCCCGGCGTCGGACATCCTCCACGAGCTGTCCAAGCACAAGAACTTCGGCATCATCACCTTCCAGGCCGAGGACGAGATCGCCGGCATCGGCGCGGCGCTGGGCGCCTCGTACGGCGGTGCGCTGGGCGTGACCTCGACGTCCGGCCCGGGCATCGCGCTGAAGTCGGAGACCATCGGGCTCGGCGTGATGACGGAGCTGCCGCTCGTGGTCATCGACGTGCAGCGCGGTGGTCCGTCCACCGGCCTGCCGACGAAGACCGAGCAGGCCGACCTGCTGCAGGCGATGTTCGGCCGCAACGGCGAGTCGCCCGTGCCGATCATCGCGCCACTGTCGCCCGCCGACTGCTTCGACGCGGCGCTGGAGGCCACGCGGATCGCGCTGAAGTACCGCACGCCGGTGCTGCTGCTGTCCGACGGCGCGATCGCCAACGGCTCCGAGCCCTGGCTCGTCCCCGACGTCGAGGACCTGCCCGACCTTCGCGTCGAGTTCGCCACGGAACCCAACTCCGACAACGACTCCGGCGAGTTCTGGCCCTACGTGCGCGACCCGGAGACGCTCGCGCGCGAGTGGGCCGTGCCGGGCACGCCGGGGCTGCAGCACCGCATCGGCGGCCTCGAGAAGGCCGACCGGACCGGGCACATCTCCTACGAACCCGACAACCACGACAAGATGGTGCGGCTGCGCCAGGCCAAGATCGACGGCATCGACGTGCCCGACCTGGTGGTCGACGACCCGTCGGGCGGCAAGGCGCGCGTGCTCGCGCTCGGCTGGGGCTCGTCCTACGGCCCGATCGGCGCGGCCTGCCGGCGCGTGCGCAAGCTGGGCATGCCGATCGCGCAGGCGCACCTGCGTCACCTCAACCCGCTGCCCGCGAACCTGGGCGACGTGCTCCGGGCCTACGACAAGGTCGTGGTGCCGGAGATGAACCTGGGCCAGCTCGCGCTGCTGCTGCGCGGGAAGTTCCTGGTCGACGTGCACTCGTACACCAAGGTGGCGGGGCTGCCGTTCAAGGCCGAAGAGCTGCAGAACGTGTTCGCCGACATCATCACCAGCACCGTTCCGGAGGGCGTCAAGTGACCGCCATCGACCTCGGACTGCCGCAGCTCGGTGGTCTGGACCTCGTCCCCACCACCGACGAACCGCAGAAGGCCAAGGACTACAAGTCGGACCAGGAAGTGCGCTGGTGCCCCGGCTGTGGTGACTACGTGGTGCTCAACGCCGTGCAGTCGTTCCTGCCGACGCTGGGCCTCAAGCGCGAGAACATCGTGTTCATCTCGGGCATCGGCTGCTCGTCGCGCTTCCCGTACTACCTCAACACCTACGGCATGCACTCGATCCACGGCCGCGCGCCGTCGATCGCGACCGGCCTGGCCACCACGCGCCCGGACCTGTCGGTGTGGGTCGTCACCGGCGACGGCGACGCGCTGTCCATCGGCGGCAACCACCTGATCCACGCGCTGCGCCGCAACGTGAACATCAAGATCCTGCTGTTCAACAACCGGATCTACGGCCTGACCAAGGGCCAGTACTCGCCGACGTCGGGCCAGGGCATGGTCACCAAGTCGACCCCGATGGGTTCGGTGGACACGCCGTTCAACCCGTTGTCGCTGGCGATCGGCGCCGAGGCGTCGTTCGTGGGCCGCGCGCTGGACTCCGACCGCAAGGGCCTCACCGAGGTCCTGGAGGCGGCGGCCCGCCACCGCGGCTCGGCGATCGTCGAGATCTACCAGAACTGCCCCATCTTCAACGACGGCGCCTTCGACGTCCTGAAGGACAAGGACGAGGCCGCGTCCCGGCTCATCCCGCTGAAGGCGGGCGAGCCGATGCGCTTCGGCGCCGAGGGCGAGTTCGGCGTCCGCCGCGGCGAGTGGGGTGGCCTGGACATCGCCAAGGTGAGCGACATCGGCGAGGACAACGTGGTCGTCCACGACCCGACCATCGCCGACACGTCGTACGCCTTCGCGCTGACCCGCCTGGGCGACCAGAATCTGACGCACGTCCCGACGGGCATCCTGCGCCAGGTCGAACGCCCCACCTACGACGACGGCGCCCGGGCCCAGGTGGAAGAGGCCCGCGCGGCCCGCAAGCCCGACCTGCAGGGCCTCCTGCGCGGCAAGGACACCTGGACGGTGGTTTAAAGTCTCCGAGTTTGACCAAAAGGCCGCTGCCCACAACGGGGCAGCGGCCTTTTTGGTCTGTCTACAACGGATTAGCTCAAGGGCCTGAAGCCGACGCGCTCGGCGTCAGCGGAAGTCCTGAACCACACTTCGGCGACCATGCGCGGGAACTGCGGCGATTCCTCGGTGCAGTACCGCAAAGCCGTGACGCTGGCCTTGACCGTGAAGGCGTCCGACGGGCGGCCGCCGCCGGGGCGGGGCATGGCGGAGCCGGGGCCGAAGGGGCCGGGCGGCACGGAGTCCTCGCCGGTGTCGCGGGCCGGGGGTGGTTCCGGGGCGGCCATGGCGGCGACCTGGTTGGGCTGCACCGACGGCTCGAACAGCGAACCGCTGTGCGCGCCCGTGAGGTCCGGCTCGCGGCGTTCGACCGGGCGCATCGACGGCTGGATCGGCCGCGGCGGGTCGAAGCCGCCGCGCGGGGATTCGCGGGGCTGGCGCTTGGGCAGGCCGCCGGACTCCAGGGGTTCCTCTGTGGACTCTTCGGGCTCGTCGACTGCGGCCGCGGGCTGCGCCATGGCCGGCGTCAGGTGCTCAGTGGACTCCGGCTCGTCGAGGTAGTCGCCGCCCGGTGCGTCCTCGAACGGCGAGCGCTCCGGCAGTTCCTTCGAGAACCAGTCCGATTCGGACTGATCCGCCGCGGGCGCGGGCTGGAACAGCGACACCGGCTCGTCGGGCACGACGGGCGGGTCCAGCCGGCTCTCGAACGACGACGTGGTCTCGAACGGTTCGAGCTTGCTCTCGAACGGTTCCACCGCGCGGTGGTAGCCGCTGCCGTGGTCCTCGTCCTCGAGTTCTACCGCGTGGTGGTACCCGCTGTCCGGCTCGCGCGAGACCGGGCTGAGGTACTCCGTCGCGGCCGCGCGGTAAACGTCGCCACTGTCCACGGAGGACGCCAGGGCCGGCTCGTCCGCTTCGGGCGAAGCGCCCGGCTCCGGCGCGGTGCGGTATTCGGCGTCGTACTCCTCCTCCGGGTCGAACCCGGCGGGCGGCGCCGCGGCGATCAGCTCGGTCGGCGCGTGCTCGCGCTCGTCGCGCGTCCACGCCGGCTCGCTGTCCGGCTCCGCGAGATCGGACGTGAACCCCAGCGGTTCCGAAGCCACGGGCGCGTCGACCGGCGGCAGCACCGACGTCCGGCCCGACGCGGCGGCCAGCGCGGCCGCATTGGCCGGGGTGCGCGCGTTCTCGGCGTGCGCCGACGCCAGCGCGTCTTCCAGCTCACGAATGCGCTTGCGCGCCGGCAACACGAGGACCAACCAGGCCACGAGCGCGCCGACGAAGAACGCCAGCAGGCTCCACAGCCAGACTTGTCCGAAAATGGACATCTTCTCTGCCCCTTTTAATGCGTCCGCGCGACCAGGTAGTCGGCCACCGATTCGCAAGCGTCTCGCGCAGGGGAAGCGGGCAGCGCTGCGAGCTCGGCACGTGCCCGGGAAGCGTAGTCGGAAAGGGTGACGCGCGCGCGTTCGAGTCCACTCGAGCGGCGCAGCAGCTCGAGGGCCTCGGCGACCACCTCGTCCTCGGCGATCGGGCCGGCCAGCAGCTCCACGAGCCGCGGGTCGGTGTCCGGGTCGGCCAGCGCGTAGAGCATGGGCAGCGTGCGCACGCCTTCGCGCAGGTCCGTGCCCTGCGCCTTGCCGAGCTCGTCGGACGGCGACGCGATGTCGATGATGTCGTCAGAGATCTGGAACGCCGTGCCGATGATGTCGCCGAACCGGCGCAGCGCCTGGATGTACTCCTCGGGGGCGCCGGACATCATGCCGCCGAAGCGCCCCGACGTCGCGATCAGCGAGCCGGTCTTCTGCGCGATGACGGTGAGGTAGTGCTCCACGGGGTCGTCGCCGGGGCCGGGGCCGACCGTCTCGCGCATCTGGCCGGTCACGAGCTCGCCGAACGTCTCGGCGATGATCCGCGCCGCGTCCGTGCCGAGGTCGGCCACCAGGCGCGAGGCGTGGGCGAAGAGGAAGTCGCCGGTCAGGATCGCGACGGTGTTGTCCCAGCGCGCGTTCACGCTCTCCGCGCCGCGCCGCATGGTCGCTTCGTCCATCACGTCGTCGTGGTACAGCGTCGCCAGGTGCACCAGCTCCACCGCGGCGGCCGCGATGAGCACGTGGTCACCCTGGCGCGGCCCGAACTGCGCCGACAGCAGCGTGAACAGGGGACGAAAACGTTTGCCCCCCGCCTCGACCAGGTGCAACGCCGCGTCGTGCACCGCCTGCACATCGCTCTTCACGACGTCCCGCAGCATCGCCTCGACGTCCGCCAGCCCGCCGGCGATCGCCCTCAGCAGCTTCTCGTCCTCGATCTGCAGCCCGACGGTCGCGCGCAGGTCCTCGACAGCGCCATCCCGTGCAGCGGCGGCTCCCGCCCCCGGGGGTGGTGAAGACACAGACACGTCGGCTCCGCTCTCTCATGCGCCGGTCGGGTTATCCGGCTTTCAGAGTAGTGGCTACCCCTGGTACGCCGTTTACCCGCTGTCCAGGGGAAACGGTGACGAACATGACACCGGAGGGCAACCCCGTCCCAGAAGTCAAGGCCGAGCCCCGAACGGGTTGATCCCCCGGCACGGACGAGTGATCAACGCCCGGCAGCGCAACGGGCGAAACGGGCGCGCGGATATTCACTCAGTGGGAGTTCGCCGGCGCGGTCCGTGCGGCTTGAGTGCAGGGAGGTCAGGACATGCTGAAGAACGTGAAGACGGGGCTCGTCGCGGCGGTGGTGATGGCGGGGAGCGTGGTGGCCGGAGGCGTGGCCCACGCGGAGACACCCGCGGGCGTGGCCGATCTCGGTGAAGCGAGCTTCACCAAGGGCTCGACGACGGTGACGGTGCCGACGCTGGCGCCGTGCGCGGTGGAGGGGCCGACGAGCGCGTCGGCGGGCTCGCTGAGCAAGACGGGCCTGAGCTGGGGCGGCGGCACTTCGTCCTGCACGACGACGGTGGTCGATCCCGACAACGACACCACCAGCACCAAGTCCACGGCCACCGGCAAGAACTTCGAGCTCTCGGCCCTCGTCAGCGCCGGCGGGCCGCGCATCCGGCTCTCGAGCTACACCGTCACGTGCGACGCCGTGCAGCGCCAGACCAGCGCCAACTGGACGTTCAGCGGCCTGGCCGGCATCACCGGCCTGCCCTCGCCCGTGCCGTCGGGCTACACGAAGCCGATCACGAAGTCGAACGGCACCGTGCTCGCCAACGCGGTGTTCAACACCCAGACCCTTCCTGGCGACGGCAGCATCAGCTTGACCATGCTGCGCATCGACTTCCTGCCCGCTTCGGGCATCTCCGGCAGCGTGACCGTGGGCCGCACGGCCTGCTCCCCCACGCCGTAATTTGGCCCCGGCTCCGCGGCGCTAAGCCAGCAGTTCAGCGCGCAGGTCGGCGTCGCGGAGCAGGTCGAGCAGGGACGCGTCCGAGAAGATCCGTGGCGCGCCCGGCAGCAGGGCCTGGCGGAGCATGGCGTGGAGGACGTCGGCGTGGGGCTGGTCGCGCAGGGTCCAGATGGCGCGGCGGCGGGTGTCGGCGTCGCCGTTCCACCAGTGGAACACCAGGGCCGCCACCTGGTCCACGGCGGCGGCGCGGCCGCGTTCCAGGAGGGGCCGGTTCAGGCCGCACACCTCGATCGTCGCGCGGCCCTTGTCCGTCAGAGCGCGATAGGTGCCGATGGACAGCACCAGGAACAGGTGGTCGAGCGGGTCCTCGGCGGTCGGGTCGATGAGCAGCGGCCGGCCGACGTCGTCCACCGGGAACCGGTCGCGTTTGTGGTGGCTGTTGCAGTACTCGCACGCCAGCAGGTGGTTGAGCCAGTCGAACGCCCGCCGTGGCGCCCGCGCCACCGGTTCGAAGTGGTCCACAGTGGACCCGAGACCGTCGCCGCAGTACATGCAGTAGCCGCGGCCCGAGGCCATCGCGGCGAGGTGCGTGCGGATCGAGCGGCGGGCGCCGCGGGCGGAAGTCCACAAGCGACGCGCGGTTTTGCTGTCGCCAGAAGGAATCCGCGAGGTGAGCCGCGCGAGCTCGAGAGCAACCACGGCGGGCAGCGCCACCCGGCGCAGCGCGATCACCGTTCGTCGAAGTGGCGCGTGACGTCGTCGACGCGGCTGGGCGGTGAGCTGCTGAGCCGGTCGCGCAGCTGCTCCCACTCGCGCACGCCGTCGGCGTCCGCCTGGCCGCTCGCCACGAGCATCTCCAGCTCGGCGAGGTGCTCCCGCAACTCCACGGCCCGCGGCGAGTACGGGGTATCGAGCCCGAACAGATCCGACAGCACCGCGTCATCACCGCTGCCGTAGACCACACGCTGGTACAGCTCGTCCGACACCACTCGCGGCGGCTCCTGCTCGTCCGGCCCCGGCAGGCGGATCAGGCCACCGGGATCGGCGGCCTGGCAGACATACGGGCTGTGCGTGCTCACCACGAACTGGATCCCCGGGAAATGCGCCTTCAGCCACGGCCCGATGCGCTTCTGCCACGACACGTGCAGGTGCGCGTCGACCTCGTCGATCAGCACCACGCCCGACGCGTCGACCCCCAGGCCCGCGTCCGCCAGCTGCCGCACCAGGTCCACGACCAGCGCCGTGACCGTGCGGTACCCGTCGCTCATCTCGCGCAGCGGGAAGCGTTCGCCGCGGTAGGACACCCACAGGCCGTCGGAGTCGACGTCGCGCACGCGGTAGCCGTCGGGCAGCAGGCCGTCGCCCAGCAGCGTCAGCACCGAGTCCTTCAGCTCCCGCGCGCCCGCTTTGCCCTCCAGCGCCCGCAGGTGCTGGTTGATCAGCCACGCCACGCCCTCGGCCAGCGAAGCGTCCTCGCTGAACAGGCTCGCCACCCGCGCGAACTCGCCGCGCATCAGCGACTGCGCCTCGGGCGCGCCCCCGGCCAGCCGCCGGAACGGGCCGTAGCCGGCACAGAACGCGGGCCCCTCGCCCACCACCTCGACGTCGATGGAGCTGCCCTCGGCGACCAGGCTCTCGGCGAACGGCGGCTGCACGAGAGCCTGCGCCAGCGCCCGCAGGAACGTCGTCTTGCCCGACCCGTTGCGCCCGGCCAGCACGGTCCAGCTCGGCCCCGGCAGCTTCAGGTCCACCGTGCGGGCACCACGGAACCCCAGGACGTCCGTGATCCGCACCCGCTCGATGTGCATGGTGAAAAGCTTATCTGTGTTTTTGGCGTCGGCTCCGCCGACGCGTGCGAGATCGCCTTTGAGCCGGCTCCTTCCCTCCTGATGTGGTCGGCCCGGGGGCCGACCACATCAGGAGGGAAGAAACCGGCGCGATCTCGCCCAGTGGTTCAGAAACCCTACGAAGCGAATCCGCCCGAACTGGCCCACGAGAGGGCGAACGAGGGCACCAGGCCCAGCACCAGCGTCACCACCACACCGAGCGTGATGGCCGCCGTGGTGAAGCCGCCCGGGATGGCGACGGTCGGGCCGTCGGCCGCCGGCTCGGAGAAGTACATCAGCACGATCACCCGCAGGTAGAAGAACGCGGCCACCGCGCTGAACACCAGCGCGATCACCACCAGCGGGGCCATGCCGTCGGACAGGGCCGCGGAGAACACCACGAACTTGCCCACGAACCCACTGGTCAACGGGATACCGGCCAACGCCAGCAGCAGGAACGTGAACACCCCGGCCAGCACCGGCGAGCGTTTCGCCAGCCCCGCCCAGGCGGACAGGTGCGTCGCCTCACCGCTGGCGTCGCGGACCAGGCTGATCACGCCGAACGCGGCGAGCGTGGTGAAGCCGTAGGCGAGCAGGTAGAACAGCGTGCTCGACAGGCCGTCCTCGGTCATCGCGATGGCGCCGACGAGCAGGAAGCCCGCGTGGGCGATCGAGGAGTACGCGATCATGCGCTTCACGTCGGTCTGCGTGAGGCCGAGGATCGCGCCGATCGCCATCGAGATGATCGCCACGGCCCACAGCACCCCGCGCCACTCCCAGCTCGTAGAAGAGAACGCCACCGACAGCACGCGCAGGATGGCGCCGAACGCGGCGACCTTCGTGCACGCCGCCATGAAGGCCGTGACCGGAGTCGGCGCGCCCTGGTAGACGTCCGGCGTCCAGGTGTGGAACGGGCCGACCGAGCCCTTGAACAGCAGACCCACCACGAGCAGGCCGAGGCCCGCGAACAGCAGCGTGTCGGAGCGGTCCGAGCCGGCCGCGGCGTTGGCGATGTCGGCGAGCTTCACGGAGTTCGCGTAGCCGTAGAGCAGCGCGAGGCCGTAGAGGAAAAACGCCGAGGAGAACGCGCCGAGCAGGAAGTACTTGACCGCCGACTCCTGCGAGATGAGCCGGCGCCGGCGGGCCAGGCCGCACATGAGGTACAGCGGGAGGCTCAGCACCTCGAGCGCGATGAACATCGTCAGCAGGTCGTTGGCCGCGGTGAAGGCCATCATGCCGCCGAGTGCGAAGAGCGTGAGCGGGAAGACCTCGGTCTGCGACGTCACCGTCCCGACCGCCTGCGCCCGGTCCTGCACGGTGCCGGGGCTGATCGCGGCCTGCGCCACGAACGCGCCGCCGGGCTCCACCTTGCGGTCGGCGATGAGGAACACCGCGCCGAGCCCCAGCAGGAGCAGCGTGCCCCACAGGAACAGCGACGGGCGGTCCACCGAGATCGCGCCGGCGAACGTGGTCACGCCCGCCTTCGGCGCCGTCTTGGTGGCGTACATGATCAGCGAGACCCCGGACGCGAGGATCGCGATCACGGTCACGAAGACCTGCGCGTACCAGCGAGAGGCCTTCGGCGCGAACGCCTCCACCAGCACGCTGACGCACGCGACGCCGAAGATGATCAGCAACGGCAGCACGGCCGCGTAGTCGACCGAAGGTGTCGCCACCTGGGTCGACGGAGCCTGGGAGAGAACAGGCTCAATGAGACTGTCGAGCACGGTTTACTTGCCTCCCTGCACGGCAGACAGCGTCGCCTGCACCGACGGGGTGATCGTGTCGAGCACCGGCTTGGGGTAGAAACCCAGGCCGATGATCAGGATGACCATCGGGGCCAGGATCGCGATCTCCCGCCCGCCGAGGTCCTTGATGGCCTTCTTGGCCCCGAGCTCCGGCGCGATCGCCGTGCCCGGGCCGCCGCCCACGCCGATGAGCGCGTCACCGCGCACCGGGCCCTGCATGATCCGCTGGTAGAGCCACAGCACGTAGGCCGCGGCGAGCACCATGCCGACCGTCGCGATGATCGTGTACACCGGCTGGGTCACGAACGAGCCGATGAGCACCAGGAACTCGCTCACGAACGAGTTGGTGCCCGGCAGCGACAGCGCCGAAAGGCCGGCGATCAGCAGCATCCCGCCGAGCAGCGGGGTCACCTTCGCCATGCCGCCGTAGTCGGAGATCCGCGTGGACCCGCCGCGCATCACGATCAGGCCGACCACCACGATGAGCATCCCGGTCGACAGGCTGTGGTTCAGCATGTACGAGACCGAGCCGATCATCGCCTGCTCGTTGAAGGCGAAGATGCCCAGCGAGATGAAGCCGAAGTGGGCGATCGAGACGTAGGCGATGAACCGCTTCATGTCGCTCTGCCCGGCCGCGAGGATCGAGCCGTAGATCACGCCGATCACCGAGAGCACCAGCACCAGTGGCGCCAGCGCCTTGCTCGCCTCGGGGAACATCGGCAGGCAGTAGCGCAGGAAGCCGAACGTGCCGACCTTGTCCAGCACACCCACCAGCAGCACCGCGACGCCGATCGGGGCCTGGCCCGCGGCGTCCGGGAGCCAGGTGTGGAACGGCACCAGTGGCGCCTTGATCGCGAAGGCGAGGAAGAAGCCGAGGAACAGCCAGATCTGCGTGCCCGTCGGCGCCTCGCGCACGACCGTGACCAGCGTGGCCCAGTCGAACGTGCCGTGGCCCAGCTTGTCGGCCGCCAGCGAGTACGCGCCGATCGCCGAGGCCAGCATGATCAGGCCGCCGAGGAACGAGTACAGGAAGAACTTCACGGCCGCGTACTGCCGGTTCGCGCCGCCGTAGCCGCCGATCAGGAAGTACATCGGGATCAGCATGATCTCGAACAGCACGTAGAAGAGGAACACGTCGGTCGCCGCGAAGACGCCGATCGTGATCGCCTCCTGCAGCAGGATCAGCGACAGGAACCCGCCGGCGCTGCGGCCGGCCGGGAGCTTGTCGGTGAGCCCGAGCGCGCCCACGACGATCGGCACCAGCAGCGCGATCACCGCGATCATGATCAGCGAGATGCCGTCGGTGCCGAACGAGATGTGGATGCCGAAGGTGGGGATCCAGTCCATCGAGGTGGCCTGCTGGATCCTCGCTCCCGAAGGCGAGTAGCTCGCCCAGAACGGGATGATCAGCAGGAACTCCACAATGGACACGACGAGCGCGGTCGCGATCGCGGCCCGGTCGTTCCCCTTGAGGAACGCCAGCACCAGCGAGCCGACCAGCGGCAGCAGGATGAGCGCCAGGAGCCAAGTCATGTCAGGAGAACCTCACCAGCAGAAGGGCCGCCAGAAGCAGGAACGTGCCGCCGAGCATGGACAGCGCGTACGACCGGACGAAACCGGTCTGCAGCCGCCTGAGCCGGCCGGACCCGCCGCCGAGGGCCGCGGCGAGGCCGTTGACCGCCCCGTCGACCCCGCGGTTGTCGACGTACACCAGCGCCCGCGCGAGCCAGGTGCCCGGACGGGCGACCAGCGTCTCGTTGAGGGCGTTGCCGTACAGGTCGTTGCGAGCCGCCCGGACGACCCAGGAGACGCGCTGCGGGCGCTCGACCGGGATGTCCCGGCCGGGGCGGAAGATCCAGACCGCGAGCAGTGCGCCGATCAGGGCGAGCGCGAGGGTCAGCCACGGGATCGCGGCGGCGGAGATCGGGGCGTGCTCGGCTTCGTGGTACGCGCCGACGGTCGGGGCCAGCCAGTTTTCGAACCGGTCGCCGATGGCGAAGAACGCACCGGAGCCGACCGAGCCGATTGCCAGGATCGCCATCGGGATCCACATGATCGGCTTGGACTCGTGCGGGTGGAAGTCGCGGCCGTCGGAGCTCTTGATCTCCTTCCAGCGCGACTTGCCGAAGAAGGTCATCATCATCAGGCGCGTCATGTAGAACGCGGTGAGCCCGGCGCCGATGATGCCCGCGAGGCCGAAGACCCAGCCGCGCCAGCCTTCCTGGCCGAACGCCGCCTCGATGATCGCGTCCTTCGTGTAGTAGCCCGCGAGGAACGGGAACCCGATCAGCGCGAGGTAACCGAGGCCGAAGGTGACGAAGGTGATCGGCATCTTCTTGGCCAGGCCGCCGAACTTGCGCATGTCGACCTCGTCGTTCATGCCGTGCATGACCGAACCGGCCCCGAGGAAGAGCCCGGCCTTGAAGAAGCCGTGGGCCACGAGGTGCATGATGCCCAGCGCGTAGATGCCCGGCCCGAGGCCGACCGCCAGCATCATGTAGCCGATCTGGCTGACGGTGGAGTAGGCGAGCACCTTCTTGATGTCGTCGTAGGCACAGCCGACGATGCACCCGATCAGCAGCGTGACCGCGCCGACGAGCGTGACCACCAGCCGGCCGTCCGGCGTCGCGGAGAAGATCACGTTGGAGCGGGCGACCAGGTAGACGCCGGCGGTGACCATCGTTGCCGCGTGGATCAGGGCCGAGACCGGGGTCGGGCCCTCCATCGCGTCGGGCAACCAGGCCTGCAGGGGGAACTGGCCCGACTTACCGCAGGCGCCCAGCAACAGCAGGATCGCGATCGCGGTGATCGCGGCCGGCGGGATCTGGCCGTTGGTCAGGCCGTCGAAGACCTGGGTGTAGCCGGTGGAGCCCGTGTACTTGAACATCAGGAAGATCGCCAGCGCGAGCCCGACGTCACCGACGCGGTTCATCAGGAACGCCTTCTTCGCGGCGGTGGCCGCGGACGGGCGGTTCTGGTACCAGCCGATGAGCAGGTAGGACGCGAGACCCACGCCTTCCCAGCCGAGGTACAGCGTCACGAAGCTGTTGCCCAGCACCAGGATCAGCATCGAGGCGACGAAGAGGTTCAGGTACGCGAAGAAGCGGTACCGGCCCTCGTCGTCGGCCATGTAGCCGATCGAGTAGAAGTGGATCAGCATGCCGACGCCGGTGATCAGCAGGACGAACGTCAGCGACAGCGCGTCGATGCGCAGCCCGAAGTCCACCTGCAGCTGACCCGCGGGGATCCACGAGTACAGGTTGACGTTCTCGGTCGCGTTGCCCGCCGTCGAGAAGAACAGGATCACGGCGTAGACGAAAGCCAGGACGACGGTGGCGGTGCCGAGCAGGTGCCCCCAGGCCTTCGCCCGTTTCCCGGCGAGCAGGAGGATCAGGGCTCCGAGGGCCGGAAGGGCCACCAGCAGCCACGATGATGCGGTCACACTAGCCCTCTCAGTACTTCAGCAGGTTGGTGTCGTCGACCGAGGCCGAGCGCCGGGTGCGGAAGATCGACATGATGATCGCCAGGCCGACCACGACTTCGGCGGCGGCCACCACCATCACGAAGAACGCCATCACCTGACCGTCGAGCCCGCCGTTGATGCGGGCGAACGTGACCAGGCTGAGGTTCACCGCGTTGAGCATCAGCTCGACGCACATGAACACGACGATCGCGTTGCGGCGGACCAGGACGCCCACGGCGCCGATGGAAAACAGCAACGCCGACAACAGCAGGTAGTAGCTCGGGGTCACTTTCCTTCCCCTTCTTCGTCGGTGCCCGCGGCAACGCTGTCGCCGCCGACCAGCGCGTGGGCGTCGGGCTTGGGGCCCTCGTCGGCGATGAGCTTGCGCTCGCGCATGAGCTGCAGCGCCGAGGTGGACTCGATGATCGCCGAGAGCGACTCCGGCGCGATCGAGCCGTCGGGCAGCAGGGCCGGCACCGCGACCGAGTTGGCCGTGGCGAACACGCCCGGGCCGGGCAGCGGCGACGGGCGGTCGTGCTCGCCGCGGAAGCGCAGCTTCACGAGCTCGCGCTGCGGGAGCTTGCCGCCCTTCTTGTGGCGGTCGGTGAACGCCAGCACCATCGCGCCGAGCGCGGCCGTGATGAGCAGCGCCGACGTGAGCTCGAACGGGAAGAGGTACTGCGTGAAGATGATCCGCCCGAGGCCGCCCGCGCCACCGCCGTTGGCGGCGTACGGGTCGAGCGACGGCGCCGGGGTCACGTTCACCATCGAGCGGAAGACGCCGGCGGCGATCAGCGCGGCGAGCCCGATGCCGAGGATCGTCGCGGCGAACCGCTGTCCGCGCAGGACCTCGACCACGGAGTCGGAGCTCTCGCGGCCGACCAGCATCAGCACGAACAGGAACAGCATCATGATCGCGCCGGTGTAGACGATGATCTGCGTGAACCCGAGGAACGGCGCCGACTGCGTCATGTAGAGCGCGCCCAGGCTCAGCATCGTGAGCACCAGCCACAGGGCCGAGTGCACGGCGTTGCGCGAGAAGATCATCCCGAGCGCGCCGAGCAGCGACAGCGGGCCGAGGATCCAGAACGCGATCGCCTCGCCCACCGACACCGAGGTCGACGCGGGGGGCGGCGCCTGCGCCAGAAGGGCCGTGATCATTGCTGGGCCTCCTGCTGCTGCGCCTTGGCCGCTGTGCCTGATGAGCTCTCAGCTGAGAAGCGTGCTTCGAGCTCGGGACCGTTGACGTAGTAGTCCTGCTCGTTGTCGCCGAGGCGCATCGGGTGCGGCGGCTGCTCCATGCCGGGCAGCAGCGGGGCGAGCAGGTCTTCCTTGGTGTAGATGAGGCGCTGGCGGTCGTCGTCGGCGAGCTCGTAGAAGTTGATCATCGTCAGGGACCGCGTGGGGCAGGCCTCGATGCACAGCCCGCAGCCGATGCAGCGCAGGTAGTTGATCTGGTAGTCCGCGCCGTATCGCTCACCCGGGGAGAAACGCGCTTCCTCGGTGTTGTTGCCGCCCTCGACGAAGATCGCGTCGGCCGGGCAGGCCCAGGCGCACAGCTCGCAGCCGACGCACTTCTCGAGCCCGTCCGGGTGGCGGTTGAGCTGGTGGCGGCCGTGGTACCGCGGCGCGGCCGGGGCGCCGGCCTCCGGGTACTCCTCGGTGGCGACCTTCTTGAACATCATCGCGAAGGTGACGCCGAAACCCTTGATGGGATTCAGGAAGTCAGTTGCCGCCATCTTCTGCCCCTTCCTGTGCTGCGGTGCCGACGGCCGCCGGCTTGCGCCGGGCCGCCCTCGCCTCCGCCTTGGCCAGCGCCTTCTGGCGCGGAGTGCTCTCGGGGACCTTCAGGTCCAGCGGCGGCACGGGGAACCCGCCGCCCGTGAGGTCGACGTAGTCGCCTTCCGGCAGCTTCTTGTTCGGCACCGCCAGGCTGATCAGCACGAGCACCACCAGCACGATGCCCACGCCGACGAGGATCTGCGGCCAGCTCCACTGGATGGTCTTGATCGCGACGACCACGAGGATCCAGACCAGGTTGATCGGCACCAGGACCTTCCAGCCCAGGCGCATGAACTGGTCGTAGCGCAGCCGCGGCAGCGTGCCGCGCAGCCAGATGAAGCCGAACAGCAGGATGAACGTCTTCGCGAAGAACCAGAGCATCGGCCACCAGTTCTGGTTCAGCGGCGAGTCGTCGCCGACGAACGGGAACCGCCAGCCGCCCAGGAACAGCGTGGTGCAGAACGCCGAGACGATCACCATGTTCACGTACTCGGCGAGGAAGAACATCGCGAACTTCATCGAGCTGTACTCGGTGTGGAAGCCGCCGACGAGCTCCGACTCGGCCTCGGGGAGGTCGAACGGCGCGCGGTTCGTCTCGCCGACCATCGAGATCACGTAGATCACGAAGCTCGGGATGAGCATGTAGAAGTACCAGCCGTGGGCCTGCTGCTCCACGATCTCCGACGTCTGCAGCGACCCGGAGTAGAGGATCACCGCGACGATCGAGAGACCCATCGCGATCTCGTAGGAGATCACCTGCGCCGCCGAGCGGAGACCGCCGAGCAGCGGGTACGGCGAGCCCGAGGACCAGCCGGCGAGCACGATGCCGTACACGCCGATCGACGAGCACGCCAGGATCACCAGCACGCCGACGGGCAGGTCGACCAGCTGCAGCGTGGTCGTCTGGCCGAAGATCGACACGACCGGGCCGAACGGGATGGCCGAGAGCGCGATCAGCGCCGGGACCGCGGCGAGCACCGGTGCGAGGAAGTACACCTTGCGGTCGGCCGTGTCCGGGATGATCTGCTCCTTGAACGGGAGCTTGATCGCATCGGCCAGCGACTGCAGGTACCCGCCAGGGCCCACGCGGTTGGGACCGGGCCGGTTCTGCATCCGGCCGACCGCCTTGCGCTCCCAGACGATCAGGAAGATCGTGAGGATCGGGCCGATGAGCAGGATGACCACGGCCTTGATGAGGACCAGCCACCACGGGTCGTCCGCGAGCAGGCGAGCGCGTTCTGCCGCGTCCGGCATCTGCGCCAGGAACGGCATGAGCTGCGGGCTCACTGTTCACCTCCGGAGATCTGCACCAGCGCGCCGTGACCCGCGGCCAGTGCGGCGCGGACGGCAGAGCCGTCGGAGTTGCCCGGGAGCCACACGACCCCGTCGGGCAGGTCGGCGACTTCGACGGGCAGCGTGATCGAGCCGCGCTCGTTCGACACGCTGACCGTGGCGCCCAGGCCTTCGGCGGTCTTCGCCGAGAGCCGGGCCACGGGCTTGCGCTGCGTGCCCTTGAGGTGCGGTTCGTCGTCCTGCAGCGAGCCGTTGTCGATCAGCTGCCGCCAGGTGGCGAGCACGGCCTGGCCCTCGCCCGGCGCCGGTGCGGCCTGCGCGCCGGTGGCGATGTAGCCGAACTTCGTGGTGCCCTGGCCGAGCTTGGCGAAGTCGCCCGCCGCGGCGGCCGGCGTCTGCGTGAACAGGTCCACGTCCATCTCGACGGCGAGGGTGTCGAGCACCCGGCCGTCGGACAGGGCGCCGGTGCCTTCCACCGTGATGTCGAAGTCGCGGCGGCGGCCCTCCCAGTTGAGGTAGCTGCCCGCCTTCTCGACCGACGGCGCGATCGGCAGGACCACGTCGGCCCGCTCGGTGACCTCGCTCACCCGCAGCTCCAGGCTGACCACGAAGCCCGCGTTGTCGAGCGCGCGGCGGGCCAGGTCCGGGTCGGGCAGGTCGTTGGGGTCGAGCCCGCCGACGACCAGGCCGTCGAGGTCACCACCGGAAGCGGCTTCCAGGATGCCCGTCGTGTCGCGGCCGTCGGCAGCGGGAAGCTCGGCGCCCCAGTGCTTTTCGACCTCGGCGCGAGCCGCCGCGTCGGTGACCGAACGGCCACCCGGCAGCAGCGTCGGCACACAGCCGGTGGCCAGCGCACCGCGCTCACCGGCTCGGCGCGGGATCCACGCGAGCCGCGCGCCCGTGCGCTCGACCAGCGCCCGCAGCGACGAGAACAGGCCGGGAACCTCGGCGGCGCGCTCGCCGACGAGGATCACCGCGTTACCGCCGCTCAGCGCGGAGTCGAGGTCCGGCGCGTGCTGCGCGATCCCGTCGACCGCGGCGGCTTCGCCACCCGGCACGCAGGCGAGCAGTTCACCGAAGGTCTTGCGCACCGACGAGGTGGTCCACTGTCCCAAGTGGACGACGCGGGTGCGGTTCTTGCGAGCCGCCTTGCGCAGCCGCAGGAACACGATCGGCGCCTCGTCCTCCGGCTCGAACGCCACGCACAGGACCGTGCGCGCCCGCTCGATCTCGCCGAAGGTCACGCCGGTCTCCGGCGTGGTGGCCATGACCGACGAGGTGAGGAACGCCAGCTCCTCGGCCGAGTGCGCGCGGGCGCGGAAGTCGATGTCGTTGGTGCGCAAGGCGAGCCGCGCGAACTTCGAGTACGCGTAGGCGTCCTCGACGGTCAGCCGGCCCCCGGTGAGCACCCCGACGCCCTTGCCGTCACGCGCCTTCGCCAGGCCGGCGGCCGCGATGCGCAGCGCGTCGGTCCAGGAGGACTCCTCCAGCACGCCGGCCTCGTTGCGGACGAGCGGGCGGCGGATGCGGTCGTCGGCCTGCACGTAGCGGAACCCGAAGCGGCCCTTGTCGCACAGCCACTCTTCGTTGACCTCGGGGTCGTCGCCGGCGAGCTTGCGCTGCACCTTGCCGCGGCGGAAGTCGGTGCGCTCCGCGCAGCCCGACGAGCAGTGCTCGCACACGCTCGGCGAGGACACCAGGTCGAACGGGCGCGACCGGAACCGGTACGCGGCGCTGGTGAGCGCGCCGACCGGGCAGATCTGGATGACGTTGCCGGAGAAGTAGCTCTGGAACGGCTGGCCGCTCGTGGTGCGCGAGGCCAGGTCCAGCACGTCGGCCGTCTCGGCGGTGCCGATCTGCTGGTGGGCGCCGCGTTCAAGCAGCTCGATGAACGGGTCGCCCGCCACCTGCGCGGAGAACCGCGTGCAGCGCTGGCAGAGCACGCAGCGCTCGCGGTCCAGCAGTACCTGCGTGGAGATCGGCAGCGGCTTCGGGAACGTGCGCTTGGTGTCCACGAACCGCGACTCCGTGCGGCCGTGCGCCAGCGCCTGGTTCTGCAGCGGGCACTCACCGCCCTTGTCGCAGATCGGGCAGTCGAGCGGGTGGTTGATGAGCAGCAGCTCCATCACGCCCTGCTGCGCCTTGTCGGCGACCGGCGAGGTGAGCTGCGTCTTCACGACCATGCCGTCGGCGACCGTCATCGTGCAGGAGGCTTGCGGCTTCGGCATCGGCCGGCCGCCCATCTCCACCTCGACGAGGCACTGGCGGCAGGCGCCGGCCGGGTCGAGCAGCGGGTGGTCGCAGAAGCGCGGGATGACCGTGCCGAGGCGCTCCGCCGTGCGGATCAGCAGCTCGCCCTTGGGCGCGATGACCTCTTCACCGTCGATGGTCAGCTTGACGTAACCCTCGGGGACCGGGGTCTCCGTGGTCGCGGGCTTGTCAGGGGCGATCGTCATGCCTGAGCTCCCACCAATTCGGGCTGGGCGGCCTTGTTCTTCTCGCACAGGTCGAGGAACTCCTGGCGGAAGTACTTGATCCCGCTCTGGATCGGCGACACCGCGCCGTCACCCAGGGCGCAGAACGAGCGGCCGAGGATGTTGTCGCAGACGTCCAGCAGCGTGTCGATGTCCTCGGCGGTGCCGTGGCCCTCGACCATGCGCTCCAGGATCTGCGCGAGCCAGTACGTGCCTTCGCGGCACGGCGTGCACTTGCCGCAGGACTCGTGCTCGTAGAACTCGGTCCACTTCATCACGGCCCACGGCACGGACACGGTCTCGTTGAAGACCTGCACCGCGGTGGTGCCGAGCATCGAGCCGGCCTCCGCCGCGCCCTCGAAGTCGAGCGGCACGTCGAGGTGCTCCGCCGTGAACATCGGCGTGGACGAACCACCCGGCGTCCAGAACTTCAGCGGGATGCCGTCCTTCATGCCGCCCGCGAGCTCCAGCAGCTCGCGCAGGGTGGTGCCGAGCGGGCACTCGTACTGGCCGGGCTTCTCGACGTGGCCGGAGATCGAGTAGATCTTCGGGCCCGGCGACTTCTCGCGGCCCATCTCGCGGAACCAGTCGGAACCCGCGTTGATGATGAACGGCGCGCTCGCGATGGTCTCGACGTTGTTCACCGTGGTCGGCGCGGCGTAGAGGCCGGCGGCCGCGGGGAACGGCGGCTTGAGGCGCGGCTGGCCGCGGCGGCCCTCGAGCGAGTCGAGCAGCGCCGTCTCCTCGCCGCAGATGTACGCGCCGGCGCCGGCGTGCACGGTCAGCTCGAGGTCGTAGCCGGTGCCGAAGATGTTCTTGCCGAGGTAGCCCTTGGCGTACGCCTCGCGCGCGGCCGCGTTGAGCCGGCGGATGCAGTGCAGGGCCTCACCGCGCACGTAGATGAAGCAGTGGTTCGACCGCATCGCGTACGAGGCGATGATGCAGCCCTCGATGAGCGAATGCGGGTCGGCCATCATGAGCGGGATGTCCTTGCACGTGCCCGGCTCGCCCTCGTCGGCGTTGATCACCAGGTAGTGCGGCTTGTCGAAGTTCGGCGGCATGAACGACCACTTCACGCCGGCCGGGAACCCCGCGCCGCCGCGGCCGCGCAGACCGGAGTCCTTGACGACCTGCACCAGCTGCTCGGGCGTGCCGGCGAGCGCCTTGCGCGCCGCGGTGTAGCCCTCGAGCTGCTCGTAGGTTTCGATGCGCCAGGAGTTCGGCGACAGCCAGCGCTTCGTGAGGACCGGGGTAATCGGGTCGGGCATTACTTCTTCTCCACTTCAGGGAGCGGAACATCCTGCGTCGCGGGCGCCGTCCAGCCGCGGTCGGCCGCGATCTGGGCGCCGCGCAGGGTTTCGACGGCCTGCGACGGCCCGTCGACGTCCCCGCGGTAGGTGAGCTCGTCCTCCGGGAAGAACCCGGCCAGCTGCAGCTCCGCGCCCTTGAAGTTCGTCAGCGGCGCGCCGCGCGTGGGGGCCGGCTTCTTGCCCGCCTGCAGCGCGTCGACCAGCGCCACCGCCTTCTCCGGCGTCTGGTTGTCGAAGTACTCGTAGTTGACCTGGATGACCGGGGCGAGGTCGCAGGCCGCGAGGCACTCGGCGTGCTCCAGCGTGATCGAGCCCGGCTCGTTCGGCGTGCCCGCCGTCTCCTCCTGGCCCAGCGGCGCGTCCTCGGAACCGAGGTGCGTCTGGAGCTTCTTGTAGATCGCCTCGCCGCCCATCGCCGCGCACAGCGTGTTGGTGCAGACGCTCACCAGGTGCTCGCCGCAGGGGCGGCGCTTGTACATGGTGTAGAACGTCGCGACCGCGCTGACCTCGGCGTCGGAGAGGTCGAGGTGCTTGGCGCAGAAGGAAATTCCCTCCTGGCTCACGTACCCCTGCACCGACTGCACGAGGTGCAGCATCGGCAGCAGCGCCGAGCGCGCCACCGGGTAGCGGGCGATGATCTCCTTCGCCCGCGTGTGCGTGTCCTCGCCGAACGGGTCCACCGGCGGGTTGTCGGCCAGGATGCCCTCGGCCGCGGCCGGGTCGGGCGCGATGCCGACCACGTCGGTGTCGGGGCCCGCCGCGGCGTGCGTCGTCTTGGCGTCGTGCGGCCCCGGCTCCGGAACTGCCGTCGAGTACGTCATCGGTCCACTCCCCCCATCACCGGGTCGATCGACGCGACCGCGGCGATCACGTCGGCCACCAGCCCGCCTTCGGCCATCGCGGGCATCGACTGCAGGTTCACGAAACTCGGTTCGCGCACGTGCACGCGCAGCGGCCGGGTGCCGCCGTCGGACACCAGGTGCGCCCCGAGCTCACCGCGCGGCGACTCGACCGGCGAGTACACCTGACCCGGCGGCACGTGGAAGCCCTCGGTCACGAGCTTGAAGTGGTGGATCAGCGATTCCATCGACTGGCCCATGATCTTCTTGACGTGCTCGAGCGAGTTGCCCATGCCGTCGCTGCCGATCGAGAGCTGCGCGGGCCACGCGATCTTCTTGTCCTCCACCATGACCGGGCCCGGTTCGAGCATCTTCAGGACCTGCTTGATGATGCGCAGGCTCTGGTGCATCTCCTCGACGCGGATCAGGTAGCGCGCCCAGCAGTCGGCGTCGGTCGAGGTCGGGACGTCGAACTCGATCTCGTCGTAGCGCGAGTACGGCTCGGTCTTGCGCAGGTCCCACGGCAGGCCCGCGGAACGCAGGATCGGGCCGGTGACGCCGAGCGCGAGGCACGCGTCGACCGGCAGGACACCTACGCCCTTGAGCCGGTTGCGCCAGATCGGCTGGCCGGTGAAGAGCTTGTCGTACAAGGGAAGACGGCTGTCCATCACCTTGACGAACGCGGAGACCTTCTCCTGGAAGTCGGCCGGCATGTCCTGCGCGAGACCGCCGGGGCGGATGAACGCGTGGTTCATGCGCAGGCCGGTGAGGTGCTCCAGCAGGTGCAGCACCTCTTCGCGCTCGCGGAAGCCGAGCGTCATCGCCGTGGTGGCGCCGAGCTCCATGCCGCCGGTGGCGATGTAGACCAGGTGCGAGCCGATGCGGTTGATCTCCAGCAGCATCACGCGAAGCAGCTCCGCGCGCGGCGGGGCCTTGATGCCCAGCAGCTTCTCCACACCGAGGCAGTAGGCCATCTCCGTGGACAGCGGCGCCAGGTAGTCCATGCGCGTCACGAACGTGACGCCCTGGGTCCACGTGCGGAACTCGCAGTTCTTCTCGATGCCGGTGTGGAGGTAGCCGATGACCGACCGCAGCTGCGTGACGGTCTCGCCCTCCATCTCCAGCACGAGCCGGAGCACGCCGTGCGTCGACGGGTGCTGCGGGCCCATGTTGATGACCATGCGCTCGTCGTGCTGCGCGTCGGCGACGACGTCGTCCCAGTCGCCACCGGAGACCGTGTAGACGCGGCCTTCGGTGGTGTCGCGCGAGTCGGCGTAACCGAAAGCTTCTTCGTCGCCGTCGATGATCTCGGACATGTTCTCGCTGGTAGTCACGAGTACGACCTCCGCTGGTCCGGCGGCGGGATTTCCGCGCCCTTGTATTCGACCGGGATCCCGCCGAGCGGGTAGTCCTTGCGCTGGGGGTGGCCGTCCCAGTCGTCCGGCATGAGGATGCGGGTCAGCGCGGGGTGGCCGTCGTAGACGATGCCGAACATGTCCCAGGTCTCGCGCTCCTGCCAGTCGGCCGTCGGGTAGAGCCCGACGAGCGAGGGCACGTGCGCGTCGTCCACGTCGAGGGTGACCTCGACGCGGATGCGGCGCCTGTAGGTCATCGACGTGAAGTGGTACACGGAGTGCAGGCGCTGCGGCACGTCCACGCCGTAGTCCACACCGGACACCGAGCTCAGCAGCTCGAAGCGCAGGCCGGCGTCGTCGCGCAGCACGCGGGCGACCTCCAGCAGGTGCTCGCGGTCGACGTAGAAGGTGATCTCGTCGCGGTGGACCGTGGTCTGCAGGATCGCCGCGGCCGGAACCTTGTTGTCCGCCAAGGCCGCGTAGAACTCGTCGGCGAACTCGTCGAACCAGCCGCCGTACGGGCGCTCGGCCGGGGGCGGGCTGTAGGCGGGCAGGCGCACGCCGCCGTAGCCGGAGGTGTCACCGCTGCCGGTGACGCCGAACATGCCCTTGCGGGCGCGGCCGGCGACAACGGGTTCCACCGGAGCGGCGGGCGTGGTGCCCTGCGGCTCGAGACCGGCTTCGGGGCGCTCGGCGCTGGACTGCTCGCCACCGGTTTCGGGGGTTTCTGCGTTTTCGGGGTTGTCGGCCACCGGGCTCACTTCTTCGCGTACTTGATCGACGAGGGGATCAGCTCGGTGCGCGCGCCGCTGGCCGCGCGGATGGCGGCGCGGCGGGCGTTGATCGGCTCGTCCTGGATCTTGGCGTGCAGCTTGAGGATCGCGTCGAGCAGCATCTCCGGGCGCGGCGGGCAGCCGGGGAGGTACATGTCGACCGGCACCACGTGGTCGACGCCCTGCACCACGGCGTAGTTGTTGAACATGCCGCCCGACGAGGCGCACACGCCCATCGCGAGCACCCAGCGCGGCTCGGCCATCTGGTCGTAGATCTGGCGCAGGACGGGCGCCATCTTCTGCGTCACGCGGCCGGCCACGATCATCAGGTCGGCCTGGCGCGGGGTGGCGGAGAAGCGCTCCATACCGAAGCGCGCGATGTCGTAGCGGGAACCGCCGACCGTCATCATCTCGATCGCGCAGCACGCGAGCCCGAAGGTGGCGGGCCACAGGGAGTTCTTGCGCGCCCAGTTGACCAGGCCCTCGAGGCTGGCCAGCAGGATGCCGTTGGGGAGTTTCTCTTCGAGGCCCATGGCTTCAGTTCCAATCCAGGCCGCCGCGCCGCCACACGTAGGCGTACGCGAACCCGACCGTAACGATGAACAGCACGATCTCCACCAGGCCGAACACACCGAGCGCGTTCGCGTTCACGGCGAACGGGTAGAGGAACACCATCTCGATGTCGAACAGGATGAAGAGCATCGCCGTGATGTAGTACGCCACCGGCATCCGGCCGCCGCCGACGAGCGGCTGCGGCGAAGGCTCGATCCCGCATTCGTAGGCCGAGAGCTTCGCCTTGTTGTAGCGGCTGGGGCCGACGAGCGGGCCCAGCAGCACCGACAGGGTGGCGAACGCGAGCGCCAGCACGAACAACAGGACGAGCGGCAGGTACACCTTCAGGCCAGGCGCGGCCGCAGCTCCACTGGGGTCGGCCTGCGCCAGCACGGGCAACATCAGCACGGGGTCTTCGCCATCCTTTCCGCGCCGCTGCGGGTTGCTTCTCGGGTGGTGGTCCGCTTCCTCGTCGGCACCCTAAGGGAGCTGGGTCACACCGCCGAGGGTCAGGGCACCCTTACGGCCCGTGGCCGGGCCACGGGGTGCTTGTGAAATAGTTCACAAGCCACTCGTCGTGGATGTGAAGCGATTCACAAGCATGGGGGGAGTGTAGGACGCGACTCACACGGCCGTCTCTAGGGGCCGTGGTATAAGGCTTACCTAACTTGACCGCCCGGCCAGGACGGTGCGGCGCCGGTCGCACTCGCGGGACCAGCGATTTAGGGGTTGATTACCGGATGAGCCGGGGACAATCCGGACGTGATCTTGTGACGTATCCCACCTGACCGGCCGGGCAACCATTGCTCCAGCCGTGTATCGGCGCACCGGCTCGTGGGACGGCAGCGAGCCGGAGCGGGGTCCTCCGGCCGGTCGCTGGGGGTAGTCGGCTCGGTCAGCGAGGAGTGGGCGTGACCCGCGCGAGGGCCGAGATGAGGCGGTCGACGCCGTCGCCGCCCTTGGCGTCGTAGCAGCCGGAAAGTCCCTTGTACACCAACGGAAGGATCTTGTTGATCCGCAGGCCGTACTTGGTGCACGCGTGCATGACCTTGGGGTTGCCGATGAGCTTCGCGAAGACGTTGCCGAGGCGGTAGTAGCCGCCCATCAGCTCACCGACGGCGCGCGGGTAACCCTGCAGCGCGCGCTCGCGCGAAGGGCCTTCGCGGCGGGCCAGCGCCTGCACGACGACCTCCGACGCGAGCTGCGCCGACTCCATCGCGGCGGAGATGCCTTCGCCGTTGAACGGGCTGACCATGCCGCCGGCGTCGCCGAGCAGCAGGAGGCCGTCGCGGTAGTGCGGGGTGCGGTTGAAGCCCATGGGGAGACCGGCGCCGCCGACCTTGCCGATGGCGTTCTCCTCGCGGTAGCCCCATTCCTCGGGCGTGCCGTCGAGCCACTGGCGCAGGAGCGCGCGGTAGTCGGTGTTGCGGAAGGAAGCCGAGGTGGAGAGCATGCCGAGGCCGACGTTCACGGTGCCGTCGCCGAGCGGGAAGGCCCAGCCGTAGCCCGGGAGCAGCTTGGGGTTGCGCGGGTCGGAGCGGTCCCACAGCTCGAGGTGGCCCTCGATGAACGGGTCGTCGTGGCGCGGGCTCTTGTAGTACCGGCGCACGGCGACGCCCATGGGGCGCTTCTCGTTCTTCTCGATGCCGACGCTCAGCGCGAGCCGCGCGGACACCCCGTCACACGCCAGCACGAGCGGCGCGCGGTAGCTGACCGGCGTCTTCTCGGGGCCGACCTTCGCCTCGACGCCGATCACGCGGCCGGACGGGCTGGTGATGGCGTTGGTGACGGTGGTGCGCTCGTACAGGCGCGCGCCGGCCTTGACCGCGGTCTTGGCCAGCAGGTCGTCGAAGTCCTGGCGCGTGCGGGCGACGCCGTAGGGCGGGTAGCTGGTGAGGTCGGGCCAGTCGAGCTCCAGCGTGAGGTCGCCGGTGAGGATGCGCAGGCCGCGGTTGCGGACCCAGCCGTTCTCCTCGCTCGTGTCGATGCCCAGGTCGATCAGCTGCTTCACGCCACGCGGCGTGAGGCCGTCGCCGCAGACCTTCTCACGCGGGAACTCGGTCTTCTCCAGCAACAGCACGTCGACCCCCGCGCGCGCGAGGTACGTGGCCGCGGTGGAACCGGCCGGTCCGGCGCCGACCACGATCACTTCGGCGTCGTGGTCCGGGCTGCGGCGGGAGATCGTCATGTCACGAGTCTACGGAGGGCTTCTTCGCGCGGTGAATGGCGACGACGCCGAATGTGAGGTTCAGCCACTCGACCTCGATCCAGCCCGCGCTCGCGATGATCTCGCCGAGCGCCCGCTGGTCGGGCCACGCGAGCATGGATTCGGCCAGGTAGGAGTACGCCTCGGGGTTCGTCGACGAGCGGCTGCCGACCCAGGTGAGCAGCTTCAGGACGAAGCGCCGGTAGAAGAACCGGATGGGCGCGAAGGTGGGCGTGGAGACCTCGCAGATGACCAGTCGGCCACCGGGCTTGACCACCCGCAGTATTTCCGTGAGGGCGGCCTTGGTGTCGACGAAGTTCCTCAGCGCGAGGGAGATCGTGACGGCGTCGAACGAGTCGTCCGCGAACGGCAGGTGCAACGCGTCCGCCGCGACCATCGGCAGCTTCCGCCGCAGTCCCGCCCGCAACATCCCGAGCGAGAAGTCGGCCGCGACGCAGTAGGCGCCGTTGCGCGCGTACTCGACCGTCGAGACGCCCGTGCCGGCCGCCAGGTCCAGCACCTTCTCCCCCGGCTTGGCGTCCAGCACCCGCGCCGTGGTGGTCCTCCACCGCCGGTCGAACCCGAACGTCATGAACGAATTCGCCCGGTCATAACCGGACGCCACGCCATCGAACATCGCGGCGACTTCGTGCGGATCCTTGTCCAGACTGGCGCGGGGCATGCCTCGAATCTAGACACTGGCGTGCGGACTGGACGCTGAGGGTGGCTGAGGCGCTGGTCAGGAGGGCTGGGTCGGGTCCGGTCCGGTCCGGGACCGCGACGGCGGGGGTCGGGTCGCGACGGCGGGGCTCTGTCGCGGTGTCACGGGGGCCCGGTCGCGACGGTTGGCGCGGCGTGAGGGGCGCTGTCGCGCCTCGGCCATGGCACGAACGGTCCCCTCACGCGCCGCCAACGGCACGAACGGTCCACTCGCACGCGGCCACCGGCGCGAACGGTCCCTTCGCCCCACCAACGCGGCGCGATCGGTCCCCTCGCGCGCCGCCGACGGCACGAAGGGTCCCCTCGCGCAGCGCGGGTCGGCGCGACTGGACCGTTCGCGATCGGACCACTCGCACCCAGCGGGCCGGCACGAACCGTCCCCTCGCGACCCGCGCACGGCGCGAACGGTCCTTTCGTGCCCCAGTGCGCGACACGAGCGGTCACCTCGCACCTGCGGCACGGCGCGAACGGTCCACTCGCGCCGCTTGCACACCGCGAGCGGCCCCTTCGTGCCCGCCGCGCGGCGCTAAAGGTCCCGTCGCACCGAGCAACCTGCGCGAACGGTCCCCTCGCACCCTCGGATGGCGCGATCGGTCCTCTCGCGCGCGGCCACCGGCGCGAAAGGTCCACTCGCGCAGCCGGGTCGGCGCGACTGGACCGTTCGCGATCGGACCACTCGCACCCAGCAGGCGGCACGAACCGTCCCATCACGCTCATCGCATCTCCCGAACCGTCCCCTCGGGACCCAGTGCGCGACACCAGCGGTCACCTCGCACCTGCGGTAGGGCGCGATCGGACCACTCGCACCCAGCAGCCGGCACGAACCGTCCCCTCGCGACCCGCGCACGGCGCGACCGGTCCACTCGTGCCCGTTGGGCGGTGCGAGGGGACCGGTCGCGGTTCGGCTGGGACCCCGGGTCAGTCCGAGTGGGCTGGTCCGGGATGGGTTGATCCCCACGGACCAAACCCGAACCGACCCAAGCGAAACCTCACCCAAGCGCAGCGAGCATCCCCCGCACCGACTCCGGCCAGGCGAATTCCTCGGCGCGCGCCCGGGCGGCGGCGCGGCGGAGGTCTTCGGGGCTGTCCAGGAGGCCGGTGACGGCGGTGGCGAAGGCGGGGGCGTGGTCGTCAACGGCGGCGCCGCAGCCGGGGCGGACGATTTCGCGCAGGGCGGAGGAGGCGGAGACCACGACGGGGGTGCCGGAGGCGAGGGCTTCGAGGGCGGCCAGGCCGAAGGTCTCGTGGGGGCCCGGGGCGAGCGACACGTCGGCGGTGGCCAGCAGGCGGGCGACTTCGTCGCGGCCGGAGAGGAAGCCCAGGAACGTCACGGGGAGGCCGCGGGCGCGGCGTTCCAGCGCGCGTCTTCGAGGCCCGTCGCCGGCGATCACCAGGCGCACGCGGGCGCCGGACTCCGTCAGTTCCGCCACGGTGTCCACGCTGCGCTCGACGTGTTTCTCGGGAGACAATCGTCCACAGTGGACCAACAACGCATCCGCCCCATCGGCCAGGGAATGGCGCCACGAGTCCGAGCGCATCGAGGGGGCGAAGGTCGCCAAGTCGACGCCCAACGGGACCCGACGGACGTTCGGTGCCGCGATCCGGTCGAACTCGGCGCGGGCGAAAGCAGTGGTGCAGACGACCGTGTCGTAGCTGGCGGCCATGCGGCGGTTGGCGACGTCCGCCACGCCCCGCGCGACCGGTCGGGGCAGGAGAAACTGCTCCAGCAGGCGGTCGAGGCGCTCGTGGGAGATCACGGTGCTGGGCACCCCGTTGCGACGCGCCCAGGTGCCCATGCCGCGCAGCGTCAGCCGGTCGGAGACCTCCAGGCGGTCCGGCGAAAGCCGCCGCAGCACGGACCGCACACGATGGGGGTCGACGGCCCGGTAGCCACCCGTGCCGGGGATCCGGGGCGCCGGCAGCGAGTACCGGCGCACGCCCGTGGGCAGTGTCTCCACCGCGTACCGGGTGCCCGGCACGACGAGGGTCACGCGGTGCCCGCTGGCGACATAACCCGCGCCGAGGTGGTGCAGGGCGGTCCGCAGCCCTCCCGAGCGCGGCCCGTAGAAGTTCGCCAGCTGGACGATGTGCATCGCTCAGGCCGCGCGCGCGGCCCGGTCCTGCACGGCCTCGTAGTGCCCCACCAGCTCCCGGCACACCGCGGGCCACGTCCGGCCCAGCACGACCTTGCGGGCCTTCTCCCCCAGCCGCGCCCGCAGGGCCGCGTCGCGCAGGTCGTCGATGCGCTCGACGAGGGCGCGGCCGAACTCGTCGCGGTCGGCGGGCAGCAGGTAGCCCGTGCGGCCGGGCAGGACGAGGTCTTTCGGGCCGCCCGCGTCGGGCGCGAGCACCGGCAGGCCGGAGGCCATGGCTTCCTGGACGGCCTGGCAGAACGTCTCGTGCGGTCCGGTGTGGACGAACACGTCGAGGCTCGCGTAGGCCACCGACAGCTCGTCGCCGTACTTCGCGCCGAGGAAGGCGGCGCCGGGGAGACGTTCGCGCAGCGAGGGCAGCTCGGGGCCATCGCCGACCACGACCACGCGGATGCCGGGCACGCCGGCCAGCGACACGAGCCGGTCGACCTCCTTCTCCGGAGCCAAGCGGCCGACGAAGCCCACGAGCAGCTCGCCGTTCGGCGCCAGCTCGGCCCGCAGCGCCGGGTCGGCGTGCGAAGGCGAGAAGCGGTCGATGTCCACGCCGCGGGCCCAGCGGTGCACGCGGGGCACACCGTGCAGCTGGAGCTGCTCGACGGAGTCGGACGACGGCGCAAGCGTCCGGTCGGCGCGCGAGTGCACGCGGCGCACCCAGCGCCAGGCGGCGCGCGCGCCGATGCCGAAGCCGTACGACGTGGCGAAGCCCGCGATGTCGGTCTGGTAGACGGCGATCGACGGCACCCGCAGGCGCCGCGCGGCGGCCAGGCCACGCGCGCCCACCACGAACGGCGAGGCCAGGTGCACCACGTCCGGCCGGAAGCCGCTGAGCGCCGTGAGCACCGTGCGCGTCGGCAGGCCGATCGGCAGGGAGTGCACGCCGGGCACGTCCAGCGCGGGGATGCGGACGACCGGTGCGCCGCGGTAGGACTCGGGCCCCGGTCCCGGCGCCACCACGAGCACGTCGTGAGCGCGGTCGACCAGGTGCTCGACGACCCGCAGCACGGAGTTCGTCACGCCGTTCACCTGGGGCAGGAAACTTTCGGTGACTATGGCGACTCGCACCCGGCCACTGTCGCACCGGCGTGCGCGAACCGGACCAATCCTTCGTGACCGATGGGCCAACGGTGTTCGAACACTCCGAAGCGTCCGGGTCCGAATACAGTCCGTCGACAGATTCGCCACGACATGTCACCTCAAGGTCGTGTCCCGGAAACCAGGACGGCCCAGACTAAGCAGGCATGACCCTCTTGTCCTCCAGGCCGTCGCAGCCCGTGGAGCCGGGGCTGCTCTCGAGGGCTCTCGAGGTGGCCGGCCGGCTGGCCAACGACGCCACCGACGTGATCACCGCGACGGCGGGCCGCGGAGCCCACCCCTCGACCCTGGACTCCCCGTTCGACTGGGTCACCGACACCGACAGAATCCTCGAGCGCCACACCCGCCGGGTGCTGACGGCCGAGTTCCCCGGCATCCCCGTGGTGGGTCACGAGTTCGGCGCCGACCACGGCGCCGACGTGGCCGAGTACCGCTGGGTCGTGGACTCCGTCGACGGCACCGCCAACTACGTCGCCGGCGTGCCGTGGTGCGCGTACAGCCTCGCGCTGATCGACGCGTCCGGGCCGGTGGTGGGGGTGGTCGCCGACCCGTACCGCGCCCAGATCTACGCCGCCGCCCGCGGCCGCGGCGCCCGTGCCAACGGCAAGCCCATCCAGCTCGTCGACCGTCGCGTGACGGCCGGCGCCATCGTCTGCACCGAGCTCGCGCGCAAGGGGCCGTGGCCGGGGATGGGCGGCTTCATCGAGCGCGCGGCGGCCGCCCACGCGGGCGTGCGGGTGCTGGGCTCGGCCGCGCTGTCGATCGCGCAGGTCGCGCTCGGCCACGCGGCCGCGGCGGTGCTGCACAGCTACCACGAATGGGACGTCGCCGGCTCCGTCGCCATGGCCATCGAGGCCGGTGCGGTGGTGCTGGACAAGCACGGCGAAGACACGACGCTGCCGACAGACGGCCTCTTGGTGGCCGCTCCGGGGGTCGCCGACGAGGTGCTGAGCTGGTGGCAGGAGACGGCCACGGTCGCCACGACCTGACGCGGCGTTCGGGCGGCCGGGGCACGGTCGCCTGAGCGCTACGCTTGATCGCGGCGAACCCGCCGGCGGGTGAACACGAAGCCCACAGCCACCCGCGCGACAACGGCCGCGGCGCACAGCAAGAGGGTCAGGCGCCGCCGGCAGAGACCACCGAGCGCGGCCGCGTCAGGCGACCGGGACCTCCGGCACCTCGGTCGCCGCCCGGGCGGCCCGGTCGCGCTTGATCAGGCGGCGCAGCCACCACATCAGCGGGCCCGCGACCAGCCAGGTGATCAGGATCGTCGTGCCGAGCGGCAGGAGGGTGAGCGTCGCGGTGCGGCCGG
Organism: Amycolatopsis sp. NPDC001319; assembly: GCF_042896185.1. Classification (NCBI taxonomy): domain Bacteria; kingdom Bacillati; phylum Actinomycetota; class Actinomycetes; order Pseudonocardiales; family Pseudonocardiaceae; genus Amycolatopsis; species Amycolatopsis sp. NPDC001319. The sequence goes on along the minus strand of NZ_JBIAWY010000003.1, from coordinate 255,110 downwards.
CGACGCGGGCGGTGCGGTCGGGGTTCGTGACGTCGTACTCGATGGCCACGAGCTGGCCCGCCAGGAGGCCGGACGGGTACAGGACGCCGTTGGCCGGGCTGTGGACGATGCCGTCCGGGCTCTGGAACTGGATGATCGTGCGATCGAAGTTCACGGACTCGACGGTGGCCGTGGCCGTGCCGAGGTGGGACTCGATGGCGTTGTCGTTGCGGATCGCCGCGAAGAGCAGGCTCACGCACATGACGGTGAGGAGCGAGGCGACACCGAGGACGGCGAACCATCCGATGCGCCTCGCCCGCTCACGCCTGACCGTCACGTCGCAAGGCTACCAATCCGGCCGAAAGCAGGCCGACGCCCGCTCGGCACGTAACCGTTGCTACGAAGCCATTCGGCCGTGACTGTGGTCCGATCGGTAACGATCGGTACAGGAGAGCGTCACCGTTCGCCCGCGGCAGCGAGCATGCGGTGGTTGGCCCGGATCTGGTCGTAGGACTTCGGCTTGACCAGAGCGTGGGCCGCCCGAGCAGACCGAGCCGCGGCACCGTTGGGACCGACGGCCGGCTTGCCCTTCGTGAACAGCCACGTCTGGAACAACGCCTGCAGCGGCTTGCCCGACACCTGCTCGGCCAGCGCCTCGAACTCCGGGATCACGCCGTTGCCGCCGACCTTCGTGGCCTGCCACTTCTGCAGGATGGCGAAGAACGCGTCGTCGCCGACGGTGGTGCGCAGCGCCTGCAGGGCCATCGCGCCGCGGTCGTAGACGGCGCCGTCGAACTGGTTCTCCTCACCCGGGTCGCCGGGCAGGACCTGCCAGAACGCGTCGTCGGCGGCGTAGGAGTCGTAGGCGTACTGCGCGAGCTCGGCCGTGGTGCCCTCGCCCTCGTGCTCGGACCACAGGTACTCGGCGTAGGACGCGAAGCCCTCGTTGAGCCAGATGTCGCTCCACTTGCCGAGGGAGACGTTGTCGCCGAACCACTGGTGGGCGTTCTCGTGGGCGATGAGGGTGGTGTTGGAGCCGTTGAGGAAGTTCTTCAGCCCGTAGGTGGGGCGGGTCTGGTTCTCGAGCGAGAACGTGATGCCGCTGGTGACCACGCCACCCTCGGCCTCGAACGGGAACGGCCCGAACTGCGTGGCCAGGAACGCGTCGATCTCCGGCGTCCGCTCGACGCTCGCCTTGGCCGCGTAGAGGGAGTCGCCGAGGTCGGAGCCGTACGCGGTGATGAACGGCTTGCCGTCCGGCGTCGTCGACTGGTTGACCTCGTACTTGCCCACGACGAACGACGTCAGGTACGTGGCCTGCGGCTTCGTGCTGCGCCAGTTCCACCGCGTCCAGCCGGCGCGCGACTGGGTCTTGCGCACGAGCGTCCCGTTCGTGATGGCCGCGTTGCCGTCGGGCGCCTCGATGCTGACGTCGTAGGTGGCCTTGTCCGTCGGGTGGTCGTTGGACGGGAACCACCACTGCGCGCTCTGCGGCTCGTCGACGCCCAGCGCGCCGAACGCGCCGTGCTTCCAGCCGTGCAACCCGTCGACGGCCTCGGTGGACGGCGTGTCGTCGTAGGCCACGACGACGGTGGTGGTCTGGCCCTTGAGCAACGGGTGCTGGGGCGTGATGACGAGCTCGCCGTTGCCGTTCTGGTTGGCGAACGTCGCGGCCTCGTTGCCGACCAGCACGCTCTTGGCCTTGAGCGCGAAGTCGAGGTCGAACCGCGACAGGTCCTGCGTCGCGGTGAGCAGCAGGGTCGTCGTGCCCGCCAGCCGGTCGGTGTCCGGCTGGTAGGTCAGGCGGATGTCGTAGTGCAGGACGTCGGTGCCGCCGTTGCCGGCGTTGGGGTAGTACGGATCACCCACCCCCGGCGCCCCCGGCTGCGGCGCGGCCGACGCCACCCCCGCCACCAGCACCGACACCACTCCCGCCGCGACCAACCCGAGCCCGGCCCGACCTCTTCCACGCATGGCGTTTCCTCCCAGACGGTGATCAACGCGCTCGAACGTAGCCAGGGTTCGAGTTGCGAGGTACGTCCGTTGGGAGGTTCTTACCCGCTGGGACCGCGGAAGGTAATCACTTGACGGGGTGGCGAAACTCAGTCGGGTGATGGAAGAACCGCTGGTCGGGAACATGACGAGCGGCATCGTCCGCGTCGGCGCCACGGTGCGGCGCCCGGCGGGGCCGTGGACTGAAGCCGTCGACGCGCTGCTCGGGTACCTGCATTCGGCCGGCTTCCACGCGGCGCCGCGGCCGCTCGGGCGAGACGAGCGCGGCCGGCAGGTGCTGGAGTTCGTGCCGGGTGAGGTGGGCGGCCCGTACTCCCCCGGCGACCTGCGAGAGCTCGGCCGCACGCTGGCGGAGCTGCACCTGGCGCTGGCCGGCTTCGTGCCGCCGCCGGGCGCGGTCTGGCAGCGGCTCATCCCGCCGGACCGTGAGGAACTCGTGTGCCACAACGACGTCGCGCCGTGGAACCTCGTGCGAGCCGAGCGGGGGTGGGTGCTGATCGACTGGGACTGCACCGCGCCGGCCTCGACGGTGTGGGACCTCGCCTACACCGCGCAGACCACGGCGGACCTGCGCGCCGACCGGCCGGTCGCGGAATCCGCCACCCGTCTGCGCGCGTTCACCGACGGCTACGGCCTCGACGAGCGCCGGCGTGCTGAACTCGCGGCCGCGCTCGGCCGCCGCGCCCGGGCGATGCACGACTTCCTGCGGGCGAACGCCGGCACGCAGCCGTGGTCACGGATCTGGCGTGAGGACGGCCCGTACTGGCTGGCGACCGCCGACTACCTCGACGCCCACCAGGACGCGTGGCGAGCGGCGCTGGATTGAACCTCAGCCGTGGCCGACGGCCGAGGCCACGGCCTTGCGCAGGCGCGCGTGCAGGTCGCGGTGGCGGGAGCGGTCCACGCGCACCTCGACGACGCGCAGGCCCGGCGCGGGCTTCAGCGCGGCGCGGAACTCCGACACCGAGGTGGCCACCACGTGCGGCACCCGGTAGCCCGCGCACAGCGCGCCCAGGTCGGCGCCGTGGGGAGTGCCGAACACGCGCTCGAAGCTGTCGGCGTGTTCGGGCGCGCCCTGTTCCAGCAAGGAAAAGATCCCGCCACCGTCGTCGTTCAGGACGACGATGGTGAGGTCCGGACGTTGCTCGGCGGGACCGGTCAGCAGGCCGGAAGCGTCGTGCAGGAACGTCAGATCGCCCAGCAACGCGTACGAAGGCGCGCGGTGCACGGTGGCCGCACCAATGGCCGTGGAGACGGTGCCGTCGATGCCGGCGACGCCGCGGTTGCGGTGGACCAGCACGTCGGGACGCAGGGTCCCGGCCAGGGCGACATCGCGGGTCGGGTTCGAGGAGCCCACCACCAGAAGAGCGCCCTGCGGCAAGGCGTCCACCAGTTCCGACGCGACGCTCAACCCGCTGGGCCACGGTTCCGCGGCGAGAGCCGACGAAACGGCCGCCGCGGCGGCCGCGTCGGCGCGTTGCCAGCCGGCGAGCCACTCCGGGTCGGCGGGCTTCGTGGGCTCGGCGAACCACTGGCCGACCTGGCGGACGTTGTGCGCCGGCGCGGGCCAGTCGGAGTCCGGGCGGACGAGCAGGACCTCGACCGCGGGGTCCGAGAGCACCTTCTGGACCTGCCGGAACACCGTCGGCCGGCCGAGGCAGAGGACCTGCTCCGGCTTGTGGTGCGAAATGAACTCCTCGACGCCCAGCAGCCACGCGCCCGACGAGATGGCCGTGGAGCCGGACAAGCCCAGACCACCGGTTTCCGAAACCACCGGCCAGCCGTGCTGCTCGGCCCACTCGCTGGCCGCCTGCACGCCGGTGTCGCACGCGATCACGAGGCCGTGGCGGGCCGAGGGCACCACGAACGACGGCAGGGCGCCGAAGTCGGGCAGTTCGGTCCAGCGTTCGCCGTCGGCTCGGCCTTCGGTGGATTCGTACCACTCGCCGTCGTCGTCGAGGTCCGGGACGAGCGGCTCGCGGAACGGGATGTTCAGGTGCACCGGGCCGCTGCGCCACTCGCCGTAGGCGGCGTTCCAGGCGCGGCAGATCTGGCTGCGCCAGTAGGAGTTCTGGCCGGCGCGCCGCTCGGCGACGGCAAGCTCGTCGAAGTAGCGCACGGCGTCGCCGTAGAGCTGGTACTGGTCGATCACCTGGCTGGCGCCGGCGGACCGCAGCTCGGGCGGCCGGTCGGCGGTGAGCACGATCAGCGGCACGCCCGCGCGGTCGGCCTCGAGCACGGCCGGGTGGAAGTTCGCGGCTGCCGTGCCGGAGGTGCAGACCACCGCCGACGGCCGGCCCGTGCGGGCGGCGATGCCGAGCGCGAGGAAGGCGGCGCCGCGCTCGTCGATGCGGACGTGGAGCTTCAGCCGGCCGGCCGCGGCCGCGTCGTAGAGCGCGATCGACAGCGGCGCGTTACGCGAGCCCGGGCAGAGGACGACGTGGGACACGGTGTTGCGGACCAGTTCGTCGACGATGACCCTGGCCTGCGCGGTGGAGGGGTTCACCGGCAGGCTCCGGGTAAGTCGCCCACGGACGCGCTACCTCCCGCGGAGGCGGCATCAGGCACAGCAGAGATGTCCACAGGTCCTATTCTCCCAAACGTGGATGACGCCCGAGTTTCCGAGCTGTTCGACCCCGCCGCGTGGACCGAGGTCGAAGGTTTCGCCTTCACCGACATCACCTACCACCGCTCTGCCGAGAGCCGCTCCGGCAAACGGGTGGTCCGCGTCGCGTTCGACCGTCCGGAGGTCCGCAACGCCTTCCGCCCGCACACGGTCGACGAGCTCTACCGCGCCCTCGACCACGCCCGGATGAGCTCCGACGTCGGCTGCGTCCTGCTCACCGGCAACGGGCCGTCGCCCAAGGACGGCGGCTGGGCGTTCTGTTCCGGCGGTGACCAGCGTATTCGCGGACGCTCCGGGTATCAGTACGCGAGCGGGGAGACCTCCGACACGGTCGACCCCGCACGCGCCGGCCGGCTGCACATCCTCGAGGTCCAGCGCTTGATCCGCTTCATGCCGAAACCGGTGGTCGCGGTCGTCCCGGGCTGGGCCGCGGGTGGCGGGCACTCGCTGCACGTCGTGTGCGATCTCACGCTCGCCTCCGCCGAGCACGCGCGCTTCAAGCAGACCGACGCCGACGTCGGCTCGTTCGACGCCGGCTACGGCTCCGCCTACCTCGCCCGCCAGGTCGGGCAGAAGTTCGCCCGCGAGATCTTCTTCCTCGGCCGCGACTACACCGCCGAGCAGATGCACCACATGGGCGCGGTCAACGAGGTCGTCCCCCACGCCGACCTGGAGAAGGTGGCGCTGGAGTGGGGCTGGGCCATCGTCGGCAAGTCCCCGACGGCGCAGCGCATGCTGAAGTACGCGTTCAACGCGATCGACGACGGCCTCGTCGGCCAGCAGCTCTTCGCCGGCGAGACCACGCGGCTCGCCTACATGCAGGACGAAGCCGTGGAAGGCCGCGACGCGTTCCTGCAGAAGCGGGACCCGGACTGGTCCGACGTCCCGTACTACTACTGATCCTCCGGGGGACCTTGTGCGTGTGGTGTGGCTCGACGGGAGCGCCGAAGCGGTGTCCACGCTGGACACGGCGGTGGCGGCCGCGCTCGACGGTGGCGAGGCCGTGCTGCCGCTTTCGAGCGCCGACCCGGCGGCGTCCGGCGTCCTCGACGCGATGGCGCCCGACCACCCGGTCGAACCGGACACGGCAGTGATCATCGCCACGTCCGGGTCGACGGGCGCGCCCAAGGGCGTGCTGCTGTCACCGGGCGCGCTGACGTCGTCGGCCACCGCCACGCACGCCCGGCTCGGCGGCGCCGGCCACTGGCTGCTCGCCACGCCGGCGCACTACATCGGCGGCTTGCAGGTGCTCGTCCGCGCTCGGCTGGCCGGAACGAAACCCGCGTTCCTGACCGGCACGGGCTTCCGGCCGGACGAGTTCGCCGCGGCCGCCGCGCCCGTGCTGGCCGAGGCCGGGCCGCGCTACACGGCGCTGGTGCCGACGCAGCTCGTCCGGCTGCTCGACGACGGCGGGGCCGGGCTGTCCGCAGCGCAGGCGTTCGACGGGATCGTGCTGGGCGCGGCGGCGACGTCCGCGAAGCTGCGTACGCGGGCGATGGAGGCCGGCGTGCGGATCGTTCCCGCGTACGGCATGAGCGAGACCGCGAGCGGCTGCGTCTACGACGGGGTGCCGCTCGACGGGGTGCGCGTGGAGCCGGACGCGGACGAGCGGCTGCGGATCTCCGGGCCCGTGCTGGCCCACGGCTACCGGCTCGCGCCGGAGCTGACCGCGGAGTCGTTCCAGGACGGCTGGTTCCGCACGTCCGACCGCGGCCGGCTGCTCGACGACGGCCGCGTGGAGGTGCTCGGCCGCGCCGACGACGTGATCAACACCGGCGGCGTGAAGGTGTCGGCGGGGTCGGTGGAGCGGGTGCTCGGCGCGATCAAGGGTGTGCGCGACGTCTGCGTGGTCGGGATCCCGGACCCCCAGTGGGGTGAAACCGTGGTCGCGCTGGTGGTCGCGGAGGGACCGGTCGCGCCCGAGACGATCAAGGCCGTCGCCCGCGAGGAGCTGGGCGCCGCGGCCACGCCGAAGCAGATCGAGTTCGCGGATGAGCTGCCGCTGCGGGGCCCCGGGAAGATCGACCGGGCAGCCGTCAAAGCCCACTTCGACCTACGGATGGCGTGAAATCCCGCCGGATCGTTGACAGGGTGCCAGTGATCGCGGTTGCCTCGGGGTATGACGAGGTGGACCAAGGCGGCCGTCGCGGTCGTGACTCTTGCGGTGGGGCTGCTCATCGGCGCGGGGGCCGCGTCGGCCGACGAACCGAACACCAGTGGGACTCTCACGTGGCAGGTCACGGGTTCCTGATCGGGTGAAGATCGCATGGCGTTGAATAACGACCATGGCGACAGTGAGTGAGTGGATCGAAGGCGCCCGCCCGCGGACGCTGCCCAACGCGATCGCGCCGGTGGTCGCGGGCGTCGGTGCGGCGATCGCGCTGGACGCGTTCTCGTGGTGGCGTTCGGTGCTCGCGCTGCTGGTCGCGCTCGCTCTGATCATCGGCGTGAACTACGCCAACGACTACTCCGACGGCGTCCGCGGCACCGACGAGAACCGCGTCGGCCCCCTGCGCCTCGTCGGCTCCGGCACGGCCGCCCCGAAAGCCGTCCTCACGGCGGCGCTGGTGTGCCTCGGCCTCGCCGGCGTGCTGGGCCTGCTGCTCGTCGCCCTCACCGGCTTCTGGTGGCTGCTGATCATGGGCGGCGTCTGCATCCTCGGCGCCTGGTTCTACACCGGCGGCAAGAAGCCCTACGGCTACTACGGCTTCGGCGAGATCGCCGTCTTCGTGTTCTTCGGCCTCGCCGGCGTCCTGGGCACGGTCTACGTCCAGGCCGGCCACGTCAGCTGGGCCGGCCTGGCCTGCGCCGTCGCCGTCGGCACCTTCTCCACGGCCGTGCTGACGGCCAACAACCTCCGCGACATCCCCACCGACATCGAATCGGGCAAACGCACCCTCGCCACCCGCCTGGGCGACAAGGGCACCCGCCGCCTTTACCTCGCCCTGGTAACCGTGCCCTACGTCCTGACGGTGATCCTCGGCATCTGGCACCCGCTCCAGCTCATCGCCCTGATCACCGCCCCCATGCTGCTGAAGTCGATCCGCGCCGTCGGCGGCGGCAAGGTGGGCCGCGAACTCATCCCGGCACTGCGCGACACGGGCTTGGCCATGCTCGCGTGGGCGGTCCTGAGCGCAATCGCACTCGCCCTCTGACCACACACCCCAGGCGACGCACACCGCCACCCACCCAACCGTCGCCCACCCACGCGACGAAACCTGCACCCAGCCCCTCCCCGGCACCCCGATCCGAAGCCTCCTTGCGGCCGGCGAGCCGTTGTCAAGGCACGCTTTCCCGCCTTGACAACGGCTCACCGGCCGTCAACACAATCCAGCTTCGGGGTGCACGCCCAACGCAACACGCCCTGCGAGGACCAACGACGGCCCGGCAAGGGCCTACCCCTCAAACCGCCCCGTCAGCATGAACTCGTCGAACTTCGCCCGGTACGGCGCGATGTCGAGGTCCTGCTCGGCCAGCCATTCATCCGAGTAGTACGTGTTCGCGTACCGATCGCCGCCGTCGCACAGCAAAGTCACGACGGACCCGGCCTGCCCCTCGGCAACCATCCGCGAGATCAACAAAAACGCGCCGTACAGGTTCGTCCCCGTGGACCCGCCGGCCCAATGCCCCGTGTGATCCCTCAACAACCGGATCGCCGCCAGCGACCCGGCGTCCGGCACCGAGAACATCTCGTCGATCACCCCGGGAACGAACGACGGCTCCACCCTCGGCCGCCCGATCCCCTCGATCCGTGACGGCATCCCCGTCGCGTAGTCCAGCGCGCCGGTCTCCCAGGCACCGAAGAACGACGAGTTCTCCGGATCCACCACGGCGACCTTCGTCGTGTGGCGCTTGTACCGCACATACCGGCCGAACGTCGCACTGGTCCCACCCGTGCCAGCTCCGACGACGATCCACGACGGCACCGGATGCCGCTCCGCCCGCATCTGCGCGAACACCGACTCCGCGATGTTGTTGTTCCCCCGCCAGTCGGTCGCGCGCTCGGCGTAGGTGAACTGGTCGAGGTAGTGCCCGCCGCACTCGGCCGCGAGCCGCTCCGCCTCCGGGTACATGTCCGGCGCCCGGTCGACGTAGTGGCACTCACCGCCGTAGAACTCGATGAGGGCGATCTTCTCCTTGCTCGTCCGCCGCGGCACCACGGTCACGAACTTCAGCCCCAGCATGCGCGCGAAGTACGCCTCGGACACCGCCGTCGACCCGCTGGAGGCCTCGATGAGCGTGGTGTCCGGGCCGATCTGGCCGTTGACCAGGCCGTAGAGCAGCAGCGACCGGGCCAGCCGGTGCTTGAGCGAGCCCGTGGGGTGCACGGACTCGTCCTTCAGGTAGAGGTCGACACCCCACTCCGGGGGCAGCGGGAACACGTGCAGGTGTGTGTCGGCGCTGCGGTTCGCGTCGGCCTCGATGATGCGGACGGCCTCGCGCACCCAGGCCCGGTTGTGGAGCCTGCTCACGCGGCTTCGTCGCCCGGGTTGGTCGGCAGGTCGCCGCGCAGCTGGGCGCGCAGGGCGGCCCGCGCGCGAGCCCGCGACTCGTTGCGCTTGGCCAGCCCGGCCGTCACGCGCGCGTTGAGCTTGCGGAAGAGCAGCAGACCCAGCGGCAGGCCCACGACGAGCCCGATGAGGAGGGACACCAGCAGCGGCACTCCGACCAGCACCAGCACCCACGCGACCACGGCCACGAGCGCGAAGCGCGCGACCAGGTACAGGGTCAGGTCACGGGGCAGGTGTTCCGGCGATTCGTGTTCCGGCGATTCGCTCACATCAAGGGAGGCTACGCCTTGTTCTCGGCCTCTTCGTCCAGGCCCGCGTTGTTCGGACGGCCCTCGAAGCGGGTCGAGAGGACCACCGTCGTGTTGGTGCGCCCGACGCCCGGGATGCGCCGCAGCCGCCCGAGCGTGTGCTCCAGCTCGTCGACGGTCGACACGCGCACCTTCACCACGAACGCCTCGTCGCCGGCCACGGCGTAACAGCTCTCCACCTCGGGCAGCTCGCCGAGCGCCGCGGCCACGTCCTCGTCGGTGGCGGTGTCGGTCGGGTGGATGCCCACCAGCGCCGTCACGCCCAGGCCGACGGTGCCCGGGTCCACCATGGCGTGGTAGCCGGTGATCACCCCCGCGGCCTCGAGCTTGCCCACGCGTTCGTGCACCGACGAGGCCGACAACCCGACGGAGCGGCCGAGGTCGGCGTAGGTGGCCCGGCCGTTGACCCGCAACGCCGCGATGATCTTCCGGTCCAGCTGATCCACCGGCTCATTATGCGGCGCCGCCCGCGCCGGCCGCAGGGAAGGTGAGACGCCCCCGGCGACAGACACAGTGTCTACTGCGTCACAACGTCGCCGATGGTCCGCTATGGCCCGCGATGCCGCTTTGGCGTGTCTTTACCTGAGGCCGCCGTTCCGCAGAAGAAAACCTCCTGGTCAGAGCCATTTGAACAAGGACTTCACACGCGGGAGGACGCCAGAGGTTATGTCCCTTTTGCACTTTAAGGGCCCTTTACTCAAGGACAACCGTTCGAGTACCCGACGGGTGAAGTGCCACGATTGCCGCGTTGGCTACCCCGGCGCGACGGGCGAAAGGCCCGATGCCTCCGGTATAGCAAGTAGGTCGTTAAGGAGGCGGAAAATGACCGCGACGATGGGCGGAAGGTTGCTCACCCCGGGTGAAGTGGCCGCCTTGTTCCGGGTGGACCCGAAGACGGTCACCCGGTGGGCCACGGCCGGCCGGATCGGCTCGATCCGGACCCCGGGCGGGCACCGCAGGTTCCGCGAGTCCGAGGTGAACGAGCTCCTCGCCGAGCTCACCACCGACGCGAGCGAACCGGCCCGCAAGGCCTGAACCAGCGCGACAAGAGGGTCGTGAGTGGTAAGAGGTGACTTCCCGCACCTCTTACCGGTCACGACCCTTCGTCGTACCCAGGGTTCGGGCCGGTTCGCCGTTTTACGGCTACTGTGCGGATGGTTACCAGTCCGACCACAGTCACGGCGGGAACGTTTTGCGATAGGCCCTGACGTCCGGTTGCGTACCCGCCTTCTTCAGGCCGGATTGGTAACGTGGGACACCGGCAAGGCCTTGCACGACGGAAGGACCGGGCATGATCGCTCTGCTCGCAGCGGTGGGCGCCATCACCATCGCCGTTCTGTTGTGGCGGGCCTTCGGGGCGCAACGCATCGGCGTGCCCGATCGGCGCCCCACCCTCGCGCCCGACGACGACCCCGACTTCCTGCGCAAGCTCGGCGAGCAGCAGCGCAAGCGGCCCACCGACGACCCGGACGCCTGACCCGCCACCTGGCCCCGACCACCCCAATGTGGCATTGGTTGCGTTGAGCGCACCCAATGCGGCGTTCGTGCGTTGGGCGCACCGAACGCCACGTTGGGGTGCTTTACGGAGCCGGGGTCAGCGGTACTGCTGAGCCCCGAAGCCGTCGGCTACCGTCGCCGCCAGTTCCAGCAGGGCCAGGCGCGTGTCGCCGCCCAGGCGTTCCAGCTCGATCTCCGCGCCCTCCTCGAGGTGCGCGTCGAACGGGATGCGGCACACGGCGCGGACCTTCGCGCCGAAGTGGGCCGAGAGCTTGTCGAGGTCGACCGAGCTGCCCTTCGGGCGCACGGAGTTGATGACCACGACCGAGCGCTTCACCAGGTCGCCGTAGCCGTGGGCCTCGAGCCAGTCGAGCGTGGCCGAGGCGCTGCGCGCGCCGTCGACCGAGCCCGACGAGACGACCACCAGCGAGTCGGCGACGTCGAGCACGCCCTTCATCGCCGAGTGCATCAAACCGGTGCCGCAGTCGGTGAGCACGATGTTGTAGAAGTGCTCCAGCAGGTTGACCGTGCGCCGGTAGTCGGTCTCGGAGAAGGCCTCCGACACGGCCGGGTCCTGCTCGCTGGCGAGGATCTCCAGCCGGCTGGAGCCCTGTGAGGTGTACGAGCGCACGTCGCTGTAGCGGGTGATCTTCTCGGCGTCGCGCAGCAGGTGCCGCACGGTCGCCGTGGTCTCGATGGCGATCTTCTGCGACAGCGTGCCGCGGTCCGGGTTCGCGTCCACGGCCACCACGCGGTCGCCGCGCAGCGACGCGAACGTCGAGCCCAGCGTGGTCGTGGTGGTGGTCTTGCCGACGCCGCCCTTGAGCGAGAGCATCGCGATCTTGTAGCACCCGCGCAGCGGCTGGTTCACCCGCGCGATCAGCTCGCGCCGGCGCGTGTCGGCCGGGCTCTCGCCGGGGTTGAGCAGCTTGCCGGTGGCCAGGTAGAGCGCCTTGCGCCAGCCCGACTGCGGCGTGCGCTTGGCCTGCTTCACCAGGTGCGCGGTGGTCAGGTCGTCGGGCACGGTCGAGTGGCGGCCGCCGGGCTGCGGCAGGCCCGAAGGCGCCTGCTGCGACGGCGGTTGCTGCTGCGGGTAACCCGCGGGCGGGTACTGCTGCTGCGGCTGCAGCGGCGGGAGGTTCTGGTCGTACTGCTGCGGCGCGTACCCCGGCGGAACCTGCCCGGGCTGCCCCGGCTGACCCGGTTGCGCCGGCTGGCCTGGCTGCGCTGCTTGTGCGACGGGCTGACCCGGCAGGGCGTGCGGCCCCGAGTTCGGGTTGGGCGAGGCCACGACCTGGGTCGGCTGGGCCTCGTACGCGTCCGCGGCCGGGTGCGGCGTCGAGTCCGTGCGTTCGTCGGAGAACAGTTCGGCCGCCGGTTCCGGAGTCGCCTCGGGCTGTGCCTGAGCCTGCTCGGGCTGCCCTGGAACACCGCCGGACTCCGCCCGGGTGGCCGCCTCTTCGCTGGGTCCGGTCACCGCTGCCAACCTCCCGATCGCACCGCCTGCTGGATCCTCAGGTATCGACGGTAGTCGGGGGGAGTGTTACGAACCGCGTGGACCCCCGGTCAGTTGACCCCGGCGTACGAGTGGAGTCCGGCAGTCACCAGGTTGACGAAGAACAGGTTGAAGATCGTCACCGCGAACCCGACGATGTTGATCACCGCTGCCCGCGTGCCGCGCCAGCCGGCGGTGGCGCGGGAGTGCAGGTAGGCCGCGTAGACGACCCACGCGATGAAGGCGACGGTCTCCTTCGGGTCCCAGCCCCAGAACCGGCCCCATGCGGCCTCGGCCCACACCGCGCCGCACAGCACGCCGAAGGTGAAGATCGGGAACGCCACGATCGTGGCGCGGTAGGCGATGCGGTCGAGCACGTCGGCGGCCGGGAGCTTGGGGCCGAAGCCGGAGAACTTGGCCGGGTTGCGGTCGTACGCGGTGCGGAAGAGGTAGAGCACGCTCGCCACGCCGGGCACCAGGAACACGCCGGAGCCGATGATCGCGGCCGACACGTGAATGTAGAGCCAGTACGACTGAAGCGCGGGCACGACCGGCGCGGCCACCGTGTAGAGCAGCGTGCCGTTGATGAACATCAGGATCACGACGGGCAGCAGCAGGAAGCCCGTGAGGTGGCGCACCGGGAACTTCCGGATCACGATCAGCCACGCGACCACCGTGATGAAGGTGACCGCCATGCCGTACTCGTACATGTTGCCCCACGGCGCGCGGTGCACGGCGAGGCCGCGCAGCACGATCGCGGTGAGCTGCAGCAGCGCGCCCAGCACCAGCAGCGAGGCACCCATGCGGCCGATGCGCTCGGGACGGCCGACCTCACGCGGAGCCTCGGGCTCGGCCGGGGTGTCGGCGTCCTCGATCACCGGCCCGCCGGCGCCGACCAGCGACTTCTGCGCGCTGCGCGCGTGGGCCTGGCGGCCCTTCGCGCCGAAGGCCTGCTCGAACAGCGAGAGCAGGAGCGCGAGGACGTAGATCGCCACCGTCGTGGTGTAGAACCAGTCGCTGTACTGCGACAACGTCTCGTTGATCTGCATGCCTCAGCTGCCTTTCCGGCCCGTGACCAGCCGTTCGCTGATCCGCTGGAACTCTTCGCCGTACCCTGCCTGGTCGGTGCGCGCCAGCCCGGCGACCTCGATCACGGTACCCGCGTGTCCGTCGTCACCCTGGCGCACCCGCACCCACACCCGTCGCCGCTTGACCAGCAGCGATCCGCCCAGGCCCGCGAACATCACGATCGCGAAGCCGAGCACGTACACCTGCGTGGGGTCGTGGGAGATCTGGAGGTTCACCCACTTGTTCACGCCGTCGAAGCGGACCTTGGTGCCGTCGTCGAGCGTCACCGACTGGCCGATGGCCAGGTTCTGCCGCGCGACGCGCTTGAGGCGCCCGTCGGCCACGCGGTCCTGGTCGACCTCGAACACCGACTGCCCGCGGCCCGCGTCGAGGCCGAGGTCGCCGCGCAGCACGTCGACGGCGACCATCGGGTTGTTCAGCTCGGGCGCGGTGGAGGTGAGGATCCCGCCGTGGACGAACGACGTCGGCGCCAGCACCCCGGTGATCGCGAGCTGCTTGGTGCGCCGCTGGATCTCGTCGGTGATGCCGGGCTGGTCGAACTTGGTGGCGCCCTGCGAGAGCATCGTGGTCGTGTCGGTAGGCCGCCACTGCGTGTTCTGCGTGCGCTGCTCGCCGTTCGGGAACGTCACGGTGAACTGGGGCGAGTAGCCGTTGCCCAGCAGGTAGACGCGGTCGCCGACGGTGCGCAGCGGGTCGTTGACCTGCAGGTTGTACGGCCGCCACGTGTTGGTCTTGAGGTCTTCGCCCGACTGGTACTGGATGTTCGAGTGGTAGTAGTCCGCCTCGCCGGCGGGCGTGTAGTTCGCGGTGAAGTCGTTGACCTTCACGCAGAACTCGTCGAGGTCGGTGCCGTCGATGCGCAGGCCGGCTTCGAACGAGTCGTAGTTGTAGATGCCGGAGTTGCAGAACTGGCTGCCGTCGGCCTGCACGATCACCTGGCCCTCGTAGCTGTAGAGCTTGCCGAGGGCGAAGAAGATGATCAGGCCGAGCATGCCGAAGTGGAAGAGCAGGTTGCCGGTCTCACGCAGGTAGCCGCGTTCGGCGGAGATGGAGAAACCGCCTTCTTCGTCCCGCTCGATCTTGCGCCAGCCCGAGAGCTGCTTGCGCACGTCTTCGCGGATCGATTCCGGGGTGCGCGCGGTGCGGACGATGCGGTGGTGCGGCATGCGCGCGAGGTTGCGCGGCGTCAGCACGGGCTTCGCGCGCATCTGCTGCACGTAGTCCCAGCTGCGCGGCGTGAGGCAGCCGACGAGCGAGATCATCAGCAGCAGGTAGATCGCCGAGAACCAGACGCTGGAGTAGACGTCGTAGAACTGCAGCTTGTCGAGCAGGCTGCCCCACCAGCCGTGGCTGGTGATGTATTCGTCGACCTTGGCCGCGTTGAGCCGGTTCTGCGGCAGCAGTGCGCCGGGCAGCGCGGCGAGCGCCAGCAGGAACAGCAGCACGAGCGCGGTGCGCATCGACGTGAGGCCGCGCCAGGTGTTGCGCAGGAAGGCGAGCAGCTGCTTGCCGGCCGACGGCCGGTACGGGCGCTGCGGGCTGGCCGGGGGTGCTTCGGTGGTGGTCACAGTGGCAGCACCAGGTTCGAGGCGACGGAGTTGCGGAGCCAGCCCATGACGTCTCCCCAGAGTCCGGTGACGAGCAGGATGCCGACGACCATCAGCAGCCCACCGCCGATGAGCTGCACGCGGCGGCCGTTGCGGCGCAGCCAGTCGGTGGCGCGCACGGCCCAGCGGGCGCCGAGCGCGATCAGCAGGAACGGCAGGCCGAGGCCCAGGCAGTAGACGAGCACCAGCAGGTACCCGCGCGCGGCCGCGCCGCCCGTGGCGCTCGCGAGGCTCGTGACGGCCGAGAGCGTCGGGCCGATGCACGGCGTCCAGCCGAGCCCGAACACCGCACCCAGCAGCGGCGCGCCCCAGATCCCACCGCCCGGCACGCGGTGCGAGCGGACCTCCCGCTGCAGGCCCGGGATCCAGCCGAGGAACACGAGCGCCATCGCGATCGTGAGCACCCCGCCGATGCGCTGCAACAGGTCCTGGTTGATCAGCAGCGTGTCCGCGAGCCAGACGAGCGTGCCGAGCGTCGCGACGAACACGACGGTGAACCCGAGCACAAACAGACCCGCCGCGCCCAGCACGGCGTAGCGGCCCTTCTTGCGTTCCTCGTCGACGCTCACCGCCGGCGCGTCGGCTCCCACCAGCGCCGCGAGGTACGCCAGGTACCCGGGCACGAGCGGCACCACGCAGGGCGACGCGAACGAGATCGCGCCGGCCAGCAACGCCACGCCCGCGGCGAGCAGCAGCGGTCCGGAGATCGCCAGCTCGGACACGGAGTTCACGCACTTGAGAGTAGGCAGTGAGCTTCGCGTGAGACGGGCGGGGGCAGCTCACAGGACGTACGCCACAGCCCGAACGGGACCAAGGTCCCACTCGTGACCGGCGCTGCCGGACGGATCCGGCGGCGCCGATCACCGAAGTGACGAGCGGGCGGGCAGGCTACTTCTCGGCCGCCAGCCGCTGCATGACCGGGACGAGGTCGGTCGCGAGGACGTCGCGCAGGAACACGGCCGCCACGCGGTGCTGTTTGTCCAGGATGATCGTCGAGGGAATGATGTTGCGCGGGTAGCCCTGGAGCTGCAGCAGCACACGGCCCGACGGGTCCCAGATGGACGGGTACGTGATGGCGCGGTCGCGCACGAAGTCCTGGGCGACCGAGCGGGCCGGGTCGCGGACGTCGAGGCCGACGATCGCCGCGTTGAGCGGCTGGAACTGCTTCGCCGCCTTCTCCAGCTCCGGCGCCTCCGCGCGGCACGGCCCGCACCACTGGCCCCACAGGTTGATCGCCACGGGCTTGCCCGCGAAGTCGTTCAGCGACAGCTGCTTGCCCTCGTTCATCAGGTCGTCGCCGGCCAGCACCGGGGCCGTCTGGCGCTTGTCGAGGGGGTAGGTGATGTCGATCTGCCCGCCGGGCGACACGAACGTGAAGGTGCCGCCGGAGACGACGGCGTCCTTGCCCGTCGAGCAGCCGGCCACCAGCAGCGCGGCGGCCAGCAAGGCACCGAGCGCCCGTTTCATGCGCCCGTCACCTTCGGGTCCGTGGTGCCCGCGGGTTCGCTGTAGACGATGTCCACCAGGGCCTCACCGTCGAAGACCAGCGACGTCAGCGAGGCCAGTGAGCACTGGCGGTTGCGCGGGTCGTGCCACAGGCGCTTGGCCTCGAGGAACCGGCGCAGCGTCCAGATCGGCAGCTGGTGCGAAACGCACAGGGCCTCGCGCCCCTCGGCCTGCTCGCGGGCGCGGTAGACCGCGCCGAGCATCCGGTGCGCGATCTCCACGTACGGCTCGCCCCACGACGGGCGGAACGGGTTGACCAGGTGCGGCCACGCCTTGGGCTGGCGCAGCGCCCCGTCGCCGACGGCCACGCGCTGGCCTTCGAAGACGTTGCCCGCTTCGATCAGGCCCTCGTCTGTCGCGATGTCGAGGCGGTGGGCGGCCGCGATGGGCGCCGCCGTCTCCTGGGCGCGCTGCAGCGGCGACGCGACGACGTGCGCGAGGTCGTGGCCCGCCACGGCTTCCGCGACGGTGAGCGCCTGGCGCTGCCCGCGGTCGGACAGCCGGAAGTTCGGCAGGCGGCCGTAGAGGATCTTGTCGGGATTGTGGACTTCGCCGTGGCGCAGGAGGTGGACGACGGTGGTCACGGCTTGACCGCCTCGGCCGCGGCGCGGGCGGCGGCCGGGAGGGCCGCCTCGATCACGCCGAACGCTTCGTCGTCCATCGCGGCGTTCACGAACCACGCCTCGTACGCGCTCGGTGGCGCGTACACGCCGGCGTCGAGTAGTGCATGGAAGAAGGCGGGGAAACGCCAGGTCTCGGTGGCCTGCGCGCCCGCGTAGTCGCGCACGGCGCCGTTACCGAAGAAGACGCTCACGAGGTTGCCGGCGTACTGCACGTTGTGCGCGACGCCCGCTTCGGTCAGCGCAGCGTCGAAGAGCCCGCCGAGCCGCTTCGCGTTGGCGTCGAGCGCCGCGTACACGGCGTCGTCGGCCGCGCGCAGCGTCGCGAGGCCCGCGGCGACGGCGACGGGGTTCCCCGACAGCGTGCCGGCCTGGTAGACGGGACCACCCGGCGCGAGCTTCGCCATCACGTCGGCGCGACCGCCGAACGCGGCGGCCGGCAGCCCGCCCGACATGACCTTGCCGAACGTGTACAGGTCACCGGCCACGCCTTCGAGGCCGAACCAGCCGGCGCGCGAGACGCGGAAGCCGGTCATGACCTCGTCCATGATCAGCAGCGCGCCGTGCTCGCGGGTGATCTCCGCGAGGCCCGCGTTGAACCCGGCATCCGGCGCGATCGCGCCCATGTTGCCCGCGGCCGCCTCGGTGATCACCGCGGCGATCTCGCCCTCGTTCTCCACAAAGGACTTCCGCACGGCGTCGAGGTCGTTGTACGGCAGGACGATCGTGTCCGCGGCCTGCGCGCCGGTGACGCCGGGCGAGGTCGGCAGCCCGAGTGTCGCGACGCCGGAGCCGGCCTGGGCCAGCAGCGCGTCGACGTGACCGTGGTAACAGCCGGCGAACTTCACGATCTTCGCCCGGCCGGTGAACCCGCGGGCGAGGCGGATCGCGCTCATCGTCGCCTCGGTGCCGGAGTTGACCAGGCGCACCTGCTCGACGGGCTCGACGCGACCGATGATCTCCTCGGCCAGCTCGACCTCGCCGATCGTCGGCGTGCCGAACGAGAGCCCGCTCGTGGCGGCCGCGCGCGCGGCCTCGACCACCTGCGGGTGGGCGTGCCCGAGGATCATCGGACCCCAGGACGAGACGAGGTCGACGTAGCGGTTGCCGTCGGCGTCCCACAGGTGGGGGCCTTCGCCGCGGACCATGAACCGCGGGGTGCCGCCGACCGAGTTGAACGCCCGCACCGGCGAGTTCACCCCGCCCGGGACGGCCGCCTTCGCGCGTTCGAACCAAACCTTGGACTGCTCGGTGCCAGTGCTCACCCGTCCAGTCTTGCAAATCCCCGAGCCCAGCCGGTGGCCGACGTCGCGCGCGCGGGCCGCGGTGCTCCACTGTGCTGCTCGTTACCAATCCGACCACGGGTCACGACGGGGACAGTTGCGAACCGGGGAAACGTCCGTTTGGTGCCCGCCTGCCTTTGGTCGGATTGGTAACCTGCCGATCACGGGCGGTTCAGCCAGGTGCCGCCGGGCCGCCGTGAACGGGGAGGGCAACGTGACCACGCCCACGCACAGGCGCAACCCCTGGGTCGTGCTCGTGGTGTTCTTCGTGCTGGTCGCCGTGGTCGCCGTCGTGGGGTCGCTCGCCGCCACGTCGGCGCCCGAGACGTACGCGCGGCTCGTGCTGCCGGACTGGGCGCCGCCGGCGAAGCTGTTCGGTCCTGTGTGGACACTCCTGTACGTGCTGCTCGCGTTCGCCGGCTGGGTCTACTGGCGCACGGACGGCGAGACGCAGGGCTTCGCCATGTACGGCGTCAGCCTGCTGTTCAACCTGCTCTGGACGCCGCTGTTCTTCGCGGGCGGCTCCACGCGGCTGGCCTGCGTGGACATCATCCTGCTCGGCTTCACCACGCTGATGACGATCGGTTTGTTCTACCGCCGCTCGCACCTGGCCGCGGTGCTGCTGCTGCCGTACTTCCTCTGGATCGTCTACGCGACGGCGCTGAACGTGGCGATCATCGCGCTGAACGAGAACCTCAACTAGCGGCCGCCGCCGTGAAGACGTGGGCGACGGTGCCGCGGCTGAACGCAGTGGTGCGCACCGGTTCGAGGGTGAGCGGCTTCGTGAAGAGCCGCTCACCGGCGCCCAGCACGACCGGGTGGACGACGAGGCGGTACTCGTCGATCAGGCCGGTCTCGATCAGGGACCGGGCGAACCGGACGCCGCCGTGGGCGAGCAGGTAACCGTCGCGCTCCTCCTGTTTGAGCCGCGTGACGGCCTCGGCGAGATCGCCGGTGACGATCGTCGTCTCAGGCCAGTCGGCGGTGGTGAGCGAGTTCGAGAAGACGATCTTGGGGATGTCGTTCATCGGCTGGGCGAACGGCCCGGTCGCGGTCGGCCAGAAGCCGGCCACCTGCGTGTACATGGTGGCGCCCATGAGGTGCGCACCGGCGCCGCTCAGCGTCTCGACGTTCGCCGCGGCCCCGTCCTCGGAGCGGCCCGCGGCGAACCAGTCCACGCGCCCGTCGGCCGGCGCGGCGTAGCCGTCGAGCGAGACCGACATCTTCAGCACGAGTGCGACCATGCGCCGGAATCGTACGCGGGAACGACCGGCCCGGGGTCCGGTTTGCGAAGCGCGGGTTTCGCTTTCCGGCCGGACGCCGCGTGACGAGGACAGCGGCGCCCTGTGCCTGACTTGCGATGGCGAATGCCTGCTCCGGCCGATGACCAGCGAGTATCGACCTCCCGGAGAGGTGCCGGCCGGCGAGTGGCGGCCGACGACCAGCGCAAAGGAGCGCGCCGATGGACCACACGGTGACGAGGACCGACCCGGCCCCGCGAGTCGACGGTGACGACCCGGGGCGGTGGAGTCTGCGCCAGCTGTGCCGGGCGACTCGGTTCGAGGTCTTCCGCGAGAACCTGAACAGCGTCTTCTACCCCGCGAAGGTCGAAGTCCGGGAACGCGCCGCCCGGTGCTCCCCAGCTCCCGCCTCAGCGCGGCGGAGCTCCGGCACCTCACCGTCGGGTACGTCTGCTTCGGAACCGAAACCAGCGTCGACCCGGGCGCGCTGGGCGCCTACCACGTCAACCTCCCCACGTTCGGCGCCGTCGAGTCGCACTGCTGGCCGCGCGGGACGATCACGACGCCGGGGCACGCCGCGGTGTTCACCCCGTCGGAGCACACGTACCTCCCGCGCTGGGCGGCCGACGCCGAACAGATCTGCGTCAAGATCTCCACCAGCGCTCTCGAAGCGGAACTGGAGGGCCTGCTCGGTCACCCGGTGGGCACCTCCGTCCGGTTCGATCTCGATTTCTCCCTCACGTCGGGCGCCGGGCGAAGCTGGTTGTCCACGGTGAAGCTACTGCTGTCCGAGCTGGCCGATCGGGAAAGCCTGGTCCACCGCTCGGAGCGGCACCGCGAGCACCTCGAGTCCATGGTCGTCGACGGCGTCAGCGGCCGGCGAGAGCAGCAGGGCTTCCGATGGCCTACCTCAGGCGCGTCCGCCTCGAGCGCGCGCGGCAAGACCTACGGGAGAACGCGGGTTCCGTGAGCGATGTCGCCAACCGCTGGGGGTTCTCGAACCTCGGGCGCTTCTCCCGCGCCTACCGCGAGCAGTTCGGCGAAACACCGTCGGCCACGCTGCGCGACGCGCGGCAGACCAGGCCGCTGTTCCTTCCCGGCAAAGGGTTTCGCGATCCGTCCTGCGCCGTCGCGATCAGGGCACGCCACGACCGGCGGCCGTCCTACCGTCGACGCGCGCGGGTGCCCGGAGCCCGCCGGACGGAATGGAGTGACGATGGTGGTGGAGCAGGCCTACCTGCGGATCGCCGACGGGCGCGAGAACGACTTCGAAGAGGCGTTCCGCGCGGCCAAACCCCTTCTCGCGCAAGCGCAGGGCTGCACGAGCGTGGAGCTTTTCCGCGACGCCGAGCACCGCTCGACGTACCTGCTCCGCGTCGGCTGGGAGCGGCTCGAAGACCATCTGGTGGTCTTCCCCACGAGCGATGGGGGCAAGCGGTTCGCCGAACAGGCCGCGGGTTTCTTCGCCGACGAGCCCGAGGTTCGCCACTTCGAAAGCACCGACCGGGGCGTGGCCTGATGGATTTCTCTTGGGAGACCGCGACTTCGGCCGTGATCGACAGCTTCCGCGACACCCCCGACCCCCGGTTCCGAGGACTCAGCGGCATTGCTGGTGAGTGTCATCGCTTCCTCTATCCGGCCCAGCCGCTCCACGTACCCACCCGGCCGGAATGCGCAACGAGGCCGCGGACTTCGGCCGCCGACGACCACCGCGGTGAAGCGACCGGCCTCGGTTGCGCGGTCCGGAAGGCGACGCAGATGAGCGTCGAGCGTGGCCGCGCCGGCCAGAGTGTCGATGTCGAAGAGACGCCCGGCAAACGCGGCTGCCGGCAACCCGGCGGACGCCGATCGGCCCGAGCACCCGATCCAGCGGCACCCGCATGCGGTCCGGATCGGCTTCGTGGAGCCGCGGCCGGATGACCATGTCGTCGCCGGCGCTGATCACCGTGACCCGCAGCTCGTCGTCGGCCAGCCCCCGTTCCTGGCGCAACTCGGCCGCGCTCGCGGCGCTGGACGCCCCCGCGAACCCGCCTAACTGCTCGCGCCCGTGTAGCGGCGCAGGCCTGTGCGCCACACGAACATCGCGACGAGGACCGAGGCGGCGGTGGTGACCAGCGCGCCGAGCACGAGCAGTGCGTCGACCGGGCGGACGAGGACGCGGGCCGGCGCGGAGGCGACCACCGCGAGCGGCAGGACGTAGGTGAACACGCGCCGCAGGGGGCGGGCGTAGATGTCGGCGGGATAGCGGGCGAGCTGCCAGACGTTGCCGAAGAGGCTGTGGAGGTCGAGTTTCGGCGCCCAGAACGCGAGGCCGGCGAAGATCATCCCGACCGCCCATGTCGTCACGGTCGCGGCGGCCACGAGCACAGCCCACACCGAGAACGCGCCGGCACCCGGGAACCGGGGCAGCTCGGCCGCGCCCGCGAAGACCACGCCGAGGCCCAGCAGGATCTGCACGCCGGCGAGCGGCGCGGCGGTGGCGAAGCTGACGAGGAACATGCTGGGCGCCGGCTGCAGCAGGTGGTGGTCGAGGCGGCCCTCGCGCACGCCGCGCGTCGGGAAGCCGGCGAGGTTCGGGTCGACGAACGTCGTCTTCACGCCGCTGAGCAGCTCGAACGTGCCGATGAGCACCAGCACCTCGGGTCGCGTCCAGCCGGCGAGGGTCGTGGTGCGGGAGAAGATGACCAGCACCGTGGCGATCGTCGAGGCCAGCGCGACGACCGACAGCACCGCGTCGAACACGAGGTTCGCCCGGAACGCCAGCGCCTGGCGCAGGGACAACGAGAAACTCGTCGCGAACAACCGAAGCAGCTTCACGCGCCCACCGCCGTGTAGCGGCGTACGCCGGAGCGCCAGACGACCACGGCGGCCACCGCGAAGACCACGCACCAGCCGGCCTGCACCGCCACGCCCGACGCCGGCAGCGTCCCGGAGGCGATGTCGGCGGGCAGCCCGAGCATGGCGTGGAACGGCAGCAGCGACGCCACGGGCCGCCAGGACGCGGGCAGATCGGCCAGCGGCGCGGCGATGCCACCGAGCAGGAACACGAGGATGTTGCCCAGCGCGACGATCGCGTGCACCCGTTCGGTCCAGAACGCCGCCAGCGCCAGCAGCCAGGTCCACAGGAACCGCAGCACCGCGGCCAGCACGAGCGACGGCAGCGCGAGCAGCACGTCCGGCCAGCGGTAGGACGCACCGGTGACGAGGGCGACCACCACCGTCAACGGCAGCCCGAACAGCGCCAGCCACAGCCGGATCGCGAGGTTCTCCCCCGCCGGTCCGAGCACCACGGGCTGGGGTTCCAGCAGGCGGGCGCTGATCTTCCCGTCGTACACCGACTCGGCGAAGGTGTAGTCCTCGAACGAAGCCGTGAGCAGGTGCACGGCCACCAACGCCACGAAGTACCGCACGATCCGCGCGTCGCCCGGGAGCACGGCGGACCACACGACGAGCCCGATCAGCGGCCCGATCGCGTAGTTCACGACCAGCGACGCGGTGAACCACCACGTGCCCGCCCACTCCAGGAACTGGTGGCGCACCGCCAGCGCGAGCAGCCGGGCCGTCCTCACACGCCCTCCCGGTACGCGCGGTCCAGCACCGTCTCCAGCGACGGCTCCTCCACCGCCAGGTCCACGACGTCGAGCGAGGTCAGCAGCTGCGACGTCACACGGGCGACGTCATCCCGCGGCACGCGCAGGTCCCACGACACCCCGCTGGTGGCCACGACCTCGGCGACCCCGTCGAAGTCCTCCTTCACCGCCGCGGGCGCGCTGATGCGCAGCAGCTTGTACGGCGAGAGCCGCGCGGCCAGCTCTTCGCGCGGACCGTTGTACTGCACGCGGCCGTGGTCGACGAGGATCAGCCTGCGGCACAACGACTCCACGTCGGCCATGTAGTGGCTGGTGAGCACGATCGTGGCGCCGGTCTGCGTGGCGTAGGCGGCGAGGAACCGGCGGATGGCCGCGGCGGCGGACACGTCGAGGCCGAGCGTCGGCTCGTCGAGGAAGAGCACTTTCGGCCGGTACAGCAGGGAAAGCGCCAAGCCCGCGCGCATCTTCTCGCCGAGGCTGAGCGCGCGCAGCTGCCGGTGCAGCAGCGGGCCGAGCTCCAGCAGCTCGGCCAGCTCGTCGAGCCCGGCGTGGTAGCCGGCTTCCGGGATGTCGTAGAGAACGCGTTGGTACTGCAGGGAATCCAGCACGGTCAGCTCCTGCGCGCCGCCCGTGGGCTGGCTGCCGCGCACGAGCGCGATCTGCTTGAGGAACGGCGTGCGGCGCTGCCACGGCGTGAAGCCGAGCACCTCGACGGACCCGGCCGTGGGGTGCAGCAGGCCGGACATGAGCTTCATCGCGGTGGTCTTGCCGGCGCCGTTGGGCCCGAGCAGGCCGACGACTTCACCGGCCGGGACCTCGAACGACAGGTCGCGCACGGCCTCGACCTCCCGGTAGCGCCGGTGCACCAGCGAGCGGAACGCGGCCTTCAGCCCCGCCTCCCGCACCGGGACGCGGTAGGTCATCGACAGGCCGTCGACGACGACGGCGCTCACGGCCACAGTTCGTCGTACGGCAGCGTCGCGAACAGCTCGTCCCACGCGGCGTCGTCGCCCTGCCAACGGCCTTCGAGCAGCGGGATCTCGCGGTACGCGATGCCGGGCGGAAGCTTGTCGAGGTCCTCGGGAGTGGTGCGGCGCAGCCAGAGGAGGGCGAAGTCGTGGCCGGGGTAGCGCTCGCGCAGGGTGGTCTGGAGCCGTTCGAGGTCGGCGGCGGTCTCGACACCGTTGGCGTCCTGGCGGACGTACAGCACGCGCTGCGGTGAGGCGACGAGCTCGCGCCAGCGCCGGGCGAGGAACGCCAGCTTCTCGCGGACGGCGGGAAGCTGTTCTTCGACGTCTTCGAGCGTGAGCTTCGCGTCCGGCTTCGCGTGGAACTCGTGGTAGAACTCGATGCCGGCGTCGAGGTCGATGGCGCCTTCGCCGTCGGTGGTCAGCGCCATGCGGCCGGGTTTGAGCAGGCCCCGGAAGTCGGTGTCGAGGGCTTGCTGCACGAAAACCAGGTCGATTTCGAGCCAGTCGAAGAAGTGCGCGGACTCCTGGCCGGTGATGCGGCGGATCTGGTAGGTGGACTCACAGTGCTGGCCGAGCCCCACACACAGGTCGAACACGGTTCTCCTTCCTGAACTACCGGGCCACGCGGCGGGCGAACTCCCGCTGCAGCACGGGCGGTTCGAGCGCTTCGAAGTCGAGACCGCCGGGGCGGATCTTCTTGCTGTCCAAGGCCAACGCGCTCACGCGGCCGGAGCCGCACCAGCCGTCGGGGTCGATGTCGGCGATGGGGTCGCGGTAGGCCTCGTCGATCGGCACGATCTCCCAGCCGGCTTCCCGGAAGGCGCGGGCGGCGTCGGCGATGAAGAGGGTGTTGAGGTCGTTTTCGTGCAGCAGCACCACATGCGCGGGTGAGCGGCCGGTGGCGGCGACGGCGAGCTGGTCGTAGAACTCCGCCGGCGCCAGGAGGGACTCGACGTAGAGGTCCCGCAGGGCTTCGCGGTCGCACGCGCGGCCCGCGCGGACGGTCTCGGCGACGAGGGCGTCGAGGTACCAGTCGAGGGTGAGCACGGTGACGTAGGCGTTGCGCAATCCCCGTTGCACCAACGCTTTCCGGACGGCGGCGCGCTTGGCCGGGTCGTCGTCGCCCTCGTCCAGGAACGGGAAGCGGAACCACGGCCGGGCGCCTTCGCGGCCTTCGAATCACTCCGCGGCGCGGTCGAGGTCGGCGAGGTAATCGGCGACCGACGTGTCCGCCAGCCGTAGGTGGCTGTAGCTGTGACTGCCGAGCACGTGGCCGGCCGCGGTGTAGGCGTTGATCCGGGCCTCGCCGCCGACGCCGCGCGGCTGCTGGAAATCGCCGACCACGACGAAGAACCCGGCCTGTTCGGGGAGCTGCTCGACGAGGGCGGCCGTGCGTTCGTCGGGGGTGAAGAAGACGCCCGGGTCGTGCGGGGTGTCGTCGAAGGTGAAGGCCACGCGTTTAGTCGGCATCGAGCACCCCCACCGGCTGCACCTGCACGTCACCGCTGCGGTCGAGCTTGTCCCACGCGCCGCGCCGGCCGGTCACGATCCGGGCCCAGGCGATCCACGTCGCCCATGAACCCACGACCGGAATGACCACAGTGGACCGAAAGCTGGTGCGCGCGGCCACCAGTCCCGCCGCCGCCCGGCCCGCCGCGTCGAGGGACCGCGCGAACCTCCGTGACACGACGAAGTAGCCGTAGTTGACCACGATCGTGAGCACGGCCACCGCCACCACCTCGGGCAGGTCGTCGCCCCGCAGAAGCAGCACCACGGCCGACAGCGGCAGCAGCACCGCGCTCGGCACGGACACCAGCGGCAGGACGGAGTTGTTCCACAGCAGGTACAACCACAGCATCGCCGCGATGCCGCCGCGCCGCAGCGCCGGCCACGCGATCCTCAGCAGCACCTGCGTTTTCCCGGTGGCCCAGCGCACGCGCTGGCGGCGCAGGCTCGCCATCGTGTCCGGCGCCTCCGTGAGCACGGCCGCGGAAGCCTCGTGCACCGTGCGGTGGCCGGCGAGCAGCAACGCGAGCGTGAGGTGCGCGTCTTCGGCCAGCGTGCCCTCGGGGTACCCACCGACCGCGGCGACGGCCCGGCGCCGGAACGCGCCGATCGCGCCGGGGATCACGGTGATCCGCCGCATCCGCGAGAAGGCGCGGCGCTCGATGTTGTTCGCGGTCTCGTACTCGTGCACCTGCGCGGCGTACACGAAATCCTGCGCCGGCCGGCGGTTGCCGACGATCATCTGCCCGGACACGGCGGCCACGCGCGGGTCGGCGAAGTGGCCGAGCAGGCGGGCGAGGGTGTCGGGCAGCACCTGCGTGTCGGCGTCGACGGAGACGAAGAACTCCGTGGTCACGGCGGTCAGGCCGCGGTTCAGCGCGGCCGCTTTGCCGAGGTTGCGCTGGCCGAGCACGAGGATCACGTCGCCGTAGTGCGCCACGGCTTCCCGCATCACCGCGCGGGTGGCGTCGGTGGAGCCGTCGTCGACGCAGATCACGCGGTCCAGCTCGACGCCGCGCGAGGCGAGGATGGCGTCGATCGTCTTGCGCAGCACCTTGGCCTCGTTGAAGCACGGCACGAGCACGGACACCCGCCGGCGCGGCCCGCTCGGCGGTGGTGGCACGGGTTTGCGTGCGAGCGCGAGCAGCACGAAACCTTGCCCGGACGACCAGACGGACAACAGGGTCAGCACCCAGAACACGACCGTCATGACGGGCCGAGATCGTCCGGCGTGAGCTCGACGTCGGCGAACGCGTCCAGGTACGCGGTGATGGAGGTGCCGGCCTCGTCGCTGCGGCTCTGCCCGCTCTCGAGGTAGGCGAGCACGCCGTACGGACCGCAGAGGTGTGCGGCGCCGAGCAGCGACGCCGGCGACGGGTCGCTCGACGACCACAGGTCACCGCCGGATTTGGCGAAGTGGCGGTCGAGGATGCTCGCGTTGTGCCGCAGCGCCCGGCGCAACACCGCGAGCTGACGGTCGTGGTCGCGCAGGTCGGCGAGCGAGTGGATGCCGTCGCGGCCGGTGAACGTGCCGCGCCACTCGTTGACGTCGGTGCCGATGCGCCAGTGCCCGGTGCCCTCGTCGAGGTGGACGTGGCTGGTGGTGCCGCCGCGCCAGGTGCGTTCCGCCAGGGCGGGCGCGTAGTACGACGGGAGTTTGACCTCCTCGCCGTCGAGGACCACGGCTTCGCGCACCGGGCGGTAGTACTGCAGGTCGATGAGCAGGCCTTCGCCGAACTGGAACCCGACGAACCCCCACGGGTTGATCACGGCGGCCTGCACGGCGGTGATGCCGGCGGAGCGCTCGAACAGCTCGGCCGTGCCGGTGCGGCGGAGGAACTCGGCGATGGTGATGCGGTCGGTCACGGGGGCGCCGGTCTCGGCGTCGCGCATGAGCCGGCCAGGGCGCTCGACCTGCCAGTAGTCCATGACGGGGTTGTCGAGGTTGTCGACGTACCAGTCGAGGTTTCGCGAGTCGAGGCGGGATTCGAGGTCGAGAAGGCGACGGGCGAACGTCATGCGAGTCCCTTCACCGGTTCGAGGTCTGCAGGCAGAAAGCGCTTCCTGGTGAAGAGGACGTTGTACTGGTCTTCGGTCTGCGTGTCTCGGGCGAACGGTTCGAGGCCGTGCTGGCGGAGCTTCTCGACGACGTCGGCGGCCAGCCATTGGTCCTGCCAGAACGGGGTTTCCTCGACCTCGATCTTGAGCAGGTCGCACCGGTCGAGGAAGGTTCCCGCGCCGCTGAGGACTTGTTCCGTGGCGCCTTCGACGTCCATCCACAACGCGAACGGCCCTGGTGCGGCGGCGAATTCGCGGTCGAGCGTCGTCGCCGCGACGGTGACCTCTTCGTACTCGACGTCGCCGAGCCAGTCGTCGCCTCTGCGGCGCAGGAGGGAGTTGTAGCCCTCGACGCGGTCGTCGGCCAGGCTGGCGCTGTCGGTGATCACCAGGAAGGTGACCTCGCCGGGTTCGCTCGCCAGCGCCTGGTGGCGGTAGTCCACACCACGCGCCGCGAAGTCCGTGGCAGCAGTGAACTTCCGGTGCACGTAGGGATTCGCCTCGAACGCCACCACCGTGCACTCCGGCACCGCTTCGGCGACCCTCAGCGAAGTCTCGGCCTCGAACGCGCCGGCTTCGACGAAAATTCTGGGCTGCAGCAGGGAAATCCGGTCGAGGAACAGCGCGTCGAGTTCCGCGACCGTGCTGGCTGTCCGAATTTTCCCTTCCTGGACCCGGAAATTCACTGGAGCGCTCCCGTCGTGCGACACCGGCCTCTCTCCAGTGATCCACGCGGGACGCGCCGCGAGCAAGGAAGACTAAGGGAATTACCACCGTCAGGGGTCCGATGGGTGCACGATCGGACACGGAACCGGGTACCACCGGTTAGGGCGGCACCCGGCCGGGTACCTAGTCCTGGATGCGGTAACGCTCGGCGACAGCGTGGAAAGCCGCCTTGGGCTCCCACGGCAGGCCGGGGTACGTCGTGCCGGTGCGGTCCTCGAACACCTTGACGATGCCGCCGCCCGCGAGGTCGAGGTCGTCGCGCGGGTCACCGTCGGGGCGGTGCGGGTGCGTGCGCAGGGCGAAGAGGTAGACGAACGCGCTGTCCACGCCTTCTTCCTCGAAGATCTCCAGCAGTTCGGTCAAGTACTGGGCCTGGCCGGGTTCGTCGCGTTCGTAGACGTCGTTCAGCCGGACCGGCCGGCCGTGCTCGTCGTTCTCGACGATCTCCATGCTGCGCGGCGCGACGTCACCGGCGCCGCGCCAGGTGGCCGTGCCGAACCCCGTGATGACCACGGGTTTGTCCTGGCGCGTCAACGTCCGCACGCCTTCGCGGAACACGTCGGCGACGGCGGCCGAGCGGATGAGCTCCAGCGTTGTGAAGTCGAACAGGTCCCAGTCGACGCGCTCGAACTGGATGGCCGCGTAGGTGACCTTGCCGCCGAAGATCTTGCGGATCGCCGGCACGGCTTCGCGGAAGAAGTCGCCGAGGCGTTCACTCGCCTTCGCCAGGCGCGCGGGCCGGTCGGCCGGGTCGCCGAGCAGCCAGCCGAGGCGCTGCTCCAGCGTGGCGCCGTCGGCGAAGCCCTGGACCATCACGGACAGCTCGGCTCCGGCGACGAACACGACCTCCGCCCCGGTGCGGCGGATCCGCTCGGCGCGTTCGGCGCAGTCGGCGAAGAGCGCGTGCAGCTCGTCGACGGTCAGGTCCAGCGGGTACGGCGAGAACCACACCTCCAGCCCCAGCTCGGCCGCGAGCCGGCCGGCGATCTCCAGCCGCTCGGGGACGCCGCCGACGAGCTGGACGGCGGTGCAGTGCAGGTCGTCGCGGATGATCGTGAGCTCGCGCCGGACGACGTCCGCGTCGAAGTCGTCCCAGGAAGTGGCTCCGTTGCTGAGGAATCCGGTGTCGTAGGCAATGCCGTTGGCTCTCATGGCGGCGAGGCTAGCTCGCAATGTTGCGTGCGCGCAAGATTGCGGATCCGCAGGTTTTCGGCTTTACTGGACCGGTGACCGGTCTGCGTGAACGCAAGAAGCAAGCCACCCGCACGGCGTTGAGCTCCGCCGCGTTGCGGCTGGCAGTCGAGCGCGGCGCGGAGAACGTGCGGGTCGACGACATCGCGAAAGCCGCCGGGGTCTCACCGCGGACCTACAACAACTACTTCGCGAGCCGCGAGGACGCGATCGTCTTCGCCGTGACCAGCGACCGCGAAGCGCGGGTCGCGGCCGCCGTCCGCGCTTCTCCGGCCGGCTTGGCCGACGCGGTGGTGGAGGCCGTTGTTTCGCAGTACACCGAGCCCGACGAGAACGCCCGCGAAGCGTTGCTGCTCATCACGACAAGCCCCGCATTGCGCACCGCATACGCGCGCTCCGCGACGGCGCTCGAACCGCCGCTGACTTCCGCGCTGGCCGAGCGGGTACCGGACGGGCCCACCGCCCGCGTGCTGGCCGCCGCGGTCGCCGCCGCGGTGCGGATCGCACTCGAACAGTGGGCCCAGCCCGTGACCTCGGGTTTTGTCGTGGTTTCGGGTTCCCTGCCGGACTTGCTGCGGACGTCGCTGGCCCCGTTGGTGCCGGCCCTCGATGCCGCCGAGCGTTAACGCGCGGGCTGCTGCACGATCGCCTGCGCGGCGACGGTGCCGTCGGAGCCGGGACGGCCCTGGACCGTCACGGTGGCGCCGGGTTTGAGGTCCGACAGCTTGCCGGGCTGGGTGAGGCCGACGGTGGTGGAGTCCGAAGTGGACACGGTGACGTCGGTGCCCTGCAGGGTTTTCAGGGTGACGGTGGTGCCGTCGACCTTTTCGACCGTGCCGACGGTGCCGCGGCCCGCGCCGCCGCGGGCGCCGGTGAAGCCGCCGGAGCCCTGGCCCTGCTGGGCGGCGCCGGTGCCCGCCCCGGTCCCCGTACCCGTGCCGGTGCCCGTGCCGCGGCCGCCGAAGCCGCCGCGGGCGCCGCTCTGCTGGCCGCCGGTGCGGGCAGCCGCGGCACCGCCGCCGCCGGAACCGGAGCCGAAAGCCGCGTGCGTCCAAGCACCTCCGGCGAAGGACAGGGCGATGACCAGCAGGCCGGCCAGCACGAACGTCGGTTTGCCGAACGGCTTGGCGACCCGCTTCATCTCCTGGTTCAGATCACCGTCGACCGCCGGAGAAGCCACGATCTCTTCCGGCGAAGGCGAAGGAGAAGGAGAAGCCGCCAACGGCGCCGTCACCGGTGGGAACTCGGTCGTCGGCTCGTCGGGGACGGGGTTTCCCAACCCGGGCGACTGGGTGGACGAAGACATGTGCGAAGGCTCCTACTCGTGCCGGAGGGCGTCGATCGGGCGCAGGCGCGAGGCCCGGTTCGCCGGGAAACTGCCGAAGAAGAGACCGATCAGCGCCGACACCGCGAAGGCCAGCACGATCGACGACGGCACCACCACCGGGGTGATGCCCGCGAAGCTGAACTGGCTGCCGACCACGCCGATCACCACGCCGAGGAACCCGCCGAACAGGCTCAGCATCGTCGCCTCCGCGAGGAACTGGCCGAGGATCGCCGAGCGCGGCGCGCCGATCGCCTTGCGGATGCCGATCTCGCGGATCCGCTCGGTCACGGTCACCAGCATGATGTTCGTGACGCCGATCCCGCCCACCAGGAGGGAAATCGCGGCGACGGCGCCCAGCAGCACGGTGAACGTCTGCGTGGCCGACGTGCGCGTCGCCAGCAGTTGCTCCGAGTTCTGGATCTGGTAGTCGGGGGTGCCGCCGAGGCGGATGCCGTGGCGCGCGTTGAGGATCGCCGTGATCTCGGCCTGCGCGAGCGACACGGAGTCGGCCGAGGTGGCCTGCACCGCGATCTGGCTCAGGTTGCCGTAACCCGCGAGCGAGTTCTGCACCGCGCTGATCGGGGCGATGGCGACGTCGTCCGCGTTCTGCAGCCCCGTGCTGCCCTTGGCCTGCAGCACGCCCACCACGGTGAATTGGATGCTGTTGAGCAGCACGTTCTTGCCCACCGGCTCCGCGGTGCCGAACAGCGCCTGGGCCGTGGTCGGGCCGAGGACCACGACCTTGCGCGCCTGCGTCACGTCCTCGGTGGTGAACAGCGCGCCGTCGGCGATCTGGCGGTTGGTCGTGGTGAAGTAGGCCGGCTCGGTGCCCGCGACCGTCGAGATGTCGTACGACGTCTGCCCGTAGGTGGCCGTCGCGCTGGTGTTCACCACCGGCGACGCGGCCTTCACGTCGGGCGCGCCGACCGGGTCGACGAGGGCGTGGGCGTCCTGCACGGTCAGCGGCCGCGCCTCGCTGCCCTGCCCGCCGCCGCGCGACGGCGACACGTTGACCACGTCCGTGCCCAGGCCCTGGATGCTGGCGGCGATCGCGGCCGAAGCCCCGTTGCCCACTGCAACCAGCAGGATCACCGACGCGACGCCGATGGTGATGCCGAGCGTGGTGAGCGTCGAGCGCAGCTTGTTGGCGGTGAGGCCGCGCACGGCAAAGCGCAGCACCTCGAACACGTTCACGCGACCACTCCGACGCTGCGGTTGAGCTCGTCGCTCACGATCCGGCCGTCGCTGACGCGCACGACGCGGTGCGCGTGTTCGGCGACCTCGTCCTCGTGCGTGATCACGACGATCGTGCGACCCAAGGCGTTGAGCCGGTCGAACACACCGAGCACGTCTTCGGTGCTGGCGCGGTCGAGGTTGCCGGTGGGCTCGTCGGCGAGCAGCAACGCCGGTCCGGTCACCAGGGCCCGCGCGACGGCGACGCGCTGCTGCTGGCCGCCGGAAAGCTCGCTCGGCAGGTGCTTGGCGCGCTCGGTGAGCCCCACCATTTCCAGTGCCGCCAGTGCCCGTTCCCGCCGCGCAGCCCGGCGAAGTCCACTGTAGACGAGCGGAAGTTCCACATTGGACAACGCACTCGTACGCGGCACGAGGTTGAACGACTGGAAGATGAACCCGATCTTCCGGTTGCGCAGCAAGGCGAGCTGGCGTTCGTTGAGGTCCGCGACGCTGAACCCGTCGAGCAGGTATTTGCCCGAAGTCGGCACGTCGAGGCAGCCCAGCATGTTCAGCAGCGTCGACTTGCCGGAGCCGGACGCGCCCATGATGGCCACGTACTCCCCCGGCCGCACGACGAGGTCGACCCCGCGCAGCGCGTGGACGGCCGTCTCGCCGGCGCCGTAGGTCTTGCGCAGTCCGGAGACCGCGATCACGGGTTTCATCCGCGTCCCCCGCCACCGAAGCCACCCTGGCCGCCGCGGAAGCCGCCACCGGCGCCACCGGTACCGCCCGTGCCGCCGAAGCCGCCGAACCCACCGGCGCCGGCGCCGCGCTGGCCCGCGCCGCCCGTGGCCGTGGTCGGCGACGCGGCCGTGAGCACCACGTTCTCGCCCTCGGTCAAGCCGGACTTGATCTCCACAGTGGACTCGCCGCGCACGCCGATCTCCACCTGCTGCGGCACGTTCCGGCCGTTCTCCTGGATCGTGACGACGTTCGTGGTGCCCGCCGTGGTGACGGCGGCGGCCGGCACGCTCAGCACGTTGTCGGCCTCGGCCACGGTGATCACGACGCTCGCCGACTGCCCGGGCCGCAGCCCCGACGGCGGGTTGGTGAGCGTGAGCTGCGCACCGTAGGAGACGACGTTGCCGCTGGTCGTGGGCGTGAGGTCGACCTTCGAGACGGACGCCTGGATCGGCTGGTCGGGCGAGGCGTTGAGCGTGACGGTGGCCTTCTGGCCCGCCTTCACCTTGCTCACGTCGATCTCGGCGACGGAGGTGTCCACGAGCAGGTTGGTCATGTCGGTGATCTGGACGAACCCACTGGACGACGAGCTGCTCGACGAGCTCGCGGACGAACCTTGGCTGTTGCCACCGTTCCCGCCGTTGCCGCCGGAACCGCCGCTGCTCGCCGAACTCCCCGACCCGCCGCTGCCGGCCTGCTGCCCGACGGTGCCGTTGATCGCCGTCACGGTGCCGGCGCCGGGCGCGGTGAGCACGGTGGCGTCGACGGCCGACTGGGCCGTGTCGACGTCGAGCTGCGCCTGGTCCACTTTGGCCTGCAGCGAGGTCACGGACTCCTGGCTCTGCTGCTGGCCTTGGCCCTGCCCGGCGCCGGAGCCCGACGTGGTGGTCGGAGTGTCCTCACCGGTGGCGAGGTTGTCCTCCGCCACGGCGAGGTTGTCCTTGGCGACCTGAAGCTGTTTCTCGGCCTGCGTCGAGTCGATCGTGGCGAGCTTCTGCCCCGCGCTCACCACGTCGCCGACCTTCACGTCGATGCTCGTGACCTTGCCGGAGGTCGTGAAGTTGGCGGCGCCGGTGTAGCCGCTCGAGAGGGTGCCCGCGGCGGAGACCGTTTCGGTCACGTCGCCGCGGCGCACCGGGGTGGTGCGGGTCTGTGCCTGGGCGGTGTTGCCCGCCGGCGTGAATGCTTGGTAGATCCCGAAAGCCGCACCGCCGAGCAGTACGACCAGCACCCCGTTGATGACCCATGTCCGGGTACGCAGCCGCGTCATGGCCGCAAGACTGGTGGCGCTGCTTAGCAGTCAGCTGTTGGTTCCCTGTGGGCCAGCTGTGGATGTGGCGCCTCGAGTTGCGGAGTCAGCGCTTCTTCCGGCGGTGCCGCGCACTCACCGCGAGCAGCAGCTGACGAACCGCGTCCACCACGAGCACAGCGCACAGCGCGCCGAGCGCGAGCGCGCCCGCGATGTGCCCGCCGAAGTACCGCTGCGACGCCAGCTGGGCGCCGTCGCCGGCGGTGGTGACGACCGTGACGACACCCGCGTGCCACAGCACGAACGCCAGCCACAGCGCCAACGCGGCCACGACGAGCTCGCCGAGCGCCACGAACGCGCGCCACGGCTGGTTGAGCCGCGCCGGCTTGGCCGAATCGCCGGGCCACAGATCGGCGCCGGTCGGCTGGGGAAGGTCGATCACGGGATCAAGCCTCTCAGGTTTCTCGCCCTGCGTCATTTCGTCTCGTTCGCCTCGACCAGCCGGGTGAGCGCCGCCTTGAGGGCCTCGACGTCCCGGGCCCACGCGAGCACGACCGTGCCGTCGTCGAGCTTCACGGGCAGCTCGTCGTACTTGTTCGGCACGCTCCAGCCTCCGCCGAGCACGCGCGCGCCGACGGGGGTGCCGACGTCGGTGACGTCCGCGATCCGCTTCGCCTCGACGCTTTCGCGGCCCTGGCGCAGCTCCTGCGTGGTCACCTCCAGCGAGAGGAACCGCCGGCGCGCATAGACCCACGGGACCGTGAGCCCGCAGAGCGCGACCGCGATCAGCAGCCACGGGATCCAGTGCACCGGTCCGCCCGTCGCCAGCTCCGCCACCGCGCCGAGCACCGCGAACAGCGGCCCCCAGGCCAGCGAGCGCCAGCCGACGCCGGGTTCGGAGTAGAGCGTGCGGTCCATTACAGCTGCTTGCCGACCTTGGGGAAGAAGTCCCTGGTGCTCGGCAGGTACAGCAGCACCACCAGGATCACCAGCAGCAGCGACGACACCACCGAGAACACGCTGCGCACGAGCCCGAGCTGGAACACCAGCCCCAGCAGCGCCAGCATCGTGACCACGGTCCGGGCCGAACGCGTGCCCTCGCGGGCCTTGTAGGCGAACAGCACCATGATGATGCTGAAGCAGAGCGCGCCGACGAACAGCGCCCACACGAGCGTGGTGGCGTTGGACTCGAGCTGCGCCATGTCGAGCTTGCGGCCGGCCGGCGTCGCCTTCACCGCCTGGTCGACGAGCTGCTGCTTGAAGAAGATCCAGACGACCTGGCCGATCAGCAGCACCACGGACGCGGCGATCGTGAGGATGAACGCGGCCTTGACCGGGCCCGGGGCCTGCTCCTTCGAGGGCTCCGCGTCGTTCTGCAGGTACTCCGGGGACGACGCGACGGGCGGCGCCTTGGGGAAGCCGGTCGGGAGCTCTTTCGCCTGCTCCTCGACGTGCTTGACCTGCTCGGGCTGCTCGACCTGCGGGGCGGGCCCTGCCTGCTCGGCCTGTTCGGCTTCGTTCGGCGCGGGCTCCGGCTTCGCGAGGTTCTCGCTGGTCAGCCCCGCGGGTTCGGCGGTGTTGTCGTCCTTCTCGGCCACTCGTGGACTCTAGCCCAGTGCGGGCTCAGTCGAGCCAGGCGGCGGCTTCGGTGGCCCAGTACGTGAGGATCAGGTCGGCGCCCGCGCGGCGGATCGACGTGAGCACCTCCAGGATCGTGCGCTCGCGCTCGAGCCAGCCATTCGCCGCAGCGGCCTCGACCATCGCGTACTCGCCGGAGATGTTGTACGCCGCCACCGGAACCGGCGAGATGTCCGCCGCCGCCTTGATGACGTCCAAATAGGACAGTGCCGGCTTGACCATGATCATGTCGGCGCCCTCGCCGAGGTCCAGCTCGATCTCGCGCAACGCTTCGCGCGCGTTGCCCAGGTCCTGCTGGTAGGTCTTGCGGTCGCCCTTGAGCTGCGAGTCGACGGCCTCACGGAACGGGCCGTAGAACGCGCTGGCGTACTTGGCCGAGTAGGCGAGGATGGCCTTGTCGCTGTGGCCCACCTCGTCGAGCGCGCGGCGGATCACGCCGACCTGGCCGTCCATCATGCCGCTCGGCCCGAGCACGTGCGCGCCCGCTTCCGCCTGCGCCACGGCCATTTCCGCGTACACGCGCAGGGTCGCGTCGTTGTCCACCGCGCCGTCCGCGTCGAGCACGCCGCAGTGGCCGTGGTCGGTGAACTCGTCGAGGCACGTGTCGGCCATCAGCACGGTCGCGTCCCCGAGCTCCTGGCGCAGGTCCCGCAGCGCAACGTTGAGGATCCCGTTCTCGTCGACCGCGCCCGATCCCTCGGCGTCCCGCGTCTCCGGCACGCCGAACAGCATCAGCCCACCGACACCCGCGTTCACCGCGTCGACCGCGGCCTTCCGCAACGTGTCCCGGGTGTGCTGCACAACCCCCGGCATGCTCGAAATCGGCCGCGGCGCGTCAATCCCCTCGGCCACGAACATGGGCAGAATCAGCTGACGCGGGCGAAGCGTCGTTTCACCGACCAGCCTGCGCATGGCCGGCGTGGTACGGAGCCTGCGGGGTCGATGCTCAGGGAACACGCCGTCCACGGTACTCCCGCTGCTCGGGGGGCAATTCGGCTGCCCTCGGGAAAAACCACGTTCTGACAAGGTGTCCGGAAAATGTCGGGCGCGGAAAGGGACGGCTTTCGCGAGCCTCGACGATTTCCGCCTCGCGGCTCAGCCAAACGCTCATCACCCGCCTCGACCCGGGCCGCGTCGACCACGCTGAGTACTGCGGCGGGTAAAACGGCGCCGCAAGGAGACGGCAGGGCGTCGAGCCAGCTGTCAATCGCCCGCCGATGCGATGTGTGGCGGCCCATCTGGACCGGAACGCTCGCTTTCGGTCCAGCTGCGCCGACCCGTTCAGCCAGTTCGCCGGGGACATCCGCGTTCAGCCGCGCCATCCGGACAACTCTGCCCACAAGGACCTGCCCCCGACACGAAAAGGGCCCCTCCCCGGAAACCGGAGAAGGGCCCTTCCCGAACCAAACCCGTCAGCTGCGACGCGCCCGCTTCGCCTTGCGGGGCGGCGGCAGGGCGCCCTCCGCGCGAAGCCGGGCGGCGTGCTCGGCCAGGGCGTCCACCAGGTGGGGCACGTCGGCCTTCTCCGGCTGGACGTCGACGCGCAGGCCGAATTCCACGGCGGTTTCCGCGGTCTTCGGGCCGATGCACGCGACCAGGGTGCGCGTGTGCGGCTTGCCGGCGATGCCGACCAGGTTGCGCACCGTCGAGGACGAGGTGAAGCAGACCGCGTCGAAGCCGCCGGTCTTGATCATCTCGCGGGTCTCGGCGGGCGGCGGGGCGGCGCGGACCGTGCGGTAGGCCGTGACGTCGTCGATTTCCCAGCCGCGGTCGCGCAGGCCGGCGGACAACGTCTCAGTGGCGATGTCGGCGCGCGGCAGCAGCACGCGGTCCACGGGGTCGAGCACGTCGTCGTACGGCGGGAACTCGGCGAGCAGACCCTCGGACGACTGCTCGCCCGACGGGATCAGCTCGGGGATGATGCCGAACGAGCGGACCTTGGCGGCCGTCGAGGCGCCGACGCAGGCGATCTTCACGCCGGAGAACGCGCGGGCGTCGAGGCCGAACTCCTCGAACTTCTCCCACACCGCGCGCACCGCGTTGGTGGAGGTGAAGACGATCCACTGGTAGCGGCCGTCGACGAGGCCCTTCACCGAGCGCTCCATCTGCGCCGGGCTGCGGGGCGGCTCGACGGAGATCGTGGGCACCTCGTGCGAGGTCGCGCCGTGGCTGCGGAGGCGGTCGGCCATCTCGCCGGCCTGCTCCTTGGTGCGCGGCACCAGGACCTTCCAGCCGTACAGCGCGCGCGACTCCCACCACGACAGCTTCGAGCGCTGCCCGGCGGCCTGGCCGATGGTCACGATCAGCGGGCCGACGAGCTCACCCGCGTCGTTGCCCAGGGTGCTGAGCGTGGAGTCGAGCGTGCGCTGGGTGTTGATGGTGCCGTTGGCCGTCACGGCGACGGGCGTGGACGGCGGCATGCCCTTCTCCGTGAGCCGGCTGGCGGCCTCGGCCAGGTGCGCCGAGGTGGCGTGCAGCACGAGCGGGCCGGGCTGCGCGGCGAGCGCCGCCCAGTCGACCTCGCCGCGGACGTCGACCTCGGTGTGGGTGCCGCCGAGGGCGACACCGGCGTAGGCCGGCACCGCGGCGCCGGGGGAAACGCCCGGGATCACCTCGAACACGGCGGACGTGCGGGCCACGGCCTGCACCTCGTTCACCACGGCGGGGGTGGTCAGCGGGTCGCCGGCGACCAGGCGCAGCACGAGCCGCCCGGCCTTGGCCTCGGTGGTCAGGTCCTTCGACACGTCGGCGGGCTCACCGACGGCGGGCCGGACCTCGGCGCCGGGGGCGGCGAGCGCGAGGACGGTGGCGGGCACGTCGGGATCGGTCACCACGACCTCGGCCTTGGCGAGCAGCTCCTGGGCGCGGACTGTGAGCAGCCCGGCGTCACCGGGGCCCGAGCCCACGAAGGCGACGCGCCCAGCGGTCTTGCGAGCGGGGGTCATCTCTGGCGTTTCTCCTGTCAGGCGGCCGGGTACGTCATCGGCCGCAGGTGTGTGGTGCTGGTCATTCGAGTGCTCTGCGGGTTGCGTCACTGGGCGGGGCCGGACAGCAGTGCGCCGGCACCCAGGTCGAGGAGCTCGGCCGCCAACGTCCGGCCGAGCTGCTCCGCCTCGGCGAAGTCGGCGAGTGCGGAAGCCCGCAGCATGTCGACCGCGCCGTTCTCGCCCTCGACGGCCGCGGTGCCGCGCAGCGAGATCCGTTCCACGACCGCGCCCTCGGAGTCGAGGTCCTCGACGATCTCGGCGAGCGCACCCACGGGTGCGCTGCACCCCGCCTCGAGCGCGGCCAGCAGGGAACGCTCGGCCGTCACCGCGGCCCGCGTGCCCTCGTCGTCCAAACTGGACGCGAGCAGGTGCTCCACGTCCACGTCTTCGGCCCGGCACTCCACCGCCAGCGCCCCCTGCGCGGGAGCGGGCAGCATCTGGATCGGGTCGAGGGTCTCGGTGATCGCCCCCACCAGACCGATCCGGGCCAGTCCGGCACGCGCGAGCACCACGGCATCGAGCTCGCCGTCGGTCACCTTGCGCATGCGGGTATCGATATTGCCCCGGATCGGCACGATTTCCAAACCGAGACCCAGCGCGAGCAGCTGCGAGGTGCGCCGCGGCGCCCCCGTGCCGACCTTCGAACCCGGCGGGAGCTCACCCAGCGTGAGGCCGTCGCGGGCGATCAACGCGTCGCGCGGGTCCTCGCGCGGCGGCACGGCGGCGAGCACGATGCCGGCCGCCGGCGCCGTGGGCAGGTCCTTGTACGAGTGGACGATGACGTCGATTTCCTTGCGCAGCAACGCTTCCCGCAGCGCCGAGGTGAAGACGCCGACGCCGATCTGCGGGATCGGCTTGCTGGAGACGTCGCCGGGGGTGGTCACGCGGACGATCTCGACCTCGGCGCCGGTGGCGCGGATCTTGTCGGCCACGGTCTCGGTCTGCGCGACGGCGAGCTTGCTGCCGCGCGTCCCGATGCGAATCACTCTGTCCACTGCTTACTTCTTCTCGATGTCTGGCGGCACGGCGGTGGGGCTCGCCACAGCCGCGGGGGCCTGCGGATCGAGGCAGAACAGCTCGCGCAACGCGTTGGCGTAGTCGGTGTCGGCCGTCTCGGCGGCCAGCTGCTTCACCCGCACTGTGGGCGCGTGCAGCAGTTTGTCGACGACACGGCGGACCGTGCGGCCGACTTCTTCGCGGACCTGCGTGTCGAGGTCCGGGAGGCGGTTGTCCAGACGCAGCAGCTCCGCGTCGACCA
Organism: Amycolatopsis sp. NPDC001319; assembly: GCF_042896185.1. Lineage (NCBI taxonomy): Bacteria > Bacillati > Actinomycetota > Actinomycetes > Pseudonocardiales > Pseudonocardiaceae > Amycolatopsis > Amycolatopsis sp. NPDC001319. The sequence goes on along the minus strand of NZ_JBIAWY010000003.1, from coordinate 214,920 downwards.
CCTCGGCCGCGCGGCGGCGCAGCGCGGTGACGGTGGGCGTGACCTCGGCGCTGCGCTGGCCGGCGAGGTAGTCGCGCACCTCGTCGAGCACGATGCCGTTGGCCCTGATCGTCTGGCGTTCGGTGGTGGGGGCGCCGGCGTCGCGCATGCGGCGCTGGATCGTCTCGAGGTCGACGACGGTCACGTCGGCCAGGTCGGCCACGCCCGCGTCGACGTCCTTCGGCAGGCCGAGGTCGCACACCACGAGCGGGCGGCCCGCGCGGGCGGGCACATGCTCGGGCAGGAACACGGCGTCCTGCGCGCCGGTGCACGACACGACGATGTCGGCCTTCGCCACGGCGTCGGCCAGCTCGGACAGCGGCACGGCACGTGCGGGCACGCCCTCCACCGCGGTCTTCTCGGCGAGCCGCGCGGCCTTGGCTTCGGTGCGGTTGGCCACGGTGATCTCGCCGATGCCGGCCTTGCGCAGGTGCGACGCGGTGAGCGCGCCCATCGAGCCGGCGCCGACGATCAGGGCGTGCTTGCCGACGAGGTCGCCCGCGGCGGCCAGCGCCTCGGACACCACGGACGCGCCGAGCTGGTCGAGACCCGTCTCGGAGTGCACGCGCTTGCCGACGCGCAGCGTCGTCTGGATCAGCTCGTGCAGCGTGCGCCCGACCGTGCCGGCCTCACGCGCGGTGGCGTAGGCCGAGCGGACCTGGCCGAGGATCTGCGTCTCGCCGACGACCATCGAGTCGAGGCCCGACGTCACGGAGAACAGGTGCTCGACGGCCGCGCCGGCGTAGTGCACGTAGAGGTTGTCGTAGAGCTCCGCCGGCTCCATGCCGGCCTGGCGGGCGAGCACGTCGGAGACGTCGTTCACGCCGCCGTGGAACGTCTCGACCACCGCGTAGACCTCGATGCGGTTGCACGTGGAGACCAGCATGGCCTCGCTCACGTGCTCGGCCTGCTGCAGCTCGTGCAGGACCTTGGTGACCTCTTCCGCGGGCACGGCGGCCCGTTCGAGCGTGGTCAGCTCCGCACTTCGGTGGGAGAGCCCGACCGCCAACACGCTCATCCGCGCACCACCATTCCAAGACCGCCGTCTGCCTGTCCGTTGCCGTTACTGCCATTGTCGATCGGCAGGCCGGCGTCGGGTAACCCGGTATTCCCCTGAATTGCCAGGGCGTCATCGGCACGGCGAGCCACGTGGAACGAGAGGATCTGAAGTTCGACCGCCAGGTCGACCTTGCGGACCTCGATGTGCGCCGGTACCTGGAGCACCACCGGCGCGAAGTTCAGTATGCACTGGACGCCGCCCGCTACCAGCCTGTCGCACACGGACTGCGCAGCGGTAGGAGGTGTGGCGATGATCCCGATGGAAATCTGCCGTTCGGAGCAGACGCGCGGGATTTCGTCCAGGTGCGAGACGGGCAGTCCCCCTACGGGAACCCCGACGAGGTCGGGGTCGAGGTCGAACAGCGCCTCGACGGGGAAACCGCGGCCGGGGAACCCGCCGTAGTTGGCCAGCGCGTGACCGAGGTTACCGATCCCGACCACGGCGACGCGGTGCTGGCGGGTGAGGCCGAGGATGCGTTCGATCTGGCTGACCAGCACCTGCACCTCGTAGCCGACGCCACGCGTGCCGTACGAGCCGAGGTAGGACAGGTCCTTGCGCAGCTTGGCGGAGTTCACGCCGGCGGACGCGGAGAGCTCTTCGCTGGAGACGGTGGTCGCACCCTGCTCCGCCATGCCCGACAGGACCCGCAGGTACACGGCGAGGCGCGCGACGGCCGCTTCGGGGATCTGCTTCGCGCGGACGGCTGTCTCGACGGCGCTGTCGACCGCGGGCATCTCCGCCGTGGGCGCATTGTCGGCATCAGGCGCTGCCCGCCGGGCGCGGCCGTTGCCCTTCGCGGCCCGGCGGGGTGGTTCAGCGGGCGGTTCGGCACCGCTGCGCCTCCCCCGCTGTGTCACCACGCCCGGTCACTCCTCAAGATTGGGTCGCATCTCTTGACCCCGCGGCTGGAGTCCGGTTCAATGCCGGGCTTTTGCGGGACGGCTCCCTACGGTAGTCCACTTGTGAACGCACGCACAAAGTCACTGGTCACCGACATGACACGACCCACACCCGCGCCCGATCAGGTGACAGCGGCCCGGGTCGCGGCGGGCACCGGGGCCGGCCGGGCAAGATCATCCGCGCCCCGCCCGCGTTTCGGAGGTCGTTCAGGCTGATGGCCACCCACTGGGTCTGGTGCGTTATCGCGCCGATCCTGGGACGGCGGGCGGTTCGACGCCCAGCGCGCGGAACCGGAGATCGCCGACCTGGCGGAGTCACGGACAAGGTCGCGGGTCGGATCGTGGAGAAGCTGCCGGGCTGAGACCCGTCGTACGTGGAGGTGGGTGAGCGTTGGCCGGGCACTGGTACTGGTACGTCGTCCTGGCGCTTGTCGTCGGCGGTTACGGGGTTTGGTACCTGCGCGGCTACCGGCGCCGGACCGCGGCCATCGCCGCCGGGGCGCGCGAGCGGGGGTGGACCTACCGGGAACGGGCGCCCCAGTTGCTCGGGCGGTGCCACGGCTACCCCTTCGGGCGGGGACGACGGCCGCGGGCGTGGCACGCCGTGAGCGGGAGCCACGACGGGCGCGAGTTCACCTCGTTCGAGTACAGCGAGGTCGTCGGGCATTCCGACGTCGACAGCAACGACAGCGCCGAGCGGCTGTACCTGCAGGTGTACGCCGTGAAGGTCGCGGGCGCGCCAGTGCTCACCGTGCGGCGCCGCGGGGTTGCGGGTGTCGTCGCGGGACGGCTGGGCGTGGGTGGGAACGCGACCGGTGACCCTGACTTCGATCGGCGGTTCGTGGTCGAAGGCGACGCCACGAGCCTCACTCCCGAAGCGCAGGTCTGGCTCACCGCCCACCCGCGACCGTTTCGCGTCGACGGCGGCGAGGTCCTCGTTTGGGATGAAGGGCGGTTCAACCTCGGCCGCGTGGAGCCCGCGCTGGAGCAGCTCGGGGAGCTGCTCACCCGTGCGCGGCTCGGCTGACCCAGCGTCAGGCGTTCACCATCACCGAGTGCCAGCCCGAAGCTCCGTTCGGCACCGGCTCCGCGGCCTGGTCCGTCTGGGTGTAGCCCGACTGGTCGGTCGCGCGGACCGTCACCGTGTGGCTGCCCGACGGCACGGCGAGGTCGGTCCACCACATGCGCCACGTGTCTTTGTTGACCTCGGTCGACAGGGTGGTCGGCTGCCACGGGCCCTGGTCGACGCGCACCTCGACCTTGGCGATGCCGATGTGCTGGGCCCACGCCGTGCCGGCGACGCGGAGCTTGCCCGAGGTCACCTTGGCGGTGTCGATGCGCGACTCGGTCTTGATGGGCGCTTGCTCGGCCCAGCCGCGCTGCAGCCAGTAGGACTGGCGGTCGTCCCACTTGGCGAACTCGAGGCTGGTGACCCACTTCGTCGCGGAGACGTAGCCGTACAGGCCCGGAATGACGATCCGCGCGGGGAAGCCGTGTTCGACGGGCAGGGGTTCGCCGTTCATGCCGATGGCGAGCATGGCGCCGCGCGTCGGGTCGAGGGCGATCTTGGCCGGGGTGCTGCAGGTGAAGCCGTCGATGCTCGTCGCGTACATCTGTTCCGCGCCGGGTTGCACGCCGGCCGCGTCGAGGAGGTCGACGAGGTCCACGCCGATGAACTTGGCCGTGGAGATCAGGTCCCCGCCGACCTCGTTGGAGACGCACGTCAAAGTGACCTCGCGCTCGACCAGCGGCCGCGAGCGGATGTCGTTGTAGGAGAACGAAACCTCACGGTTGACGAGGCCGTGGATCTTCAGGTTCCACTCCTCGGTGCGCACCTGCGGCACCACGAACGCCGTGTCGATGCGGTAGAAGTCCGAGTTCGGCGTGATGAACGGCGGCGAGCCCAGCTTCTGGAAATCGGCGTCCGGCGGCAGCGGCGGGGCCTTGCGCGCGGCGACGAGCGGTCCCACGGCCGCCCGCGAGGTGTCGGCGCTGCCCGTGCTCGAGATCGCCTGCCCGGCGACGGCCGCGACCCCCGCGCCCGCCGCGACGCCGATGCCGCGCGACAGGACCTGCCTCCGCGTCGGGCCCTTCGGCGGGCGGGCCTCGTCGAACGCCGGCGGCAGCGCGTAGTGGTGCAGCCAGGTGAACACGAACGCCGAAGCCGCCAGCGACACCACGGGCGCCAGCAGCGCGAGCTGCCCGACGTCGGTGCGCTCGTAGACGGCCGCGATCCCGGCGATGCCCAGCAGCACCACCACGATCTGGCCACCTCGCGGCGTGCGGCGCGAAACCTGCCCGGCCAGCACCGCGAACAGCACCAGCACCACGGCCAGGCCGATCTTCAGCACGGTCTTGTCCGCCGTGCCGAGCGTCTGCTCCGCCCACACCACCACGGCGTGCGGGCTGTGCGCGATCACGAAGTCGGCGACGGCCACGAACGGCGACGCGTTGTAACCGACGAAGCCGGCGATCAGGTGCCCCACACCCAATGCGGTGATCAAGGCCGCCAGCCCGATCAACGACGCGATCGGCAACGACAGCCGCCGCGGCTCAGGGGGCTTGACGGTCTGCGGGGCTTCCTTCAACGCGCTCACCCCACCATCTTCGGCGGGCTCGACCCCCGATAGCGCCGGGAACCCTTACGACTTGATTACCGCATCGGACTATCGGGCGGAACTAGCCGGCCAGCGCCCGGCGGAACCGCTCTTCCTCCACCCGCCAGTACCCGTGTTCCGCACCGTCGATGAGGATCACCGGAACCTGGTCGCCGTACTCGGCTCGCCACTCCGCGTCACTGTCGACGTCCGCGAGCTCCCACGGCACGTCGAGCTCACCGCAGATCCGCGCGACCTCGGCCTCGGCCACCTCGCAGAGGTGGCAGCCGGCGCGCGTCATCACCGTCACCTGATGCACCACCGCAGTCTAGAACCGCGTCAGCGCAGCTTGAGCCGCCGCAGCTTCCCGGTGGCCGAATGCGGCAGCGTCGAAACGAACTCCACGAGGTGCGGCACCTTGTACCCGGCCAGGTTCGCCGCGCACTGGTCGCTCACCTGCTGCTCCGACAGCGCCGCGCCGTCGGCCGGCACCACGACCGCCTTCACGGCCTCGCCGCTGCGCTCGTCGACGACCCCGACCACGGCGACCTCCGCCACGCCCGGCAGCCGCGAGATCACGTCCTCGACCTCGTGGGGGTAGACGTTGAAGCCGTTGACGATGATCAGGTCGTTGGCGCGGTCGACCAGGTGCAGGTCGCCGTCGAGATCGAGGTAACCGACGTCGCCGGTGCGGAACCAGCCCTCGGCGTCGGGGCCGTGCGCGCCGTCGGGCCAGTAGCCCGAGAACAGGTTCGCGCCGCGGATCGACACCAGGCCGGTGTCGCCGCCGGACTCGAAGACGTCGGCGACGTCGTCCGGGTCGAGCGGCACGCCCTCCTCGGTGCCGTCGCTGTCCACCAGCCGCAGCTCGATGCCGGGCAGCGGCCGCCCGACCGAGCCGGGCTTCGGGTAGCCCGTGACCAGCGTCGACGTGACCACCGGCGCGCATTCGGTGAGGCCGTAGCCCTCGTAGACGTCGTGGCCGGTGGCCTCGCGGATCGCCGCCAGCACGCGCGGGTGCAGCGGCGCGGCACCCGAGGTCAGCATCCGCACGGTCGCGAGCCCGCGCGCCAGCTCCTCGGCGCCGAGGTCGGCGAACTCCGTGTACATGGTCGGCACGCCGGCGATCGACGTGACGCGGTACTCGGCGCAGTCGTCCAGCGTCTTCGCCGGCTCGAAGCGCTCCGAGAGCACCAGCGTCGCGCCCACGGCCGTCGCCTGGAGCAGGCCGGGGCCGAGGCCGTAGACGTGGAACAGCGGGATGGTCACGAGCACGCGGTCCTCGTGCACCGGCACGCCCTCGACCTGGCTGAGCTGCTCGAGGTTCGCCAGCAGCGCGCGGTGCGAGAGCAGCACGCCGCGCGGCGGGCCGGTGGTCCCCGAGGTGTAGGAGATCACCGCGATGTCCTCGCCGGCGCGGCCGAGGTCCACAGGGTCTCCCCCGAGTTCGCCGCGAGGTGACAGCGCCGTGAGGCTTTCGGGCAGGTCGGTGTCGTCGTCGCGCTGGATCACGAACCGCGGGTCGCAGTGCGAAAGCAGCTGCTCCAGCTCCGGCGCGGGCGCCTGCGGAGACAGTGGCACCGCGATCGCGCCGGCGCGCAGCACGCCATACAGGGCGACGGCGAAATCCGCCGACGTCGGCAGCCGCAGCACGACCCGGTCGCCCGGGTCCACGCCGGCTTCGACGAGCCGCCGCGCCTGCGCGTGGGCCGCCTCGTCGAGCTCCCGCCAGGTGAGCGTGGCCCCCGTGCCGGTCTCGGTGATGGCCGTTTCGTCCGCCCACCTGGCCGCCGCCTCGGTCAGCAGCTGCGCGACACCCTCCACCGGGCCCCCTTCCTGCTGTAGCCCTTTTGTCATCTTGTCACCCGTAACGGGGACGCCGCGCGATCGTCGCACCTCCGGTACCGCGGGACCTCTACCTACTTCGCGGTAACTACACGTATGCTGCACTGCGTCGCCGGGTGGCGTTGATCACTGCCGGGTGACGTGAGAAAGGGAGTCGCCGTGACGAACTTGCTGGTCCACGCAGTCGTGGAACACGTTCAGCGGCCCATTCCTGCTCGCGTGGGGGACGGGCGCACAGCTCGCCGCGGAGGCCGCCCGCCCGGCCTCCGGACCGCAGGAGGTGCCGCCCTGTGACCCTGCCGACCACCGCGAACCGCGGCCCCCTCGTGATGTTCGCCGAACGTGCGTTCGGGCGGCCCGCCGCCGTCCCGCTGACCAGGGCGACCGAGGCCGCGCAGGCGCCGGACCCCGCCGAAGCCGCCAAGATCGAGGCGTGGGACCTCGTGCGCGAAGCGCAGGAGGGCGACTCCTCGGCGTTCGGGAAGCTCTACGACCGGTACGTCGACGTCGTCTACCGCTACGCGCTGTTCCGCCTCGGCGATCGCGAGCTGGCCGAGGACGTCACGAGCGAGACGTTCCTGCGCGCGCTGCGCCGGATCACGTCCGTGAGTTACCAGGGCCGCGACGTCGGGGCCTGGTTCGTCACGATCGCCCGGAACCTGATCCTCGACCACGTGAAGTCGAGCCGCTTCCGTCTCGAGGTCGTGACCGACGATGTCAGCGAGCCGGGCGCGGCACCGGTTTCGGCCGTCGGGCCGGCCGCGCAGGCCGGGCCGGAGCAGCAGGCCATCGCGGGCGCCACGCGCGCGGAGCTGCTGCGCTGCGTCGCCGAGCTGGGCGAGGACCAGCGCGAGTGCATCGTGCTGCGGTTCCTGCAGGGGCTGTCGGTCGCGGAGACGGCCCAGGTGATGCACCGCAACGAGGGCGCGATCAAGGCGCTGCAGCACCGCGCTGTCCGCCGTCTGGCCCAATTGCTGCCCACCGGGCTGCGCTGACTTTTTTCACGTCCCGGCGCAACCGTAACTTCTTCGTCTTCTTAATCGTTTCTCCACGCAGACCGGCTGTCAGGGCCGGGGCTTGTAGAGCTTTGTGAAGCTTTGTGGAGACGGAGCAGCACCGTGGGCGTGCCCGTTTGGTTTTCGCGGGATCGAACCGAGAACGAGCGGTTCGATCGCGCGCTGGACCCGTCGCCCGTCGAGCGCGACGGCGAGTTCGCCGACGAGCTGGCCGTGGTCGCCGCCCTGCGTTCGCTGGGCGAGGCGGGCGCGCCCGACGTCGCGACGCGCGAGCGCATCCGGGCGGAGATCGAGGGCCGGCTCGGCCAGCCCGTCGTCCGGCGACGCTGGAAGCCGCGGATGGCCGATCTGGTGGCGGCCGGCATCGCGCTCGTGCTGGGGCTGGCCGGGCTGACGCTGCTGCTGTCGCGCAACGCAATGCCGGGCGACGCGCTGTACACCGTGAAGCGCGCGGGTGAAGAGACATCGCTGGGGCTGACGTTCGGCGACGAGGCCAAAGCGCGCAAGCACCTGGAGTTCGCCGCCAACCGCGTGAGCGAACTGGGGCTGATGACGGACGCGTCGCCGTCGGCGTACCGGACAGCGCTGGGGGACTTCGGCAGCGACGTCCGCGCGGGCGTCACGGCGTTGACGGCACTGGCGACGGGCGGCAGCGGGCGGACGCAGCTGTCGGACCTCGAGACGTGGACGAAGGAGCAGGCCCGGCTGCTGGCGGCCGAGCAGCCGCGGGTCCCGACGTCCGCCCGCGCGGACTTGAGCGGCGCGCGCGGGCTGCTCACGCGCGTGCAGCAGCGGACGTCGGCGCTGGTGTCGCGGCTGAACTGCTACGAGATCACCACGGGCAGCTCCGACGAGCTGGGCCTGCTTCCGGCGCGCGGCGCGTGTACGCAGCAGCCCACGCGTCCTGGTGAGCCGGCGCCGCCTTCGCCTTCGTCGCCTGGCCCCACCCCTACGCCGACCGAAAGCGGGGTGCCGCCGGCGACAGGGACGTCGTCCCCGCCGGACCTGGCCGTGTCCAGCACGCCGACGCCGACGTCCGGGGGCAGCGCCACGGCTCCCCCGCCGGTGTTCTCGCCGCCGATCACCGCGCCGACGACGCCGCGGCTGCCGACGACCAGCCCGCCGCCGCCGTTGATCTCGATCCCGCCGCTGCTGCCGGGGCTTCCGCCCATTGTCATCGGGTGATCGTCGGCGGGGCGGGACTCGGCCCGGTCAGTCGCTGGCGTGCGCGGTGTTGTCGAGCCAGTGCTGGGCGAGGTCGAGGTCGCCGTCGACGCTGATGGTTTCGCCGTCAGAGAGAGGGAGCCGGCGGGTCAGGACCATCAGCAGCGACTGTGCCGGGCCGGTCACCGTCACGTCGGCCTGCCGGGTCCCGGGCTGCCACGTCGCTCCGTCCGGGCGCCGTTCGACGAACCACGCGCCGTCGGTGTCGGTGGCCCGCCACTGCAGGGTCTGCCCGGTGCCCCGGACGGCGTGAGCGGACTCGGGCCGTTGCATCGTCCACGTGGGCGAGGTGAGCATCGCGAGGTGGTTGCCGATGAGCGCGGCGGCAACACCGGCGTCGACATCGGCCGGGCGGCCCGCCGCATTGGCTGCGTCGAGACCGTGGACGACGGCCTCGTTCAGCATGCTGGACATCCAGAATCGCGCCCCGGACCGCTCGTCGCCGGCGGCGTTGAACACCGGCGCCTCCAGCGCGTCGTCGGAGCACGCGCTCGCCACTCGCTGCGCGGACTCCGCCAGCCACGCCGGCCACTCGCCGGGTTCGGCCGGCAGCACGGCCATCTCTGTGGGCAGCTGTGTGGGATCGGTGATGCGCCGCTCGATGATCTCCGCGACCCAGTTCTGCGTCTGGCCCACGTGCGCGACCAGGTCGGTGACGGTCCAGTCCGGGGCCGTCGGCACGGCGGCGCCGGGCCCGGCCACGGCGGCCGATTCCGCCAGCCGCCGGGTGTGGTCGACGATCGCGCGCCGGACGGTTTCCGCGTTCAGCTCGGTCATGGCACTGTCCTTGGTGTCGGGGTGAGCGCCCGCCCCCTGCGGGCGCCTTCGACTACGCGTCGAACGACGGTATCCGGGATCGACAACCCCGAGCACGACTTTCGATTCTTCCGCCCGAAGGTCGGAAATCGCGGACGCCGGCCACGAACAACCGCGGTCACCTCGGACGACGGCGCCAGGCGATCACTCGGCGCTTCGGCAACCCCTGATCGAGGCCCTCACCACACCTGGAACGGGTGAGTCGCGTGGTCGCTACGCTGTGCGTCAGGACCCGGCCGTTCCCGGCCGCCGGGACGTGCCCGAACGTGGAGGCGGTGTGCGTGTCAGCTTGGCGTGGCAAGGATAAGAGTCAGGAGCTCGAACGGCTCGCCACGCTCGCGGGCGAGGCGTCGGCCGAGGCCGCTCAGATCACGGCGAACGCCGAGCCTGCCGTGCCCCCGGCCCCACCGGACCTGACCGCGGCCGCGTTCTTCGACGTCGACAACACGATGATGATGGGCGCGTCGATCTTCTACTTCGCGCGCGGCCTCGCGGCGCGCAAGTTCTTCACGTCCGCCGACCTAGCCGGTTTCGTGTGGCAGCAGGTGAAGTTCCGCCTGGGCGGGCGCGAGAACAAGGAGGACATCAAGTCCCACCGCGAGCGCGCACTGTCCTTTGTGGCCGGTCGCACCGTCGAGGAGCTCACCAGCATCAGCGAAGAGATCTACGACGAGCTCATGGCCGACAAGATCTGGTCCGGCACCCGCGCGCTCGCCCAGATGCACCTCGACGCGGGCCAGCGCGTGTGGCTCGTCACCGCCACACCCATCGAGCTCGCCGCGATCATCTCCCGGCGCTTGGGCCTGACGGGCGCCCTCGGCACCGTCGCGGAAACCAAGGACGGCGTCTACACCGGCCGCCTGGTCGGCGACCTGCTCCACGGCCGCGCCAAGGCCCACGCCGTCCGCGCCCTCGCCTCGCGCGAAGGTCTGAACCTCAAACGCTGCACCGCGTACTCCGACTCGCAGAACGACGTCCCCATGTTGTCCGCCGTCGGCACCGCCGTGGCCATCAACCCGGACTCCGGCCTGCGTGACGTGGCCCGCGCCCGCGGCTGGGAAATCCGCGACTTCCGCACGGGCCGCAAGGCGGCGAAGATCGGCGTCCCGTCGGTGCTGGGCGCGGGCGCGCTGGCGGGCGCTGTCGCCGCGGGGATGGCCTACCGCCGCCGCTGACGTTGTCACCGGCGGGCTGAGGCGCCTCAGCCGCGGAAGATGTTCTTGCGCTGGGCGAGGCGGCGGTACAGCGCTTGCTGGATGGATTCGCGCACCTGGTCCGTCAGGGTGAACACCAGCATCGGGTCGTCGACGGCGTCCGGGGTGAAGTCGTCGGTGCGGATGGGTTCGCCGAACTCGATGGTCCACTTCGTGGGCAGCGGGACGGCGCCGAGGGCGCCGAACAGCGGGAAGAACGGCGTGACCGGGAAGTACGGCAGGCCGAGCACCCGCGCGAGCAGGCGGATGTCGCCGATTTTGGGGTACGTCTCCTCCGCGCCGACGACGGACACGGGGATGATCGGCACGCCCGCCCGCATGGCGGCGGAGACGAAGCCGCCGCGGCCGAAGCGTTGCAGCTTGTAGCGCGCGGAGAACGGCTTGCCGATGCCCTTGAAGCCCTCCGGCCACACGCCGACGAGCTCGCCGCCGCGCAGCAGGCGTTCGGCGTCGGCGTTGCAGGCCAGCGTCTGGCCCGACTTGCGCGCGAAGGAGCCCACCAGCGGCATCTTGAACACCAGGTCGGCGCCGAGGCCGCGCAGGTGGCGCCCGCCCGTCTCGTCGTGGACGGCGACGGCGGTCATCAACGCGTCGAGCGGCAAGGTGCCCGAGTGGTTCGACACGAGCAGCGCGCCGCCGGTCGCCGGGAGGTTCTCGACGCCGAAGGTGTCGACGCGGAACCACTTCTCGTACAACGCGCGCAGTGGCGGCAGCACGAGGGTCTCGGTGAGCTCGGCGTCGAAGCCGAACTCGTCGACGGTGTAGTCGCCCGTCAGGCGGTTCCGCAGGAACGCCAGCGCCGAGCGCACGGACTCCGGCAGGGGTTCCGGCTCGGCGGGAGCCGGCGGGGCGGCCGGGAAAGCCACCACCGGCGCGTCCGAAGCAGACTTCGCAGGCTCGGCCGGCGGCGCGGCAGGCTGCGAAACCCGCCCCGGGCCGTGCAGCGGGATCACCTGGGCCTCGGCTCCGTTCACGGTGTGCGCCTCACTTCCGATCGCGGGGCTCATCGGCCGGCCTGCCCGGTCGCGGCGGCCACGAGGACCTTGCCGGCCAGCGAGGCCAGCCCGGCGCCGTCGAACACCGGGCGCAGGCCGCGGCCCGCGGTGTAGTCGTCGAACGCCTCGCGCGTGGTGAAGCGAGGCTGGTAGCCGAACTCCGTCTTGAGCTTCGTGATGTCCACGACCCGCCCGAAGTTCAGCAGGCGGACCTGGTCGGCCGAGAAGTCGACCACGCGCGCGCCCCGCAGGACCTTGCCCACGGACGGCACCACTGCGCTCGGCATCGGCAGCCCCACGCGGCCCGCCCGGCGGATCGCCTGGGACAACCCGAGTACCCCTTCCGACGCGACGTTGAACACGCCCGGCTTGTCCTGCAGCACGGCCTGCTCCAGCACGCCCAGCGCGTCGGACGCGTGCAGTAGCTGCAGCCGCGCGTCGTAGCCGAAGACGGTGGGCACGACGGGCAGCGCGAAGTACCGCGAGAGCACCGTGTCAACCTCGGGCCCGATGATGTTGGCGAAGCGCGCGAGCGTGACCGTGATGTCGGGCCGGCGGCGAGCGAGGCCGCGCACGTAGCCCTCCACCTCCACGGCGTCCTTCGCGTAGCCGCTGGACGACGTCGGGATCAGCTCCGAGTCCTCCGTGAACACGGCCTGCGAACGCGCCCCCGCGCCGTAGACGGCTGCAGTGGACTTGACCACGAGCTTGCGCACCTTCGGCGAGCTCTGGCAGGCCGCCAGCAGCCGCATGGTGCCGATCACGTTCAGTTCCTTGTCGGCGGAGCGGCGGCTCGGGCCGGCCGGGTGGGCCAGGCACGCCGTGTGGACCACCGTGTCGACGCCGGCGCTGCTGATGACCTTGGCGATCAGCGGGTTGCGGATGTCGGCGCGCACGAACTCCGCGTTGCCCATCCGCTGCAGCACCTCTTTCGGAGGCGGCGCGGTGTCGACGCCGATCACGCGCTCGAAGGCGGAGTTGGTGCCGAGGCGGGCGAGCAGCTTCCCGCCCAGGTCTCCGGCGACCCCGGTGACGAGCACGATGTTCGACGGCATGGGACTCCCTGTGCGGCTGGGCTGTTCGGCTGGGCGTGAGAGGGCGGACGATCACCCGAAGTGCACGAGCCTGCACTCATTGAAAGCATCGCGCGGACGCACCACCGATGTTACCGGCGCCGGGGGGTGCCCTGACCAGGTCTTACTTCGTATTTACAACTCCACCCGAGAATTGCGGCTCACGCCTCACTCGATCGGGGGAGAAGGCCCACCACATGGACGTGGCCCGTCCAGAGACTGGACGGGCCACGGCGCATCAGCTGTGGGGCTGGCTCACTTGCCGGCCTTACGACGCTGCACTCGCGTACGGCGAAGCAACTTGCGGTGCTTCTTCTTGGACATGCGCTTGCGGCGCTTCTTGATCACGGAACCCATAGGGCGCTCCTCAGTTGTCGTCGGTCACGCTGCCCGGCGCAGCGTCCAACGGGTGGAGCGCACAGGCACGAGCGGTCTACCAGGTTACCCGCGTCCTGACGCGGGCCGGTCGGCGGGCATGGCTAGCGCATGCCCGGCGACCGCGCAGGCCCGCCCACCGCCGCCCTCAACGGAGCGGCTCGCGGCACTGAACTGCTATCCGACGTCGAAGTAAGCACCCTGCAGGTACTCGTGCACAGCCTTTTCGGGCACCCGGAACGACTTGCCCACCCGCACGGCGGGGAGCTCACCCGAGTGCACCAGCCGGTACACGGTCATCTTCGAGACCCGCATCAGCGTGGCCACTTCGGCGACTGTCAAAAACTGGACCTGCCCTACCGCGGGCAAATCCTCCTTCTTGTTCGGCGACATGATTACCGCGTCCTTCGACACGTGTCGCGCCACGAGGCTTCCCCACCTGTGGTATCGACACGCACGTGCTCTCCCAGAGGGTAGCGGGACACGTGGGACTAGTGCGACGGCTGTCACCGGGATGGGCCCCTACCTGCGGGTTTTCCGCACGCGGATAACCCTCCCGGGTCTGGTTTGCCGGTTTTGTCAGTCCTCGTGGGCGCGGCCGAGCTCTTCCGAACGGTCGCGCGCGGCTTCGATCGCGTCCAGCAGAGCCGCCCGCACGCCGTGCTTCTCGAGCTCGCGGATCGCGTTGATCGTGGTGCCGGCGGGCGACGTGACGGCCTCGCGCAGCAGCACGGGGTGGTCCGTGCCCTCGGCGAGCATCTTCGCGGCGCCCACGGCCGACTGGATGATCAGCTGCCCCGCGAGCGCGCGCGGGAGGCCGAGCAGGATGCCGGCGTCGATCATGGCCTCGACCAGGTAGAAGAAGTAGGCCGGTCCTGAGCCTGAGAGGGCCGTGACGGCGTCCTGCTGCGATTCCGGTACCTCGACGACCTGGCCGACGTGCGAGAGCAGCTCGTGGACCGTGGCCAGGTGTTCGGCGGTGGCGTAGCGGCCGGGCGACATCGCGCTCATGGCCTCGCCGACCAGCATCGGCGTGTTCGGCATCACGCGGACCACGGGCACGCCGTCGGCCAGGCGCCGCTCGTACAGCGACGTCGGCAGCCCCGCGCACAGCGAGACGACCAGCGAGGACGCCCCGAGCAGCGGCGCCAGCTCCGCCAGCACCGGTTCGATGTCCTGCGGCTTCACGGCGACCACGAGCACGTCCGCACGCTTCGCGGCCTCCTCGACGGTCGCCGCGCGCATGCCCGGGTAGCGCTCCTCGAGCTCGCGGACGCGACCCTCGTAGCGCTCGGTGAAGAGCAGGTCGCCGGGCGCGTGGCCCCCGTGCAGCAGCCCCGACAGGAGAGCTTCGCCGATCTTTCCCGCGCCCAGCACCGCAATCACACTCATGCCACTGAGAGTGCCAAACGCGCGTCAGGCTCCCGGTGCCGGGGCGAGCGCGAGCTGGCGCGCCTGCGCGACGAGCCGCCCCTGGGAGTCGACCACCGTGGCGTCGGAGTCGAACCAGGCCTCGTGCACCGAACGCGATTCCACCAGGATGCGCAGCCAGCCCGGGGCCGGGCGGGTGCGCAGGAAGGCCGTGAGCTGCACCGTGGGCGCCCAGCCGACGCGGCCGAGGTTGGCCACCACCGGCGGGTTGAGGTCGCCCGCGAGGAGTGCGAAGTAGACGTCGCCGATCCCGTCTCGGGGACGTACCCACAACTTCATCCGCGGCGGGTCGCCGGCGCGCCCGGCGAGGTACCCCGCCGTGGCCGGGTCCACGCGGACCTCGCAGCTGGACGAGAGGTTGAACACGCCCTCCGACGTTTCGGCACCGAGTGGCACCGCGCCCGAAGGCGGTTCGGCCGGCAGCTGCGGCACGTCACTCCAGTCCGGGCGCCGCATCGGCAGCCGCCCGGTCGTCACTCGCGCCTCCACGCAGCTTCGCCCACGCTGCTCCAGCCGCACGCCGACCACCGACGCGCGGCGGCCGACCTTGCGGACGTCGGTGCGCAGCAGCACCGGGCCCAGCGCCGGGGCGTGCAGGAATTCGGCGCTGACCACCAGCGGTTCGGCCGTGGGTTCGCCGCGTTCGCCGAGCACGGCCGTGGCGGCCTTGGCCAGCAGGGCCAGGAGAAATCCGCCGTGGGGGTGGTTCGCGATCGCCCATTCCGCTCTCAGCGTGGCCGTGAAAGTCCCGTCCCCGAGGGAACGGACCGTGCTGGCCGCGTCGAAAGCCGTCGCCGTCTGTTCGGCCCGGCTCACGAACGGCCGGCCACGGCGGTGCATGTGGCGGAGAAGTTCAACGATCGCAACGAGTTCACGGTCGGCACTTTACGTGTCGATGAGCCGGAAGAGGGTGTCGGCGGGCCCGGGACCGCCCGGACAGCCGATCATGCTAACGACCTGGTCACTGTCCGAGGTGCAACCGGGCGAACAGCAGCGCCTCCGCGAGAGCGCGGGCCCGCTCCGCGGTGGCCACGGCGTGCCGCGTGTTGACTTCGAGCACGACCTGACCGGCGAAACCGTCGCTGACCAGCTTTTCCAGCAGTTCGGCGCACGGCTGACCCCCGTGGCCCGGGATGAGGTGCTCGTCCTTGGGCACGCCCGTGCCGTCGGCGAGGTGGACGTGGCTCAGGCCCTCCCCCATCCGCTCGGCCAGCGCCAGCGCGTCCATCCGCGCGGCGGCGCTGTGGGAAAGATCAAGCGTGTAGTGCCGGAACCCGACGTCCGTGGGATCGATCGACGGCCGGAACGCCGACACCCGCGCGTTCCGCGACCCACCCGGCGGCCGCACCTTGAACATGTTCTCCACGGCGACCTCGATGCCGGACTTCTCCTCCAGCTCGTCCACGAGGTCCCCGAACGCGTCGCCGTACCGCCGCTGCCACCGGAACGGCGGGTGCACGACGACCGTCCGTGCCCCCAGCTCCTGCGCGGCCTCCACGGACTTCCGCAACCGGATCTCGGGATCCGGCGACCACACCCGCTGCGTGATCAACAACGACGGCGAGTGGATGGAGAGAATGGGCACGTTCGTGCGCTTCGACCACCGGCGCACCGCCGCGACGTCCTGGCTGATGGGGTCCGCCCACACCATGACCTCGACCCCGTCGTACCCGAGCTCCGCCGCGAGCTCGAACGCCGCCCCGGCCCGCAGGGGCCACACCGACGCAGTGCTCAGGCCCACGGGGATCGGGTTCTCAGGCGCGCTCACGGGGGACATCCTGCCTTGCCTGGGTGGGCGTGTCGCAGGTGCCGTGGGTCTCCGCAGAGCTGTTGTCCGTGTTCTTGTCCTCGCAGGGCGGCTTGCCTGGGGAGTGCACCCCGAAGCTGGATTGTGTTGACGGCCGGTGACCTTGTGTCAAGGCGGGAAAGCGTGCCTTGACACAAGGTCGCCGGCCGCAAGGAGGCTTCGGATCGGGGTGCCGGGGCGGGTCTGGGTGCGGGGCTTGGTTGCGTTGTCGGCTGGTGGTTGGGGCGGTGGTGCGCCTGGCTCGGGTGGGTGGTGAGTCGGGCGTGCGGCCGGCGGTTGGGTGGGGGCCAGAGCGCGCCAATGTGGCGTTCGGTGCGTTGAGCGCAACGAACGCCGCATGGGGGTGAGGTGGGTGGGGGTGTGCCGGGCCGGGGGCCGAAATGCGAGAACTCCCGGCCCGCCGAAGCGGGGGCCGGGAGTTCCGACGCGATAGGTGCCTAGCGCCCCACCAGCAACAGGGCTGCGGGGGAAACGGTCACGACCAGGCCGACCAGGATGGCCAGCAGCGTGGTCTGCAGGTCTTCGGCGCGGCGGATCTTGCGGACGATCCACACCAGAGCCACGATCACCAGCAGCGCGCCCACGAGGGCGGCCGGGGCGAGGTTGACCCAGAGCCAGTTGAAGCCGAGCCAGACGGCGGCGCCGCCGACGACGCCGAGGGCCAGTTGGCCCGCGAGGGTGAGCCACTGTTTGCCCGGGGAGCCTTCGGGGACCGGCTCGGCAGCCGCGGGGGCGGCGGGTTCTTCGGGGGCGACGTCGTCGTAGTCGTCCTCGTAGTCGCCGTGCTGGTCGTAGCCGTAGTCGTCGCCGTCGAAGTCCGGGGAGCCCGGCTGGGCGAACTCGCGTTCGTACTCGGACAGGTCGTCGTCGACGGGGCCGCCGCCCGGGGCGAACGGCATGGGCGCCGGGTAGCCCGCGGTGGGCGGGCCGGCGTCGAAGTCGGCGGGGGCGGCCATGGTGGGCGGGCCGCCGTCGTAGTCGCCTTCGGGTGGGTACGGCTCGGCGTAGTCGTCGGCCGCGTAGTCCTCGTCGGCGTAGGCGTCGGCGGGTTCGCCCGGGACGACCGGCATCACGCCGATCTCGGTGTCCTCGAGCTGTTCCTGCTGACGACGCTTGCGCCAGCCCGCCAAGCCTGGCGGCTGCGCGGGCGGACCACCAGGACCACCAGGACCAGGACCAGCCGAGCCGGGGCCACCGGGGCCAGGACCACCGGGACCGGGCGCCACCTCAGGCGCCTCCGGCTCCACGCCGGCCACGGCGTCGAACTGCTCCGTGTGCGGGTCCTGCTGCGGCGCGGGCCGGCGGGCCGGCGCCCGGCGCGGACGCTGCGGCGCACCCGTCGGGAACGCGCCGCTGGCCATGGGCGGCTCGGGCACGTCGGCGTCGGGCGTTCCGTCGAGACCGTCGAGCCGCGACGCGAGCGTGCCACCCGGCGCGGGCGGCGGGCCGGGACGGCGGCGGACCGGCGGCACCTGGTTGCGGGTCTCTTCCGCACCCGGCGGCGGCACCGGCTGCTGACGCGTGGGACGTCCCCGCGGCGGCACCGGCATCTGGCCGGACTCCTGCGGCGGCGCCGGCGGACGCACGAACTGGCTCGACTCGGGCGAAGGCGGAACCGGCATTTGCGCCGACTCCTGCGGTCGCACGAACTGACCCGACTCCTGCGGCGGCCCGGGCGGGCGGGTGTACCCCGTCTCCTGCGGCCGCACGAACTGGCCGGACTCCTGCGGGCGGGCGAACTGCCCCGACTCCTGCGGCGGCTGGCGCACGAACCCGGAATCCTGCTGCCCGTTCACCGGGCGGACCGACCGCGTCGGCGGACCGGACGGACCAGGTCCACCCGGACCCGCGGGACCAGGACCGGCCATCCCACCCGGCCCCTGGGGACCGGCGGGCGGCGCGGGAGGAGCAGCAGGCGGACGCTGCAACGGCCCCGACTCCTGCGGCACCGCGCGCGGCGCGGGGGCCGCGGGCCCGTCCGAACGACGACGGCCACCCGCCGAACGCGAAGGCGGCGGCGGAGTGCCGCCGTCGCTGGTCACGCGGTCGATGATCGCCTGCGGAGCGGTGTCGCTCACGCCCGCCGCGCGGCGGCCGCCCTCCGGCGGCTGCTCGGGGGCGTCGTCGTCTTCCGCTGCGCGACGCCTGCGCCGCCGTGAACCCTCGACCTGCTGCCCGTGCTGGGCGAGCAGTTCGGCCACGGTCTTCTGGGGCGGGGCGCCGTTCTCGTCGGTCATACCGTGCTGTCCAAAGCGCGCTCGGGGTTGGCCACGGCAGGTGCCGGCGGCCGGACGCAGGCGGCGCCGCGCGCGCTGAACACCGTGCTGTGCATGTCCGTCACCTCTTCACCGTGCCTGTTTTCCGTCACCGAAGTCCAGTCCACTGCTGTCACCGGTCCTCCCCGTTCGCCGAAACGCCGGCGAGGGCGGCCCCAGTTTCGTCCGCGCCGTTGGAATGGTCCAGCCGTCGCAGGATGACACCCTCTCGCAGTGCCCACGGGCAGATCTCGAGTTCTTCGAGGGAAAGCGCCCGCATGGCGGCTTGCGCCACCAGAGCACCCGCCACGAGCTGGTGCGACCGGCTCGAGCTGACTCCCTCGAGTTGTGCGAGGTCCGCTGCGGGCATGCGCGAGATGAAGGCGATGAGCTGGCGCAACGCGGTGTCCGTGAGCGTACGGCGCACGCGCGGGCCGGCCGCCGAGGGGGCCGCGCCGGTGAGCCTGGCCAGGGAGCGGAACGTCTTCGACGTCGCCACCACCCGATCGGGTTCACCCCATTTCGCGACCTTCTTCGCGAGCCCGCTGAGCTGGTCCTCCAGCCACGCCGAGGTCGCCACGACCTCCGAGCGTGTCGGCGGGTCGTGGCGGAAGCGCGTGCGCGTGGTGCGCCCGGCTCCCAGCGGCAGCGACTCCGCGAGCACAGGTTCCTCGTCGCGGCCCATCGCGACCTCCAGCGAGCCGCCGCCGATGTCGAGCACCAGCACCTGGCCGGCCGACCAGCCGAACCACCGGCGCACGGCCAGGAACGTCAGGCGCGCCTCGTCGACGCCGGAGAGCACCTTCAGCTCGACGCCGGTCTCGTCCGCGACCCTGGCCAGCACCTTCGCCGAGTTCTTGGCCTCGCGCACGGCCGACGTCGCGAACGCCATCACGTCTTCGCACCCGAGCCGCACGGCCGCGGCCCGCGCCGACTCCACGGCCCGCACCAGCTGGTCGGACCCCGCGCGGCTGAGGTCTCCGGTTCGCGTGATCTGCTCGGCGAGGCGCAACACGGCCTTCTCCGAGTGCATGGGTGTTGGGTGCGCACCACGATGGGCGTCGACCACCAGCAGGTGGACGGTGTTGGACCCGACGTCGAGTACCCCTAGGCGCACGAGGATCCAGCGTACCGGTCTCACAGCCAGGTCTCGAAACTGTAACCAACACCACTCGGTCCGGGCTCGACTCTGCGTGCCCGAGCGCCCGCGCAGGGTGAAAAATGAGGCGTTTCCCCAGGAGCGAAAACGGCCGGGGTGGCAAGAAAAAACCCCGCCATCCCGGCCGTGCTCCGGTGTTTTCCCTACCGCCGGCTCACGTCTCGAACTTGTACCCGAGGCCGCGCACCGTCACGAGGTGGCGCGGGGAGCCCGGGTCGGGCTCGATCTTCGAGCGCAGGCGCTTCACGTGCACGTCGAGGGTCTTGGTGTCCCCGACGTAGTCGGCGCCCCACACGCGGTCGATCAGCTGGCCGCGCGTGAGCACGCGGCCCACATTGCGCAGCAGGTACTCCAGGAGGTCGAACTCCTTGAGCGGCAGCGAAACCTCCGCGCCATCCACGGTCACGACGTGGCGCTCGACGTCCATCCGCACCGGCCCGGCCGAGAGCACCAGCGGGGCCAGCTCGCCCTCCGCGCCCGGCTCGCCGCCGCGGCGCAGCACCGCGCGCACGCGCGCGATGAGCTCCCGGGCCGAGTACGGCTTCGTCACGTAGTCGTCGGCGCCCAGTTCCAGGCCCACGACCTTGTCGATCTCGCTGTCGCGCGCCGTCACCATGATCACCGGCACGGCCGAACGCTGGCGCAGCTGCTTGCACACGTCCGTGCCGCTCATGCCCGGGAGCATGAGGTCGAGCAGCACGATGTCGGCACCGTTGCGGTCGAACTCCTCGAGCGCCTGCTGTCCCGTCCCGGCCACCGCGGCCGTGAAACCTTCCTTGCGCAACAGGAAGGCGAGCGGGTCGGCGAAGGACTCTTCGTCCTCGACAATGAGAACCCTCGTCACAGGTTTCCTCCATGGTCTGGGCCGGAGAGCTCCTGCCCGGTTGCCACGAGCCGGGGTGTCCGCTCGGGGGTCTTGTCCTGCCGCACCACGGTGGCGGGCTGGGTCTGCTTGCCGCCGCGCGCGCCGTCGCCGCCGGGCTCGGGGCTGACGTGCGCGGGGATCCGCAGCGTGAACGTGGACCCGGTGCCGGGTCTGCTCCACAGGCCCACCGAACCGCCGTGGTTGGCCGCGACGTGCTTCACGATCGCCAGGCCCAGCCCCGTGCCGCCGGTGGCGCGGGAGCGGGCCTTGTCCGCGCGGTAGAAGCGCTCGAACACGCGCTGCTGCTCGTCCTCGGCGATGCCGATGCCGCGGTCGGTCACGGCGATCTCGACCATGCCGTCGGCGAGCCGGCGCGAGATCGACACCGGGCTGCCCGGCGACGAGTACGCGACGGCGTTCTCCAGCAGGTTCGACAGGGCCGTGACCAGCAGCGTCCGGTCGCCTTCGATGAGCAGGCCGCTGGCCGTGTCGGTGGTGATGGTGATCTCCGCCGACTCCGCTGACAACGTTGTCCGGCCGAGCGCTTCCCGCACCACGGCGTCGACCTCGACGACGTTGAGGTCCGGCAGCCGTTCGGCGCCCTGCAGGCGCGAAAGCGCGATCAGCTCGGTCACGAGCGTGCCTAGCCGGGTCGACTCGCGGAGGATCTTGCTGCCGAAGCGGCGGACTTCGTCCACGTCGTCGGCGGCGTCGAGCACGGCCTCGGTGAGCAGCGCGATCGCGCCGACCGGGGTCTTGAGCTCGTGGCTCACGTTGGCCACGAAGTCGCGCCGCACGGCCTCCAGGCGGATGGCCTCGGAGTGGTCCACGGCCTCGACCACGGTGAAGCCGTCGCCGAGCGGGCGGACCTCGCCGAGCACCGCCTCCGGCTGGCGCCGCCCGCGGTTCTCAAGCGGCGACAGGTCGATCTCCATCGGCTCGTCGGTCTCCACCACCTGCTCGGCGGCGGCACGGGCCCGCGGGTCGGCCTGGTTCACGCGAACCAGGCCGAGTTCGTAGGCCCTCGGGTTGTGCAGCACGAGGTCACCGAAGCGGTTGAGGACGACAACGCCGCTCCGGGACGACCGGATCAGCCGTTCGAGGAGCTCCGCCACGGTCGGTCCCACCGGCCGTGCCGTCTCCTTCCGGGCTCGCGCCCGGGCGATGAGGAACCCGACGACCGCGCCGACGACAAGAGCGCCGATGGCCGAGATCAGGGCAACTGGCGTGGTCACAAAGGAATCGTAAGCATCCCGGTAGCCTTTCGGACCAGTCTTGGAAGCCCGGTCGTGAGGCGCGTGACACCTACGGGCGACATGTTCGCCCTGGTGTCAGGCCCTGTTCACCCTCCCGAGACCTTCCCGCAGGATGTTCACGCTCCGTCGAGGTCGGCAAGATCGTCGGCCGTCAGGCGCAGCTGCGCGGCGGCGACGTTCTGTGCCAGATGGTCCGGGTTGCCCGTGCCCGGGATCGCGAGCACGTGATCACCTTGCGCGAGCGTCCACGCGAGACGGACCTGGGCCGATGTGGCGTCGTGGCGCTTCGCGACGGCCGCCACGCGCTCTTCGACCCCGGATTCGTCGGTTTGTCCACTCGCGACGGCGAACCACGGCACGAAGGCCACGCCGTGTTCACCGCAGAGGCGCAGCAGCTCGTCGTCCTCGCGGACGGCGGTGAGGCCGTACTGGTTCTGCACGCACACCACGGGCGCGATCGCGAGCGCCTCGGTGAGGTGCTCGGGGCCGACGTTGGAGATGCCCAGCTCGCGGATGAGGCCGGCGTCGCGCAGCTCGGCCAGCGCGCCGAAGTGCTCGGCGATGGAGCCCGTGCCGCGGCCGAGGCCCGTGCCGATGCGCAGGTTGACCACGTCGATGTGGTCGCGCGCGAGCTGGCGCAGGTTCTCCTCGACCTGGCCGCGCAGCTGGTCGGGGCGCGCGAAGGGCAGGAACTCGCCGGACGGGTCGCGGCCGGGACCGACCTTCGTGGTCAGGACCAGGTCGTCGGCGTACGGCGAGAGGGCGGTGTTGATCATCTCGTTGGAGGAGAACTCCGGCGTGAAGTAGAAGGCCGCCGTGTCGATGTGGTTCACGCCGAGTTCGAGCGCACGGCGCAGGACGGTGAGGGCGCGCTCGCGGTCGGCACTGGTGCCGCCCGCGAACGGGACGAGCCGCATGGCGCCGAAGCCGAGGCGGTTGACGGTCAGGGAACCGAGCCGCCACGTGCCGGCGGCCGCGGCGGGAAGTGCTGTCTGGGTCATGACTTCCAGCGTGTCCCGGCGGGGTTCGGGGCGCCCGGATTGGCAGGAAGCTGCCACCGGATCTCATCGGGGGGACACTGGGACGCGTGACTCGAGTCGACGACGTCGTGACCGTGCGCGGCGAACGCGAGCTGTTCGACCGCACCGCCCACCTGTTCGGCAGCGCCACGGACATCGCGTGCGCCGCGAACACCCTCTACACCTGGGCCGCCTCACGCCCGGGCACCGGCGTGCGCGCGGTGCCGGACCTGCAGGGCCGGCGGGCGCGCAAGATCTACCTGCCGAGCGTGCTGCTGGACGAGGCGAGCGTCGAGCACCTGCGCCTGCTGCGTTCGCTGGGCGCGCAGATCCGCATCAGCGAGCGCGAGATCAACGAGACGATCATCCTCGACGGCCGCCTCGCGATCCTCGCCGCCGAGGTCACGCCCGACGGGCGCAGCTACACCGTCCTTTCGCGACCCGACCTGGTCAACGGGATCTCGTCGCTGTTCGAGGCCGCGTGGCGCTCGTCGACGGATCTCGCGGCGTTCGAAACGCGCTTCGCCGAGCTGCGGCAGAACACGCCGCGGCTGCTGGACCTGCTGCTGTCGGGCTGCACCGACGAGACCGCGGCGCGCACGATGGGCGTCGGCCTGCGGACCTACCGGCGCTACGTCGCGGAGCTGATGGCAGCGTTGGGGGCGACGTCGCGGTTCCAGGCCGGGGCGCGCGCGAAGGAGGCCGGTCTGCTGTGAGGCGTGGTGTCGTGGTGTCGGTGGCCCTGCTCGGTCTGGTGTCCGCGGGGTGCAGCTCGGCGGTGGGCGGGAAGGCCGTGGTTCCGCCGCAGCCCGCCAACCTGGCCTACGTGGACGCGAAGGCCACCAGCGACGCGTCCGCGGGGATCAAGAAGGCCGTGGAGACCGTGTTCAGCTTCGACTCCACGGACACGGCCACGGTGGCGAAGAACGAGCAGGAGTACTTCACCGGCAACGCGCGCACGCAGTTCGACCAGACCTTCGCGCAGATCAAGACCGCTGCGGTGAAGACGCAGACGCACGTGGTCGATTCGGGTGTCGCGTCGCTGTCGCCCAGCGGGGCCACGGTGCTCGCCGCGATCAAGCAGCAGAGCCAGACCCCCGACGGCAAGACCAACGCGGCACTCGCGGTCGTCCTCGTGACCGCCGCCCCCGCCGGCGACCACTGGCGCGTGAGCGACCTGAACCTCAACCCGCGCGGCACCCTCGGCCCCACGGCCGACCCGGGCGCCCCGCGCCCCGCCGTCACACGCGACTCCGCCCTCGCCGCCGCCCGCCACGCCGGTTCGGTCCTGCTGACCGTCGACGCCCAGAACGCCGACGCCGTGTACGACGGCTACGAGAGCGTCGCCGTCGACCCACTGCTCACGCAGTTCCGCGCGACCCGCCAGACCACCGTCGACAGCATGAAAAACAGCGGCGCCAAGGCTTCCTTCAACCCCCAGTCCGCGGCGGCCGTGTCGTCGACCTCCGCGGACGGCAAAACCGCCACGGTGCTCCTGGACGCCGTCGTCTCGACCCAGCAACAGGGCGGCCCGCAGGACCGCACCATCCCCGTCCGCCTCACCCTCGCCCGCCAACCGGACGGCAGCTGGAAGGTGTCGGCGATCGATCCGCTGAACGCGGCCTGAGGCCGGTTCCGGATAAGCCGAAGGGCCACCGCGCAGCTCGCGCGATGGCCCTTCGTCGTGAAGGAAGCTCGCCCGCCACGGTTCGCACCAGCCGCGACCACAGGTCACGGCGCCGGTCGGCTCCGCGGCATTGACCTCCGCACGACGGGCGGCCTCGCCTGCGCGGCCCGCGGTCGGGCCGGCAACCCTGAGCCCGACACCCGCACCACCCCGCGCGACCCTCCGGATAAGCCGAAGGGCCACCGCGCAGCTCGCGCGATGGCCCTTCGTCCGTGGGTGAGCGGGCTCAGCGGCCCTGGTTCGCCACCGCGGCGGCGGCTTCCTCCGCCGCCTCCGGGTCGAGGTAGAGGCCGCCCGGCTTGATGGGCTGGAGGTCGTCCGTGAGGTCGTAGCGCAGGGGGATGCCGGTGGGGATGTTGAGGGCGGCGATGTCCGTGTCGGAGATGCCGTCGAGGTGCTTGACGAGGGCGCGCAGCGAGTTGCCGTGCGCGGCGACCAGCACGGTCTTGCCCGCGCGCAGGTCGGGGACGATCGCGGTCTCCCAGTACGGCAGGAGGCGCTCGACGACGTCCTTGAGGCATTCGGTCAGGGGCGCGTTGTCGCCGAGGTTGGCGTAGCGCGGGTCGCCGGCCTGGCTGAACTCGTCGGCCGGGTCGATGGCGGGGGGCGGGGTGTCGTAGGAGCGGCGCCAGAGCATGAACTGCTCCTCGCCGAACTCCTCCAGCGTCTGCTTCTTGTTCTTGCCCTGCAGCGCTCCGTAGTGGCGCTCGTTGAGCCGCCAGTCGCGCTTGACGGGGATCCAGTGCCGGTCGGCGGCGTCGAGGGCGATGTTCGCCGTGCCGATCGCGCGGCGCAGCAGCGACGTGTGCACCACGTCGGGCAGCAGCCCCGCCTCGGCCAGCAGCTGGCCACCCTGGCGAGCCTCGCGCTCGCCCGTCTCCGAAAGCGGCACGTCCACCCATCCGGTGAACAGGTTTTCCGCGTTCCACGTGCTCTGTCCGTGACGCAGCAGCACCAGCGTCCCAAGTTCGGCCATGGCCCACAGCCTGCCAGAGCGGACCAGGTTCGTGACTGGTGAGTCCCGCTTGAACGATGTTCTACAGAGAGTGTGTTACTCCATAGTAACACCTTCACCCGAACAGAAGTCAGCCCGTCAACAAGCCGCGAATTGGGTGCAATGTGCTGCGCGCTGTTATCCCGCTGAGTGAAGTTCACTCGAATGGAGTAACGAGTAGTCTTGTGATTACAGGTGGACATCTGACAGGTTTGGCATGTCCCGCTCAGCCGGATTCCACGCACTCCCCGGCTGACGGCGGGCTATGACCGCGGCTCGTCTCCCCCCTGCCGAGCCGCGGCCCGCCGGCCCCGTTGGCATCCCCCTCGTCACCGGGTCCTTGATCGGCGGGAACTTCAGCGGGGCGGCTCGAGATCGCGACTCCCCCCTCCCTCGAGCCGTCCCGCCTTTCCCGTTATCCCGCAGGTCCGGCGGAGACAGCCGCGTCATCCGCCGGCCGCGTACGACGCCGCCGGCGCACCCACCACCACACCGCCCCGGCCGGGATCCCGAGCACCACGGCGAACGGCGCGATCGCCCCCAGCGCCGTCAGGAAGCCGCCGCCGAAGGTCAGGAACGCGTCCCAGCCACCGGCAAGCCCCGCGAGGAAGCCCGGCAAGTCATCGGATGTCTGCCCGGGACCGGTCACGACCTCTGCGGTCACGGACAGTGCCACCGTCGCCATCGCGACGCTTCCCGCGAGCGCCTTCTGCTGCTGTTCGAGTGACTCCAGCGCGGCCTCGCGGGTGGTGAGCTCACTCTCCACACTCGCGATCTCGGAGATCGACGTCGCCTTCGCCAGCAACGCCCGGATCCGGTCCACGCTCGCGCGCTGGGTCGCCAGGCGCGCGTCCACGTCGACCACCTGGGCGGTGACGTCCTGGGAGCTCAGCTCGCGCTTGGTGACCTTGCCGAGCCCGGCGAGCTGGTCGAGCACCCCGTCGAGCTTTTCGGCGGGCACGGCGAGGCTCAGGGTCGCGGACGACTCCAGCGTGCTCTCCTGGCCGGTGTACCCGCCGGCTCCGGTCGCGATCACCCGAGCCCGCGACACGACGTCGTCGAGCTTCGGGGTCGAGAGGTCCAGCCGTGCACTCCGCGCGAGCTTGCGGTCGGTGGTCCCCGTGGCTCCCACCGCCGGCGCGTTGGCCGAAGCACCGGAAGCCCCCGGCGCTCCCGGTGCGGGCACGGCCGGCGCGGCTTTCTCGGCCAAGCCCTGCTGAGGCGCGGCCGCCACCCCGCTGTCGGCCTCCGTCGAGCTCGGCTCGTTCGCCGTGCACCCCGCCAGCGCCACCAGCAACACGGCACCGGCCGGCACCCATCTCCATCGAGTCCTCATCCGTCCTCCTCCACTCGGGTGGCAGACGGACGGACCCCGGCCTCAGCGGCGTTGCACGGCCCGAGTCACGACTCGGTCAAGCCCGGCTCGTGCGGCTTCTCGGGCGCCACGAGGTGCTTGAACGCCTGGAGGTTCGCCAGCGACTCCCCGCGCGACACGCGCCAGTCCCACTCGCGCTTGATCGACGA
This sequence comes from Amycolatopsis sp. NPDC001319, assembly GCF_042896185.1. Lineage (NCBI taxonomy): Bacteria > Bacillati > Actinomycetota > Actinomycetes > Pseudonocardiales > Pseudonocardiaceae > Amycolatopsis > Amycolatopsis sp. NPDC001319. The sequence continues at coordinate 187,770 of NZ_JBIAWY010000003.1, read as the reverse complement.
CGCGAACCCGATCTCCAGCAACGTGTTGAAGTCACCGTCGGCGGCTTCGAGCACCTGCCCGAGGATCTTGTCCAGCTCGGCGTCGGTCACCGTCTCCTTGCCGAAGCGCCCGACGAGGTAGATGTCGCCGATGCTGTCCACTGTGTAGTGCACGCCGTAGAGCCGGGCGTTGCGCTGCAACAGAAAGCGGTACACCTGCTCGTGCGCCTCGTCCGGGCGGCGGCACACGAACGCCTCCACGGAGAACGCGTGGTCGCCGTCCACGAGCCAGCAGTTGGTCTGGAGCTTCTTGGTCCCCGGCAACGTCACGAAGTACTTTCCTTCGCCACGCCGGTCGTACTTGAGCTCGGCGGCGTCCAAAGTGGACTTGATCGTCGCGTCCAGGCTCACACCGCCACCTCCGCCCGCGTTTCGAGCGCCCCGCGGAACGCCTTGGTCGCCTGAGCATAGATCTCCAGCAGCGAGTCCGTGGTGCGGCTCCAGGAGAAGCGGCGGGCGTGGAGCACGGCGTTGGCACCGAGCTCACGCCGGCGTTCCGGACGCAGCGCGACGGCCGCCAGCGCGTCCGCCCAGTCGGTGGCCGTGTGCGAAGGCACGAGCAGTCCCGACACGCCGTGCGGCACCGCGACCGGCAGCCCGCCGACCTCGGCGGCCACCACGGGCGTGCCGCAGGCCTGCGCCTCCAGCGCCACGAGGCCGAACGACTCGTTGTAGCTCGGCACGGCCACCACGTCGGCCGCGCGGAACACGTTCACGAGCTTCTGCCCCGGCTGCGGCGGCAGGAAGCGCACCTGCTCCTGGATGCCCAGGGTGCACGCCAGCTCCTTGAGCGCCTGCGGCTGCTCCAGACCGGTGCCCGACGGCCCCCCGACCACGAGCACCACGAGCTTCGAGCGCAGCTCCGGCCGCTGGGTCAGCAGCTCGGCGGCCGCGCGCAGCAGCACGTCCGGCGCCTTCAACGGCTGGATCCGGCCCGCGAACGCCAGCACCACGGCGTCGCGCGGCAGCCCGAACGCGTCGCGCGCCAGCGCCTGCGAGCCCGGCGTGAAGCGGTCGAGGTCGACCCCCGGCGGCACGGCGTGCACCGCGTGCGGATCGGCGCCGTAGAGGTCCACGAGCTGACGCGCCTCGACCTGGGTGTTGGCGACCAGGCAGTCGGCCTCGGTCACCACCTGCTCCTCGCCCATCACCCGGGTGCGCGGCTCGGGCTTGTCGCCGTCGGCGAGCAGTGAGTTCTTGACCTTCGCCAGCGTGTGCGCGGTGTGGACCAGCGGTACGCCCCAGCGGTCGCGCGCCAGCCAGCCGACCTGGCCGGAGAGCCAGTAGTGCGAGTGGATGAGGTCGTAGTAGCCGGGCTCGTGGAACGCCTCGGCGCGCAGCACACCCGAGGTGAACGCACACAGCTGCGCGGGCAGCTCGTCGCGGCCCAGCGGCTCGAAGGGGCCGGCCTGCACGTGGCGAACGGTCACGCCCGGCGCCAGCTCGGCCAGCGGCGGCTGGTCCGACGAGGTCGCGCGCGTGAACACCTCGACCTCGACGCCTCGGCGCGCCATCTCGGTGGCGGTCTCGCGCACGTACACGTTCATGCCGCCCGCGTCGCCGGTGCCCGGCTGTTCGAGCGGCGAGGTGTGCACGGACAGCACCGCGATGCGACGCGGCGCAGCACGGAACCCCGACAGAGAGGAGATGGTCACCTGGTCACTACTCCTGTGTGCGCTACTCGGCTGTTTCCCCGGAGAACCGCCGCAGCGCGGAGTTGAACTCCCCCGCGTCCTCGACGAACGGCAGATGCCCCGCATCAACGAACCAACGCAGAACTGCCCCCGGAATCTTCCCGGCCGAATATTCCGCTGCCGACGGATCGACCACCCGGTCGGCCGTGCCGTGCACGACCAGCACCGGTTTGTCGACCTTGGCCAGCACTTCCGAACTCTCCACGTCGCGCTTGAACAGCGCCGCGCGCACGGCCGGCGGCACCGCCAAAGACATCCCGAGCAGGGCTTGCGCGAACGTCCCGGGCACCGAGGCGTTGGCCTGGGCCCGGCTGAACTCGACCAACGCCGGCACGGCGACCTCGGGATCGTCCGAGAGCGCCGCGGGCAGCGCGGCCCGCATGACCGATCCGGTCTTACCGCCTTCGCGGCCCCGGCCGATCTCCGTGATGGCACCGACGAGCACGATCCCGGCCAGCCGTGCGGTTCCGTGCACCCGCAGGTAGTCGGTGATCACGAGCCCGCCGTAGGACCAGCCGACGACGATCGCGTCGGGGCCGGCGAAGTCGAGCACGGCGGCGAGGTCGTCGGCCCACTGGCGCGGGTCGTCGTAGCCGCCCGCCGGGACGTCGGACGCACCGTGGCCCCGCAGGTCCATCGCCACCAGGCGGAACCGCTCCGTGAGCGCCGGGTCGGCCAGCTGGGCCGCCCACGCGCGCGACGACTGGGCCCAGCCGTGCACGAAGACGATCGGACGGGAGTTCTGGGCACCCTCGACGCGCACCGCGATGCGCACGCCGGAGGTACCGACCACTTCGGTGTTCACGACGTCAGTTCGTAGCACGCTTCACTTGGCCGCCGACAGCGTCTTCCAGGTGGACCAGTCGTAGAACCAGTCCTTGACGTCGGAGCCGGTGGGGCTGGACAGCTGCGAACCGGTCACCTCCACGGGGTCGCCGATGAGCGCGGAGTCGAAGTAGTCCTTCGCGTCGGCTTCCAGCAGGTTGACGCAGCCGTGGGAGTTGTTGGCCTTGCCGATGTTGGCTGCGTTGTCCTGGTTTTCGTGGATGTACTCGCCGTGGTTGGAGATGCGGCAGGCCCACTTCTTGTTGACGTTCGTGTAGCCGTAACGGGCGTTGTCGAACACCGCCGTGGGCTCCTTCGACATCACGATGAACGTGCCGTTGGGCGTGTTGCGATTCACATCGGAGTCGAGGCCGTTGGCGCACGGGTAGCTCTTGTACTCGGAGCCGCCGCGGTAGACCTTCATCACGTGGTCGGGGGTGTTCACCTTCACGACCTGGTTGCGGCCGATCTTGAACTTGGTCGTGACGTCGGCCTTGCCGTAGGCGCCACCGCCGAGGTCGACGCCGTAGAGATTGGCCTCGACCTCCACGGTCGTGTTCTCCGGCCAGTACTCCTTCGGCCGCCAGTCCACCTGCGTGGGCGAGAGCCAGCCCCACGAGCCCTCGACGTCGGTCTTCACCTTCAGCGCCTTCTCCACGGCCGCGCGATCCTTCGGCGCTTCCTTGAACTTCACGCTGATCGGCATCGCGACGCCCACGTGGGCGTCGTCGGCCGGATTGAGCGTGGCGCGCAGCTGCTTGGCCGGGTTGACCGTCGCGAAGGAGCCCTTCAGCTCCACGGGGCGGTTGTCCGTACCGGTGGCCTTGGCGGCGTAGGTGTAGGTCTTTCCGTAGCCGAGGGATTCGGAGCTCTTCCAGGTCAGGCCGTCGGCCGCGAGGTCGCCCTTGACGGTGTCGCCGTCGGAGTTGGTGACCTTCACCTCGCTGAGCTTGCCGGAGGTCACCTTCACGACCACGGGCTCGCGCACGTCCGCGTCCTTCGCGTCGACGGCCGGCGTGGCGGTGATCTTCGCCACCGGGTCCACAGGCTTGCCGCCGTCCTCCCCGCTCCCGCCGAGCGGCAGCGCCGTGCCGTTCGTGGTGGTCGAACACGCGGCCGCGAGCGCCCCCGCCCCCGCGGCGAGCACCGCCTTGAACACCGTGCGCCGTTCCATCCCCGTGAACCTCCCCTTTTTCGGACCACGACGGCCCCCGCACCGGCGGATGCTTCCACGCTGTCAGCGCCGGTGAGCGACTCGACGTTACCTGCCGGCACCGGGTTCACCCAGTCCATGTGGCCCGCGTCTTGTCGACAAGACGTTTCATCCACCGGGCGGTTGCGCGGTCCGGCTGCTGGTGACGGGGTTGTGACGAGCCCAGCGCGAGGTTGGGACGAGTCAGAGCGAGCAGGCGATCAGCAACGGCTCCGGGTGCAGCGTCACCCCGAAGCGGTCACGCACGCCGTCGCGGACTTCACGGGCCAGGGTGAGCAGATCGGTCGTGGTGGCGGTGCCGCGGTTGGTCAGGGCGAGGGTGTGTTTCGTCGACAGCGAGGCACGGGCGCCGGGACCGGGGTGGCCCTTCGCGAAGCCGGCGCGTTCGATCAGCCAGGCGGCGGACAGCTTCACGCCGGCGTCGGCCGGGTACTGGGGTACGGCGACGTCCGGGCCGACGACCGCGGTGATCCGCTGCAGAACGGCCTCGGCGTCGGCCGACGGGACGATCGGGTTCGTGAAGAACGAGCCGGCGCTCCACGTGTCGTGGTCGGCCGGGTCGAGGACCATGCCCTTGCCGCGGCGCAAGCCCAGGACCGCGGCGCGCGCGGCGGCGGCGGGGACTCTCGCGCCGATCTCGACCCCGAGCGTGCGCGCGAGCTCGGCGTAGCGGATGGGCGCCGACTCGCCGGCCGGGTCCACGCGGAAGCGCACGCTGAGCACCACGCCGCTGTCAGTGCCCTTGAGCACACTGGTGCGGTAGGCGAAGCCGAGCTCGTCGGCCTTGACCGTGCGCACCTCGCGCGCGGCGCGGTCGTAGAGCTCGATCGAGACGATCGACTCCGCGACCTCGCAGCCGTACGCGCCGACGTTCTGGATCGGCGTCGCGCCGACGGAACCCGGAATGCCGGACAGGCATTCGAGCCCGCCGATGCCCGCGGCCACGAGCCCGGCCACGAACGCGTCCCACTCCTGCCCGGCGGCGGCCTCGACGACGTCGCCGTCGCGCGTCCAACCGGTGTTCGCGACCTGGATGAGCGTGCCGGGGAACCCGCTGTCGGCGACCACGAGGTTCGAACCGCCGCCGAGCAGCAGCACGCGCTCGCCGGCGGCGTCGGCCTCGCGCACAGCGGCGACGAGATCGTCGCTGGTCGTGGCGCGCACGAACCGGCGCGCGGGCCCTCCGAGGCGCAGCGTCGTGTACTCGGCGAGGCGCGGCGGCGCGGGCGTTTCGACGGGGTTCACGCTGCCTAACGGTACTGTCCGGCCCATGGGATCCCGGATCGAGCACCGTGCCGAGTTCTCCGCCGGACTCGGGGCCGTGCTGGCCGCCGTGTCCGGTGAGGACGCGCTGCGGGCGCGCCTGAAGGAGCTGGGCGGCGACAACGCCGCGCTCCTTGCACATGCTGTTGACGGCGACACCGTGCGCTACGAACTGCGGCACGGCATCGCCGCGCAGCGCCTCCCCCAGGCCGTGCAGGCGCTGCACCGGGGCGACATCGTCGTGCACCGCAAGCAGGTGTGGCAGCGCTCCGGCGACGCGTACACGGGCCAGGTCGAGGTCAGCGTGAGCGGCGTTCCGGGCGAGATCGGCGCGCAGACCTTCCTGACGCCACGCGGTGAGCGCGTGGAGTTCCGGACGTCCGGCGAGGTGACGGTGCGGATCCCGCTGTTCGGCGGGAAGATCGAGGAGTTCGTGGCCCAGCAGGTGACGAACCTGTTGGCTCGCGAAGCCGACTTCACCGCGTCGTGGCTGGCCGAGCACGCCTGAGCCCGGTGGGCGCCCCGACGAGGGGCACCACCAATCCCAATCGGTTACGCAGAGTCGATCGCTGGCTCGCGAACGACCCCGCGGTGACGCGGCTGTTGCGGCGAACGCCCGACCCGCTCGTGGTCGACCTCGGCTACGGCGCGTCACCCGTGACGACCATCGAGCTCCAGCGGTGGCTTCGCCGGGTCCGCGCCGACGTCCGGGTGCTCGGACTGGAGATCGATCCCGAGCGAGTGGCGTTCGCGCGCCGCGCCGCCGACCCTCCGTGGCTGGACTTCCGCCGCGGCGGATTCGAGCTGGCGGGCGCGCGGCCGGTGGTGGTGCGGGCGTTCAACGTGCTGCGCCAGTACGCCGAGCACGAGGTCGCCGGGGCGTGGAAGGTGATGCTCGACGCGATGCCCGACGAGGGGCTGATCGTCGAGGGCACCTGCGACGAGATCGGACGGCTGGCGTCGTGGGTCGTCGTGGGCGCGGCCGGCCCGGTTTCGCTGACGGTGTCGATGCGGCTCGCTGAGCTGGATCGTCCGTCCATTGTGGCCGAACGACTGCCCAAGGTTCTCATCCACCGCAACGTTCCCGGCGAACCGGTGCACGCGTTCCTGTCCGCTTTGGACGACTGCTGGGCCGCCGCGGCGCCGCACCGGTCGTTCGGCGTGCGGGCGCGGTGGGTGTCGGCGGTGGGCCTGCTGCGGGACCGCGGCTGGCCGCTGCTCGGCCGGCCGGAGCGCTGGCGGCTCGGGGAGCTGACGGTGCCGTGGGACAGTGTGAACCCGCTCTGAGTTGACTACACAGAGTGCCCGACTGGGCTGATCAGTGTGGGTACGAATGCGTCGTCCGGGTACGAATCCCACCTGTTCACCGACCCACCCCCGCGGTGTCACCCGGTGGTGACCTGCGGTGATCACCATGGGCGGGTGGAACTGCTTCAACACGTCACCGACCTGCTGCGCGGCGCGCTGGGTTCGCCGTGGCTCTGGGTGCTCGTGTTCGCCGTCGCGGGCTTGGACGCGTTGCTGCCGTTCATGCCCAGCGAGACGACCGTGGTGACGGTCGCGGTCCTCCTCGGGCCCGACCCGGAGCGGCTGGCGCTGCTGGCGCTCGTCGCGGCGACCGGGGCGTGGGCCGGCGACTGCCTCGGCTACGCGGTGGGCCGGGCCGCCGGACTGCGGGCGATCGCGCGGCTGCAGCGCGGGCCGTCGGGGCGGCAGCGCTACGAATGGGCGCGCGAGCAGGTGCGGCGGCAGGCGCCGTTGCTGATCATCGCCGCGCGCTACCTGCCGGGCGGCCGCGTGGCGAGCGCGCTGGCGACGGGCAGCCTCGGCTACCCGTTGCGCCGCTTCATGCCGCTCGACGCGGTCGGCGCCGCCGTGTGGTCGGTCTACAGCGTGCTCATCGGCCTGGTCGGCGGCGCGACGTTCGCCGACGAGCCGGTGAAGGGCCTGCTCCTGTCGTTCCTCCTCGGCCTCGGCTTGGTCACCCTCATCGAGTTCGGCCGCCGCCTTCGCCTGCGACGGCTACGGTCGGGCGATGCACCTGACCGAGGCGATCGACATCCACGCCGACCGGCTGAAGGCGGCGGCCCTGACGGCGGGCCCGTCCGCGCGCCTGCACAACTGTCCGAAGTGGACGATGAACGACCTGGTGACGCACCTGGTGACGGGGCTCTCGTCCACGGTCGCGGCGATCACGGACCGCCCCGCTGACCCCTTGCCGCCCGCCGACTGGGCCGACGCGCTCGGCCGGTGGGACGGCCAGCGCCTCGCCGTCCGCGAAGCCCTCCGGCTGCCTGGCGAGACCCCGGTGCGGTCGCCGTTCCCCGGCGGTGGCCTGCTGACCGTCGGCCGCTGGGCGCGGCGCCTGGCGCACGAGACGGCGATCCACCGGCTGGACGCGGAGAGCGCCCTGCCCGAGCCGCCGGCCACGCGGTACGCGGACGTCTTCGCGCTGGACGGGATCGACGAGTTCCTGACGTTCTTCGTCCCCCGCCGGGCCGCTCAGCAGGACGGCGTCGTGCGGATCGAAACCGGAGACCGGGCGTGGATGGTGGTTCTTCGCTCCGGCGAGGTGCCGACGTTGGGCGATGGCCCCGCGGACCTCACCATCACCGGCTCACCCGACGACGTCTACCGCGCCCTCTGGGGCCGGCCGAACGCCGCGCGAATGGTGGGCCAGGTCGCACTCACCGAGCCCCTCGCGGCGCCCTGACCAGCACCGGCGAGAATGGTGGGCGTGCCTGATCCCCAGCGTTACGTGCTCACCTTCGGCTGCCCCGACCGCACCGGCATCATCGCCCGCATCTCGGGCTTCCTCGCCGACCACGGCGGGATGATCGTGGAGGCGGCGTACCACACCGACCCGGACTCGGGCTGGTTCTTCACGCGCCAGGTCGTGCTGGCGGGGTCGCTGCCGTTCGACGCCGACGGGTTGCGGGCGCGGTTCGCCGCCGTCGCGGAGGAGCTGTCGGCCGAGTCGAGCTGGCAGGTGCGCGACACGGGTGAGCGGCCGCGCGCGGTCGTGCTCGTCTCGAAGGCCGGGCACTGCCTGTACGACCTGCTGGGCCGCGTCGCGTCCGGGGAGCTGGACGTGGACATCGCGGCGGTGATTGGCAACCACGCGTCGCTCGCCGACATCACGCGGGCGCACGGGATTCCGTTCTACCACGTGCCTTTCCCGGCCGACGGGAAGGCCGAGGCGTTCGCCCAGGTGCGCAAGCTCGTCAACGACTACGACCCCCACGCCGTGGTGCTGGCGCGGTTCATGCAGGTGCTGCCGGCCGATCTGTGCGACGAGTGGGCCGGGCGGGCGATCAACATCCACCACAGCTTCCTGCCGTCGTTCATCGGCGCGCGGCCCTATCACCAGGCGCACGTGCGCGGCGTGAAGCTGATCGGGGCGACCTGCCACTACGTGACGGCCGACCTCGACGCCGGCCCGATCATCGAGCAGGACGTGATCCGCGTGGACCACGGCGACTCCGTCGACGACCTCGTGCGCAAGGGCCGCGACATCGAGAAGGTGACGCTGGCGCGCGGCCTGCGCTGGCACCTCGAGGGCCGCGTGCTGGTGCACGGCAACCGGACGATGGTGTTCTGAGCGCAGGCCGCGCGGCCGGTCAGGCGCCGATCGTGGACGCGTCGATCACGAAGCGGTAGCGCACGTCGCTGTTCTCCACGCGCTCGTAGGCGGTGTTGACCTGGTCGGCGGTGATCGTCTCGATCTCGGCACCGACGCCGTGCTCGGCGCAGAAGTCGAGCATCTCCTGGGTCTCGGCGATGCCACCGATCATCGAGCCGGCGAGGATCTTGTTGCCGCCCAGCAGCGAGAAAACGTTGTACTCCAACGGCTCGCCGGGCGCACCGACGTTCACCATCGCGCCGCCGACGCGCAGCAGGCTCAGATAAGCGTCCACCGGCAGCTTCGCCGACACCGTGTTGAGCACCAGGTCGAACCGGCCGCGCAGAACGTCGAAAGTGGACTCGTCGCTGGTGGCGAAGTAGTCCTTCGCCCCGAGCTTGAGGCCGTCTTCCTGCTTCTTCAGGCTCTGGCTCAGCACGGTGACCTCGGCGCCCATCGCCGCGGCGAGCTTCACGGCCATGTGGCCGAGCCCGCCGAAGCCGACGACCGCGACCTTCTTGCCCGGGCCCGCGCCCCACTGGCGCAGCGGCGAGTACGTGGTGATGCCCGCGCACAGCAGCGGTGCGGCGACGTCGAGGCCGATGCCCTCCGGGATACGGCACACGAAGGCGTCCTTCACCACAACCTGGCGGCTGTAACCGCCGTAGGTGACCTCGCCGTCGAAGCCGACGCCGTTGTAGGTCTGCACGTTGCCCTTCACACAGAACTGCTCCGTGCCGGCGATGCAGTACTCGCACTCGCCGCACGAGTCGACCATGCAGCCGACCCCGACGCGGTCGCCGACCTGGTACTTCGTGACGCCCGAGCCGACGGCGGCGACGACGCCGGCGATCTCGTGGCCGGGCACCATCGGGAAGGTCGAGCCGCCCCACTCGTCACGGGCCTGGTGGATGTCGCTGTGGCAGATGCCGGCGAAGGCGATGTCGATCAGCACGTCGTCCGGACGCAGGTCGCGGCGCTCGATCGTCGTCGGCGCGAGCGGCTGTCCCGCGGCCGGTGCTGCGATGGCGGGCGTGGTGGTGGTCATGAAATCCTCCAGACGATTCCGGGCTCCGCCGCCCGGACCATGTAAGACCCCTCTTACATCTTCTATAGTAAGAGGGGTCTTACATCCGCGCGACCGAGATCGGGTGTGATCCACGACATGGGCGGCAAGTACCACCACGGCGACCTGCGCGCCGAGCTCGTGCGCGTGTCACTCGGCCTGATCGCCGAGCAGGGCCTGGAGGGCTTCTCCGTCGCCCAGGTCGCGAAGCGTGCGAACGTCTCCGCCGCCGCGCCGTACCGCCACTTCCCCGACCGGTCCAGCCTGCTGGCCGCCGTCGCCGCCGCGGCCGCCTGCCGCCTGCGCGACCTGGTCGACCAGGTCATCGCCGAGGAGTCCGACCCGGTCACCCGCCTGGCCTCCGCACTCGGCGCCTACACGCGTTTCTTCATCGACACCCGCCTCGGCTACGCGGTCCTCTTCGCCGACGGCCTGGCCAACCCCGAGTACACCGAGATGCACGACCAGCGCCGCGCCCTGTTCGACACGTTCCTCACCCTCAGCCTCGCCGTCACCGACGGCCACGCCGACGCCCTCGAACTCCTCGAACAGCTCAACGCCCAATCCCACGGCTACGGGGCGCTGTACCTGGACGGAGTGTCACCGCGCATGGGCTACTCGGCCGAGCAGGTGGTGGCCAAGTCGACGCGAGCGGCGCGCATCGTGATCGAGGCGTACCGGACGCAGTGAGGTGAGTGCGCATGCTCTGCGTGTTCGACGTGAACGAGACACTGCTCGACCTCCGGGCGCTCGATCCGCTGTTCCGCGAGCTCACGGGGAGCCCCACGGCACGGCAGGAGTGGTTCGCGCTGGTGGTGCACACGGCGTTGGCCGTGACGGCGGCCGGCGGGTACCGGGACTTCGCGGAGATCGCCGGGCTGGCCGCCGTGGACACCGCGGACCGGTATGGCCGTGAGCTCACGGACAACGACCTGGCCAGGATCGGCGACGGGCTGCGGTCCCTGCCCGCGCACGCCGATGTCGACGAAGCGCTCCGAACGCTCAAGCGAGCCGGCCACCAAGTCGTCGCGTTGACGAACTCGCCGCTCGCCACGGCGGAGGCGCAGTTGCAGAACGCGGGGCTCGCGAAGAGGTTCGACCGGATCTTCTCCGCACAGCAGGTGAGCCGGCTCAAGCCCGCGCCCGAGCCGTACCGGCAGGTGCTGAACGCCTACCGCACAACGAAAGCCGTGATGATCGCCGCGCACGGGTGGGATCTGGCCGGCGCCGAGGCGGTCGGCATGGAGACGGCGTTGATAGCGAGAACCGGGCAGCGAACCCTTCCGGGCCGGCCCGCCACCCACACGGCGACGAGCCTGCCCGAGCTGGCCGCCGAGATCAGCTGAGCCGCACCAGCATCTTGCCGGTGTTCGCGCCGTTGAGAAGGCCCAGGAAGGCGTCCGGCGCGTTGCGGATGCCGTCCACAATGGTCTCCGAATACTTGATCTCGCCGGAGGCCACCAGGGGCGCCACCTCGGACACGAACTGCTGCTGGAGGTGCCAGTGGTCGAGCACGAGCATGCCGCGGATCGTGAGGCGCTTGGCGATGATCTGCACCAGGTTGCGCGGCGCCGGCGTCGCCTCGGTGGCGTTGTACTGCGAGATCATGCCGCACACCGTGATGCGCCCGTGGAGGTTCATCGACGCGATGGCGGCTTCGAGGTGCTCGCCGCCGACGTTGTCGAAGTAGACGTCGATGCCCTCGGGCGCGGCGGCGGCCAGCTGCTGGGCGACGGGGCCGTCCTTGTAGTTGAAGGCCGCGTCGAAGCCGAGGTCCTCCACGAGGTGGCGGACCTTCTCGGCCGAGCCCGCGCTGCCGATCACGCGCTTGGCGCCCTTGAGCTTCGCCAGCTGGCCGACGAGCGAACCGACCGCGCCGGCCGCGCCGGAGACGAAGACCGTGTCGCCCGGCTTGAATTCCGCGGTCACCAGGAGCCCGGCGTACGCGGTGAGGCCCGGCATGCCGAGCACGCCCAGGTACGTCGAAAGCGGCGCGACGGAACCGTCGACCTTCACGACCTTCGTCGCGTCGACCACGGCGTGGGTGCGCCAGCCGAGCTGGTGCAGCACGTGGTCACCGGGCTTGAAGCCATCCACAGTGGACTCCACGACCTCACCGACCGCGCCACCGCTCATCGCCTCGCCGACCGCGTAGGGCGGCGCGTAGGACTTCGCGTCGTTCATGCGGCCGCGCATGGCCGGGTCGACGCTCATGAACACGTTGCGCACCAAGAGCTGACCTTCGGCCGGCGTCGGGATGTCGATGTCGACGACGTCGAAGTTGGCCGGCGTCGGGACGCCGTGCGGACGGGACGCGAGCCGGATCTCGGTCGCCTGGGTCGGTGCGTTCACCACTGAACTCCAAATCGAAGAGGCCTGAACCGGGGCCATCGCCCCGCATACCTTCGCCCCAACGAGCCAACCGGGGCGATCATTCCCGATTACTGATCCGGCCAAAAGTAGGCCGACCCCCCAAGCGGCACGTAACCGTTGTTACGAAGCCATTCGGCCGTGACTGTGGTCGGATTAGTAATGATCGGCACAGTGTGCCCGGCCGCGTGGCAGGCGCTACACGATCTCCTCGAGCTTGCCGAGCACGCCGTCGTAGATCTTCTTCAGCCCACCGGGCGCGAAGGTCTTCTCGAAGAAACCGCCAACGCCACCGGCGCCGTCCCAGCTCGTCTGGATCCGCACGACGCTGCCCGCGCCGGAAGGCGAAACCGTCCAGGTCGTGACCATGCTGGAGTTCGCGTCGGTCTCCACGAGGGTGCCCGGCGACGGCTCGCTCACGGTCGCGGCGACGTCGCGCACGCGCTTCGACGTGGCCTGCAGCTTCCAGCTCGCCTTGGTGCCCGCGCCCACGCCACCCTCGGTGACCTCGTAGTCGCGGTAGTGCTCGGTGAGCAGCTTCGGCCGGGTCTCGGCGTAGTCGGCGACCAGCTCGCGAACCCTGTCCACCGGCGCGTCGATCGTGCGCTCCGCGGTGGCCGTGACCTTACCCATCTCGCTCCTCAGCTGTACTGGAGAACCCCTCACGCGCCACCTTCGCACACCACCCGATCGGGCACCGCGTCACCAGGGGTTTCCCGCCGAGGGTCACACGAAAACGGGCCGCCCGGAAAGTCCCGGACGGCCCGTTTCGCGTTGCGCACGCTCAGGCGAGGCCCTGCTGCGTCAGCCAGTCCTTCGCGACGTCGGCAGCCGGGTCACCGTCGGAGTCCACGCGCTTGTTCAGCTCGCGCATCCCCTCGGTGGTCAGCTTCGCCGAGACAGCGTTGACGACGGCCGCGAAGTCGGCGCCACGCTCGTCGAGCACCTTCTTGTTCACCGCCGGCACCACGTTCTCCGTCGGCACGATCTGCAGGTCGTCCTTCAGCGCCACGTACTGCGGGTCGCCGACCAGCGGGCTCACCGAGTCGACCGGGATCACGGTCGCCGCACCGGAATTGAGCTGCTGCACGCGCGGCCCGGCTTCCTGCACGGTCTGGAACGAGGTGTTCGTCAGCTTGTAGACGTCGGTGAAGCCCTTGTAGCAAGGCAGCCGCGACTCGCACTCCGGCGGCCCGGCCATGACGACCTTGGGCAGCTTCTTGAGGTCGCTGATGCTCGTGATGCCGTTGGCCTTCGCGAGGTCGGCCTTCATGATGTAGGTGTTCTTGTCCTCGGCCGCGGCGTAGTTCAGCAGCGCGATGCCGTCCGGCGCGAACAGCTCGGTGAGCTGCTGGTGCTCACCGTCGGCCGTCTTCACCGCGTCCTTGCCGAAGCCCGTGGTGATCGCCGCGCCCTGGTACTCGGGCAGGAACTGCAGCTCACCCGACTTGAGCGACGGGTAGATCAGCTCCCGCGACCCCAGGTTCAGCTTGCGCGTGACGGGGTAGCCCTTGGCCTCGAGCGCGCCTGCGTAGATCTCCGCCAGGATCTGGCTGTCGGTGAAGTTGAACGACGCGACGACGATCGGCGCCCCGCCCTTGCTCTGCGCGGCGGGCTGGCCGCTGTCGGAGCCCCCACCCCCACCGCACGCGGTCAGACCGAGCGCGGCCACCGCCACCAGCGCGGCCGCTCGGATGTTCCGGGTCCAGCGCACGTCCCCACACTCCTCGTGTCACGAACAGAGGATTGGACCCTAACCGTGAGCCACGACAGAAACCACATACCGGGAATCACCGGCATCGAATCTCAACAACCGGAATCACAGCGCTCGAACGGGGTAACCTTCCGTGGTGCATGCGTCCGCGGTCACTCCGCTGCTCACTGAGAGCAGCCGGCCGATCTTCGAGTGGCGGTGGGTCGAGCGCAACGCCGACGCCATCGGCCAACGCCTCGGTGAACACATCGCCCTCACGGCCACGGCCCTGGGCATCGGCCTGGTGGTGTCGCTGGCGCTGGCGACGCTCTGCCTGCGTTACCGCTGGTTCTACCCGTTCGTGCTGGGCACCGCCGGTGCCCTGTATGTGATCCCGAGCCTCGGGGCGTTCGCGCTGCTGGTGCCGTTCTTCGGGCTCACGTTCACCACGGCGGTGATCCCGCTGGCCACGTACACGCTGCTGATCCTGATCCGCAACATCGTCACGGGCGTGCAGCAGGTGCCCGCCGAGGTGCGCGAGGCCGCGATCGGCATGGGCTTCACGCGCGGGCGGCTGCTGTGGCAGGTGGAGCTGCCTCTGGCGCTGCCCGTGGTGATCGCGGGCCTGCGCGTGGCCGCCGTGACCACGATCGGCCTGGTCACCGTGACGTCGCTGCTCGGCATGGGCGGGCTCGGGTACTTCATCCGCGCCGGCATCCAGACGACCACGCCGAACCCGAGCCCGATCATCGTCGGTGTGGTGCTGTCGGTGGTGCTCGCGGTGGTCGTCGACCTGTTGCTGTGGCTGAGCGAGCGCGCGCTGGCGCCGTGGGTGCGGAAGGTGCGGGCGCGATGAACGTCTTCACGCAGCTGGGCGAGTGGCTCTCGGCGCCGAACCGGTGGAGCTGGACCGACCCCGCGGGGGTCCCGTACCGGACGGTGGAGCACCTGTGGTTCTCCGTACTGTCGCTGGTGGTCGCGGCCGTGCTCACGATCCCGCTCGCGTTGTGGCTCGCGCACTACCGCCGCGGCGCGTTCCTCGCGAGCAGCGCCGTGAACATCGGCCGCGCGATCCCGAGCTTCGGCCTGATCATCCTGTTCTGGTTCCTGGCCAGCCGCTGGGGTGCGGACACGGACTTCTGGCCGCTGCTGCTCGCGCTCGTCGGGCTGGCGCTGCCGCCGCTGTTCACCAACACCTACGCCGGCGTGGTGCAGCTGGAGCAGGAGACGATCGACGCGGCGCGCGGCACGGGCTATCGCGAGTGGCAGATCATGCTGAAACTGGAGCTGCCGCTGGCCTCGCCCGTGATCGTGGCGGGTGCGCGGGTGGCGTTCCTGCAGCTGGTGGCGACGGTCGCGATCGGCGCCATCGTCAACGACGGCGGCGGCCTCGGCCGCTACATCGTCGACGGCTTCGCCGAAGGCGCCCAGGGCTACGGCGAGATCTTCGGCGGCGGGCTCGCCGTGATCATCCTGGCTCTGTTGTGCGAAGGGATCTTCGCGTTGCTGACGCGCTGGGCGACGCCGAAGGGTGTCGCGCTGCAGACGGCTCGACGCGACTAGCCGAGGTCCCTGAGGTCGTTGAAGTACGCCTGGCGACAGGCGGCCACGAGCCGTTCGACATCCGGGCCCAGCGGCCGGTCGACCAGGACCGGCGGCACGCGGTCGGTGATCCACTCGTAGATCGCGTGGAGCCCGGGGCTGCCGGGACCGTCGGCGAGGTGGCGGGCCTGCGCGCCGGCGATCAGTTCGCACGCGGTGATCGCGAAGACGTGGTCCACGGCCACTTCCAGCTCGTGGCCCGCGGCCCAGGCGAAGGCCTGCACGTCCTCCTGACCGGCGGAGGTGTCCAGTGAGCCGGGTGTCGCCGGGGCGGCGAGGCGGCGCAGCGAGTGCAGCTCGCCGACCGCGCGCTTGTGCAGCGGCGTCAGGCCGGCCTGCGGCCCGGGGTCCACGGCCAGCTGCGGGGGCAAGCCGCTGAACTGCGGGTCGAGGAGCCGGTGGAGGCGCTGCACGGAGATCTCGCCGGCGTGCACGAGCGCGGCCTTCATCGCGTCCATCCGCAGCCCGAGCTCCGCGGCGTGGTAGCCGGTCGTGGGCACGAGCTTTCCATCCACAAAGGACGGTGAGTCGTCCGGCGTCACCCAGGTTTCCCGGAGCGTTTCGACGAGATCGGCGCACACCTGGTCCACGAAGCCGATCACCCGCGGGCCGACCCGCACCGAAACCGGCGCCTGGACGACCGGGCGCGCGGCGGAGCCGCTGGTGAGGGACAGTACTTCGGACAGCACGGCTTGGGCGTGCCGGTTCGCCACCGGATAGCGGTACACCTCACGCGGTGCGCCGAGCACGTCGACGGAGATGGCTGCGCACAACGTCTGCAGGTCGACCAGCTGCTGCACGCGGCCCGACAGCGTCCACGCGTAGGCCTGGGCCAGCGGGGAGCCCTGGATGAGGCTCGCGCCTTCCTTGGGGCCGAGCTTGAGCGGCGGCGTGTTCCGGTCGGCCAGCGCGGTCGCGGCCGGCGTGAGCACACCGTCCTCCAGGACCGAGCCGAGGCCGGTGAACGTCTGGAACGCGTGCGCCAGCGGGATGATCTCGCCGGCGCTGCCGAGGCCGTCGCGAGGGACAGCGGGGAGGAAACCGTCGTTGAGGCGGTCGGCGAGGAACGTCACGAGCTCGGGGCTCACGGCGGCGTCGAGCCGGAGGAACCCGCGCAGACGCATCAGCAGGAGCGCGCGGGTGAGCTCCGCCGACAGCCACGGCGGGCCGCCGACGGCGCGGCCGACCAGCAGGTTGTGCTGGTGCTCGGCCTGCTGGGCGGCGGTGAGCTTGACGCCGGCGAGGCGGCCCATGCCGGTGTTGACGCCGTAGACCGGGCCGTCGGCGGCGTCGAGCACGGCCAGCATCGCGGCGCGGTTCTCTTTGACGCGCCGGAGCAGGTCCGGGTGCAGTTCGAGGGGTTCTCCCGGCTCGCTGCCGGCCGCCAGGACGTCGGCGGGTTCGCGGACGATCACCGGTACGGCAGCATCGTGCCGACGTCCGCCGCTTCCGCGCGTTGCAGGATCATGTGCGCGACAGCGACGTCCGTTGTGGACAGTCCGCGGTGCCAGAAGAGGATGCGCTCGTCGTCGCTCTCGCGGCCGGGCCGGTTGCCCGCGACGACGTCGCCGATCTCGGCGTGCACGCCGCTTTCCGTGAGCAGCCCGGCGTTGAGGTGCGGCCGCAGGGCGCCGAAGCGGGGGTTGCCCGACTGCGACTCGCGCCAGTTGTCGACCACGACCTTGTCCACGGCGTCGAGCAGCGTGAGCTCCAGGGCACTGATGGTGCCGTAGGGCACGAGGAACGCGCCGGGCCGCAGGAACTCCTTGCGCACCAACGCTTCCGGCTCGGTCAGGCGGGAGGCCTCCACGAGCACGTCGGCGCCGTCGAGGGTTTCGGCAGCGGTTTCGCAGACGCGGACCTGCTTGCCGAGGTGCTCGGTGAGCCGTTGCGCGAAGTCCTCGCGGGACTCGGGGCGCTTGCTGGTCACGCGGATCTCGTCGAAGTCGAACAGCGAGTCGAGCAGCACCACGTTCCACCACGCCGTGCCGCGCGCGCCGACGTGGCCGAGGATCTTCGAACCGGGCCGCGCCAGGTGTTTCGCGCCGACGGCCGTCATCGCGCCCGTGCGGGCCTCGGTGATCATGGTGCCGTCGACGATCGCGCGCGGCATGCCCGTCTCGGGGTCGAGCAGGAGGATCAGGGCCATCTCGCTGGGCAGGCCGCGTTCGAAGTTGCCGACGAAGTCGCCGACCACCTTCACGCCGCTGACCTGCTTGGCCGAGAGGTGGCCGCGCAGGATGTTGAAGTGGCCCTTGCCGCCGTTGTCGGGCACGAGGTGCGTGCGCGGCTCGAACACGACGTCACCGCGGCCGTGGTCGACCAGCACGTCCTCGACGGCGCCCACGATGTCGGCGTTGGTGATGCCGAGGCTGTCGATGTCGTCGCCGGTGAGGTAGCGGAGCCAGACTGAGTGCGGCCCAGTCACCGGGCGAGGTCCTCGATGACCTCGGCGTTGGGCAGCGTCTGCAGGGCGGCGCCGGAGATGAGGAGCTTGCTGCCGCGGATACCGCTGCCGATCACGAGCTCCGGCGCGGCGGCGACGCGGGCGTCGATGAGGATCGGCCACTCGGCGGGCAGGCCGACGGGTGTGATGCCGCCGTACTCCATGCCGGTGAGGGACACAGCCTCGTCCATGGGCGCGAACGACGCCTTGCGCACGTCGAGGCGGCGTTTGATCACGCCGTTCACGTCGGCGCGCGTGGTGGCGAGCACCAGGGCCGCCGCGAAGCGCACCTCGCCGGCCCGCTTGCCGGCGACGACGACACAGTTGGCCGACGCGTCGAGGGGCGAGCCGTACGTCTCGCAGAAGGCCGCGGTGTCCGCGAGCTCGGGATCGATCTCTGTGACGCCGACCGCGTCGGGCTCCGCGAGGGCGGCGAGCGCCTTCGCGACGGGTTCGGCGAGCAGGTCGGTACGGGTGGGCGCGGGGACGACCGTGAGGCTCCCGGCGATGGTCCAGGTGGTCACATCAAGAGAATCTACGCGGCTACCAGTTGCGGTTGCCCCGCTGCACCTCGATCAGCCGCGGCCGCACATCCACGATGTACACGAGCGCGGCCGCCATCGCGGGCACCCAGAAGATGAACCCGGCCCCGCTGACGTTGCTGCCGAACAGGACCAGCGCGACCGTGGCACCGCCGGTGATCAGCAACCAGATCGGCTTGGTCTTGCGGTCGGCCGCCTGGTACGCGTCCGAGCGCTGCAGCAGCGCGTGAACGAAGGCGAAGAGCCCGACCAAGGCGCTGCCCCAGTGGATGATCTGAAGTATCCAAGCGGCAACCAGCACGCGCCCCAGCTTACGGCAAACCACCCAACGCGCCCGTGGCCCGGCAGTTCACCGACGCCGGAGGGCGGGGGTGGTGTGACGTAGTTCTCTTTGTGGTGGCGGTGTTGCGTTCGGGCGTGCGGCTCGGATTGCCGACGCGGTGGTGTGGCGGACGCCGGAGGCTCCTTCGAGCTGGCTTGCGGCGGGCTGCCGGTGCCCGGAGGCTGCGGCCAGTCGTGCGCGTTGCCGGTGTTGGTGTGTCCCCGCGGCCGCATTGCGGCCCGCGCTCAGCCTCCGCGCCGTCGCCGGTTCTGGCGCAGCTCACTGCTCGGAGGCTCCGGCAGTGACGGCGCGCTGGGAACCCGGCTGGGGTCGTTGCCGATCTTGGCGCTCGACTCGGCGCAGGCCACCGCGACGCGCGCCGTGCCCACTCCTGCCTGCCCAACCACACAAAGCCCGCTCCCCGGCGGCCGACCTGTCGAGGTGGCGCCGGGGAGCGGGCGGTGTCGTGCGAGGGCTTACTTCTCGGTCTTCGGCTCGGTGGCCGGCTTCTTCGCGACCGTCGTGGTGGTGCGGCGGGCGGGCGAAGCGGTCTTCGGCGCCGTGCGGTTGGCGGCCTTGCGGGCGACCGAGCGGGTCTCGTGGGCGAGGTCGTCGCCGAGGTCCTCGACGGCCGCGGCGGTCTCGTCGGCGACCTCGGTCACCTTGCGGGCGGTCTTCTCGCCGGCGGAGCGGGTGCGCTTGGTGACCTTGGCCAGCACGCCGTCGACGCGCTCGCGGGTCTCGCCGGCCAGGCCGTCCACGCGCTCCTGCGCGGTGGTCAGCGCGTCCTCGAGCTGGTCGAGGGCCTTCTTCACCTGCGGCTGCGCGGAGATCTTGTCCCAGGTCTGCTCGCCGGACTCGGCCAGCTTGTTGTAGAGCTTGAGCGCGGCCTCGGTGTACTCGTCGATGACCTTGCGCAGCTCGGCCGGGTCGAACTTGCCGCGGAGGCTCTCGACGTCGGTGGGCAGCTCTTCGAGGTTCTTGCGGGCGTGCTCGCCGCTCTTGCGCGCCTTCGCAACCGCGTCGGTCACGGCCTGGCTCGCGAGGTTGCCGGCGCCGAGCGCGGCGAGCAGCGGGGTGCGGACCTGGTCGATGGCGGTGCTGACGACCTTGCGGACGTCCTCGGTCTTGGGCGTGGTCATGCCGACTCCTCTGTGGTGTCGTGGGTGGTCTTGGTGGTTGTCGGTTCAGCGGGCGTGCCGGCGGCGTTCTCCCGCCGGAAGGACTCGTAGACGTCGAGCAGAACCTGCTTCTGCCGCTCGGTCAGCACGGTGTCGGCGCGAATCGCGTCGCCGACCGGGCCGCCCGTGGGCACGTCGAGGATTCCTGCCTGCACGTACAGCGCTTCGGCCGAAATCCGCAGACCTTTGGCGATCTGCTGCAGGATCTCCGCGCTGGGTTTGCGGACCCCGCGCTCGATCTGGCTCAGGTACGGATTGGACACGCCGGCGAGCTTCGACAACTGGCGCAACGAAATCTTCGCCGAACTCCGCTGCTGGCGGATGTACTCGCCGATGTCGGAGGCGATGTCCGCGACCTTCTCCATCGGGTTCTGGGTCCCGCCGGGTTCTGTCATCCGGTCACCTCCTCGCGACACTTCCGACCGTACGCGGACGTGCTAGCTATTGCAAGCACTCTGCTTGCACCATCGGGTGTGGTTCCGCTCACCCGGCTACGGTGGTCCCCATGGCGACTCAACGGTTGCGCCGCAGGCTGGTCAGACACCTGGTCGAGGAGGACGTGCTCCACGACCCGAAGTGGGTCGACGCCTTTCGCAGCGTGCCGCGCCACGTGTTCCTGCCGCGGTTCTTCACGCGCGTCGACGAGGGCTGGGCGGCTGTCGACCGTGACGATCCCGGGTGGCTGGAACGCGTCTACTCCCCCGACGTCCTGGTGACGCAGCTCGACGACGACTCGTCCCTGTGGGAGAAGGCCCGGCGCAACGGGCCCATCGACGGAGTGCCGACAAGTTCTTCGAGCATGCCGGCGATCATGGCGATCATGCTCGAAGAGCTGCGCGTGGAGGACGGGCAGCGGGTGCTGGAGATCGGCACCGGCACCGGGTACAACGCGGCTTTGCTCAGCCACCGTTGCGGATCCGGTTCGGTGTCCACTGTGGACGTCGATGCGGGACTGGTTTCGGCCGCGCGCGGACATCTGCAGGAGGCGGGGTACGCGCCGTCGTGCGAAGTCGGCGATGGGACGCTGGGTTTTCCGGCGGGGATCATGTTCGACCGGGTGCTGTGCACGGCTTCGGCTTCTTCGGTGCCGCCGGCCTGGCTCGAGCAGACCGTGCCGGGCGGGTTGGTCGTGACGACGTTGAACCGGCCCCTGGGCGCGGGGTTGGTTCGCCTGGTCGCCGGTCCGGGCGCAACGGGCCACGGCCGGGTTTTGACTCGCGACGGTCGTTTCATGCCCCTGCGCGGGCACCGCCTTCCCGCCCCAGCTGCCCTGCCCCCGCTCGCCGCCTCGGATTGGCGACCGTCGAAGCTGCCGATCGAGTTGCTGCTGAAGCCGCGCTTGCAGTTCGAGTTCTTCGCTTCCTTGGAACTCCCGGGCGTCCAGCCAGTCCGCGAACTCCCCGACGGCTCGAGCAACCCGGTTTCCTCGGGCGACCCCCACGTGGGGGCCTTCGCCCTCACCCACCCCGACGGCTCGTGGGCCCGCTTCCGCGCCCACGGCGACACGTTCGAAATCGCCGAAGGCGGCCCCCGGGGCCTGTGGGAGCTCGCCGAGCGCGCCCTCGTCCTGTGGAACTCCCTGGGCCGCCCGGAACGCGACCGCTTCGGCCTGACCGTGGACGGTTCGCGGCAGGAGTTCTGGCTGGATGAGCCGGACGGGCTTCGGTGGGAGCTGAATTAGGTCGGACCCAACCGCTGCTTGTCGATCCGATTGAAGCCGCTACGTCCGTAGCGGCGCGAGCGCCGTGCTCATTCCTCGGCCGCGATCGAGCCCGGAATCCCCACCTGCCTGGCCACCTCGGCCGCGGCCCAGGCGACATCGAGCGCCTCCCCCGTGCGGATCACGGTGCGGCCGTCGTAGCGGGCCCAGCACCACGCGCCCCTGGCGTCGAGGTTGCCGTGCTCGTCCATCCCGCGCGTGCCCAGGCTGATGCGGCCACCGTCGATCGTCGTGACCCAGACCGACGGGTCGGTGCCGCTCGGGTGGTCGATCGCGTAGCGCGCGACGCCGGCCGCCAGCAGAGCCTCGATCACGTCGTCCGCGTTCATGGGACGGACGTTACCCACGGACGTTCAAGACCGAAGCCATTTCCCGGCCGCTAGCCGGTCAGGTTCGACCTGACCCACTTCTCCACCTGGGTGACCACATCGTCGAGCGAGGCGACGGTGGTGTCGAGGTACGGGACCTGGCTGCGGATCCACTGGTTGAACTCGAGCATCTCGTCGATGCGCGGCTCATCCCATTCGCGCCAGGCAGGGCGGGCGCGCAAGCGTTTGCGGAGGACCGCGTCGTCGGCGACGAGGGCGAGGTAGTGCACGTCGGAGAAGAAGACACGCTCCGGCAGCGGCTCGACTTCCTGCGGGGCGACGGTGCCGCACAGCACGACCGGACGGCCGTTCTGGTGCAGCATCGCCGCCATGCGGAGCCAGGCCGCGCGGAACGCCGGGATGTCGTCCCGGAGAGCGCCGGCCCACAGGACGTCCTGCTCCAGCACCACCGCGTCCCCGGCCAGCCGCGCCGCCAGCGCCGGGCCGACCGTGGACTTGCCCGCGCCGCTCGGACCCGTCAGCGCGAACAGCGGCAACCGCCGGAACGGCCACCGATGTCCACAGAGGACACACTCCAGCACCGCACCCTCGGCCCGCGGGCGTTCGGCCCGATCGCCGCACGCGGGACAAATCCGCAGGTCGAGGGCGGGCACCGGGTCAAGAGCCGACGCCGAGCCCGGGCCGCTCATCGGATCGACGACAGGCAACTCAGTCGAACAGGTTCTCGAGGAAGCTGCGCTTGCGGTGGCCGTGCGGGCGAGGCGAGTCGGCGTAGCCGCGGTGGCCGCCGCCGTAGGGCCGTGGGGAGTCCGAGTACCCGCCCCCGTACGGCTTGGGCGAGTCCGAGTACCCGCCGCCCCGGTAGGGCCGAGGCGAGTCCCCATGGCCGCTCCGGTACGGGCGCGGCGAGTCCGCGCGCGCATAACGCGGTGGCGGCGTCGGCACCCCGCCGTAGTACGAGCTCTCCGCCCCGGCGATCTGCTCCAGCTCACCGTGGTCCAAGAAGATCCCCCGGCAGGCTTCGCACTGTTCGATGTGGATGCCGTTCTTGTCGACGGTCCGCATCCGGTTCTGACACTTCGGACAAATCACGCATCCGAGACTACGCAGATTCCGCCCGGCGCGTCAGCAGGCGCACAGGCAGAACGGATGACCCACCGGATCGGCGTAGACGCGGAAGGTCGAGGGCGAGTCGTCGAGCAGCTTGGCGCCCAGCGAGAGCACGCGCGTGTGCGCGGCTTCGAGGTCGGCCACGTCCAGGTCGAGGTGCGCCTGCTGGGGTTGCGAAGCCGAGGGCCATTCGGGGGCGCGGTAGTCCGTGACCTGCTGGAACTCCAGCCGAGCGCCGCCCGCCGGGTTGACGAGCCGGGCCCAGCCGCCGTCCTCGTGCACGTCAGGTTCGGGCCAGTCGAGCACCGCGCGGTAGAAGCCGGCGAGCGCGGCGGGGTCCGGGCAGTCGAAGACGGTCGAGCCGAATGTCGGAACAGCACCCATGATCGTGACTCCCTCCAGTAACCAGTATTCGGAGTATGGGAGTTATCAGCCGACGAAGCAACCACCCTCGCTCGTACACTGGTTGCGTGCACACCGACGCGACCCTGGTGGTGGACTTCCTCAACACCGTCGACATCGAGCGCGGCGAGGACCTGCTGGACGACCCCGGGCTGTGGCAACGCTGGTCCGCCCAACGCGGCGTCTCCCCGAGCAACGCGGACGAAGCCCGCGCCATCCGCGACGCGCTGCGCGCCGCCGTCGGAGATCCGCGGCTCCCCGTGGAGCAGCTCGAAGTCCCGCTGACGTTCTCGCTCGACAACCAGGGACCCCAGCTCCTGGGGACAACCGCCGTCTCCGCGGTGCTGGTCGCCGCCACCCGGCTCTCCATCCGCGGCGACTGGGTCCGGCTCAAGATCTGCCCGGCCGACGACTGCTTCGAAGCCTTCTACGACGAGTCCCGCAACCGCTCGCGCACGTGGTGCTCAATGCGCGTCTGCGGCAACCGCGAGAAGGCCCGCACCTGGCGCGCCCGCGCGACGGGTGTGCACAACTGAGGACCTGTGGACAACTCGTGCACAGCCACCAGATATGCACGTGCAGACGCACCGGATCCCCACAACTTGTGGATGGGTGTTAGGCCAGATCCGTGAAAAGTTGTGGATAACCCGGGGGATAACTCAGCTTCCTGTGGACAACTGGTTTGAAGCTCCCCCACGTGTGGTATACGCACCGGCTGCGCATGAGCAGCCACGCTCCGGCCACCTCAGAACCGTGACGAACCCCGACAAAACCGAGAAAAGACCAGGTCAGAACAGCAGCTGGGCCACCGTGTAGATCACCAGGCCGGCCAACGCGCCCACCACCGTGCCGTTGATGCGGATGAACTGGAGGTCGCGCCCGACCTGCAGCTCGATCTTCCGCGACGTCTCCTCGGCGTCCCAGCGCTCGACGGTGTCGGTGATGATCGTGGTGATCTCCTTCGAGTAGTTCTTCACCAGGTACGCCGCCGCGCCCTCGACCCAGCTGTCCACCTTCGACGCCAGCGAGTCGTCCGTGATCAGCCGCTCGCCCAGCGACTGCAGGCCCGCGCGCACGCGTCGGCGCAGTTCACTCGACGGGTCCTCGGCCGCGTTGAGCAGCATCTCCTTCGCCGTGGCCCACGCGTTGCCGATCAGCTTCTGCACCTCGTCGTGGTGCACGATCTGGCCCTTGACCTGCTCGGCGCGCTCCATGGTCTTCGGGTCGTTCTGCAGGTCCTGCGCGAACTCGCCGAGGAACTTGTCCAGCGCCAGGCGCATCGGGTGGTTCACGTCGGTCTTCACGGCCCACGCGAACGACAGCACCTCGCCGTACACCTTGTCCGCCAGCATCTCGTCGACGAACTTCGGCGACCAGCTCGGCGCGCGGTCGGAGACGACCCGCAGCATCGCCTGGTGGTTGTCGCGCACCCACTCGTACGCGCGGTCGCACATCAGGTCCACGAGCTTGTGGTGCGCGCCGTCCTCGAACACGCCCTCGAGGATCTTGCCCAGCGGCGGGCCCCACGGCCGGTCGACGATCCGCTTGACCACGGCCTGTTCCATGATCGCCTGCACGTCTTCGTCGCGCAGCACCGTCACGGCGCCGCGCACGACCGTGGCCAGCTCCGACGTCACGCGCTCGGCGTTGTCCGGCTGCGAAAGCCACCCGCCGAGGCGACGCGAGATCTCGACGCGCTTGAGCTTGTCGCGGATCACGTCCTCGGAGAGGAAGTTCGAGCCGACGAAGTCGCCCAGGCTGTTGCCGAGCTGGTCTTTCTTGTTCGGGATGATCGCCGTGTGCGGGATCCGCAGGCCCAGCGGGTAGCGGAAGAGCGCGGTGACGGCGAACCAGTCGGCGAGCGCGCCGACCATGCCGGCTTCCGCCGCCGCCTTCACGTAGCCGACCCACGCGGGCCAGCCGGCCGACTCCGCCCAGCTCGTGAGCAGGAAGACGACCGTGGCGCCGAGGAGGAAGGACAGCGCGACCTGCTTCATCCTCCGCAAGCCGCGCCGTTTTTCCGCTTCACCGGCGGCGCCACCGGGCGGGTCTGCGGGCGTGACCTTGGCTGGGGTGAGTTGCTCCACGACGCCATTGTCCGTGAGGATGCGTTTTCGTGCGTGAACCAGCTCTCGTCCCCCGCCTCCGCCCCTTCACCGCGACGATCTTCGCCGAGATGACGGCGCTCGCCGTGAAGCACGGCGCCGTGAACCTCGGCCAGGGTTTTCCCGACACCGACGGGCCCGCCGGCATGCTCGAAGCGGCGAAGAACTCCCTGTTCGGCGGCGACAACCAGTACCCGCCGGGCCCGGGCCGCCCCGAGTTGCGCGCCGCCATCGCGCGCCACCGGCTGCGCTACGGCACCGAGTACGACCCGGACACGGAAGTCCTGGTCACGGCGGGGGCGACCGAGGCCATCACGGCCGCGCTCATCGCGCTGACGGAGGCCGGCGACGAGGTGATCGTGGTCGAGCCGTACTACGACTCCTACGCCGCGGCCGTCGCGATGGCCGGCGCCCAGCGGCGGGTGATCGGCCTGGTCGAGACCGAAGACGGGCGTCTCGAGCTCGACCTCGACGCCCTGCGCGACGCCATCACGCCGCGCACCCGCGCCGTGCTGCTGAACTCGCCGCACAACCCGACCGGCACCGTGTTCTCGCGCGCGCAGCTGGAGGCCGTGGCGGCGCTGTGCGTGGAGCACGACCTCATCGCGGTGACCGACGAGGTCTACGAGCACCTCGTGTTCGACGACGCGGCCCACATCCCGCTCGCCACGCTGCCCGGGATGCGCGAGCGGACGGTGTCGATCTCCAGCGCCGGCAAGACGTTCAACTGCACCGGCTGGAAGATCGGCTGGGTCTGCTCGTCGC
The DNA here is from genome assembly GCF_042896185.1 of Amycolatopsis sp. NPDC001319. NCBI lineage: Bacteria > Bacillati > Actinomycetota > Actinomycetes > Pseudonocardiales > Pseudonocardiaceae > Amycolatopsis > Amycolatopsis sp. NPDC001319. The sequence goes on along the minus strand of NZ_JBIAWY010000003.1, from coordinate 161,461 downwards.
CGGAGCTCGTGGCCGCAGTGAAGGCGGCGAAGCAGTTCATCACGTTCGTCTCGGGCGGCCCGCTGCAGCCGGCCGTGGCGTACGCGCTGGACCACGAGCTGCCGTGGGTCGAAGAGCTGCGGACGAGCCTGCAGGACAAGCGCGACCGGCTGTCGGCGGGACTCGCGGACGCGGGTTTCGCCGTGCGGCCCAGCAGCGGCACGTACTTCGTGACAGCCGACGTCCGTCCACTCGGGTTCACCGACGCCGCGGAGCTGGCGTGGGAGCTGCCCGAACGCGTCGGCGTCGCGGCCGTGCCCGTCAAGGTGTTCACAGATCACCCGGACGAGTGGAAACACCTGCTGCGGTTCGCGTTCTGCAAGCGGAACGAAGTCATCGACGAGGCCGTCGCGCGATTGCGGCAACTCGTCTGACCACTGCGGTTACCGAATCACGAGTTGCGAAGCGGTTACGCTCCAGATTCGTCGACGGTGCGTTAGTGATTCGATACCGAGAGTATGTTTTCGAGGTGAAACATCAGGTCAACGACCGTGCACGCGTCCGCCCGGATGGCCGCAGAGGGTCCTGTCGGGCACACGCTCAGTGATCAACTTCGGCTGATCGGACACCGGAGCCGGTAAGTCCGTTCCGCCTTACGGGGTGGATCGAACGCAGGGAAGATGAAACACTCGCGACCGGTGCTAGAAAGAGTGCAGCCCCGGGGGAACTGCGACCTGGCCGGAGAAGAACCCCAGTTGGATCAGTCTCGTGCGGCGGCCGCATGAGCTTCAGGCGCGGACGGTGGTGGTGGCGTGAGCGACATGGCAGCCGCACGCACCGACGCACCACTCGTGAGCAGCGCTGATCCCGGGCTGACCCCTTCTGTTGTTCTGCCGGCCGGTGTTCCGAGTGGCCGCGCTTCGGTGTCTTCTGTGTCTCCGGTGCCTGCAGTGCGCCGGCCGCGGCCGTGGGCGGCCCCGTTGGCGAGGCCGGCCGCGCGGATCGCGCTGGCAGGCGGGTTGACGTTGGCCGGGTGGCTGCTCGGCGCGTTGATCGCCGGAGCCGGGGCGGAAGCGGCGGAACAGCCGCACGGGGACGCATCCGGGAACACGGCCGTGACCGCGCCGGGGCACACCGGGCACGGCGAGGCTCGGGAGCACCGTCGAGAGCCGCACGGACATCCGTGGCACGGCGCTTCGACCGGGTCCACTGCGGACTCGAGTGCCGCGGGGACTTCCGGTGACAGCAAGGGTTCGACCGGCAGCACCGGCTCGGATGCCGCGGCAACGGGCACTTCCGGCACAAGCACTTCCGGCGAGACCACCTCCGGCACGAGCGCCTCGGACACGAGTACTTCCGGCACGGACGCCGCCAAGCCGAGCGCTTCCGGCACCAGCGCTTCCGACGAGAGCACGTCGGACCAGACCGCGACGCCCGCCGTTTCCGGCGACAGCACCGACTCCGGGGCCACGACCGGCGCGAGCCAGGGCGGCGCCACCGCCGGCTCCGATCAGGTCGGGCCTGACGGGTCCGCCGGCGCGAAGCAGCACGAGACCGGCGACTGCGACGGAACGCACCACAGCGCAACCGACCAGACCACCAGCGATCCCAGCACTGCGACGGATCCCAGCGCCACAGACGCGCCGCTGCGCGTCACGCCGTCGCACCAGGATGGGCTGCTCGGCGGGTTGCTCGGGGGCGTACTCGGACTGGTCGACACCACCGTGCACTCGATCACCGGTGTGGTCGGGACCGTGGACGACGTCGGGGGAACCGTGTTGCCGCCGGTCACGACGGTGCCGAGTGGGGATGACGCACCGCCGTTGATCCCGATCGGAGACGTGCTCGGCCCGGTGTTCTCGGGTGGGACGGTGAGCGGCGGGGTCACGGCGACCGTGCCGGAGCTGACCGCCCAGCCCGCCGAGGTGGTGAGCGCCGTCGTGCCGGTGATCGTGCCGCAGCCGGCGCCGGTGACCGTGCCGAAGGCGGCCGGGCTGGTGCACTACCCGAGCGTCGTGCACCTGATTCCCGTGCAGCAGCGCAGCACCGGCGCGCAGCCCGCGCACAACGAGAACTCCCGCGTCGGCGTCACAGGTGGCGGCGGCAGCGGGGGCGGCGGTGGCCTGCCCGCGGCGCCCAGCGCGCCCGTCGCGCCGACCACCACCGCCAACCCGGGCCACGACGGCCCGGGCGGCGCACGGCAGCCGTTCGCCGTCGTCGGGGACAGCGTGACCACCACGCAGCTCAAGCTGATCGGCGTCAGCCGCGACCACGAGGTCGCCGGCGCGGGCAGGGACGCAGCCCTGCCCACCACCTCCCCGGACTGACCGGCACCCGGTCCACCGGGGAGAGCCACGTCCAAACCAAGATCAACTTCTTGGAGCGCGCGCCCGTTCGCTGCGCCTGGCTCACCCTTTCGCACCAGTCATTCGACGTGTCATTCCACGCGTCAATCCAGGTGTCACTCCAGGTGTCACTCCAGGTGTCACTCCACAAGGGGCGATCCATGCGTACGACCAGCCTTCCCGACCGGCCGACCGCGCCCGGCCGGATCGGGTCCTGGTCCCGGCGCCGCGCTGCCCCCGCGGCGCCGGGACCCACAACGGGCGTGCTCCGGAGGTTCCCGCTCACCGCGCCGAGCGGGAACCTGCGCCAACCGAAGCCCGCCTGAGCCGTCGGCGCTTCCCGGCACGTCGAGGGGCTGTGCCGGGAAGCCGCCGCGGCGCCCGCTCTGAACGGAGCGGGTGACGAACAGCCGGTGCGCCGGATGCGACCACCACCATCCCTGGAGTGGTTGGAACATCCGGTGCACCGGCTGTTTATCTTTTGAGCCCTGGCCCGGGAAACGCTGCCGCACCAGCGAAGCTCAGGTCACCGGCACGTTCGCCGCCGGCACATCCGCGTAACCGCGCACCGACTCGACGGCCAGGCTCAGCCGCCGCACGGCCTCCAGCAGCTGGTCGGGCGGCAGGCCGAACGGCAGCCGCAGCCAGCGTTCGAGGCCGCCGTGCACGCCGAAGCGTGAGGCGGGCGCCAGCTGCACGCCGTGGTTCGCCGCCGAGACGGCGAGGCGCGTGCTCATCGGTTCCGGCAGGCGGCACCACAACGACAGGCCCCCGGCCGGGACCTCGAACGTCCACTCAGGACAGTAGGCGTGCACCGCGTCGATCAGGGCATCGCGCTGCAGCCGGAAATCCACCCGCCGCTGGGCCAACGCCGCGTAACCGGCCGGCTCCAAGAGCGAAGCCAGCACCAGCTGGTCGAACACCGGCGCCCCGAGGTCCACGGCGAAGCGCGACGACAGCAGCCGGTCGAGCAGGTCGGCTGACGCGCGGATCCAGCCCAGCCGTAGCCCGCCCCACTGTGACTTCGCGGCCGAGCCGACCGTCAGCGCCAGGTCCCCCGCGAACGCGGCCAGCGGCGGCGGCGCGTCGAGCGGATCACCCTCGTAATCCAGCTCCACCAACGATTCGTCGACCACCACGGGCGTGCGCGAGCGCGCGAGGAGGCCGCCGAGGCGTTCGCGGCCCGCGGCGTCGAGGCGCAGGCCCGTGGGGTTCTGGAAGTCGACGACGAGGTAGCCGAACCGCGGCGACGCCTGGCGCAACGCGGCCTCGATCCCCGTGAGATCCCAGCCGCGCACGGGGTCGAGCGCCACCGGCACGGGCAGTGCGTGCGCGGCGCGTACGGCGTCGATCGCGTTCGGGTAAGTCGGCTGCTCCACCAGCACGCGGTCGCCCGGGCCGGCCAGCATGCGCAGGCACAGCACGAAAGCCGAGTACGCGCCGGCCGTCAGCATCACCTGGTCCGGAGTCGTCGGCAGGCCGCGCGCGGTGTAGCGCTCGGCGATCCGCTCGCGCAGCAGCGGCAGGCCGCCGGTGAGGTACCCGTTGCCGCTCAGGTGCTCCACGAGGTCGCGCCGCGCGGTGTCGACGGCGTTGATCAGCCCCGGCAACGCGGGTGGCGCGGCCCGGGCCAAGTCGATCAGGCCGTCGCGTTCGTGCTGGGCCGGCGCGGCCGAACGGTGGCCGGCACCGGAGATCCACGAACCGGCACCGCGACGGCTGGCGACGACGCCGGTGGCACGCAGCCGGTCCAGCGCCGCGCCGATGAGGGTGCGGCTGACGCCGAGCGCGTCGGCGAGCTCGCGCTCCGCGGGCAGCCGGGTGCCGATGGGGAGCTGGCCGTCGAGCACTTGCAGCTCGACGGCCGCGGCCAGATCCGCCGCCCCCTGCCGGGAGCCACGGCGGCGCCACTCCCCCAGCAACACGGCCAATCGGGTACCAGAGACACGGCTACCCAGCGGAAGATGCGAGGTCATAAGACCAATTATCCGACATTGGCCATGGATTACCAGTCCACTTGTCGCCGATAGTGGAGAAGTGGCAGTTGTCGACCTCAGTCCCCTCAGCGTCCGCCGGGCGCCCGTCCGCCGGGGTGCCCAGCTTCTGGCCGGCCTCGCGCTCTACGGCGCCAGCATGGCCATGCTCACCCGCGCCCACCTGGGCCTCGACCCGTGGGACGTGCTCCACGAAGGCCTCACCAAGCTCACCGGCCTGAGCTTCGGCACGGTCACGGCCATCGCGTCGGTGTTCGTGCTGCTGCTGTGGATCCCGCTACGCCAGCGGCCCGGCATCGGCACGGTGGCCAACGTCGTGGTGATCTCCGTGACCGTCGACGCCGTCCGCGCGGTGCTGCCCGACCAGCACACGCTCGCGTTGCAGATCCTGCTGCTCGTCGGCGGTGTGGTGCTCAACGCCGTGGCCACCGCCGTCTACGTCGGGACTCGCCTCGGCCCCGGTCCGCGCGACGGGCTGATGACCGGCCTCACCGCGCGCACCGGCTGGTCGGTGCGGCTGGTGCGCACCGGGATCGAGGTGACCGTGCTCGCCGTCGGCTGGCTGCTCGGCGGCACCTTCGGCGTGGGGACCGTGCTCTACGCGCTCACGATCGGACCACTCACGCAGGCCCTGTTGCCCCTGGTCACGTGGCGGACCGGGCGCCGCGAAGAGCAGCAGCACTAGCCGGCCTCCCGCTGGCCGACCACGCGGCGCACCGACACGTAGTCGACGCCGTGGGCGGCCAGCAGGTCGGGCACCGGGCCCTTCTGCTGCACCAGCGCGAGCAGCAGGTGCTCCTGCCCGAGGTGCTTGTCGCCCAGCTTCACGGCTTCGCGCAGGCTCAGCTCCATCGTCCGCTTCGCGTCGGCCGCGAACGGGATGTGGCCGCGTTTCGCGCGTCTGCCGCCACCGGCGAGCGCACCCGGGCCGTGGGTCTCCTCGACGCGCTCGACGATCTGCTCCACGTCGATGCCGAACTCGGTGAGCGCGGCGACCTCGGCGTCGCTGATCCCGCCGCGCCGGCGGATGCGGTCGAGCTCGCCCAGCACGTCTTCCCGCGACACGCCGAGCTCCTGCAGCAGCCGCAGGCCGGCGCCGTTTTCGGTGCGGGCGAGCCCGGCCAGCACGTCGGTGAGCTCGATCTGCCGCGCACCGGCCTCGCGCGCCACGATCTGGGCCTCGACCACGGCCAGCCGCGCGTCGAGCGTGAACCGTTCGAACATCAGTGCCTCCCGTACTTCTTGTGGACGGCCTGCCGGCTGACCCCCAGCTCGGCGGCGATCTCCTGCCAGGACCAGCCGTGCACGCGGGCGCTGCGCACCTGCACGGCTTCGAGTTGTTCCAGGAGCCGACGAAGCGCCGCGACCGCGCGAAGCCCCACTCTGGGATCACGGTCGCCCGCCCTCGCGGCCAGGTCTGTTGCTTCGGTCATGATGTCAATCTAGGTTGACACACCACGTCTGTCAACCGAAGTTGACAGACCGGTCGCGGTCAGCCGTTCGGGTTAGCATCGGGTGATGCCCGAGATCGCGATCGCGGAGCGCGCGGGAGTAGGCGCGGACGGCCTGCCTCGCGCGAGCGAAGACCATGTCGTGGTGCTGGACAACGCCGTGCTGCTGCTGGACGGCGCCACGTCACCGAGCCCCGACCTGCCGCCCGGCGGCTGGTACGCCGACCTGCTGGTGCGCCGGCTGGCGGACGAGCTGAGAGAAAGTCCCAAGGAAGACCTCGCCGTGGCGCTGGCGTCGTCCATCGCCGGGGTCGCGGCGGAGCACGGGCTGGAGCCCGGGCACTCGCCGTCGAGCACCGTGTCGATCCTGCGCTGGGACGCGGCCGAGGTCGAAACCCTTGTGCTGGCGGACAGTCCGGTTGTCGCGTTCGGACAGTTCGGCGTCGACGTCGTGGCCGACGACCGGCTGGTCTCCCTGCGCGACGGCGGCCTGCTGCAGACCGGCGCCGACGTGCGCCGCCGCCGCAACGCCGAAGACGGCTTCTGGGTCGCCGAAGCCGACCCCGAGGCGGCGGCGAAGGCCGTGCGGCGCTCTTGGCCGCGCCCCGAGGTCGACGCCGTGCTGCTCGCCACCGACGGCGTGTCCACCGGGGTCGACGACTACGGCCTCTTCGGCTGGCCCGACGTGCTGCGCCTCGCCAGGGTGAACGGCCCGGACTCCGTGCTGGACGCCGTGCGAACCGCGGAAACGCAGGATCCCGACGGTTCGCGCTGGCCGCGGGCGAAGCGGCACGACGATCAAGCCTTGGTGCTCGCCGAATTCACCAGCGAGGTCGAATAGGGGTCGAATTCAGGGTGATCCCGGATCACGGATCGCGCCGGCCCCGCAACGCTGGGGACCATGGGGATTTCACGGGGGCTGCGGATCTGGCGGATGGGCGCACTGGTGGCGATCGGGTGGGGGCTGTTCACGATCACCCTGATGCACGTGATCAGCTCCCACGACCCGATCCACGACACGTTGTCGAGCTACACCACCACCGACCCGGGCCTGCTGAGCGCGAGCGTGCTGGCGCTCGCCGTCGGTTCGCTGGCCGTGCTCGGTTGCCTGGCGGCCGGTGGCGTGCCGCTGCCTCGGACCACGCGAGTGCTGCTTTCGTTGTGGGCCTTGGGGTTGGCGACGGCCGCGGTGTTCCCGGCGAGCTACCCGCCGCACCCTGACCTGACGAGCGGCGAGATCCACCTGTACTCGTGCGTGGTGGCGTTCGCGAGCCTGCCGGCCGCGGCGCTGACGTTGCTGGAACCGTTGCGCGGCACGGCCGAGCGCGCGCTCGTGGCGCGGTGGCTGCGGTTCGGGGTGGCCGTTCTGGTGGTGTTCGGCGTGAGTTTCCTGTTCGCCCGCCTCGACGAAGCCGGGCTGCCGGTCCACACCGTCACCGAGCTGCTGCCGGTGGGGGCCACGCAACGGCTGATGCTCGTCGCGGACGTCGTGCTGCTGCTGGGCCTGGTCCGCGTGGCGGTGCGGGTCGACGCCACCCGCGCGGCGGCCGAGCTGCAACCGTCCGCCGCGCGGGACTGACTCACTCCTGCATCGCGGCGACGAACTCCGGTGCGTAGCCGTACAGCCCGGGCAGGCCGCCGGTGTGCACGAACACCACCGTCTCCTCGGGGTCGAACCGGCCGTCCGCGGCCCATTCGACGAGCGCGGCAGCGGCCTTGCCGGAGTAGACCGGGTCCAGCACCACACCTTCGGTGCGGCCGAACAGCCGCAGCGCGCCCCACGTCGACGGCGCCGGGATGCCGTAGCCCTCGCCCATGGTCGAGTCGCTCATGCGCACGTGGTCCAGCGACGGCGTGTCGACGCCGAGGAGCTGCGCGGCTGAGGTGACGAGATGGGTGAGGTTGTCGGTGGCCTCGTCGAGCGGGTGGCTCACGCAGGCGAAGTCGGCGCCGAGGTTGCCGAGCAGCGCCGTGCCGAGCGCGAGGCCGGCGGACGTGCCGCCGCTCGCGTGGGGCGCGACGATGCGGGCGCTGTCGATCCCGAGCGCCGAGAGCTGCTGCGCGAGCTCGTGGGTCGCGGACACGTAGCCGAGAGTGCCGAGCGCGTCGGAGCCCCCGACGGGGACCGTGAAGACCTTGCGGCCCTCGTAGTCGGCCGACGCGAGCAGCTCTTCGTAGGTGCGCTCGGCTTCCTCGACGGTGGCGCAGATGTGCAAGCGGGCGCCGAAGAGCAGGTCGAGCGGGATGTTGCCGGAATGCTCGTAGGCCTCGCCTTCGCGGGGCACCTTCGCCGTGAGCACGAGCTCGCAGCGCAGCCCGAGCCGCGCGCACGCCGCCGCGGTCTGGCGTCCGTGGTTGGTCTGCAGGGCGCCGAAGGTGATCACCGTGTCGGCGCCGGCGGCGAGTGCCGCACCGAGGTGGAAGTCGAGTTTGCGCAGCTTGTTGCCGCCCACGCCGAGCGGGTGGACGTCGTCGCGCTTGAGCATCAGCCGCGGCAGCCCGAGCGCCTCGCCCAGGCGCGGCGCGGCCAGCAGCGGCGTCGGCCCGGTGCCGAGCCCCGCCCGCGGGAACGCGTCGAAAACGGGAAACCGGTCGAAGTCGAACGTCATCGATCCTCCGTGGGGCTGGGGCGGGTCTCGGGCTCATCGTCGGCCTCGGGCGGGTCGGCTGTCGAACCAGGGAGCCGGAATCACAGTCCGGTGGTAACGTTCGTTCGAACGAACGAGAACCCGGGGGTGGCCCGATGACCGTCAGGACTTCCGCGTTCACGACCGTCGCCGACCAGGTGACGGCGCTCGAAGCAGGCGAAACGACCTCGGTGGCGCTCACCGCAGCGGCTCTGGAAGAGGCGCACGCGAGCCAGACCGTGCTCAACGCGTTCCGCCGGATCCGCGACGACGAAGCCCTTGCCGAGGCCGAAGAAGCCGACCGGCGCCGGGCGCGAGGTGACCGGACGCCGTTGCTGGGCGTGCCCGTCGCGATCAAGGACGACGTGGACCTCGCGGGCCTGCCGACGGCGTTCGGCTGCGCGGGTGACTTCCCGGACGCGACCGCCGACGCACCCGCCGTGGCGCTGCTCAAGCGGGCCGGCGCCGTGATCATCGGCAAGACGAACACGCCTGAGCTGGGACAATGGCCGTTCACGGAAGGGCCGGCGTTCGGCGTCACGCGTAACCCCTGGCACCCCGACCACACGCCCGGCGGGTCCTCCGGCGGCTCGGCGGCCGCGGTGGCCGGCGGGGTGGTCGCGGCGGCGCTCGGCTCCGACGGCGCCGGGTCGGTGCGCATCCCGGCGGCGTGGACGGGGCTCGTCGGCATCAAGACGCAGCGCGGCCGCGTGCCGCTCGGTGGGGAGTTGTTCCACGGCCTCACCGTGCTCGGCCCGCTGGCCCGGACCGTGGCCGACGCGGCGACCCTGCTGGATGTCACCACGGGCTCCGACGGCGTGTTCCGCGCGGCCGCCCGCCGGGAACCCGGCCGGCTGCGCATCGGGCTGTCGACGAGGATTCCGTTCACCGCAACGAAAACCAGCCTCGACCCGGTCGTCGAAGCGGCCGTGCGCAACACCGCGGAGGCGCTGGCGAACCTGGGCCACGACATCGTCGAGATCGACCCGGGCTACGGGCTCATCGGCCTCACCTTCCTGCCGCGCTCGCTCACCGGTGTGCGCGACTGGGCCGCGCGCGTGCCCGAGAAGGCCAAGCTCGACCCCCGCACGCGCGGCAACGCGCAGCAGGGCACCGTGCTCGCCGGTGCGTTGAAACTCGCCCGCGCTCTCGAACCCGCGCTGCAACGCCGCATCGGTTCCGTTTTCGGGCGCGTCGACGTGCTGCTCACCCCGACCACCGCGACGCCGCCGCCGAAGACCGGCGCGTTCGACGGCCTCACCGGCTGGCGCACCGACCAGACGATGATCGCCGCGTGCCCCTACGCTTGGCCGTGGAACGTGCTGGGCTGGCCGGGGATCAACGTCCCGGCCGGACAAACCGCGGACGGGCTCCCCCTCGGCGCCCAGCTGCTGGGCCCGTCGCACGCCGAGGAGCGGCTGATCTCCGTGGCCGCGCAACTGGAAGAGGTCCAACGGTGGCACCTGCGCCGGCCCGCAAGGGCGTGGTGAACACCCGCGACGCGATCCTGCGGGCGACGCTCGAAGTCGTCGGCGAGCAAGGGGTCGGCGGGCTCACCAACCGCCGCATCGTGGCCGCCGCGGGCGTCTCGCTCGGCACGCTGACCTACCACTTCCCCAGCCAGACGGAGCTGCTGCGCGAGGCGATGCTGCTGTTCGCCGAGGAGGAGACGGCGAAGCTCGCCGCGATCGCCGACGCGCACAGTGCGGACGGCCTCAGCCTGGAGCAGGCCGCGGCCGTGGTGGAGCACGTGATCGAGCAGCTGCCGTTCGGCACCGACGACCTCGCACCCCACGAGCTCTACCTGCAGGCCGCGCGTGATCCCGGGCTGCGCGAAGCGTCGGCGCGCTGCTTCGCGGCGTACGACGACCTGGCCACGACGATCCTGCGCGCGCTCGGCGTGCCCGATCCCGCGCGGGTGGCGGGTCCCGTCGTCGCGCTCATCGCCGGGTTGCAGCTGCGGCGGCTGTCGACGGGCACCGACGTGCCGGCCGCCGAGCCGCTGATGATGCTGCTGCGCGGGGCCTGACGTGGCGCCGCCGGTCGTGCGGGGCACCGCGGCCTGGCGGTACTTCGGTGACTTCCGCGACGTGTTGCTGGCCGGGCAGGTCCTGGTGCTGCAGGTGGCCCACCCCGTGGTGGCGGCCGGGGTGCGGGACCACTCGGACTACGTTTCGGATCCCTGGACGCGGTTGATGCGGACGGGGGCTTCGCTGTCGATCTACGTGTACGGCGGTGCTGCGGGCGCGCGGTTCGAGGCTTCGCGGTTGCGGGAGCTGCACCGGACGTTCACCGGGGTGGCCGGTGGGCGGCGGTACAGCGGGCTGGATCCGGGTGCTTACGCGTGGGTGCATGCGACGTTGGTGAAGGTTCCCGTTGATGTACAACGGTTTTTCGGGCGGCCGCTGACGCCGGGCGAGCTCGACGAGTACTACGCGCAGATGTGCGACATCGGCCGGGTGCTCGGGGTGCGGGAGCGGGATCTGCCACCCGACTGGGCCGCGTTCTCGCGGTACTACGACGAGATGGTCGCGGCGTTCCGGCCGAACGAGACGATGACGACGTTGCTGGAGACCATCCACACCGTGCCGAAACCCGTGCGGTGGCTGCCGGATCGGTGGTGGCCGCGGCTGCGGGATGCGCAGGCGGCCGGGCAGCTGTTCTTGATCCGGGCGACGTTGCCGGCGGCTTTGCGGGAGCAGCTCGGTCTACAGTGGACTTCTCGTGACCAGCTGCGGTTCGCGCGCTTCTGCCGTGTGGTGCGGATCGTCGGCTGGTTGGTGCCCGCGCCGTTGCGGACGGCGCACATGCGGTGGATCGGCAAGCTGAACGTGTGGTTGCGGGCCCATCCGTGGGCTTACCGGCTCCTGCCCTGACTCAGCCGTGCGTAGTGGGCCCGGGCTTTGGCGCGGTTGCCGCAGCGGGACATCGAGCACCACTGGCGGGTCCTTCGTGGTGACGCGTCGGCGAAGCGGAGGCCGCAGTCGTCCGCGGCGCAGATGCGGACGTCCACCGGGCTCGTCACCAGCTCGATCACGTCGGTCGCGATCAGCGCGAAGGCGGCCGCGACCGGGTTTCGCGGGGTGGGTGCCGCTTTGCGCAGCTCCCCGTCGGACAGCCGAAGGCGCGCGTTGGGCAGCGGCTCCTCGACGGCTTTGTTCACGAGCTCGACGTCAGGGGGTGCCGGCGGGGTGGTGGCCAGCCGGTTCACGGCTTCCCTGAGCCATTTCGCCGTTTCGAGGTCTTCCTGCGTGACGGGCACCGGGCCTTTGGTGAGGCCGGCGAGCGAGAGCCATTCGGCGAGGGCTTCGGGCGAGGTCAGCAGCTCGACCCCTTCGGGCTGGTAGCGGTCGCGCAGCGTGTTGACGAGGTCGAGACACGGCCGGCCACCGTCGAAAACCCACTCCATGGGGTTGATTCTAACCCTTGTCACCGGTTAGGCGCGTCCGGTAGCGTCTAACCCCATGAGCCGGTTAGAACCTTCGATGGCGCAGGTCGGCGACCTCCGGATGCACTACCTGCGCGGCGGCGACGGCCCACCCGTGTTCCTGCTGCACGGGTGGCCGCAGACGTCGCATTGCTGGCACCGCGTCGCGGGCCCGCTCGCCGAAACCCACACCGTGATCGCGCCCGACCTGCGTGGTTACGGCCGCACCGACAAGCCCCGCGGCGGCTACGACAAGCGCACGATGGCCGCCGACCTCGCCCAGCTCGCCGAGCAGCTGGGCTTCGACCGCGTGTCGGTGGTCGGCCACGACCGTGGCGGCCGCGTCGGCCACCGCTGGGCTTTGGACCGCCCGGAGCAGGTCGAGCGCCTGGCCGTCCTCGACATCGCGCCGACGCGCGAGATGTGGAAACGGCTGGATTCGGATGTCGCGAAGGGCTACTGGCACTGGCTGTTCCACCTGCAACCCGACCTGCCGGAGCTGCTGGCGGGCAGCAACATCGCCGCCTACCTGGGCTACTTCTTCGAACGCTGGACCTTCCAGCGCCAGGGCCTGCCCGCCGAGGACGTCGCCGAATACGTACGCGCCTTCTCCGCCCCCGGCGCCCTCCGCGCCGGCTTCGACGACTACCGCGCCTCCTTCCCCGACGACGCCGCCCTCGACGACGCCGACTACGCCGCCGGCAACCGCCTCACCCAGCCCGTTCTCGCCATGTGGGGCCAAGCGGGCCTCCTCGGCAAACTCCCCACCCTCGACCTCTGGCGCGACTACGCCGACAACGTCACCGGCGTCGGCCTCGAGAACTGCGGCCACTTCCTACCGGAGGAACAACCGGAGGCGGTGGTGTCGCACTTGCGTGAGTTCTTGGGTTAGCCGGTGATCGCACTTACGCGAGCTTCTCGCCTGGGCCTTGATCAGCTCGTCGGCCGGCGGCCGCGCCACACCCTCCGGGGAACGCCGGCGGCGGGGCGGCTGAGCACCCCATCCAGCCCGCGCTCCGCAACGCCGAGGCAAACGGACCGCGGCCGCTTCCCCGGAGGAGCAGCCAGAAGTCGCCGGCCAGGCGGCACATGAGCGCCGAACCGAGCCTGCGCTCAGAAACGCGAGGGCCAGGCCCGACAGCGGCCGCTTCCGGAGAGATGCCGCCGGACGTCGTCGTTGTGGGCGGCGAGGGCCGCTCGGCTAGCCCTTGATCAGCTCATCGACCACCCATTGCCCGACACCCTCCGGGAAGGGCGACGGCAGGCCGAGCACCACGTGCTCGAAGCCGGCGTCCACGGCCTCGGCGATGGCTTTGCGGGTGAGGCCCGGGTCCGCATAGGACACCGGCAGGTGGATCGAGCGCGTGATTTCCGCCGGGTCGCGGCCGATGTCGGTGCAGTAGCGGTCGAGGAGGGCGCTGCGGCTGATGCAGTCGTCGAGGTCGCCGCCGGGGATGTTCCAGACGTCGGCGTGGGTGGCGGCGACGCGGAGGGTTGCGGAGGCGCGGCCGCCGATGACGATCGGGGGGTGGGGGCGCTGTACGGGCTTGGGGTTGCCGAACGCGCCCTCGAGCTGGACGGTGTCGCCCACGAAGTCGAAGGTCGCGTCCTCTGTCCACAGGCGACGGATGACGGTGCAGGCTTCGGCGAGGGCCTGCACGGCGTGCGCGGTGTCGTGGAACGGGAGGCCGTGGGCTTCGTACTCGCGCCGGGCCAGGGGGTGGCTCGGGCGGGAGCCGACGCCGATGCCGAAGTCCAAGCGGCCGTGGGAAACCACGTCGACGGTCGTGGCGATCTTGGCGAGGACGGCGGGTGGGCGGAAGCGGTTGCTGGTGACCATGAGGCCGAGGCGCAGGCGGGAAGTCTGCGCGGCGAGAGCCGAAAGCAGGGTCCAGCCTTCGAAAATCGGCCCATCAGGGTCGCCGGCGATGGGGAGGAGGTGGTCGAAGAGCCAGGCGTGCTCGATCTCCGGCAGGGTGTCGGCTTCGCGCCAGACGCGCACGAGGTCGGCGTAGTCAACCTGCATCGGGGCGGTCATGATGCCGAACCGAGGTGACATGGGAAGTCCTTTCAGCGGCGACGCAAGGAGGGATCGAGCAGAGCGGGAGGGGTGTCGAACTTCTCGTGCGCGGCCAGGTCGACGCCGGGTGCGACGATCTCGTCGATCGCGTCCAGCACGTCGGCGGACAGCACGGTGTCGGCGGCCGCGAGGTGCGAGCGCAGGTGCTCCGGCGTGCGCGGGCCGATGATCGCGCTGGTCACGGCCGGGTGCGCGGTCACGAAGCCGAGCGCGAGCTGGATCAGCGTCAGCCCGGCGTCGGCGGCGACCTTCGCCAGGCGCTCCACCGCGTCGAGCCGGGCCCGGTTGGCGGGCAGCGTCAGGTCGAAGCGCTGCGGCAGGGCCTTCGAGCGGCTCGTGGCGATCTCGCGCCCCTCACGGACCGCGCCCGACAGCCAGCCCGACGCGAGTGGGCTCCACGCCAGCACGCCGAGGCCGTACTCCTCGGTCATCGGCAGCACGTCGGCCTCGATGCCGCGTTGCAGGATCGAGTAGCTGGGCTGCTCGGTGACGTAGCGGCCCAGATGGTGCTCCCGCGCGGCCCACTGCGCCTGCACGATCTTGTACGCGGGGAACGTCGACGAGCCGAAGTAGCGGATCTTCCCGGCGCGCTGCAGATCCGTGAGCGCGGAAAGCGTCTCCTCGTCGCTGGTCGAGGGGTCCCAGCGGTGGATCTGGTAGAGGTCGACGTGGTCGACACCGAGCCGGCGCAGGCTGTTGTCGAGCTCGCTGACGAGCCAACGGCGCGAGCTGCCCCGGTGGTTGCGCTCGTCGCCCATCGGCATGGCGGCCTTCGTGGCGAGCACGAGGTCGTCGCGGCGCCCGGCGATGGCCTTGCCGACCATCACCTCCGACTCGCCGGCGCCGTACATGTCGGCCGTGTCGACGACGTTGATGCCGCCTTCGAGCGCGGCGTCGACGATGGCCGTGGCGTCGTCCTGCGTGGTGCGGCCGATCGCGCCGAAGTTCATGGCGCCGAGCGACAGCGCGCTGACCTGCACACCAGTGCGGCCCAAGGTGCGGTACTGCATGGAATCGTCCTCCGAAGAGCAAACGGAACGTTGCTCCGCTAACCATACGGAGCAACGTTCCACTTCGCAAGGAAGCTGGTACCTAGGGGTTCGCATCCCCCGAACCGGGGATGGATCTTCCCCCGCTTCCGTGACGATTCGACCCCCGTAACCTCGATACCTTTTGCCGTGATGGGGACCACAAAGACAACGGCGCTGCTGCTGGTGCTGTGCGCGCTGGGGATCGCGCTCGGCGGCGGCACCGCGCGCGCCGACGGGGCACCGGTCGGCGCAGACATCCAGGTGGCGCAGACCCTCGGCTCGCGCGAGCTCACCGTGATCATCCGCCGGATCGACGTGACACCGGGCGACCTGCACGTCGACATCGCCACACACGCGGGCACCGCGCCCGGCCCACTGCACCTCGCGGCGGCCGCCGACGGCGTCGTGTTCTCCCGCGGCGACGTCGTGCTCGGCGCGACGCCCGGGCTCTACCCCGGCACGGTCGGCGTCGACCACGCCGGGCCATGGGAACTGCGGCTGAACGACGGGACGACCACCGCGACCATCCCGTTCGTAGTCCCGGCGCGCGTGGTGCCGCCCTGGGAGAAGGCGGCGTACGGCGGTTTCGTTGCGGCAGGGGCGTTTCTGCTCCTCGCCCTGGTCGTGGCCGTGCGGTCACGCCGCACCGCCTACGCCCTGCTGCCGGCGGGCGGGATGGTCGCGGCGCTGGCCGTCGCGGTCACCGGCGCGCTGCTGTCGACGAGCACTCCCCCGCCGCCCGCGCCGGGCGCGCAGCTGGACGCGACCGTGGACAACGTCACCGACCCGTACGCGCTGTCACGCCTGCCCGTCACGGACTACTCACGGCCACCGGTGAACCTGACCGTTGGCACGCAAGGAAAATCTCTCGATCTCCGCTTCACCGACGGGTCCACCGGCCGGCCCGCCGACGACCTCGTGATCCACGACGACGCCTTGGTCCACCTCATCGTCGTCTCCCCCTCCGGCCGGTTGTGGCACCTGCACCCGGTGCGGGTGGCGCCCGGCGAGTACCGCGTCGACTTCACCGCGCCGGAAGCCGGAACCTACGCGGTGGCCGCGGAACTCGAACGACGCGGCGGCGGCGTTCAGCTCGCACGGTCCACTGTGGACGCAAAGAGCAAAACCGGCAACCCCGCCGAAGTCCCCGCCGGACCAGGAAAACGCGTCGTCGACGGAGTGCCCGTCGACGTCACCACCACGGGCGTGCAAGCCGGCACCCCGGTCACCGTCACCGCGCACTTCCCCTCCGGCGACCTCCAGCCGTGGCTGGGCATGCTGGGCCACCTGATCGTCGTCGGGCCGCTGCCGTCGGACACCGACGTCGGCGCCGCGGCCGCCACCGCACCGACGTGGGCCCACGCGCACGCGATGCCGCCGTACGTCCCGGGCCTCACCGGCGTGCCGGACGAAACCGTCGCCGCGTACGGGCCCGACGTGCCCTTCACGTACACCTTCCCCGCGCCCGGCCGCTACCGGTTGTGGCTGCAGGCCGAACGCGGCTGGTCCGTGCTGACCGTGCCGGTGGTGCTCGACGTGCCGGCCATTCCCGGAGGGGGCCAATGAAAACGAAACGTCCAGTGGTGCTGATCAGCGTCGTCGTGCTGGTGGCCGCGGTGATCGCCGGCTGGCTGCTGTTCGGCGGCGGGCCGAGCGGTCCCACCGTGCTCAAGTCGACGACCGGGCCCTACACCGTGCAACTGTCCGCGGACGCGCCACGCGTCGGCGGCAACACGTTCGCGTTCGCGGTGACCGGTCCCGCCGTGGACGGCGTGACGGTGGAGCCGGTGATGCCGCAGATGGGCCACGCCATCACACCCGTGCCGGCGACCGCCGACGGGCCGGGGCACTTCCGCGCCGCCGACGTCGGCCTGCCGATGGCGGGCCAGTGGGAGATCACGGTCTCCCTGCGTGGGCCGGCGGGCGCCGGTCAAGTCGTGTTTCCCGTGTTGGTCAACCAGTAAGGAGGGGCTGGGGATGGATCTCACCGCGTCGGGGGCCCGGGTGGTCGCCGCGACGAGAAGGCCGGGGCTGGCGCCCGCGTGCACAGTGCTCGCGGGGTCGGTGATCTCGATGGTCGGGCTCACGTGGGACGTGCAGTGGCACGACGACGTCGGCCCGGACACGTTCTTCACGCTGCCGCACCTGTTCCTGTACTCGGGCAGCGCGATCGTCGGGCTGGCGAGCCTGGCCGTGGTGCTGCTGACCACGGCTGCGCAACGCGCCGGGCGGCCGGTGGACCCGCGCATCGGCGGCCGCGCGATCGGTGTGTTCGGCCGGACGTTCGCCGCGCCGGCGGGCTACCTCACCTCCGGCGTCGGCGCCGCGTTGTTCCTGCTCTACGGGCTGTGGGACCAGTGGTGGCACGGGCTGTACGGCTTCGACGCCGTGATCGACTCGCCGCCGCACATCGGGCTGCTGCTCTCGGTGACGCTGTCGATCATCGGAACCACGATGGTCTTCGCGGCCGCGCGGGAGCAGCGCTGGGGCCGGATCGGGGTGTTCGGCTCGCTGGCCGTGCTGATCGCGTTCAGCGCGGTGACGGCGCTGGGGCTGCAGCAGGTGGACCTCGACCCGGTGGAGGCGACGTCGGTCGGCTCCACGCTGCTGTCCGTGCTGCTCGTGTTCGCCGGCGCCGGGTTCCTGCGCCGGCCGGGCGGCGCCGTGGCAACAGCGGCGATCCTGGCCGTGATCCAGGCCGTCTTCTGGTGGTTCTCACCGTGGGCTGCGCGCGCGTACGCCGATCTCGTCGGGCTGCCGGTGCGCGACTACGTGAGCGGCGTGCCGGACATGCCCGCGCTGATGCCGATGGCGCTCCTGCCGGTGGCCGCGTTGGTGGAGGGCTACCTGCTGATCGCGCGACGGCGGGGGTGGCAGCTGGGCCGCGTGTCCGTGCTCGCGGGCGGGCTGGCCGGGCTCCTGGTCGGTGCGACCCTGCTGGTGCAGCGCGGATTGGTCTATTCCGGTCACATCGGTGACCTCACGGCGGTTCTCGCGACCGGCCTCGCCGCCGGCGTGCTCGGTTTGGCGGGCGGCTTCGCGGGCTGGCGCTTCGGCGGCATGCTCCGCCTGCTCGCCCCGGCTTCGGAGGTGCAGACCCATGCGTAAGACACTGCTGGCGCTGGGCGCGGTCATCGGCCTGCTGCTCGCCACCGCCCTGCCGGCCAACGCGTACGAGCCGGTGAACATCGTCCACACCGAACGCGTGCAGGCGGGGCCCTACGGCCTCACCGTGGGCTTCTCGACGTGGCCGCTGCGCGCCATGCAGTCGCTGGACTTCACCTTCATCCCCGACGGCGGCATCGGCACCAAAACCGGCACGCTCGCCATGCACAACCCCTCGGCCGCCGCGTTCCAACGCCCGCAGCCGCTGGCGCGCCACCCGCGCAAGCGCGACGTCTGGGGTCTGGACATCCGCGCTCTGCCGACGGAGGGCACGTGGGCGTTCCGCTTCACGATCAACGGCCCCCAGGGTCAGGGCAGCGGTGAGCTGAAGAGCCTGCCGGTGCTGTCACAGCCGGGACCGCCGATGGGGTTGAGCTGGGCGATCAGCAGCCTGCCGTTGATCGGGCTGGTCGTGCTCGTGGTCATCGCCTGGCGCCGCACGCGCGGCCGGCTGCGCGGCGGCGGGGTGCCGGCCGCCGCCTGATCCACAGCTCAGCGCGCCCCAATGTGGCGTTGGTTGCGTTCAACGCACCGAACGCCACATTGGGTGCGCTGAGTGCACCGAACGCCGCATTGGGGTGCTTTGCGCCGCACGACCACCCAGGGTCAGCGCCAATCACTCGTTCGAGTGACAGTTGGTGAAAGCCTCACGGCAAGGCCCGCACGCGGGTTCCCGCGTGAATCGCGAACCGCGCGTCAAGCGTCCGGCGGCAGGTCGAACTGCCCGGCCTTCACCGCGACCAGGAAGGCCTCCCACTCGCCCCGGTCGAACACGAAGACCGGACTGGACGCGAGCTTGGTGTCGCGCACGCCGACGAGGTCGGAACGGCCCAGGTTGACCTCGACGCAGCTGCCGCCGTTCGGCTCACTGGCGAACGACTTCTCCCAGGCAGCGTCCTCGAACAGCCCCTCGGCCGTGTCCGGGTCGTAATCCTGGAGCGACGGATAATCCGTCATGGGTCGTACCTCCGAGCCTCCTGCAGGGCGTGCGGTCGCCACACACGTCCCCGGCTTCTTTCTGTCACTACGGAGCAAACCGCAGGGCCAAGCGGGTGATCAACTCGACCCGATCTCGACATGAAGATTATTCCAGGAGTAGGATTAATCGCATCGATCGGGGCGCCAGTGGTGGGTGAATGGCTTGCTGCATTCGGCCCAGCCCACCAGTGGAGTCCACGAACCGGCACCGACCTCGGGGGGAGGGACCGCGTGATCATCCAGGACAGCATGACGGCGAACGTGCTCATGACGGGCAGGGTCGGCGAATCCCGCCGCGTCGTGCACGTGTTCGAGGTGGACGCAGCGGGTTCTTCCGCAGAGGTGCTCGCGCGGTGCGGGGAGTCGTTTCCCCGGACCCACATCGAGTGGCTGGCGCCGGGCGTGGGTATGCCGTGCGAAAGCTGTCTCGGTCTGGCCGGAGCGGATCTGCCCCGGTCACCGCTATCGGAACTGGGGGTGTGATCTCATGGCCGTCCGGCTCACCACGCTCTTCCGTCGTGAGGATGAACACACTCACGGCCGGCGTGGGATCAACCACGAGCTGCGCAGTCGCTTCGGCTTCAGCCTGATCCAGGCGCCGCTGCGCAGCCCGGTCACATGGGACACCGACCTCGACGTGCCCGCCCCGCGCCAGCCGGACCTGGTCCGCGCCACGCGGCCGCTCGAGGCGCGCGTCGACCTCGCGCCGCTCGTCCACGGGCTGGGCCCGTCCCGCGCGTAAGCGCGACACAGACCACCGAACCAGCGCGCCCCGGGCCACCCTCCCGGGGCGCGCTTTCGTCGTTACGGCTTCCGTCCGACGGCGCAGATTCCGCCGCTGAACGACGGATCGGCGGCCATGCGGTCGCTGTTGCGCGACTCGCCTTCCTCCGGCCGCCACTCCGAAACCCAGACCACCCCGGGGTCCACGAGCTCCAGGCCGTCGAAGAACTCCGCGAACTCCGCGCGCGAGCGGAAGTGGATCGGGGTGCTCGACTGCTTGTACTGCTCGTGGATCGACTCGCGGCTGTCCCCGTCCGACTCCGGCACCCCGTCGAGCGTGATGTGCGAGGCCATGAAGAACGAGCCCGACGGCACCAGCGAGAGGTACTTGCGCACCATCTCGTGCGCTCCCTCGTCACGGCCGATGAAGTACAGGACGCCGGACATGATCAACCCGATCGGGCGCTTCGGGTCCAGCACACCGGTGTCGAGCGCACGCGGCCAGATGTCACCCGGGTTCCGCAGGTCGCCGTGCAGCACCGCGTGCCGGTCGGCGACGCCCTCACGCTCCAGCAGGATCTGCGAGTGGGCGACTGCCACGGGCTCGTTGTCCACGTACACGCAGCGCGCGTCGGGGTTCACCGATGTGGCGATCTCGTGCACGTTGCCGGCCGTCGGCACCCCGGAGCCGAGGTCGAGGTACTGGTCGATGCCGTTGCGCGCCATGTAGCGCACGGTGCGGCCGAGCAGCTCGCGCCCGGACTTCGCGATGGTCTTGATCATGGGGAAGGTCTGTACCGCGCGTTCGCCGAACTCGCGGTCGATCGCCCAGTTGGCCGTGCCGCCGAGGAACCAGTCGTAGATGCGGGCCGCGTTGGGCCGATCGAGGTCGATGCCCTCCGGGGCTTCGGGATCCGGTACCTGTGTCATCAGCTGTCCCTTTCCGACCCGCGGTGTGCTGGTGCGGACCAGTCTGCCGATCTCCCGGCGCGTCCCGCAGCCGACCCCCGATCGAGTGACACCTGATCGGGGGGCCCGGCGGCGAAAGCCCAGGAGAACGGAGAGACCGGCCCCGTCGTCAACCACTACTTTGCCGGGAATGCGCTTCCTCTTCACCTTCGTCGGCGGCCGGGGCCACTTCGATCCGATGGCACCCGTCGCGCGGGCCGCCGCGGCGCGGGGGCACACCGTCGCCGTGGCCGGGGCGGGCAGTCACGTGCCGCCGATCGAGCGCGCGGGGTTCACAGCCCTGGCCACGAGCGCACCGCGCGCTCAGACCGCGTCGACGCGCGAGCCGCTGCCGCCGGTCGACCCGGCGCGTGACGACTGGGAGATCCAGGAGCTCTTCGCGCGCCGTGCCGGCCGCGAACGTGCGGGGAAGCTGCTGGAGATCATCCGCGACTGGCGGCCCGACGTCGTGATCCGCGACGAGGTCGACTTCGGCGCCGCGATCGCCGCCGAACAGCTGGGCGTGCCGTGCGTGAACGCTCTCGTGCTGGCCGCGGGAACGTTGCTGCGCAAGGAGCTCGTGGCCGAACCGCTGCACGAGCTGCGCGCCGAGCACGGCCTGCCGACGGACCCCCAGCTGACGATGCTGGAGGGGCAGCTCGTGCTCTCGCCGTTCCCGCCGTCAGTCCGTGACCCGGCCTCGCCGTTGCCGCCCGGTGCGTTCTCCTTCCGCCAGGGCGACCCGATCCCGCCGCAGCCACCGCACGAGCCGCCCGGCGTGTACTTCACCCTCGGCACGGACTTCAACACCGCGTCCGGCGACCTCTTCGAACGCACGCTGGCAGGGCTCGCGCGGCTGACCGCGGACGTGACCACCACTGTCGGCACCCAGCTCGACCCGGCCGTCTTCGAGCCGCAACCCGCGCACGTCCGCGTGGAACGGTTCGTGCCCCAGGCCGAGCTGCTGCCGTCGATCGACCTGGTGGTGTCGCACGGCGGATCGGGCAGCCTGCTGGGCGCGCTGGCGCACGGCCTGCCGTCGCTCGTGTTCGCCATGGGCGCCGATCAGCCCGGCAACGCCCGCCAGACCACCCGGCTCGGCACCGGCATCGCGCTGGACCCGGAAACCGCGACACCGGACGAAATCCACGACGCGGCCGCGCGGCTGCTCACCGAACCGCGGTGGCGCGAGGCGGCTCAGCGCGTGCAGGAGGAGATCAACGGCCAGCCCGGCGCGGAAGAAACCGTGCCACTGCTGGAAATCACTGCGACATCTGCGCCCGGTAGCCCTCGGCGAGCTCCTTGAGGAACTGGCGCGTCTCGCCGCGCTCCAGTGCCGCACCGCGCAGCCGGTCCCACGAGTCGACGAAGATGTTGAAGTCCTTGACGTCGTCGAGGTAGAGGCCGCCCGCGGAGTGTTCGATGTAGACGAAGTCCCGCGTGCGGTCGGGGAAGCGCATGATCGTGAAGTCGTTGGGCACCGCGGCGAGCTTCGCGCCGAAAGGCAGCACGTGCACGTACACGCGGGGGTAGCGGTCGAGCGCCAGCATGTGCTCGACCTGGTCCAGCATCACGGCCGGCGCCGTCCCGCCGGGAGCGCGGCGCAGCGCGCCCTCGCTCACGATGAACCGGTAGTACGGCGGCTGCTGCTGGTCGAACACGGCCTTGCGGTCGAGCCGGTTGCGCACGAGCGACGTGACGTCGGTCGCGCCCGCCTCGGTGAACTGCTTGAGCATGTAGTGCTCGGACTGCAGCGGGCCCGGGATGCGCTCACCGTGCCAGGTGAGGATCTCCGCCGCGGCCGGCTCCAGGTCGGTGAAGGTGCGGAACCAGTGCGGCACCACCGAGCGGTAGCCCGACCAGTGACCGCGCTGCCCGGCGGCGGCGCGGGCCAGGTTCATCAGGGTGTCGGCTTCTTCGCCGTTGATCCCGAACGCGTTCAGCATCGATCGCACATCTCCGAGCTTGACCCCCACTGCTCCGGACTCGATCTTGTTGACCTTGCCCTGGGTGCAGCCGAGAACTTCGGCGACCTGCTGCTGTGTCATCCGCGCGGCGTTTCGAGCATGCCGGAGCTCGTTGCCGAGCTGCTTCCGGCGCGAGGTGACGGTGCTCGCCATCAGCCTTGCTCTCCCGGACCACTAACCGCCGGAGCGGTCTCTCGACCACTGCCGACGCGCGAACGTTCGAACCACCCAGGTTAGTGCCTTTACCCAACGGGGTTCGATGATGACACCGCGCAGCGTTCCAGGAAATGATCCGAAAAGCCAGTCACCCCGGGTGTCACTCGCCTGGACCAGGCCATATAGCGCCTTTCGGACATCGTCGCTGCTCCATCCGGACTACCGGGGCCGGTTCTGCGCCGTTCGGTTCTGCGGCATAGTGGCGGACGTGATCGATCGCTCCCCCGGCGCCGCGAAGGTCGAGCGCCTCGCAGACGGCGTCTTCGGCTACGTGCAGCCCGACGGTTCCTGGTTCATCAACAACTGCGGCTTCGTGTCCGCGGGTGACCACACCGTGCTCATCGACACGTGCGCCACCGAGCGGCGCACGCGCGCCCTGCTGGCCGCCGTGGAGGACACGACGGGACCGGTCACCACGCTCGTGAACACCCACCACCACTCCGACCACACCAACGGCAACTACCTCGTCGGCGGCGCGACGATCATCGGCCAGCGCAAGACGCGCGACGCGATGCTCGCCGCCGGCATCGAGACCTACGACGGTGTGCTCGTCGGCAACGACTGGGGCCACCTGGAGCTGCGCGCGCCCGAGGTCGTGTTCGACGACCGGCTCACCGTCCACGCGGGCGACACCGCGATCGAGCTCCGGCACCCCGGCCACGCCGCCCACACCACCAACGACGTGCTCGCCTGGCTGCCCGAGCAGCGCGTGCTGTTCGCGGGTGACCTGGTTTTCAACGGCGGCAGCCCGTTCGCGCTGATGGGCTCGGTCGCCGGCTGGCGTGCCGCCCTCGACGTGATCCGCGAGCTGGAGCCCGCGCTGATCCTGCCCGGCCACGGCGGCCCGTGTGGACTGGAGACGGTGGACGTCGTCGACGCGTACCTGAAGTTCGTCCAGGACACGGCCGAACGCGGCAAGGCGGCGGGGCTTTCGCCGCTGCAGCTGGCGAAAGAGACCGACCTCGGGACCTTTTCGGACTTGTCCGAACAGGAACGGCTGGCCGGCAACCTGCACCGCGCGTATGCCGAACTGGACGGCGCCGAGTGGGGCGCGCCGATCGACCTCGTCGCGGCGATCACCGACATGGTCGCGTACAACGGCGCGCCCATCCGCTGTTTCTCCTGAGGCCCGGCACACGACAGAAGTGGTCCCGGTCACCGGGCCGCCCGTGATTCATTCCCCCGGACCCCCGTGAGTGTTCTCGCAGGTTCGCGTGAGCGCGAACCGGACTACGCTCGGACTCCGGCAGAGACTTCGGAAAGGGTTCGGATGAGCAAGAAGGCGAGCATCGGGGTCACCGGCCTGGCGGTCATGGGCCGCAACCTGGCGCGGAACCTGGCCCGGCACGGGCACACGGTCGCCCTGCACAACCGCTCCGAGGCGCGGACGCGCACGCTCGTCGAGCAGTTCGGCGACGAGGGCGACTTCATCCCGGCGTACTCCGCGCAGGAGTTCGTCGACGCGCTGGAGCGGCCGCGGCAGATCGTGATCATGGTGCAGGCCGGTGGGCCCACCGACGCCGTGATCGAGGAGTTCGCGCCGCTACTGGAGCCGGGTGACGTGATCGTCGACGCCGGCAACGCGCACTTCGCGGACACCCGCCGGCGCGAGGCCGCGCTGCGCGAGCGTGGGCTGCACTTCGTCGGCACGGGCGTGTCCGGTGGTGAAGAGGGCGCGCTCAACGGCCCCAGCATCATGCCGGGCGGGTCGAAGGAGTCGTACGAGTCGCTCGGCCCGCTGTTCGAGGACATCTCGGCCAAGGTCGACGGCGCGCCGTGCTGCACGCACATCGGCGCGGACGGCGCGGGCCACTTCGTGAAGATGGTCCACAACGGCATCGAGTACGCCGACATGCAGCTGATCGCGGAGTCGTTCGACCTGCTGCGCGGCGCCGCCGGCTACTCGCCCGCGGAGGCCGCCGACGTGTTCTCGACGTGGAACACCGGCCGGCTCGAGTCGTACCTGATCGAGATCACCGCCGAGGTGCTCAAGCACGTCGACGGTTCGGGCAAGCCGTTCGTCGACATCGTCGAGGACGCGGCGGAGCAGAAGGGCACGGGCCGCTGGACCGTGCAGATCGGGCTCGACCTGGGCGTGCCGATCAGTGGCATCGCCGAGGCCGTGTTCGCGCGTTCGCTTTCGGGCTCGAAGCCGCTTCGCGCGGCCGCCCGCGGGCTGGCGGGGCCGGCGCGGACGCCGCTGAAGGGTGCCGCGCTGGAGACCTTCGCCGACGACGTCGAGCAGGCGCTGTACGCGTCGAAGGTCGTCGCGTACGCGCAGGGCTTCAACCAGATCCAGGCCGGCGCCACGGAGTACGGCTGGGACATCGACCTGGGCGCCGTCGCGTCGATCTGGCGCGGGGGCTGCATCATCCGCGCGAAGTTCCTGAACGACATCACCGCGGCCTACGCCGAGGACCCGGCTCTCCCGACGCTGCTGACCGCGGGCGCGTTCCGCAAGGCCGTCGAGGACGCGCAGGACTCGTGGCGTTCGGTCATCTCCACGGCGGTGCGGCTGGGCATCCCGACGCCGGGCTTCTCCACCGCGCTGGCGTACTACGACGGCCTGCGCGCCGACCGGCTGCCGGCCGCGTTGGTGCAGGGTCAGCGTGACTTCTTCGGTGCGCACACGTACCGGCGCGTCGACCGCGAGGGTTCGTTCCACACCCTGTGGGCCACGGATTCCCGTGACGAGGTCGGTGCTTGATCGTTTGGTGAAGGGACCCCCACCCGGGTTGGTGGGGGTCCCTTTTTCATCGCGTGTACTCGGCGAGCCAAGGCGGGATCTGCGGCCGGCGGTAGGTGTTGAGGTCGTCGCGGTAGTGCTGCGGCGGCAGGAGCTGGTGGGGCGGGAAGGGTTCGTCGCCGTAGTCGTAGTTGACGCTGAGCTGGCCGCTGTTGAGCACGCTCAGGATCAGCCGCCACCACGGGCCGGCGGACATCTGCGCGGCGACGTGGCGCTGGTTGCGCAGCATCGCGGTGATGGGCTCGGGGACGTAGACGTCCTGGTGCTGGTTGCCGGCGAAGAACCGCAGGAGTGCGATTTCCGCGGAGACGGTGAAGGAGAACTCGGCGGAGAACCACTCCCAGCCTTGGGGACCGAGCAGCGCGAGCTGCTGCACGATCGGCTCCAGCAGGCGGCCGGCTTCGGCGGCGAGGGTCTCGTCGTTGTCTTCGACGATTTCAAAGCTCTGGATGGCGGGAGGGCCGTCGCCCTGGGCGTCTTCGAACGCCCGGCGGAACTCCTCCATGAACCGGTCGGCCATGCCGGCCAGCCTAGGGGTCAGGCGGTCGCCGCCACCAGAAGCAAAGCGACGACGACTGCCGGCACCACGTACCTCACTGCCCTCGCGCCGCCAGGATCTCGGCCAGGGCTTCGCGGATCTTCGCCTCCGCCGCCTCCTTCTTGATGCCCAGCCCGGCGAGCACCTCGTAGCCGGCACCTTCGCCCTGCTCCAGGATCGCCAGCAGGATGTGCTCGGTGCCGATGTAGTTGTGGCCAAGGCGCAGGCCTTCGCGCAGGGTCAGCTCGAGCGTCTTCTTACCCGCCGCGGTGAACGGCATCGGGTCCGGCACGGGGTCGACGGGCTCGGGCAACCGCGCCTCCGCCGCTTCCTTCACGGCGTGCAGGCTGGCGCCCTGGAACACCAGGATCCCGGCGGCCAGGGCGGCCGGTTCGGTGAGCAGCCCGAGCACCAGGTGCACGGTGTCGATGCCCGGGCTCTTCGCGTCCTTCGCCGCCTGCTGCGCCGCCACGACGACGTGCCGCGCGCGATCGGTGTAGCGGCCGTAGAGCCGCTCGATCATCCCGCCCGGATCACCCCCCGGGTCGACCTTCGGCACGAACCTCTTCTGGGCCGCCTGCTTCGACACGCCCATGCTCGTCCCGATTTCCGTCCACGACGCGCCACTGCGCCTCGCCTGGTCCACGAAGTGCCCGATGAGGTGATCGGCGAGCTCCCCGAGGTGCTCGCCCAGGTAGACCGCGTCGGACAGCTGCGCGAGGGCGTCCTTGTCGTTGTTCGCCTTGATGGCGCTGATGAGGTCGTCGAGCTTCACTGGGTAGGTCATGTCGTCAACTGTAGGTTGACGATTCGGTGTCGTCAACCTTGGGTTGACGATGGGTTTGGGGATGGGTTTGGGGATGGGTTTGGGGATGGGGTCGACTTGTCGGCTGGGCGAGGTTGGGCGGATCACGGCCTGGATCGGCAGGAGACTGCACCTGGCCGGTGGTTGCCGGGACGCGAGGGCCCGGCAGGTCGGCGACTTCGGCACGGCCGGATCGCTCACCGTCCAGGCTGCGTCGGCCCTGCCAGTCGCCCTCGGCACGGCCGGATCACCGGCCTCAACCGCGGCGATTCGGCCGCGCGGGCCGCGCCGGACGTGCCGGCCCAGCCGCGTTCGTCAGGCGGCCGAGACCGGGATCTGCAGCTCGGTCACCCAGCCCGTCTCGTCGCCGTCGGTGTGCAGGTAGACCTCGCGGGCGTGGCCCGGTTCGGCGCGGTAGCCGTTGTCGTCGATCCAGCGCGCGAGGGCCTGGTACGACTCGGCGATGGTGGCCATCGTGCCGCGGTGGACGAGCGTCGCGGCGTGGGCGAGGGCCGGCAGCTCCACCTCGTCCAGCGCGGCGCCCTCCGGCGACCCGACGTAGGGCGCGCAGGCCTGCACGTGCACCCGATCGTCGGCCGGCTCGTACCAAGCGATGGCCGGCCCGGCGAACTTCAGGCCCGCGCGCTCCATCCGCTCGGCGAGACTCGCGCACAGCCCGCCGACGACAGGCCCGATGTCGTCGTACTCGAACGACTCGGCAATCCCCCCGACGGCCACCACACGAGCACCCTCGACCGGCTTCACCACAACGTCCACTTCGGACATGGTGTCCTCCACTTCGATCAACCGGAGCCTCGCCTCCACGCGCGCCAGCCGCGCCGTCTCCGCCGCAACCCGCTCCGCCAGCTCCCCACGGCGCAACCTGAGCATCCCGCGCAGCTGCTCCGCGCTGGGCCGCTCGTCGAGCACCTCGGCGACCTGCTTGAGCCCGATCCCGAGATCGCTCAACGCCAGGATGCGGTTCAGCCGCGCGAGCTGGTCCGCCGCGTAGTAGCGATACCCACTGTGCGGATCCACCCGCGCCGGCCTCAGCAGCCCGAGCGCGTCGTAGTGCCGCAACATCCGCACGGACACGCGGCCGACCTTGGCGAACTCTCCGATGCTGAACATGACACCACCTACGTTCGGGTCTCACACGGTGTCAGAGTCAAGCCCACTTGGCGACGGGTGCGGCCGCCGGTCGCGGCGTCCGCGGTCCGCTCGCATGCCGGGGCTCAGTCCGAACGGTCCCCTCGCACCATTCACCGGCACGCGAAGGGTCACTTCGCGACCGCCCCACCACACGACAGGTCCACTCGCACACCCACCGGTACGCGAACGGTCCCGCCGCGACCGCCCCGCAGCACGACAGGTCCACTCGCACCCACATCACGGCCCGAAAGGTCCATTCGCACCCCACACCACCCCGCGAGAGGTCCACTCGCGACATCGCGGCCGGGCGAACGGTCCCGTCGCGCGGCACAGCTCGAGCGGTCCCCTCGCGACATCGCGGCCAGGCGAACGGTCCGGTCGCGGTTCCGGCACAGGGCGAGCGGCCAACTCGCTCACTCACCAGCGCGCAAGCGGTCCACCCGCCCTGTCATAGCCGTGCGAAGGGACCGTTCACACACTCACCGGCGCGCAAACGACCGGCCCGGCACGAAAGGCCCACTCGCGCCGTCGTGGCGCAGCGCGAGCGGTCCCCTCGCGACATCGCGGCCAGGCAAACGGTCCGGTCGCGGCTCCCGCACAGGGCGAGCGGTCCACTCGCTCACTCACCAGCGCGCAAGCGGTCCACCCGCCCCGCCATAGCCGCGCGAACGCTCCGTTCACACACTCACCGGCGCGCGCGAACGGTCCCGCCGCGGCCGGCCCACGGCACGAAAGGACCACTGGCGCCGCAGCGGCGCCAGTGGTCCACTCACGAGCCCAAGCGAGACCGGAAAACCTCAACCCCCGAACGGCAACCCCACGTAGTTCTCCGCCACGCTGGTCGCTGCGGCGCGCGACGAGGCGGTGTAGCGGAGTTGCGAGAGCTGCAACCGGCGGGCGAACGCGTCGGCGCCCGGGTCGGTGTGGAGCATGGTCGTCATGAACCAGGAGAAGTGTTCGGCGCGCCAGACGCGGCGGAGGCAGGTGTCGGAGTAGGCGTCGGCCAGGGCGGGGTCGCCCTTGAGCAGGGCGACCAAGGCGCGCGAGAGGACGCGGACGTCCGCGACGGCCAGGTTCATGCCCTTCGCCCCGGTCGGCGGGACGATGTGGGCGGCGTCGCCGGCGAGGAACAACCGGCCGTGGCGCATGGGTTCGGCGACGAAGCTGCGCATGGGCGTGATGCCCTTGTCGAGGATCGGGCCTTCGCGCAGGGTGAACTCGCCGTCGACCGCCAGGCGCAGGGACAGCTCGGACCAGATGCGGTCGTCGGACCAGGCCGCGAGGTCCTCGGCGGGGTCGACCTGCAGGTAGAGGCGCGTGATTTCCGGCGAGCGCATGCTGTGCAAGGCGAACCCACGCGGGTGGTGCGTGTAGATCAGCTCCTCGTGCGAAGGCGGCGTCTGCGCCAGGACACCCAGCCACGCGAAGGGGTACTCCCGCTCGAAGAACTGCAACACACCGTCCGGAATGGACGGACGAGACACCCCGTGGAAACCGTCGCAGCCGACAACGGCGTCACATTCCAGAACCTGCGCAACACCAGCCGCGTCCACATACCGGACCACCGGACGCGAAGTGTCCACATCAGACACAGCCACGTCCGAAACCTCGAACTCCAACGGCAATCCCTGACGTTCGTGCGCGTCCACGAGGTCCTTCACGATCTCCTGCTGCCCGTACACCGTGATCGATCGCCCGGTGAGCTCGGTCAGCGCGATGCGGTGGTCCTGGCCGTCGAACCGGAGCGAGAAACCCTCGTGCGGCAAGCCTTCCCGCGCCAGCCGGTCGCCGAGGCCGATCTCCGTGAGCAGCTCGACCGTCGGTTGTTCGCAGACCCCCGCGCGCACGCGTTGGCGCACGTACTCGCGATCGCGCGCCTCCAGCACGACGGCTTCCACGCCCTCGGAGTGGAGCAGGTACGAAAGCAGCAGACCGGCCGGGCCGGCGCCGATCACAGCGACCTGGGTGCGCAACGGGGGTACCTCCGAACGAACGAACGAACGTCAAGCCGCGGAACGCGACTTCACATGGGCTTTCAAATCGAACGAGCTGGCTTCGAGATCGGCGTACGACGGACGCAGCTCCGCCGTGAACAGCCGGCGCGCGGCGATGTGGTCGGGCGGGCGGTTCACGGACTCGACGGCGATCAGCACCCCGTCGCGGAACGACAGCACCGAGAACCGCCCCTCGGCCCGGTCGCCCGTCACCACGGTCTGGTCGGCATTGGCCAGAATGCCGACGATCTGCAGCTTCGCGCCCGTCTGGTCGGTCCAGAACCACGGCAGGCTGTCGTACGGCGCGGCGTCGCCGGTGATCGCCGCGGCGACGCAGCGGGCCTGGTCGACGGCGTTCTGCACCGACTCCAGCCGCGTCGCCGCGCCCGCGTGGACGCACGGGAAGTTGGCGCAGTCGCCGATCGCGAAGA
Organism: Amycolatopsis sp. NPDC001319; assembly: GCF_042896185.1. NCBI lineage: Bacteria > Bacillati > Actinomycetota > Actinomycetes > Pseudonocardiales > Pseudonocardiaceae > Amycolatopsis > Amycolatopsis sp. NPDC001319. The sequence continues at coordinate 130,864 of NZ_JBIAWY010000003.1, read as the reverse complement.
TCTTCGGGTCCTCGGTGCGCAGGTGCTCGTCGACGACCACACCGTTGGTCACGGCCAGCCCGGCCTCCGAAGCGAGCGTCGTCTCCGGCACCACCCCGACCGCGACCACGACCAGGTCGGCGGGCAGGCGCGAGCCGTCGGCCAGCTCGACCGACGAGACGTGCCCGTCGCCGTGCAGAGCCGTAACGCCCGTTCCGAGCAACACCGTGTGGCCGGCTTTTTCGTGCAGTTCCTTGAAAAACGCCGACACCTCCGGCGACGCCACCCGCGCCAGCAGCCGGTCCTGCGCCTCGACGACCGTCACGGGCCGCCCGGCGTGCGAGGCGAACTCCAGCCCGATGAAGCCGCCGCCGATGACCACGATGTTCGAAGCACTTTCCAACGACGAACGCAGCCGGTCCGCGTCGTCCCGCGTCCGCAGCATCAGCACGCCGTCGAGTTCCGCGCCGGGCACCGGCAGCACCCGGTTCCGCGCACCCGTGGCCAGCACGAGGTGGTCGTACGCAAGCTCCTCACCCGACTCCAGAATCACCCGCGAAGTCGCCCGGTCCACCGAAGCCACCCGCCCCGGCACCAGCTCGATGCCCTTCTCCGCGAAGAAGTCCTCCGGCCGCAGCCGCAGCTGTTCATCGCCCGCCGTGCCCTTGAGGTAGGCCTTCGACAGCGGCGGCCGCTGGTACGGCACGCCCGGCTCGTCGCCGACCAGGACCACCCGCCCGGTGAAACCCTTGTCCCGCAACGAAGCCGCGGCCTGGAAGCCGCTCTGGCCGCCGCCGGCGACGAGCACGGTCTCGGGCGAGGATCCTGTGGTCATAACTGCTCCTCCGGCAAACGCAGGACCAGACCGTCGAGGTCCTCGGTCACCGGAAGCTGGCAGGACAGCCTGCTGGTGGCCGCCCTCGGGCTGGCCGTGCAGTCCAACATCTCCTCTTCATCTGAGCACAAGGGCCCAAGATCGTCGAGACGCGCCGGGTCGACGTAGACGTGACAGGTCGCACACATGGCGTTACCGCCGCACTCGGCCACGATCCCGTCCACGCCGTGGTCGAGCGCCACCTGCATCAGCGAGCGACCGACCGTGGCGTCGACGGTGCGGGAGGTCCCGTCGGGCCGCATGTAGGCGACCTTCGGCATCCCGCTCACCGAACCCGGACCGGCAGCGAGGCGAGGCCACGCAGGGTGTTGGACAGCTGGGGCCGCGGCTCGCCGGTGAGCTCGATCGTCGTGACGCGCCGGGCCAGCTCCGCGAGCAGCACCTCCCCTTCGAGCCGCGCGAACATCTGGCCGACGCACGCGTGGACACCCGAGCCGAACCCGACGTGCCCGGCCGCGCGGCGCGTGATGTCGAACGTGTCCGCGTCGGGCCGGCGCCGCGGGTCGCGGTTGGCGGCGGCCAGGAAGAGCAGCACCTTCTCCCCCGCCGGGATCCGCTGGCCGCCGATCTCGACGTCACGCGTGGTGGTGCGGAAGAACGTCTGCACGGGCGACGTGAACCGCACGACCTCTTCGAACGCCGCGCGCGAGCGTTCCGGCTTCTCACGCAGCGCGGCCCACTGGTCGGGGTAGGACGCGAAGCACAACACGGCGTTGCCCAGCGCGTGGACGGTCGTGTCGACGCCGGCGCTCAGGAAGGAGCGCACGAGCAGGGCGCGTTCCTCGGCCGGGTAGTCGGCAGCGGCTTCGTGGATCCGCGCCCCGAGCCCGCCCGGCGCCAGATTCTCAGCGCGGCAGTGCTCGGCGATCCACTCGCGGGCCACGGCGCCGCGCTCCATGGCCTCGGTGACCAGGTGGTTTCGGGGGCCGAAGCCGTTGAACACCATGGCGCCGTACGGCAGCAGGTGCTCACGGCCCTCGGCGGGCAGACCGACGGCGTCGGGGAAGACCTTCAGCGGGAAAGCCTCCGCGAAGTCGGGGACGGCGTCGAACTCGCCGCGCTCCACCAGCGAAGCGACGAGCTTCTCCGCTTCTCGCGCGAAGGTGTCCCGGTAGGTCTTCACGACCTTCGGCGTCAGCACGCTCGTCACGGTGCGGCGGGCCCGGTCGTGCTCCGGCGCGTCGGCCTCGAGCAGCAGGCTCGGCGGGCGCCACGGCGTCTCCTTGCGGAAGTCGCTGAGCCCGACGCCGGCGGACGAGCAGAACGTCTCCGGATCGGTCAACGCCTGCGTGACCTCCTCGACGCGGGCCATCGCCCACACGTCGTAACGGCCGAGGCGCACGACGGGACCGGCGTCGCGCAGCCGCCGGTGCAGCGGCACGGGGTCGGCCAGGACTTCGTCGGCGAACGGATCGTCGTCGAGGGTGATCACCGGGCCTCCTCACGTCGTCGGGATGGCCCTCAGCGTGCTGGTTCGCGGCCGTTGACCGCAGCCCGTCTTCCACTGAGTGGAAGGTTTCAGTGGGTCTCGCGGTGCGCGTCTTCGGAAAGCCGCAGCGTGGCGCCGAGCGTGCGTGAAATACCGCGCGCCGCCGCCCGCACGGCCGGGACCAGCGTCAACGGGTCCGTCCCCTCGGCCGGCACGACCACGGAAATCGACGCGACGACCGTGTCCGACGCGCCGCGCACCGCCGCCGCGACGGAGAGGGCGGGCAGCTCGATCTGGCCGTCGCTCACCGCGTAGCCGTTGCGGCGGACGTCGGCCAGCACCCGCCGCAGCTGCTCGGCCGAGCGGATCGTCTTGCCGGTGTAGCGCTTGAGCGGCAGCGCGAGCACCTGCTCCTGCACCTCGGCCGGCGCGTGCGCGAGCAGCACGAGCCCGACGCCCGTCGCGTGCAACGGCAGCCGCCCGCCCACCCGCGAAATCACGTTCACCGCGCGGCGCCCGGAGAGCCGTTCGAGGTACACGACCTCGGCCCCGTCGAGCACGGCCAGCTGCACGTTCTGGTGCGTGGCCTCGTAGAGGTCCTCGAGGAACGGCATCGCGCTCTCCCGCAGCTGCGCCCCGTGCGGCGCGAGCGACGCCACCTCCCACAGCCACAGGCCCACGCGGAACTGCCCCTGCTCGTCGCGCTGCAACGCCCCGCGCCGCACGAGCTCACCCGCCAGCCGGTGCGTCGTCGACAACGGCAGCCCGGCCCGCCGGCTCAGCTCGGACAGCGTCAACACCGGTCGCTCGGACGTGAACGCGCCCAGCACGTCCAACACCCGCTCCACGACCGACGGCGGCCGCTGCGCGTTGTGCCGCATGGGTGTCAGTCAAGCACCCCTACGGTGCCGGTGTCTCAGGTGAGCACAGGCCAGTGCGCCGCTCGAGTGGCGCGCCGCGTGTCCGGGCCGAGCGGGCACTCAACCTGCCGATCGTCGGCGAAGTGGTCCATTCGCAACCCCGCGACGCCGCCCACCCATCCGGACGAACGCGCCGCCATCTCGTCCCAGCGCATCGACGCCGCTGCCTTCGGTGCGACCGCGGCGATGCCGGCGGCACCGTCAAGCACCCCTACGGTGCCGCCAGCAGGTCCGGATCCTTCCTCGCCCCCAGGTGGTTGAAGAGGAGGTTCAGCAGGAACGCCAGGATCGACGTCAGCGTGATCGGGCTGCCGCAGATGGTCTGGAGCCACGCGGGGAAGTGCTGGAAGAAGATGGACGTGCCGAAGCGGTCGGTGGCGAAGGCGGGCAGGAGGCCGACGCCGAGGGACACCGCGACGATGAACGTGTTGTGGTTGCCCGTGAACTCGACCTTCTTGAGGTTCTGCACGCCCACCGCGGCCACCATCGCGAACATGATCACCGCGACGCCGCCGACGACCGGTTCGGGGATCGAGGCGATGGCCGCGCCGACCTTCGGCACGAGGCCCATCAGCACGAGCAGGCCGCCTGTCACGGCGACGACCCACCGGCTGCGCACGCGGGTCATCTGGACGAGGCCGACGTTCTGGGCGAACGCGGTGTCGGGGAAGGAGTTCATGAAGCCGCCGAGGATGGCGGACAGGCCGTCGGTGGCGAGGCCGCGGGCGACGTCGGCGTCGGTGGCCGGGCGGCCCGTGATCTCGCCGACGGCGATCATGTCGGCGGTGGACTCGGTGAACGTCACCAGCATGACCACGCACATCGACAGCACGGCGGCGATCGGGAACGTCGGCGCGCCGAAGTGCAGCGGGGACGCGAGCCCGAACCAGCTCGCCTGCCCGACTCCGCCGAACTGCGTCAGGCCAAGGGGAATCGCCACGATGAGCCCGACGGCGAGCGCCACCAGCGGCGCGATCTGCGCGACGAACCCGCGCAGTACCCGGGTCAGCAGCACGATCAGCGCCACCACGCCGAGGGCGATGCCGAGGTGCGACGGGGTCGCGTAGTCGGGGGCCTCCGTGTCGTGGCCGGCGATCATCGCCGCGCCCGGGCCGAGCAGCGAGATGCCGATGACCAGCAGCAACGTGCCCGAGACCAGCGGTGGGAAGAACCGGATCATCTTCGCGAACGGCCGTGCCAGCAGGAGCCCGAACACGCCCGAGGCGATCATCGAGCCGTACACCGCGGTGAGGCCGTACTGCGAGGCGATCAGGATCATCGGGTTGACCACGGTGAACGTCGCGCCCGCGACCACCGGCAGCCGCACGCCGATGAGCTTGCCGATGCCGATGGACTGGACCAGCGTGGCGATCCCGGCCACGAAGAGGTCGGCGTTGACCAGCAACGCGATCGTCGCCGCGTCGAGCTTCAGCGCGCTGCCGACGATCAGCGGCACAGCGACCGACCCCGTGTACATGATCGCCATGTGCTGCAGGCCGAGCAGGAGCAGCCGCCCTGCGGGGAGGCCTTGGTCGACCGGGTGTTTGGTCATGGGGGCAGCCCTTTCACGCGGATCCGATCGCGCATCTTCTCACGACGCATACCGCCGGTTTGTGTGTGACGATGCGAGGATGACTCCGCGTCCCCCCTTCCGCGCCGACCACGTCGGGAGCCTGCTGCGGCCGCCGGTTCTGCGCGACGCCCGCCGCCGCCACGCCGCGGGTGAGATCACCGCCGAACAGCTGAAGGCCGTCGAAGACGACGCGATCCGCGACGTGATCAAGATGCAGAAGGTCGCCGGCCTGTCCTCGGCCACCGACGGCGAGTTCCGCCGCGCGTCCTGGCACATGGACTTCATCTACTCACTCGGCGGCATCTCGCAGAGCGACGAGCGCCTGCACGTGAAGTTCCACAACCTCGCCGGCGACCTCGAGTTCAGCCCGCCCGGCCTGCAGGTCGACGGCCGCGTGCGGCTGGACCAGCCGATCTTCGCCGAGCACTTCGCGTTCCTCAAGTCCCACGTGGACGCCGGCATCACCCCGAAGCTCACCATCCCGTCGCCGAGCATGATCTACTACCGCGGCGGCCGGGCGGCGGTGAGTGAGACCGTGTACCCGGACCTGGAGGAGTTCTTCGCCGACCTGGCCACGGCGTACGCGGCGCAGCTGACGGCGATGGGCGAGCTCGGCTGCACGTACCTGCAGCTCGACGACACCAGCCTCGCGTACCTCAACGACCCGGCGCAGCGCGAGCTCGTCGCGCGCATGGGCGGTGACCCGGACACCCTGCACCTGCGCAACATCCAGCAGATCAACGCGGCGCTGCGCGGCCGGACCGAGGGCATGAGCGTGACGACCCACCTGTGCCGCGGCAACTTCCGCTCGTCGTGGGCGGCTTCGGGCAGCTACGAGTTCGTGGCCGAGGCGCTGTTCGGCGAGCTCGGCGTCGACGGCTTCTTCCTGGAGTTCGACGACGAACGCTCCGGCGGCTTCGAGCCGCTGCGGTTCGTGCCGCCGGGCAAGCGCGTGGTGCTCGGTTTGGTGACCACGAAACGGCCGGAGCTCGAAGACGCGGACACGTTGGTGCGCCGTATCGAGGAGGCTTCGCGGTTCGTCGACATCGGCCAGCTCTGCCTCTCGCCGCAGTGCGGTTTCTCGTCGACTGAGGAAGGCAACGAGCTCACCACGGACGACCAGCTGCGCAAGCTGGAGCTCATCGTCTCGACCGCGGAACGGGTGTGGGGCCGGTGATCACCTGCGTGGTCGACTACGTCATCGATCCCGCGAAGATCACCGAGTTCGAACGGTTCGCCCAGGCGTGGATGCGCCTGGTCACCCGCGAAGGCGGCGTGCACCACGGCTACTTCCTGCCCGCAGAAGGGGCGAGTGACGAGGCCAGGGCGTTGTTCAGCTTCGAAAGCCTCGCCGCGTACGAGCAGTACCGCGCGCTCTTCGGCGTCGACCCCGACTTCATCGCGGCCGACCGCATCCGCGACGAGTCCGGCTGCGTCGTGCGGCACCGCCGCACCTTCATGCGGCCGTTGATGCCGGACGACGACAGCTAACCCACGTGCACGAGCGGCCGCCGGTGCGGATCGGGTTCCGCGCGCCGCAAGACTTCCCGCGTCACGGGGGCGATGTCGCCGTCGCCGAAGATGAGGTAGCGGATGATGAACTTGAAGGGGTTGCCCTCGGTCCAGGCGAAGTAGATGTGGGGCTGTTTCCCGGTTTCGTCGCGGATGTGCAGCAGCACGGCGGCGATGGCGTTGGCGATCGACGGGCTCTTCATGCGCAGGATCCGGTAGCCCGCGCGCTTTTCGCCGTGGACGCGCAGCGTGGTTTCGAAGTCGGACGCGTCGGAGATCGTCACCTCGAGGAAGAGGATCGCGCAGTCGGTCGGGATGTGGTTGTCCTCGCGGGCTTCGCGTTCCTTGTCGCGGTACTCGGCCTCGTCGCGGGCGTCCGGTTCGTTGGCGATGATGCGGATTTCGCCCGCGCGCACGGCCTTGTCGAGGATCCGCTGGGCCGCCGCGTCGAAGTCGACCTCCTCCACGCGCAGCTCCAGCGACCGCGTCGCGCGCGAGATCATCGACGTCAGCACGATGGCGACGATGAAGAACGCCGCGATCTTCACGCCGTCCGGACGCTCGATCACGTTGGCGATGGTCGTGTAGAGGAACACGAGCGTGATCACCAGGTACGCCACGAACGCCCGCCGCTGCCGGCGCCGGCGGGCCGACAGCGTCACCGCCACGGCGGCCGAGGAGATCAGCACCAGCACGCCCGTCGCGTACGCACCGCCCTGTTCCTCCACGTTGGCGTCGAAGATCAGCGTGATCACGAACGCGATGAGCGCCACCACGATCACCAGCGGCCGCGTCGCGCGGGCCCAGTCGGGAGCCATGCCGTAGCGTGGGAGGTAACGCGGCACGATGTTCAGCAGCCCCGCCATCGCCGACGCGCCGGCGAACCACAGGATCGCGATCGTGCTGACGTCGTAGACCGTGCCGAAGACGTCGCCGAGGTACTGGTGCGCGAGGAACGCGAGCGCACGACCGTTGGCCGCGCCGCCGGGCTGGAACTCCTGCTGCGGGATCAGCACCGTGGTGGCGAAGCTCGACGTGATCAGGAACGCGCTCATCGTCAGCGCCGCGGTGAGCAGCAGCCGGCGCGTGTTGCGGATACGGCCTTCCGGCTCCGGTTCGGTGTCGCCCGGCTTGCCCTTCACCAGCGGCATCACCGAAACACCCGTCTCGAAGCCGGACAGGCCCAGCGCCAGCTTCGGGAACACGACCAACGCCACGCCCACCATCAGCCACGGATTGGGGTGCTGAGCCACCAGCAGGTTCTGCCAGTCGACCACCAGTTTCGGGCTCGTCACCACGTGCTCGACGGCGGTGGCGACCACGACCACGTTCAGCGCCAGGTACACGCCCACCAGCACCACCGCGACGCCGATCGCCTCGGCGAACCCCTTGAGGAACACCGCGCCGAGCAACGCGATCAGCACGAGCGTGATCCACAGCTGGCCGTTGTGCAGGGCGGACGGGGCGAAGGGGTTCTCGACCACGTGCGCGGTGGCGTCGGCGGCCGAGAGCGTGATGGTGATGACGAAGTCGGTGGCCACGAAACCCAGCAGCACCAGCACGAGCAGCTTGCCGCTCCACCACGACAGGAGCTTCTCCAGCATCGCGATCGAGCCCTGCCCGTGGGGGCTTTCTCGCGCGACGCGGCGGTAGATCGGCAACGCACCACAGAGCGTGAGAATCACGAGCACGACCGTCGCCAACGGTGACAGCACGCCGGCGGCGAGCGCGGCGATGCCGGGCTGGTAGCCGAGGGTGGAGAAGTAGTCGACACCCGTGAGGCACATGACCTTCCACCACGGGTGTTCGGCTTCCTTCGCGGTCTCCCGCTTGCCGCCCTTCAGCTGCTCGGCGCGTTTGTGCTCGCCTTCGAGCAGCCACGTCCGCAGGCCGGGCCTGGTCTTGACCTTCACCACGCCGTGATCATGCCCGGTCAGGACTGGTCAAGACTGGTGATGTCGGTTAACAGCAGCCGAACTCAGATGCAGAGAATGCCCAGCACACACGGCCGGTTGGTCTTCGTCGTAGTCGTCGGGGGCGGAGGCGGCGGAGGCTGGTTGTCCGACGAGATGCCACCCGAACCGGGCGCGGTGCCCGTCGGCGAGGTCGGCGAGTCGGATCCGCTGGTCGCGGTGCCGGAGTTGCTGCTCGACGTCGTGCCGGGCTCACCACCGCCGCGCGGGTTGAGCGGGTCGATGATCGACGTGATCTTCGGGGCGCTGGCCTCGGTGGTCTCGTCGTCGCTCGAAGAGGTCGAGTCGTGGCCCTGCCCGGACCCCGCGATCGTGGCCGGCGGCGGGTTCGACTCCGAGACGCCACCCGCACCGTCGGTGCGGTCGGGCATCTCGATGACCTTCATCTCGGTGAGGCGCGTGGCCTCGTCGTTCGCCGTCGTGCCGAACGACACCAGGATCGCCGCGGCGCCACACCCGACGACCACCGCCACCATCACGGCGACCATGCGCCAACGCGAGCGCGAAGGCGGCGGCAGACGTTCGCCCCAACCTTCGCGCACGAGTAGCTCGGCGACCGAAACCTCTTCGTCCACCAGCGGGCCTTTCACCAGGAGTGGGCCATTCATACCGCACCAGGCCACCGAACGGGTGAATAATGACAGAAAGTTCTACGCAGTGTGCGTCACTCTAGCGGGTGAGAATCACAGCGGTTTCACAGCTGCCCTTAGCGAAACTCCCAGGATGCCCGGAGAGCCTGGAGTAATGCTGCTGCGAGCCCGACAGCCGGTCACCCTCCGAGACTGGTGGACCCACCGGCTCGTCGGCGAGGCCGCGCCCACCCGGGTGACGCTGACCTGGCGAGCAGTGGGCCGCAGCTTCGCGCGGGCGCTGCCGACCCCGCGGTCGACACCGTTCACGTTCGGTTACCTCATCGTCCTGCTCGGCACCACGCTCGTGCTGCGCTTCGCCGACCCGGTCGTCACGGCCAAGCTGTTGCAGCTCTCGAGCACCGACGCCCACAACCTCTGGCGCCGCCCGCTGGTCTCCCTGCTCAGCAGCGCGCTGTGGCTCGAAGACGGCGGCTGGCTCGCCTACGCGATCATCTTCACCATCGCGCTCGCCCCGCTCGAACGCCGGTTCGGGCCCGGCCGCACGGCGATCGTCTTCTTCAGCGGCCACGTGCTGGCCACGCTCGCCACGGAAGTGCCCGTGATGCTGCTGATCAGCGGCGGCGTACTGCCGACGACCGCGAGCCGCTGGCTCGACATCGGCGTGAGCTACGGCTTCTTCACCACGGCGGGCGCGCTCGTGTTCCTGCTGCGCGGCCGGCTGCGCATCGCGGTTCTCGTGGTGATGGAGCTGTTCATCGCCGTGGTCTGGGTGTCCGATTCGCCCGGCAGCCTCGATTCCGTGGTCACCGTGCTCGGCCACGCGTGCGCGGCGCACTTCGGCCTCTTCTACTGGGGCCCACGGCTTCGCGACTCCGTGAACCGGCGTCCGAGGGGCGCGACACCGAGGGAATTCGCGGAGCCGGGGCCCGGCGGCACGTGATATACGAAGGTTCCCCGGCGCATATACACGACTGATCCCTTGGTGGTGTAATCGACGGGCCACACGCCGACACAGGGGGACCGGACGCACTATGGAGGCCGACGCCCTAGCCAAGGCGCAGCTCGCGGAGCTGGCCGAACGCTACCGGCGGCTCGTGGAGCTGAGCGCCGACGCCACCTGCGTGCACGAAAGCGGCGTGATCACCTACGCCAACCCCGCGGCGCTCGATCTCTTCGGCGCCCGGTCGACGGCCGAGGTCGTGGGCCGGCCGGTCACCGACTTCGTGGTGGCCGAACGGGACCGCGCCGAGGAGCCTGCGGCCGAACCGGTCGAAACGGTCGTGAAACGAGTCGACGGCAGCACGTTCGCCGTGGAGACGGTGTCGCTGCGCACCGGCGACGAGGCCGCGTCGGCGATCCAGGTCGTGATCCGCGACGTCGCCGGGCTCCGGGCCGCCGCCACTCAGGCCGCGCTGGTGTCGCAGGTGAGCGACGCGATCATCGCGGTGACCGCGGACGGCATCGTCACGAGCTGGAACCCCGCAGCGGAGACCGTGTACGGGTGGACCGCGGCCGAAGCCGCCGGCCGGCCGGCACGCGAGCTGCTCGGCGCCGATCCCGATCCCGTGGCGGTCCAGCTCGCGGGAGGCGTGGTGCAGCAGACGCACCACCATCGCGAAGGGGCTCCGCTCTCGGTCCGCGTTTCCGCAGCTGAGATGAATGACGGCCACGTACTCGTCTGCGCTGACGAGACCGCGCGCCGCCGAGCGGAGCAGCACTACCGCACGGTGGTGGCCGCGCTCGACGAAGGTGTGCTGGTCGTGGGCCCGAAAGGCCTGATCGAGTCGGTGAACCCCGCCGCGAGCCGCATCCTCGGCGTGCCGGCCGACGAGCTGATCGGCGTGCCGTGCTCGTCGCTCGTGCTCTTCGACGAGTCCGGGCACCGGCTGTCCGAGGACGAGCTGCCGTCGATCTCCACGCGCCGCACCGGGATCACGCAGAACGGCCTCGTCCTGCGCCTGCGCCGCGCCGACGGCCGCGACGTGTGGGTGGCGCTGACGTCGCGGCTGCTCAACCCGGACGACCCCGTCGGCGTCTCCGTGGTCACGTCGTTCACCGACATCACCGAACGGCGCGCCATCAGCGCCCGCCTGGCCCACGACGCGACCCACGACCCGTTGACGCGCCTGGCGAACCGCACACTCGTGCTCGACCGGCTCGATCGCCGCGACCGCGTCAACCCGACCACGGTGCTGTTCCTCGACCTCGACAAGTTCAAGATCATCAACGATTCCCTCGGCCACTCCGTCGGTGACCAGGTGCTGCGGATCGTCGGCGAACGCCTGCGCCGCGCCACGGCCGCGGCCGACGTGGTGGGCCGTTTCGGGGGTGACGAGTTCGTGGTCGTCACGGCCGGGGCCACAGCCGACGCCGAGGTGCGCTCGCTCGCGGCACACCTGCGTTCGGTGCTGGCGGAGCCCATTTCCGTGCACGGACGCGAGCTCCACGTGGACGCGAGCATCGGCATCGTCCTCGTCGCGGCGGGCGACCAGCGCAGCGCCGAAGACCTGCTGCGTGACGCGGATGTCGCCATGTACCAAGCAAAAGCGCTCGGCCGCGGGCGGCACGAGTTCTTCGACGTCGCCCTGCGGATGCGAATGCAGCGGCGGCTGCGCATGGAGCAGGACCTGCGCGACGCGGTCCACAGTGGACAGCTGTGGCCCGCGTACCAGCCCGTGGTCGACCTGCACACCGGCGAAATGGTGGGCGTGGAAGCGTTGCTGCGCTGGACGCACCCCACCCACGGCGCGATCTCGCCCGCGGAGTTCATCCCGCTGGCCGAGGAAAGCGAGCTGATCAACGAGATCGGCAAGTTCGTGCTGCGCGACACCACGCGCGAGGTGGCTTCGCTGCGCGCGGCCCGCGGTCTGGACCTGTCGCTGAAGGTGAACCTTTCCGTGCGCCAGCTGGAAGATCCACAGCTGGTGCCGGCCGTGCGCGACGCACTGGCGACGACGGGCCTCCCGGCTTCCGCGTTGTGCCTGGAGGTGACGGAGAGCGCGCTGATGCGCGACGAGGTCGCCGCCGCGGAAGTACTGGCAGCACTGCGTTCCCTCGGCGTGCTGCTCGCGATCGACGACTTCGGCACGGGCTATTCGTCGCTGGCGCAGCTGCGCCGCATGACGCTGGACACGCTGAAGATCGACCGCTCGTTCATCACCGGCATCGCCGACTCCCGCGACGCCGCGGCGATCGTCGCGAGCATCATCGCGATGGCGCACGCGGTCGGCTTGACCGTGGTGGCCGAGGGGGTGGAGACGGCCGAGGAGCTGGCGTTGCTGCGTCAGCTCGGCTGCGACCAGGCCCAGGGGTACCACCTGGGCCGGCCGCTGCCTGCCGCGGAGCTGTTCGCTCAGTAGACCTTCAGCAGTGCGTCGAGTTCTTCGTCGGTGAGCACGATGTCCAGGTCCGCCAACGTCTTCTCCAGCTCTTCGGGCGCGATCGTCCTGGTCACGTCCGTCATCCCGGGCCGGGACTCGGTGAGCTCCCGCCCGATCATGCGGCGCAGCCGGCCGTCCTCCAGTCGCATGAGGACCAGCCGCCCGAAGAACACCGACTTCGGGTGGGTGGAGATGTAGTGGTGGTAGACCTCGTAGTCCACGGGCCGGCTGCGGACCTGCGCGAGGAGCTCGTGGAGGTCTTCCCAGCCGTGCTGGTCCTTCTTCTGGAAGACCCACCAGTCGTCCCGGCGGATGAGCCGGTGCGGCCACCCGCCCTGGTCCACCACCGCGCCGTCCTCGAACGGCATCGGCACGAGCATCCCTGACCCGAACCCGACGTCGACGAGGTACGGCGTGTTCTCCACGGTGACGATCAACGTCATGTGCGTGTACGGCCCGCCCCGGTCGGGCTGCACCCGCGAAACCGTCCGCTGCACGTCGTACCCCAGCCGTTCCGCGACGGCCGCGAAGAGGCCGGCCTGCTCGTAGCAGTACCCGCCTCTTCGCCGCGTGATCAGCTTCTCGCTGACGACGTCCAGCCCGATCCCCCGATGCCGCCCGAGCACGACGTCCACGTTCTCGAACGGAATCGTCTCGACGTGCGCCCGCGTCAACTCCCGCAGCGCCTCGGCTGACGGTGGCCGACGCGGGCGCCCGACCCGCTCGAGGTACGCGTTGACGTCCACGGCGTCGATGTTCCACATGGTGATCAGCGTGCAACCTCGACCTCGGTGCAGGTCAACCCTCGTACTCGACCGGCCGCACCTCCACCGCGGTGTGCTTCGCCTCCGGAACCTCGGCGGCGAGCTCGATCGCCCGGTCCTTCGTGGGGACATCGACGAGGTAGTAGCCGCAGAGGAAGGTCTCGCTGCCGTGGATGAGGCCGATCTCGGGCTGCGTCTCGCCCTCGCGCACCCGCACGGTGACACTTTCGCCGGGCCCGGCCAGCGCCTTGGTCTCGACGAACTCGGCGGCGTTGTTCTTCATGAAGGCGCCGTGTCCGTCGTACACGTCCTGCTTCGCGCTTTCGGGGAGGCTCTCCCACAGGGCGGGGGTCATGTTGATGGTGAGCAGGTACTTCACGGTGTGCTCCTTGGGTCTCGACGGTGTCTTTCGCCGAGTGGTCGGAGCCGGCGTGGTGGTCCGGACACGGCCGCGCGAAGTTTTTTTGCGGATCCGCCGAAGCAGGCCTTCACCCGATTCACCACGTCCCCGAGCAGCCTCGACTTGTGCCCGATCGATCGCAGCCACCGTCGTGCGTCTTCAGGCTCGACTGGTCACCACGTACCGCTCATCCTCGATCTCCGCACCCCACAAGGCCGGGTCGTCCAGTTTCTCGACGCCCGCTTCCCGCCGGTGAGCCAGCACGTGTCCTTGACACGCCGCCGCGGTCAGCCCGGCCCCGGTGGACCACCGGCCCTCGATCAGCACGAGCCGCCCGCCGGGCCTCAGCAGCCCGACCCACCGCGCCACCGCGGCCGCGGGATCGGCCATCGCCCACAGCACGTGCTGGCTGAGCACCACGTCGTACGCACCCGCCGGCGGATCCGCCACGTCGCCATGCCGAAACTCGACCTGGACTCCGGCCGCCGCCGCCTTTTCCTCGGCGAGCGCCAGCATCCGCCGGGACAGGTCCACCCCACACACCTCATAGCCGGCCTCGGCCAACAACACGGCGAGACTTCCCGTCCCACATCCCAGATCAACCACGGACGCCGGCGCCTTCGGCAGCAACGACAGCAGAAGCTCCCGCCACGCCTCGCGCACGACGGGGTCGCGCAACCCGTGATCGGGCTGCTCATCGAACTCCGCGGCGTGCGCGTCCCACAGCTCGTGCGTCACGTTCGGCATCCTGCCAGCGGCGTCCGCCACGGAGACGCGCTTCACCTTGCGCGGTTCTCTGAGCCAGGCTTCGAAGAACGCACGCCGCTCCAACCCGCATAGTTTTTCACGCACAGCAAGAAGATTCGGCGAACAAGCCACTCCGAGTGATCACAAGTGGATCTCCGCGAGCGGGAATTCCGGGAATGTCCGGCAGGATTCGGTGCATGCGTTTGTCTCGAAGATTCATCGCCGCCGCCTTCGTGGCGGCGGCTGCCGCAGGATGTTCGACCGGTGCCAACGGAGCCGTCGTGGCGGCGCCGGCCTCCAGCAGCAGTCCTGCGCCCACCACGAGCGCCAGCCCTCCCCCGCCGCCGTTCGTGCCGGCAGTGTCGCCGGCCAAGCTGACGGCGGCGTGTCCGTTTCTGGACTCGGCGGAGATCGCAAAGGCGTTCAGCGACCCGAACATTTACGACAGCAGCGAACAAATCCCGTCAGTCCAGGGCGGGCTCACCGTCTACACCTGCAAGTACCACCGCACCGACGACGACGGTTCCCTTCTGGCAGCCCTCGAGATCGCCGAGACCCCGACAATGGTTGCGCAGAAGACACTGCTGCAAGTCGCCGAACAGGAGTGCGCCGACAAGGCGCAGCCGCTCGGTGAAGCCGCGATCTACTGCCTCAGCAAGGGCAACGGCACCGACATCGCGGTCATCGAGCCGAGCCACGGCGTGACCCGTGTCGCCCACCTCTCCTTGGCCGCTCCGCGCAACGACGGGTTCCGCGCCGGCTACACCACGCTGGCGAAAACCCTCGCCGAACGGCTGTGATCACCACGACACCGGCGGCCGAACCGAAACACAGCAAGTAACACGATCATCGGGGACGTCGCGTCCCGTGGAGGCGGCACGAGCCGCCTCCACCGCGGCGTCCCCGCGATCGTCGCCCCGGCGTTGACGCCACTCGCGCCAAATCCGCCCTCAGACACAAGAAAGCCGCCCTGACGTGAGTCAAGACGGCTTCTTCGAGCGTGGCCAGGGCCGGGGTCGAACCGGCGACCTTCCGCTTTTCAGATCTCGGCAAGACCGTTCAGCACGGTTTATCCGGCGCTAACGCGCTGGTCAGAGCAACCGCTGCAACGGTGGCGACAGCATGAACGGACATGAACTGAGACGGGGACTGAGACGGGCAAGCGACAGCCTGACCAGCCGATACGCCCCCCGGGACGTCGGGGGTTCAAGACGAGGGGCCCAGCAACGCTGCTCTGCGTGAGTACCCTCGCGAGCATGACTGACGTTTGGCAAGTCCAGGTCGCAGCGCCGTCGCGCGAAGCCGCTACGAAGCTTGCCGGAGGGGCTGTGGAATCGCAGCTGGCGGCCGGCGGGCAGGTTTTAGGCCCGGTCACCAGCGTCTTCTGGCACCACGGTGAGTTCGGCCAGAGCGAGGAATGGCTTGTCCTCCTGAAGACGACGTCGGACCGGTACCCGGAGCTGGAACAACACCTGGTCGAACACCACGAGTGGACCAACCCCGAGATCACCGCCGTCCCCTTCGCTGCCGGACTGGCTCCCTACCTAGCTTGGGTTGCCGCCACGACGGGAGACAAGGTCGGTGACAGCGCCGACTGACGCGTGTGGCGCCATGCGCTCAAGCACGGCACTGAGCCGCTGCTGTGGCCGCGCCGATGCCACGTTGGCCGAGAGGTCGAAGGCTCGATCGAGCGACGCAGCAGCATGCTCGACTTCTCCGGCATCCAGGTATGCATCAGCCAGCCAGGACAGGTAAAGCGCCTTGTCACGTGCGTGGCTGTCGTCGTACCTGGACATTGCCGATTCGAGGGCAGGAACCGCGCGAAGCGGGCGCCCCAGCTCCGTCCAACATCGGCCGGCCATGATCTCCAACTCAGTCTGATTGTGCGCCCACGTAGCCCAGTCCGGCCCCGGGCCGACATCGCGCGGATCCGCGAGCGCATCTCCTGCGGCTCCAAGTGCGCGCGCGACACCTTCGGCATTTCCACTCACCGCAAACGACCACGCCCCGCGCTGGTAGAGCAACGATCGAATTGCTGGATCACCTACCTTGTCGGCAATTTTGAACGACTTTGACGACAGATCTGTCGCGTCCTGCCCCTGCGACGTGAGTTGGTACGCGCGATACGCGAGTGCATTCCCGGCAAGGCCCGCGTTTTCCGCTTCCTTTGCCGCGTTAAAGCTCCGCTCGTAAAGATCTCGCGCTTGGTCGTGCCACCCCGCATCGAAAGCAGCCCAGCCAGCCTGCTGAGCCTGCTCGGCGAAAAGGGTTAGAAGTTCACGTCGCGCTCCCCCAACGAAACTAGCGTCCTTGAGCAGACCCGCGGTCTTCTCAACCTCAGCGAGATAAAGGCGATACGTGTCGGCACCACCGAGGTGGTCATCCAAGCGACGAAGCCTGACCATATTGTCGCGAAGCTCAACGACGGTGCTGTCTCCGATCTTATTTCCGCTAACCCCGGATGGCAGTCCGACAAGAGTTGTCGCGGCGACACCGGCTCCAAGCCTCATGAAATCCCTGCGCAGCACCGAAAAGCCTCCATCCGAATCGTGAATCGACTTGGTTGCTTCGGCAGTTACCTCGGCCGCAATTTCCCATGGGCGCGGCGCTAGATTGAGCATCGCCCCTGGAATTCGTAGGCCGTCTGCTACCCGCTCGAAGAGCTCGATGCGCTGCGCCTGCACGCGCCCGCTGATGTAGTCCTGAACTCGTGAAACGGTTAGCTCACATCGCCTAGCCAGGTGCGACGCGGTGAATCCCACGCCACCCCACTGCTTGGCCAGACGAAGTACCGCGCCGATATCGCGCGCCTCGCACGCCGCCGTGAAATCGGGACGCGCGAGCACCTCGGCCGGCAGATAGTCCGCTGGTCGCTGCCTTGCCATGCCGATCCTCCTCGGTAGCGACCCGCCGACGCCAATGTTACTCGCGGGTTTACCCACTGCGGGTACTCAAGTCGACCTTATTGCAGCCCTGTGACCAGGGGTTTTCTAGAGACGTCAGCAACACGATGGCGAACCCAGAGCCACCAGAGGCGACGGTTCGGACGCAAGGAGACCCGATGGCGAAGAACATCATTCCCGGGATGAAGACCGGCGGCGGCGCACTCCGGAAGGTGATCGGTGCAGCCGTTGCGATCGCGCTCGTGGTCCTGGTCGTGCGCTATCCCGCCGACACAGCAACCTGGGCCAAGAACGCGGCTGCGGTGGCCGGCGACGCGATCGACGGCCTGGTGACGTTCCTCCGGAACCTGGGGAACTAGCCATGGGTACGCAGTTGACTTTCAACGGCCTCAAGCCGAGCAGTGAGATCAGCGAGCACCGCGAAGACATCCTCCAACGTCGCAGGGACCGCACCGACTCTCGTCTCCGGTGCCGGCGCTTGCTGGCGAACGAACGTGCCCATCCCCTGGCGGGTCGTGATGAGCTTCGAGTCCTGGAGCAGCGAGTATGCCCGCTTCACGGTGCCTACCGAGACGCCGAACTGATCAGCGATCTCCTGATGTGGCGGCAGTTTGGCACCGACAGCGTAGGTGCCATCTGCGATGCGAGCTGCAATCGCGTCGGCGACGAGCTGGTAGGACGCACGCGGGTCGTCCGGATCGAAGTTGTCCACGTCACACAGCTTACGCGGGCAGCCAAGCTAGGCCATTCAGGTGATAACAGCTATGTCTGACTTGCCTAGGTATGCTGTTATCCGTAGCGTCTCTCGTGTCGCAGGGATCGCACAAACCCCCAGCGAACAGCAGACGGCCCCGGCGGTGCTGGAACACCGGCCGGGGCCTACATCGAAACCTCTGGGAGCAACGATGCAGGTCGAGAGTAACCGGTACTTCCGGGTCAAGCAGCTGGCGGAGATGCTCGACGTCTCCCGCGCCACCATCTACCGCGCTATCGAGTCCGGGCAGCTCGCCGCCCTGAAGATCGGCACCGGCAAGGGCGCGCTGCGCATCCCCGGTCACGCCGTGAATACCTACCTGAACGGCTGCGCCGAGGCGGCTTACCGCAGCTACGTGGAGGTCGGCGAGTCGGCGGCGGCCGACGACACCAGCACCGAGGGCACCGAGGTCAGCGCCAACGTGGTGGAGGTGGCGTGATCATGGCGGACCGCCTGTTCGTCCCTGCCGCGTTCTGCGAACTGCTGGCCACGATGCCGCCCGCGTCGGCGACACCGTTCGACCGGCTGGCCTGGCTGGACCGCACTGTCGAGCGGCTGCGGCGCGAGGTCACCGGCCCGCACGGGCTGAGCGCGATTCGGCTGGCCCAGGTGATCGACCAGGCCCGCCACGCCACCCACCGCGAGTACGTGGAGGCGGTCGCGGCGGCTGAGTTCGGTCTCGCCGCCTGACCTGACGCACCACCGCCTTTCCCGCGCGTTTTCTGCGCCATTCCACCTTGTTTCGCATTCGTTCCGGGGCACCGCCATGCCTGCTCCCGGTACCGAACTTTGTCCGAAAGGGACAGATCATGACCTGGTACACGCTGCCTGTGTCGGTGAAGCGACAGGAAGACCTCGACGACACCGAAGTGCAGACCCTGGTGCTGTCGGCCCAGACCGGAGACTCGCAGGCGTTCGGCGAGCTGTACCGGCTCTACTACCGGCGCCTGCTCCTGTGGATGCGCTCGAACGCCCCGGACGCGAGCTACGCCGAGGACCTCGTTCAGGAGCTGTTCGCGTGGCTGCTGACCGAAATCGTGGAATACCAGCCCCGTGAGGGCGGCTGCTTCCGGGCGTGGCTCTACGGGCAGGCCAAGATCGTGATGCGTCGTCACCTGTGGGAGCAGGGCGGGCAGCAGCGAGCCGCTGAGGTCGAAGCTGACCGCATCCTGCGGGGCCAGGACGAACACGAGTGCGAGATCGAGCTGTCGCCGGAGGTGGCGGCCGCCCTCGACAGCCTTTCCCCGGTTCGGCGGCGCGACGTCGAGCTGCACCACCTGGAGGGGCTGCCCTACGAGACCGTGGGCGCGGTGACCGGACGCCGCGCGGATACGGCCAAGACCAGCTGCGTCCTGGGAGTGCGGCAGCTGCGTCCGCGGCTTGCAGAGCTGGCGCCCACCCGACGTCGCCAGCCGCCCGAGGGCGCCACCGTGTTCACCCTGAAAGAGGCTGCCGCCCGCTTCGGTGTGCCGTACCGGACCCTCTGGGGCGCGAGCCGTGAGCACCGTTTCCCGACGTACTGGATCGGCAGGCAGCTGTTCGTCACCGCCGACGATCTGGCCGCCTACCTGACCAGCGCGCAGCCCGGCCGGCGTGCAACCGCCAACGCGGCCGTGCCCGCGCCGCGCGACGGCTCGGCCACCCTGCCCGACCGCACATGTGCCGCGTGACCGCCCAAACCTGCTCGGTTCTTGCCGAACTCGCCACTCACTCGATCCCGAGGAGGGATACCGCGATGCCCCAGCGCGCCCCCAAGCCCACCGACGACCCGGCCGGCCGGGAGATGGAGATGGCCGTGGCCGTCCTGACCGACGGCGTCGGCCGCTACTACCTGCCCGTGTTCGTCGCCGGTCCGGACGGCGGCGCGGACTACGTCGGCCTGGCCGTCTACGACGAACTCGAAGCCGCGATGCGCGACAGCGGAGCCACCCCCGACGCCTGACCGGCGCCACGCCCGACCCCGAAGCGCCAGCCGGGGTCCAGACCCCACCGGACCGGGACCGGACCGGACTCGGACCCGGTCACCCCGGCCCACGACCCAGCCCGACCCGAGTACACGGCCCGGGACCAGCACGAGTACACCGTCCCGCCCTGGACTCACGAACGGTCCGGGCACACGACAGCGGAGGTTCACCAGTGACCCAGCCAGACGCCTTCGGGCGGCACCTGCGGGCCGTCACGAACACCCCCGGCGACGCCGTTCACGAACACCCCGCCTCGGCCGAGTCCGCACCCGAGTCCGCCGTCACCGAGTCCGATGTGGCGGAGGCGGAAGCGTTCACGGTCTCCGAGATCAACCGGTCCCGTGCCGCACTCCCGGCAATCGATCCTGCCGTGTTCGACTGCTACCTCGGGGGCCTGGTCGAGTCTGTGGCCGACTACACCGAGGGCGACCCGGTGAACGTCCTGGCGTCTCTGCTGTGCGTTGCCGGGGTCCACCTCGGGCAGGGTCCGCACGTCCGCGCTGGGGACGACCTGCACCCGTTGCTGGTGTGGCCGCTGGTGATCGGGCGGACCAACTCCGGCCGCAAGGGCGCCGGGTGGTCCAGCGCGAAACGCCTGGCCATCGCCGCCGCACCGGACTTCATGGTCACCAACCTGCGGTCCGGGCTCACCTCCGGCGAGGGCCTGGCCCAGATGTTCACCGACGACCCGACCGAGTCGAGCGAGGACGACGACCCGGCCGCGCGGGGTAAGCGCCGCGCGGGTGGCCGGCTGCCGCCCGGGGACCGGCGGTTGGTGGTGTTCGAGGCGGAGTGGGCGGGGGTGATGGAGCGGATGAAGCGTGACGGCAACAGCCTCTCCGCCACGCTGCGCGCGGCGTGGGAGGGCGGGGACCTCTCGACCCTCGCCGTGACCGCGCGGGTGGCTCCGGAGTCGCACGTCGGCATCCTCGGGCACATCACCCCGGACGAGTTCCGCGCCAAGGTCAGTGCGTCGGACCTGGCCGGGGGCACCTACAACCGGTTCCTGCCGGTCATGGTGTCCCGCACCCGGTTCTTGCCCGGTGGGCAGGGCGCGCCCGACACGCTGGTGAAGGGCATCGGCGCTCAGCTGGCCGAGCGGCTGGAGCAGGGCGGGAAGCTCGGGGCGATCGGGTTCACCACCGCGGGCAACGAGCTGTGGCGGCGGCTCTACGTCGAGTTCGGCACCGACACCGGCGACGCTCCGGCCGTGGAGCAGTTCATCTCCCGCGCCGCGCCGTACTGCCTGCGCATCGCGGCGATCCACACCGCGCTCGACGGGGCCACGGCGATCGACACCCGGCACCTGGTCTCCGCCGCCGCGCTCGTGCGCTACTCGATCGCGTCGGCACGCACCGCGCTGAGCAACGACCAGGCCGCCGCGAAGCTGCTGGCCTGGATCGCCGAAGCCGGGGCGACCGGGCGGACCCGGGACGACATCCGGGTCGGCTTCTGTCACAAGCACAAGGGCGCGACCGAGGAAGCGCGCCGGAACCTGGCCACCCTGATCGAGGCCGGGCGGGTGATCGTCGACAAGCGCCCATCCGCCAGCGGGAAGGGACGCGCTACCGAAGTCGTCACCGCCGTGCAAGTCCCGCGCGACGGCTGACCCCCGCGCGGTTAGCGCGGTAGCGCGGTAACTCGCTGACCAGCACAAACGTTGGCGCGGTTTCCGCATTACCGCGCACCGAGCGCGGTAATGCCAGGAAAGGCCACCGCAAAACCGCAGGTCAGGCAATTACCGCGCTACCGCGCTAACCGCGCACACCCCAATACCGCGCACCACCCACCCACCGACCGCGAGGGGAGCACCGACCACATGCCCAGACACCGCGAAAACCGCCCGAATCCGGGCTCCACGCGCCCGCATTCCCCCGCTCCCCTCACTCCCCTCCCCGCACAAACCCGCAGGCCATCGCAGGGGAACCGACGAGGGGAACCGAGGAAGCAGATCCTTCCCGACCGTCCCGCTTCCCCCACCGTTTCCCCCGCCCGCTCACCCACGCTGACCGAGGCCACCATGACCGCGCTCGCACCCGGTGTCCATCAGCGTGAGCACGCACGGCAACCGAGAAAGTTCGCGGTACCGCACGGCCGAATGAGTCGGCCCGGCCCTCGCTAACACCCGCGAAACCGGGGTCCGGACGCGGCCTCCCGGGGTCGACTCATCCGGCTCATTCGCTTCATCCCAGCTCATTCCCGCTGGTCAAGACCCGGATAAGGCAACTCATCCGCCGAATGAGACAGCTCATTCGCAATCGCAAAACTCATCCGCCGACTCATCCCCAACTCATTCGCCCCGGAGGCACCCATGTCCGCGTTCGACGTCCTCGACCAGTACGGCCCAGCCAAGCTGCTCGGCTTCCTGCTCGCCGTCACCGCGTTCCTGACGCTGCACCTCGCGCGGCTCCCCCTCGTCGCCCTCGCCTGGCTCCTGCACCAAGCCATGTGCGGCATCGACCACCTGCTGTCCACCCGCATCACCCCCGCCGGCCACTCCCGACCCCGCCCCGCCGGAGCCCCGACCTGACCGCAACGCGCAGTGGATCCGGCAGTGGAACGGCGCGACGCGAGTGGATCCCCACTCGACGACCCACTGACCCGACCCACTGCGCGCCACCAGCGCAGATGACCGCCCAGTGGATCAGTGGATCGACCCGACACGGCCCCGCACGCGGCCCCCAGAGCACGCCTCCCGGCTCGACCCCTCATCCACTCACTGCCCCCGACGACCCCGCCGGACCGCAACGACAGGAAGGAGCTCCGCCCATGTTCAGCGCGTCGGCCGCCGCCCGGATCACCTACTCGAGCGCGGCCCGGCTCCGGCAGCTGGCCGGCCACGCCATCGACCAGATCGACCGCTGCGCACTCACCCTCGCAGCCGTCGCCGACACCACCACCGACACCGCGAAGCACGAGGGACCCGGACAGGGAACCGCCGCGAGGCGAGGGAATTCTCCCTACCCGACTCCCTCAGCGGCCTCCCTACTGCTGAGCTGCGCAGACATGCCCAGGAAGTCGGCCAGGGAGCCTAGGGAATGAAGGGAATCCGGCCCGTTCGGACCCCGAATTCGCGGGTTGGCGACTCTCGCACCGACTCCCTCCCTCGCCCCGCTGTTCCAGCCGTCCTCAGCGGGAGCGCCAGGCGCTAGCCCTGGACCCCCTCCTGCCAGCTTCCGACCCAGCCACCTCGCCAACGGCTGGCAGGAGGGGGACGGCCTCACCGGGCAAGCCGTCCGCCCCGGCACAACTCGCACAGAAAGGCACCACCGATGACCGCTCGCCTGTACCGCTTCCCGAGCCTCGCCACCGCCGACACCGTGGCCGGCCACCCCGACGACGCGCCCTACAGCGGCCCCGTCCCGACGTTCGACCCGGATGCGACCGCCTACACCGTCGACCAAGCCGCGTACCTGATCAGCCTCTCCGTCGACCTCACCCGCGGCTATGTCGAAGACGGCACCATCCCCGCGATCCGCACCGCGAGCGGCTGGGAGGTCCCCCGCAACCGGTTCACCGACTGGATCAACAACCTGCCCGAAGCCTGAGCACTTGGAGACCACTGTGGACACCGCAACAACGAAGCCGCGCGAACTCCTGAGCGTCGAAGCCGCAGCGGAGCAGCTGTCTATTGGCCGAACCACCATGTTCGCACTGATCAAGGCTGGACAGGTCGCCACCGTTCGTGTCGGCCGACGTCGCCTCGTACCCAAGAGCGCACTGATCACGTACGTCGAACAGCTTTCCGCCGCCGCCAAAGCAGCCTGAGATTAGGAGAAGTCCATGCCACGCAAAAAGCGCCCAGAGGGAACGCGTGCGCCGAATGGTGCCAGCTCGATCTACCTCGGCAAAGACGGGAAATGGCACGGCCGCGTAACCATGGGAATCCGCGACGACGGCACGCCGGACCGACGACACGTCGAACGCAAAACCGAGGCTGAGGTTATCGAGGCCGTCCGCACGCTCGAAAAGCAACGCGATTCGGGCAAGGTCAAGAAGGCTGGTCGCTCGTGGACAGTTGAGAAGTGGCTTACCCACTGGCTCGACAACATCGCGCTTCCGTCGGTCCGCTACAAGGCCGGAAACGCGTACCGCACCGCCGTGAACAAGCACCTCATTCCGAATCTCGGTGCACACCGCGTCGACAAGATCGAGCCCGAGCACTTCGAAAAGCTGTACGCGAAGATGCTCAAGTCCGGGCTCAAATCGGCGACGGCGCACCAGGTGCACCGCACCGCACGGACCGCGTTCGGCGAGGCCCTTCGCCGCGGGCACATCACCGGCAATCCGGTGGAGCTGGCGAAGCCGCCGCGCGTTGAAGAACACGAGATCGAGCCGTTCGAGGCGAACGAGATCGGCCGGCTCCTGGTGACCGCGCTTACGCGGCGAAATGGAACCCGGTTCGTACTCGCACTCGCGCTTGGCACTCGGCAGGGTGAAACCATCGGGCTGAAATGGTCGCGGCTCGATCGGGAGTACCGGGCCCTGCGGATCGCGAAGCAATTGCAGCGCCAGACATGGCAGCACGGGTGCCACAACCCGCACAAGTGCGGCGCGAAATACCACAAGGTGAAGTCCTGCCCCGAGGACTGCAAACGGCACCACCGGAAGCCGTGCCCGCCGCCGTGCCCGCCAGACTGCGTGAGCCACGCCCGGTGGTGTCCGCAGCGGCACGGCGGCGGCCTGGTCGAGGTCGACGTCAAGTCGTCGGCCGGCCGCCGGGGCATCGTGCTGCCGGACCGGCTCTACGACCTCCTGATGGCACACGAGGAACGACAGGCCAAGGAGCGGGAGCACGCCGGATCCGAGTGGCACGGGGGCGAGTGGATGTTCACCCAGCCGAACGGGAAGCCGCTCGACCCGCGCCGGGACCTTGACGAGTGGAAGGCGCTGCTCGAAGAGGCGGGCGTACGGGAGGCCCGGCTGCACGACGCACGGCACACCGCGGCCACCGTGCTGCTCGTGCTCGGGGTGCCGGAGCGAGCCGTGATGGAGTTCATGGGCTGGTCGAACAGCACCATGGCGAAGCGGTACCAGCACATGACGGGCGGGCTCCGCCGGGACATTGCGGACCAGCTGAACGAGTTCCTGTGGAAGCCCGAACACAAGGCCAAGGGCAAGGGACGGAAGGGGCGCAAGAAGAGCGATTGAGACGGAGACTGAGACGGAGCGCGCGCAAAACAGCCCCCACCGAACTCGGTGGGGGCTGTTTTGGCTGATCAGAACGGTGGCCAGGGCCGGGGTCGAACCGGCGACCTTCCGCTTTTCAGGTCTCGGGTAGCTCGTTCACGGCGGTCCGTCAGGGCCATCCATGCAGTTCAGGGCGGTCCCGCGGACTACTGCGAACCAGCTCGGCCGAGGGTGAATGGAACCCCTCTTGGGCACCTGCGGGCACCTCAGCCGATCGTGCGACACGGAGGCGACGCGGCTCTGAGCTGGCGCACTGGGTGCCCTTGGAGGGGAAGGATGAAGCACATGACCGTAGCCGCCTTTGTAGTCTCGATCGTCGCTCTGCTTGTAGCCGGCCTTAGCGTCTTCTACACCAAGCAGCAGGCGGCGGCCGCCACGAAGACCGCCCAACTCGAAGCCGCGCGGCGCCACGACGAGGAACAGCCGGCACTCACCGATGGCGAGGTTCAGCCGAAGAACCAGGGAGGCTGGTACCGACTCCACTTCCGCATCCTGCACTCCCCAGCCCTGGCCAGGGTCGAGGCCGAAATCGTCGACACGCGCGGCGTGTCCTTTCGACAGGGAGTCGACGGCGTGCCTCCCCGCAGAGAAGGGCGCGCGCTAGACGCATTCTACGTGCCCGAATTTAACCGAGTCGCAAACAAAGAAAGCCTCGGTACAGGCGATGCCTTGTACTGGGTTCTAGAATTTGAAGAAGAACGAGATAAGATCATTCACATTCGGCTGACGTGCCACGCCATCGACGGCCGAAAATGGACAATTCATCGCCAAGTTGCATCACCAAGGAAGCCGCCCAGGATGACTTATGTAGAATAGCGAATCAACGTTGCCGCCCCCAGGAAGGTACAGTCAGAAAATGTCTACACTAGTCGAGGGCGCTGCGCAGCTAGCGGAGCAACTCGTTAGCCCACTCGGGCGTCGTTGGACTCACGTTCAGGCTGTAGCGACACGCGCACTCGAACTGACGGGCGCCGTCAGGCCAGAGCAGAGCGAGACGCTAGTGGCCGCCGCCTGGCTGCACGATATTGGCTATGCACCTGAAATCGGCCTGACTAAGTTCCACCCCTTAGACGGCGCACGTTACCTCAAGCGCCTTGACTGGCCAGACGAGATCGTGAATCTAGTTGCACACCATTCGGGCGCCCGCTTCGAAGCAGCCGAACGCGGAATGTCCGCGGAGTTGAGTGAATTCCCGTTTGACGATAGTCCGACCTTAGACGCCTTAGTTACCGCAGACCTGACGACCGGCCCTGATGGCCAGCGCCTTAGCTACGATGAGCGGATCGCTGAAATTCTTAGGCGGTACCCAGTTGACGACCCGGTGCACCGCACTTGGCTGAAAGCCGGACCAATCCTAAAAGATTCTGTGCGGCGAACCGAGAAACGACTTACCGAGCCTCAACCCAGGTAGGGAGCAGTCCGCGTACTGTCCAACGCATGAGAAATCCTCAGTCGCATGGACGGGTGGATGTTCAAGCTATCTAGTTCTGCGGGATTCACCCAACGCACCGCCTTAGTCTCGGTGCCATCCTCCCGCGGCCGGCCGCCAGTCCACCGCCCTTCAAAGCAGAGCGAGAACTGTTGCCGAACCTCGCCGTCGTCGTACGCCATGACGTGGTTCGGGTCGGTGTACGTCCCGATCAGGCGGACTACCTCGACGTCCAAGCCGGTCTCTTCCCGGACCTCGCGGACCGCGGTGTCCGTTATACGCTCCCCTGCGTCATGACCGCCGCCCGGCAACGCCCACAGGTCATTGTCGATCTTGTGGATGAGCAGAATCCGGCCCGCTCCGT
This sequence comes from Amycolatopsis sp. NPDC001319, assembly GCF_042896185.1. Classification (NCBI taxonomy): domain Bacteria; kingdom Bacillati; phylum Actinomycetota; class Actinomycetes; order Pseudonocardiales; family Pseudonocardiaceae; genus Amycolatopsis; species Amycolatopsis sp. NPDC001319. The sequence goes on along the minus strand of NZ_JBIAWY010000003.1, from coordinate 104,095 downwards.
CGCGAATCGCCACCGTCACCGACGGAACCACGCTGTTCGCGGCTGGGGCGTTCGGGTCGTTGAGGTAGTCGATTCGACTCACGCGCTCTCCTGAGGCTTCTCGGGGACGCCGGCGGACCAGGTCCGCTCGAACGACTTCATGTAGTGCTGCCACATCTGGCCGCTCGGCTGTCGCCGAAGGTGCATCACCGGGCTCTGACCAGCGAGGGCACCGAACGCATGTCCGTTGACCAGTAGGTCATCGTCGAAGCGGTAGAGCGAGTTGTACAGGATCTCACCGTGCGTCCTGACCTCGACTCCGTCAAGGTCAGCCACGTCCGCGAGGTACCGCCGCATGAGCTGAATGCGTCCCTCCAGGCCGCCCGGAGTCCCCTCTTCGATCGCGCGCTGCTTGACGGCCGACGTCGTCTCATCGCCGACCAGCAGACGGAACCGGACACCGGCCGCGGCTTTCGCGCGAACCAGCGGGACGAAGTTGTACTGCTCCACGAGGAAGGCGCCGGAGAAGACCAGGACGTCCATGCTTTCCCGGACACCGTTGAGCAGAGCTTCCCAACCCGCGCCCGTGATGGCAGACCGGGACGGATACAGGTGCACAAGCTCAGATTCCGTCGCTGCGGGACGGGTGTCCGACGCGAGCGACGGCCAGATGTCCTCTTCTCGCCCCCCAAGTACCGCGAGGATCTTGTGTCGGGTGCCGCGGTGGGGCACCCGTTCGTTGCTGATCCACCGGCCTGCCGTCTTCGGGTCGACCCCCACTCGTTCGGCAAGGTCATCCACGGTGAGGTTGGCGGCCAACATGGCGGTTCGGAGCCGGTCGTTAGCCATGCCGCCCCCTCCCTTGCGGGACGTTTCCGGACGTTTCGTGAGGACGTTTCAGGGCGCGGGGACGTCCACAAAGATCCTTGGAAGTGCGGTACTCGCGTCCCCTGACCTGCGGTTTCCTTAGGACATGACAGCGCACCGGAACACCAGCCCTCAACGCTCCCCCACCAACTTCTCCAAGGCGTCGACCCGCTTGCGCAGCTCGGCAAGCTCGCCGGCCATCGCCGTCAGAGGGTCGACCGCCTTACCTGGCACCTCGTTGACGAAGACGCCAACGGACGGCGTCGCCGTAAGCCACTTCTCGTCCTGCAGCAGCCGCAACGCCTTCTGCGCTGTACCTAGCGCAACGTCGTACTTGTCTGCCAGGACTCGGTTGCCGGGGAGCTTGTCCCCCGGCTTCAGGACACCCCGCCGGATGTCCGCCCGGATCTGTTCGGCCACTCGCTCGTAGGTAGCCATTGCTGCCGCGCTGCCGTCCATAGGGCGAGTCTAGCCAGACTGACTCAAACCGACATACATCACTCGAACGACGTAGTGCCAACTGACTCATACCGATCTAGATTGATCTGTGTCAGTTGAGCAACTCGGAAGGACCCCAATGAACTCCGCACGAATCACCAACCGCGTCATCCAGGCCGCCGTTGACGGCGTTCCCGCTGGTCAGGGCTTCTACCCGGACGGCTTGGACGAGTCTGCCATTGACGCGCTGCTCGCCGAGCTGGACCAGGAGCTGACCGCCGCGACGACCGTCGCCGAAGTCCGCACCCGGCACGCGTTCATCGACGCGCAGCACGCCCACCGCACCCGCCGGCGCACCGACCGCGCGGCGCTGCGAGTGCTGCCGGTCCGGCTGGACACCACCACCGCGACCCGAGGGGAGGCGGCGTGAGCGGGCAAAACGACTCCGGCGCCTGGCACCGCGAGCTGCAGCGCCAGCAGGAAGAGATCCAGCGCAAGCAGCGCGAAGCCCAGGGAGCGAACCGATGACCTACGCCGACGCGATGCCTCACGTCCACGTCGCTCACGAACAGGCCCGTTCGGAGCTGGGTAAGGCGGATACGAAGGTGACCACGCTGCTCGGGCTGGTCGGCCTGGCCTTCTCCGGCGTGGTAGCCCTGACCACCCGGCAGACGTCGCCGGCCGCGACGGTCGGGCTGTGGCTGGCCGCCGCGCCGATCTTCGCCGCGGTGCTGGTCCTGCTCTCCGCGGTCCGACCCCGGCTCACGCAGTTCCCCACGCCGGGTTCCTGGCTGGACGCCGCCTACAACGGCCCGGCCGCGCTGCTGGAAGCCGGGAGCGTCCCCGTCACCGCGACGCTGGCCGTCGACACCGCCCACCTCGGTGGGATCGCGGTCCGCAAGTACCGGCAGATCTCCACCGCGATGGCGCTACTGGTCGTCGGGCTGTCGCTGCTGGCCGTCGCGCTGCTGCTGGCGGCGCTGACATGACCGCCCCTCCCAGCATCCCCGCCGTATCCGCCGTTTCTGACCCCAGCCTGGGCGGCTCGAACCGCCAAGAACGCTCCGACCAGGCCGGGACTCCCCACCACCACGCAGGTAGCAACTCGGAGAGGTTTCCCATGGTAGGCACCACCACCGCGCTCAGCGCGGGACAGTACAAGGACATCACCACCCTGCTCGCGCAGCAGCCCATCCGCGGCGCGAACTACGGCACCGACGCGGAATACACCGCCGCCCGCGTGGCGTGGCTGTTCGCGATGGCCGACGCCCTGGACGACGCGTGCCTCACCGACGACGCGCAGGACGTCCGCGAATCCGCCCTCACGCTGGTCCGTGAGTCGGTCGAGCTGGTCTCCGGCGGTGCGGCATGACCGCCCGCACGACGCTGCGCCGGCGCCTGACGGCGGGAACGGTGATCTGCCCGGCCGGCGGCCCGGCCCTAGACGGCGGCCACCGCACGGTCACCGTCACCTACCGGGTGTCGGACCCGTTCGCGGTGGAGCTGGACGTGCCGGACGGCCCGATCTCGGTGGTGTGGCTGCTCTCCCGGGATCTGCTGGCCGATGGGCTGAACGCGCCGGCCGGGATCGGGGACATCGAGGTGACCCCGGCGACGAAGGACGACGCGGTCACCTGGGTGACGCTGCACGACCCCCAGAGCACGGGGAGCTGCAACCTCGCGTTCAAGCGCGCCGAGCTGGAACGGTTCCTGGACGAGTCGGACGCGATGGTGCCGGCCGGCACCGAAGCGACCCGGATCAACTGGGACCGCGAACTCGCGCTGTTGGCGGGTGATCGGTGATGGCCCGCAAGTTCCCCTGGGTCCTCGCGCCCGTGGCGTGGTCCCCGGATCTCGAGTTCACCCGCGGCCGGGTGGACGGGCTGCCGCTGCTGTCCTACGGCATCGCCCCGCGCGGCAAGCTCGCCACTCGTCGGCAGCTCCGGCGCATGGGGTTGCGGCCCGGCGGAGCGGACCCGGTGGCGGTGCTGTACTTCCGCTGCCACCGCGCCGGCAAGCTCGTCTACGCCAACCTCTACCTCATCGCGTCGGCCAAGCCGGTCCGCCCGATGACCCCGGCCCGCGCCGCCGCGCTGGACAAGGCGATGGCCGCCCGCCGGACCTGCCGCGAGTGCGGCGAACTCGGATGGACGGAACTCCCCAAGCCGCACCGCACGTGCGACGCCTGTCTCTACTCCGCCGGGCTCGCCCCGGACTCGCACCTGCACGAGTACGTGACCGGCGAACCCGTCGTGTCGCCGACCGACCTTCCCGTCCGCTCTGCCGGGCTGGCTCCGGTGATCCCGCTTCCCGCAGGGCGCTGTGCGCGTGTCGACTACCCGAAGGTGGTGACCTGAGATGGCTCCGCAGACCCTGTACGTCCTCGGTGGACTCGCGCTGATCGGCGCGTTCTCCGTGTGGCGCGCCGGCCGCAAGTCGGCGACCAAGTCCCTGCGCGGTGTCCGCGAGGTCACCCGCATGACCGCCAACCTGGTCCGGCTGGTGCTGTGCACCGCGGTCATCGCGTTCGTCCAGTGGCTGCTGATCGTCAAGGTGCAGAACACCACGGCCACGTGGATCACGCTCATCGTCCCGGCCCTGCTCGCCGCGAACACGATCGTGCGGCTGATGGCCATCACCGAGATCGTCACTCACCACGGGGGGCGTCGCTGATGTTCGGCAAGAAGAAGTCCGAAGAGGACGCCGCCGCGGCGGCCACCGTCCACGTGCTGCTGTCGGGCATGAAGCCCGAACACCGCCAGGGCGTGCTCTCCCAGCTCAACGACCAGGAGCGCCGGCAGGTCCTCAACGCGGAGCTGGAAGGCCGCAAGGACCAGTGGGAGCGCAAGCACGGCACCGAATGGGGGCAGAGCTGATGACCAGCACCGAACTCGCGCCGGCCGACGCCCGGCACCAGCCACTGACGGAAGCGGACAAGCTCGCCCAGGACGCCCAGAACGCCGCGCAGGTCCGGCGGCTGGCCAACCACCCGGACGTGGTGGCCCTGCGAGTGGAGAAGGTCCGCACGCAGATCGACGCGGTGATCTGGCTCGGGATCTTCCTCGGGCTGGCCTTCACCATGGTCAACGTCCAGTCCTTCGCCGCCGCCGGCGCACCCGCCTGGTCCGCCGGGTGGGTCGCCGGGTGGCTGCTGGACCCGATGGTCTCGCTGGTCCTGGTCGCGGTGCTGCGGGCGGAGCAGATCACCGCCCGCTACCGGGTGCTGGACGGGATGCAGTGGGCGCACCGCACCAAGTGGTTCGCGTTCCTGGCCACCTACGTCATGAACACCTGGAAGTCCTGGACCCACTTGGACGTCGCCGGGGTCGTCTTGCACTCGGTGCCGCCGGTGCTGGTGTTCCTCGCCGCGGAGACCGCGCCGGTGCTGCGGGACAAGCTCACCGAAGCGGTCATGGCCGCCGCCGGCACCGCGTTCACGGGACAGGCGGGTACGGCGGGGGACACCGCACGCACCCCCGTACCCGCCCCCATGTCGGCACCCGCGGCGACCGGCGATACCGAGACAGCCCCCGCCCTCACCTCACCCGCCCCGGCGACGACGAAGACGCCGGCCCGACGACGTCCGGCCACCCGCAAGGCCGCGGCGAAGCCGGCCCGCAAGCTCCGGGCGGACTACCTCGCCGAAGCTCGCGCGGCGTGGGCGCCGGGGATCGAGATCACCCCGGCATGGGTGCGCAGCGTGTGCCCGGACATCTCCCGCGGCACGAGCAAGAACGTCGCCGACGACCTGACCACCGAGACCACCACCCGCCCGGCCGTCGCGCCGGCGCCCGCCGACCAGCCCACCACCGCGCCCGAAAGGGAGGCCGCCTGATGTCCACCACCGCCGACCACGCACCCGACGCCGTGAACGCCACCAACCCCGAAGGGCTCCCTTCCGTGAACACCACCCCGAACCCGTCCACGAACACCACCACCGACCAGGCCGTGAACACCGACCCCGCCACCGCCGTGAACGCCCACGACACCGCGGCCACCGACACCGCCGTAACCCGCTCCGGCGCCGTCGTCCCGGTCCGCCCGGACACCGCCCGCACCACCGACCAGATCCCGGCCCAGGACCGCACCGATACCGCCCCCGACGTCGTCGACGGCATGGTGGTCGAGGGCGTCATCGTCGACGACGAGGACCCGGCCGCCCGGGTCAACCCGCTGCTGGTCGACCAGCCGGACCCGAAGGCCGCGCCGTCGTGGTGGGCCGGGGCGCGCGAGGCCAAGACCCGGGAGGTGATCCCCGGGTGGGCGCGCTCGCGCAACGAGTTGCTGTCGCGGGCGAAGTGGCTGGCCGGCTACGCCGGACACACCTGCGCCTACCACGCCGTCCGCACCCCGCGCTACGTCGGCGTGCTGGTCCTGCACTCCCCGCGCGGCCTGGCGCGGATCGTCGTGAACACCCACCGCTGGGTGTTCGACGCAGAGGCCAAGCCGCTGCGCACGAACGCCGTCGCGGCGGGCAACACCGAGGAGTACCGCAAGCTCGCGGAGCTGCGCACGGAACGGGTCCGCAAGCGCTCCACCGCCGTGTTCCTCGCCTTCCTGGTCCTGGTGGCCGGGCTCTACCTGTTCGTGGGCGCGGTGACCGGGTGGGGCTGGTACCTCGCTGCCGGCACGGCCACCGCGGCGCTGCTGGGCACCGCCGGCGGCCGGGCCGACAAGCCGATCGTGTCCCGCGCGGTCATCGCCGCGCGGGTGCCGAAGCTGACCTCCGACGTGGTCCTGAACGCGCTCGGGTCGCTCGGCATCGCCAAGATCGACCAGACCATCGCGGGGAAGGGCGAGAAGATCCACTTCCCCGCGCCGATCGTGCGCGACGGGGACGGGTGGCGCGCCGAGGTCGAACTCCCGTACGGCGTCACCGTGGACATGGTCATGGAACGCCGGGACAAGCTGGCCTCCGGCCTGCGCCGACCGCTCGGGTGCGTCTGGCCCGAACCGGTCTCCGACGAACACCCCGGGCGGCTGGTGATCTGGGTCGGGGACAAGCCGCTGAACAAGCAGAAGGCCCCGACGTGGCCGCTCGCCAAGCGCGGCCGGGTGAACCTGTTCGAGCCGATCCCGTTCGGCACCGACCAGCGCGGCCGCCCGGTGGTCCTGACCATGATGTTCGTCGCGATGCTGATCGGCGCGATGCCGCGCATGGGCAAGACGTTCGCGCTGCGCATCCTGGTCCTCGCCGCCGCGCTGGACCCGATGGCGGAGCTGCTGCTGTTCGAGCTCAAGGGCACCGGTGACCTGGGCATGTGCAAGCCGGTCGCGCACCGCTACGCCTCCGGCGCGGACAACGCCACGCTGGAAGAGGTGATGGACGGGCTGCGGTACCTGGTCAAGGAGATGGACCGCCGCGCCAAGGTGCTCTCCCGCATCGCCGAGTCCGACCCGAAGCTGTGCCCGGAGAACAAGGTCACCCCGCACCTGTCGAGCACCCGTGACCTGGGACTTCACCCCATCTTCGCGGTGATCGACGAGTGCCAGGAGCTGTTCTCCCACGAGGAATTCAAGGAGGAGGCCAACAAGCTCGCCGAGGCCATCACCAAGCGCGGCCCGGCGATGGGGCTGATGCTGGTCCTCGCCACGCAGCGCCCGGACGCGTCCAGCTTGCCGAAGGGTATCTCCGCCAACGCCGGCCTGCGGTTCTGCCTGCGAGTGATGGCACAGCCCGAAAACGACATGATCCTCGGGACCGGCGCGTACAAGCGCGGCATCAACGCGGCGCTGTTCTCGTTCAACGACAAGGGAATCGGCTACCTCGCCGGCGAGAGCGACGACCCGAAGATCACCCGCACCTACCTGATCGACGGCCCGGCCGCCGAAGGGATCGTGGAACGCGCTCGCGTTGCCCGCGAAGCCGCCGGCACCATCACCGGTTACGCCGCCGGACAGGTCGACCAGGCAGGCGAGGACACGAAGGCCGGGCACGTGCTGATCCTGGACGTGGCCGCGGTGCTCAAGCCCGGGGAGAAGAAGGTGTGGTCCGAGTCCATCGTGGACCGGCTCGCCGCGCTCCGCCCCGAGGTCTACGGCGCGTGGGGCACGCTGGACGGCCGCGGCAAGGCCAACCAGCTCGCCACCAGCCTCGCCCCGTGGGGTGTCGAGACGATCCAGGTCTACGGCAAGGACGAGACCGGCAAGGCCGCCAACCGGCGCGGCGTCAACCGCGTGGACGTGTTCGCCGCGGTCGACAAGCACAACCAGAACTAGCACGCACAGTAACCGGCGCGGGGGCTAGCGTCGATCACCGGCCTAGCGTCACCCGATGCTAGATCTAGCATCCCCGCTAGCACCCCGCGCCACCTCTGACCAGCACCCTAGCGACCTAGCGCCCACCTGCGGAAACACCCTCCAAGCCCCGAAACCCCGGGACCGCCACACCTCCGGACTTCTAGGGCTAGGTCCCGCGCACCCTAAGGCCGTCACCCAAAGTGACTGACGTCAGGACTTGCCCTTGAGCACGCACACCGCCACCACCGCCGTATCCGCCCGGCCCGTAACCGACCCGGAAGGACTGTCCACTGTGGAACGCAACGACTTGCTGGAATGGGCGCTCTACCTCGCCGGGATGGGGTGGCCGATCTTCCCGCTCGCCCCTGGCACGAAGAACCGCCCGATGGTCAAGGACTGGGAGAACCGCGCACACCGCGACACCGACCGCATCCGCCGCTGCTGGGAGTCCGGCCGGTTCAACATCGCCGTGGCGACCGGCCCGGCACGGCTGGTCGTCGTCGACACCGACGTCCCCGACGAGGGCAAGCCCGGCCCGGACGGCTGGAGCGCACTCACGGCGTTGGCCGCCGAACGGGGCGGCCCGCTGCCGGCGACCTACACCGTGACCACGCCGTCCGGTGGCCGCCACCTGTACTACCTCGCCCCGGCCGGCACCACGCTGCGCAACTCGCAGGGCAAGGTGGCGGCCAATGTGGACGTCCGGGCAGGCGGCGGATACGCAGCAGGACCGGGGTCGGTCACCGAGGAAGGCGCGTATGAACTCGCCGACGACACCGACCCGGTCGAGTTGCCGGGGTGGTTAGTCCAGGCCGCGGCCGAACGTCCGTCTACGGCCAACTCAGCGCCCGTCCAGATCCGCTCCACCGCCCCCACCCGCTACGGGTCCGCGGCACTCGCCGGGGAGTGCGAACGCGTCCGTGCGGCCGGGCCAGACACCCACAACGCCGTCCTGTCGGCTGCGGCCTACACCATCGGCCGCAAGGTCGGAGCCGAGCTGATCGACCACACCACCGCCCGCGCTGCGCTGATCGAGGCGGCCGGGCACATGGTCACCGCCGGATGCGACTGCACCGACCGCGAGATCACCCGCGTCGTCGACGCCGGCCTGACCGCCGGCATCCGCAACCCCGTCGCCCGTCGCCGAGCCGCGTGATGACCACGCCGACCACCGCGGCCTGACCCCGCCCGCCCATCGGAAGGAACCACGCCGATGACCAGCCCCGCCCGGCCCCTGCGGTCGGTCCCGCCCCACCCCGCCACCGCAGGAGGTGACATGCCCGCGACCGCCACCCTGACCGACACCGAGGAACGCGCCCGCGCGCAGGTCGCCCACGCCCGCAAGGCATTGCCCGGTCTGGACTCCGCCGTCTATGACACCTACCTCGGGTGGATCACCCACCAGATCGCCCCGACGACGGAGGCGGACCCGATCGGCATCCTCGCCTCCCTGCTCTGCGCGGCGGGTGTCCACTTGGGACGGTCTCCGCACGTGCGGGCCGGGGACGATTCGCACCCACTGTTGGTGTGGCCGCTGATCGTCGGCCGCACCGGGGGCGGCCGGAAGGGGGCCGGGTGGGGCTCGGCACGGCGGGTGCTCACCGCCGCGGACGCGGAGTTCATGACGGTCAACGTCCGCTCCGGACTCACCTCCGGGGAAGGGCTTGCCGCGATGTTCGCCGCCGACGAGGACGGCCCCGACGACGACGGCAAGCGCGCACCCGGCGCGCTCCCGCCGGGGGACAAGCGGCTGTTGGTGTTCGAGGCGGAGTGGGCCGGGGTCATGCAGCGCATGAAGCGCGAGGGCAACTCGCTGTCTGCCACCCTGCGCAACGCGTGGGACGGCGGGGACCTGTCCACCCTCGCCGTGTCCGCCCGCATCGCCAAGGACACCCACGTCGGCATCCTCGGGCACATCACCCCGAAGGAGTTCCGCGCCAAGGTGTCCGCCTCCGACCTCGCCGGCGGCACCTACAACCGGTTCCTGCCCATCGCCGTCGCGCAGTGCCAGTTCCTGCCCTTCTCCCAGGGCGCGGACCCGAACCTGATCGAACGGCTCGGCTCCGAGCTACGCGAGCGACTGATGACCGGCGCGACGTTCGGCACGCTCGGGTTCACCGACGACGCGGTGGAGCTGTGGCGGCGGCTCTACATCGAACTCGGGGGCGACCACGGCGACGCCGAAGGCGGACCGGTGGAAGAGTTCTCCTCCCGGGCGGCCCCGAACTGCCTGCGCATCGCCGGCATCCACGCGGCGCTCGACGGCACGTCGACGATCGGGGTGGCGCACCTGACCGCCGCGGCCGCGCTGGTCCGCTACTCCATCGCCTCTGCCCGCGCCGTCTTCACCGACACTTCCGCCCTGGCGAAGCTCGCCGCGTGGATCGGCGCGGCCGGGGCCGACGGGCGGACGAGGAAGGCGATTACGGCGGAGTACTTCCGCGGCAACACCCCGGCCGCCGAGGTCACCACGCTGCTGGACCAGCTCAGGGCGGCCGGGCAGATCACCGTCACCACGCGCCCATCGGCCAGTGGCCGGGGCCGTCCGAGCGAGGTCTACACCGCCCGCGCCCCCGACAACTCGACGAACCAAACGAACTAACGAACAAACTCGCTGACCAGCACAAACGCCGACTACCGGACTTCATTAGTTCGTACCGAACGAACTAAGTCTCCGAAGAAACCCCAGGTCAGGCACTTACTTCGTTCCTTCGTTTCCTACGTACCAAGGAGGACCCCGTGCGCATCGCCACCACCCACCGCACCGCAGCACGAAGGGCTCACCACCAATGGCTACCGCCAACGACATCGCCCAACTCGCCGCCGGCCTCGCCCAGCTCGCCGAACGCCTCGCCACGCAGCACGTCGCCGACGCGCGGCCGGCGCCCCGGCCGCTGCCGCCGCGGGTTCTGCTGACCGTTGAAGAGGCCGGGGAACGGCTCGGCATCGGCCGCACCACCGCCTACAGCCTGGTCCGCTCCGGCGAGCTGGAATCCGTCCGCATCGGCCGGCTCCGCCGCATCTCCGTATCCGCCATCGACGCGTTCGCCGCCCGCCTGGTCGCCGGCGACACCACGCAAAAAGCCGCCTAGGAGGAAATTCAAGTGGCACGCAGCAAGCGCCCCGAAGGTACGCGCAATCCGAACGGCGAAGGGAGCTTCTACTACAGCGAATATGACGGCTACTGGCATGCGAAGGTCACCGTTGGAGTTCTCGACAACGGCAAGCCGGATCGTCGTCACGTGAAGCGCCGCGACGAAACGGAAGCTCGCGAGGAATATCGAGCCTTGCTCAACGAGCGCGACAACGGCACTGTCCGAAAGAAGGGCAGGAAGTGGAAGGTAGACGCCTGGCTCATTCACTGGGTTGAGAACATCGCGCCGCTCACCGCGCGGTACAAGACGGTTGTGGGCTACAAGACGGCCGTTTACAAGCACCTCGTGCCCGGCGTCGGCGCGCACTGGCTTCGCCAGATCGAGCCCGACCACTTCGAGAAGCTGTACGCGAAGATGCTGGAAGCGAAGCTCAAGCCCGCCACCGTGCACCAGGTCCACCGGACGGCCAGGACCGCGTTCGGGGAAGCAGAACGGCGCGGCATTGTGTTCCGCAACGTCGTCCGGCTCGCACGTGCCCCGCGCGTCGAGGAAGAAGAAATTGAGCCTTTGGATTTAGAGGACGTCCAGAACGTCATCACGGCAGCGCTGAAAAGGCCGAACGGCGTTAGGTACGTCATCGCTTTGGCTCTCGGCGCGCGGCAGGGGGAATCGCTCGGGTTCAAGTGGACCGCTCTGGATAAGAAGCGGAAGACGCTGCGCGTTCGGAAGGCGATTCAGCGGCAGAAGTGGAAGCACGGATGCGACGACTTCAATGCGTGCGGAGCGAAGTACCACAAGACCAAACCGTGTAAGGAGCCCTGCGCGAAGCACACGCGCCCGTGCCCGCCACCGTGCCCGCCCGATTGCGTGGAACACGCGCGAATGTGTCCTCAGCGGCACGGTGGCGGACTCGTCGAGGTCGACGTGAAGTCGCGCGCCGGCCGCCGAACGTGGACGCTTCCTGACGAGCTGTTCGGCCTGATCGAGCGCCACGAAGAGCAGCAGCAGCGCGCCCGGGAGCACGCGGGCAGCGAGTGGCAGGAAGGCGGGTGGATGTTCACTCAGCCCACGGGCAACCCGATCGATCCGAGGGCCGACTACGGCACCTGGTGCGAGCTGCTCGCCGAAGCGAAGGTGCGGCCGGCGCGACTGCATGACGCACGCCACACCGCGGCCACAGTGCTGCTGCTGCTCGGTGTAGACCCTCGCGTCGTCATGCAGATGATGGGCTGGTCCACGGAGAGCATGAAGAAGCGCTACCAGCACGTGACGGAGGCTCTTCGCCAAGACGTCGCCGGGCAGCTCAACGAGTACTTCTGGAAGGCCGCGTGAGGCACCTACTGGGCACCTCTTTGGGCACCTGACGCACGAAACAGCCCCCGTCCGAGTGGGGCGGGGGCTGTTTTGGCTGATCAGAACGGTGGCCAGGGCCGGGGTCGAACCGGCGACCTTCCGCTTTTCAGGCGGACGCTCGTACCAACTGAGCTACCTGGCCGGGAACGCCGGCTAGCAGCCGAACGATCTTGCGACCCTGACGGGACTCGAACCCGCGACCTTCGCCGTGACAGGGCGACGCGCTAACCAACTGCGCCACAGGGCCTTGCTGGTACTACGGTACTGCGTACTCCCAACGGGATTCGAACCCGCGTTGCCGCCTTGAAAGGGCGGAGTCCTAGGCCACTGAACGATGGGAGCCCAGCCGGTTTCGGCGAACCGACCGACCGCGCTCTCAGGTTCCCCCGGGAGCGATTACAAGCATAGGGCACGCCCCCACCGCCTCACACCGGGGGGTGACTAACTCTCCGGCAAGCTCATGACCTGCGACAACAGTGATCCTCCGCGCCGGCGGGGCGAGCCGGCCGGCCGTCGCCCCCAACCGGGCATCGATCAACCCGGAGACACCCAAGACACCTCGAGATCCGTCAACAAGTCACACGACAGCCCACACCGAGCCACCGCACGACCCGAACCCCGGCCGACGGCAGACCTCAGCGCTGAACCGGCGCCTGTCCGCCCTCCTCGAGATCGAGGCCGAGCATCTCCAACAGCTGGGCGCAGTCCTCGACCCCCAGTGCGCCGTTGGCGACGGCAAGGCGGGCGCGCCGCACTTGGTCATCGGAGACGCGTTGGCCGTCGGTGGCCCCGCGTTGCGCCGGCACGCCGCCGCCGGTCAGCGACGTGCTTCCGCCATCGGCACCTTCGTACCGAAGGAGGAACTGTCGAACTTCCACAGACCCGCTCATGGCCCCTCCGCCCGGTTCTGAACAACTGGCCGCGAGGCTAACCAGAGGAAAGCGCCACAGGCAGCCCCCCGGAGAGTGAACCTGGGAACACTCTCCGCACAACCCTGCGCAATCGCCGGACACATTCACAAGATCGTGAATGTGAACCGGAGTGTGGATTTCTCACGGGTTCCACTCGCCCAAGCCCGGAACTCGTGCAACAATCGATGGTGCTGACACACCCCCGGTCAGCGCCTGTGGAGATCCCCTCCGACCCCCGCGTTCCTCCCCCTGGCGCGGGGGTCTCTCCATTTCTGCACTTTTACGTGTCGACCTGCTGAAACCCGCCTTGTGCAACGCGTGAACAGCACATCCACAGACGGTCATTGAACAGCGTTTACCGCTGGGCTGTTCAGGTGATCGAATAGGCTCAATGAGCGACCGAATTGCTTGTGTCGTGTCTCACAGTCGTTTGTTTGCCGAGACCCAACCGTTATCGTGTCCGGGTGCCTCTTCCCTCACTCGGCCGCCTCGGCAGCCGTACGAACCTCAAGGCCGTCTCGTCCGGACGGCACCGCAACGCCGCCAAGCCGGCGGGCGAAGAAGTCGTCGAGGACAAGGAGCTCACCAGCTACCTCGCGGCTCTCGCTCCGGACTCCGACCCCGAAAGCACCGGGACCGGCAAGCGCTTCGGCGAAGCGCAGGTCTACCAGCTGCGCATGAACCTCATCGCGAGCCAGCAGCTCAAGGAGATCGCCAACGAGCGCGACATCTCCCCGCAGGCGCTGGCGATGGAGTGGATCCTGGAGCGCCTCTCCTGGGAGGGCCAGGCTGCGTCGGCGCAGGATCGCCGGCACTCCGACGCCATGACCGACGAGTTCAGCTTCCCCCAGGGTTCCTTCGACGAACCGCTTCTCCCCCGCTGACCGAAGCGCGACGAACGCAGCCGAGAAAGCCCCCGGTGCACCAGCGCCGGGGGCTTTTCCGTGACCGGAAGTCACGCTGCGTCAGGGAAACCACGCTGTGTCAACAAAACGGTGTCACACAACAACAAAAAGAAACTCCCGGCGAGCGACTCGCCGGGAGTTCCTTACTCAGGCCTGAGAAAACGCGTTGGGCCTGTCTCAGATCGGGCGGACCTTCTGGGCCTGGGGGCCCTTCTGGCCCTGGCCGACCTCGAACTCCACTCGCTGGTTCTCCTCGAGGGTGCGGAAGCCGCGCCCGTCGATCTCCGAGTAGTGCACGAACACGTCACCCTCACCGCCATCCTGAGCGATGAAGCCGAAGCCCTTCTCCGCGTTGAACCACTTCACAGTGCCTTGCGCCACCGCTGTACTCCTCGTAACAGATCCGCTTCGAATGCCACCGAAGCGGCACCCCGGCCGTCCCGGGCGGTTCCAACGAGTCGAGCGAAGAGCTGTCGGGCCCCACGGCTCGCGTCAGAAGTTCCGCGAGTGTGAAGCCACGAACACGCAAAACGACGGCCTGCTCAGCAGCCTACCGGGATCTGGCCAAATCTGAAGCCCGTGATCTCGCGGATCGGTTCACAGACTCGCACGTCACCGGAACGTCGTATCGCCGCCTACGCAGCGCTGTCAGTGGTGCCGGTTACGCTGATCGAGCACGGCGCGCCGGACATCACCGTGCACGTCCCGGAGTCGTCTGGACCCCGTACGTGAGCATGATGAGAGTCGGTGTGACATTGGTCACTATTCGATCGATCAACGTTCGGGCTCTTCGGGACGTCTGGGTGGTTGGGGTTGTCCAGGGGAGATTGGGGATCGGTGTGACTATCCGAAACTTCGCGCGCCGGAGAGCGGGCATCGCGGTTCTGGGGGTCGTCGCCGCGCTCGCGCTCGGTGCGTGCAGCAGCGATCCGGCCACCGTGAGCGCCAGCGGCAACACGGGCGGGGGCCCGACGAAGGCCGCGCCGGTCGCCAAGCCTGCCAGCATCACGCTCGCGCCCGCGGCGAACGCCAAGGACGTGGCGCCGGGTGATCCGGTGAAGGTGAGCGTCGCGGACGGCACGATCGACTCCGTCACGCTGACGAACCCGGACGGCAAGCAGGTGCAGGGCCAGCCGTCGGCGGACAAGACGAGCTGGTCCACGACCGAGGACCTGGGCTACAGCAAGACGTACACCTGGTCCGGCCAGGCGACCGGCAGCGACGGCAAGCAGGTGCAGATCAGCGGCGCCTTCACCACCGTGAAGCCGCGCCGGCAGATGGCGGGCAGCCTGAACGTCGGCGACGGCCAGACGTACGGCATCGCGATGCCGATCGCGCTGACGTTCCCGAGCGCCGTGAAGGACAAGGCGTCGGTGGAGAAGGCGCTGTCGGTGGAGACCACGCCGAAGACCGAGGGCTCGTGGGCCTGGCTCAACGGCGACACCTCCGTGCACTGGCGGCCGAAGGAGTACTTCGCGCCGGGCACCGAGGTGAAGGTGAACGCGAACATCTACGGCGTGCCCATGGGCGGCGGCACGTACGGGCGCCAGGACCTCTCCGCGAGCTTCAAGATCGGGCGCTCGCAGATCGTCAAGGGCAACACCACGCAGCACCGCATGCAGGTCATCCGCGACGGCAAGCAGGTGATGGACTTCCCGGTCAGCTACGGCCTCGACTCCGACCCGGGCCGCGTCACCCACAGCGGCGTGCACGTGGTCATGTCGAAGCACGCGACCTACTCGATGAGCAACCCGCGCTACGGCTACACCGACGTCAACGTCCCGTGGGCCGTCCGCATCTCCAACAACGGCGAGTTCATCCACGGCCTCGCGGGCTCCATCTGGGCACAGGGCAAGAAGAACATCTCGCACGGCTGCCTCAACCTGTCGCCCGCCAACGCGAAGATCTACTACGACAGCGTCCTGCCGGGCGACCCGGTGGAGATCACCGGCAGCACCCAGACCCTGACATCGAAGGACGGCGACTACAGCGACTGGACGTACGACTGGGCTTCGTGGAGCAAGTTGTCGGCAGTGTGAGTTTTCGCGGTTTTCGGTGAACGGCCGGGGGTTGGTGCCTCCGGCCGTTTGTCGTTGGTGGGGTCGTTCTGGGGAGGCGCAAGCGTTTGCGATCAGGGCGCGGTTGAGTTGCGGACCTTGTGACCGGGTGAGGAACTGGGCCCGAGTTCTCGGGTGGTCGACTGCGGTGTCCGGCGGGCCGACGGTTGCCGGTGGCCAGCGGGGCCCAGTTTGGGTGCACGTCGACGCCTGGCCGCGGAAGATCATGGAGCCCGACGGGACGGCTGGTGCCGACGGGACCAGCCGTTCGGCTTGGCCGAGCGTGGTGTGGGGCATGGTCGATCACGGGCCAGCCGGTGCCGGTGGGCACGGCGGCCCGGCTTGGCCGCGCATCGGGTGAGGCGGGGTGTCGGCGCAGTCGTCGCGATCCGGGCGCGAACGCCGGCGCTGGGTGCGGGAAAAACTTGGCGAACTCGATGCAACCCGCCGTGGCGCCGGCGGCATGACTAGGGCAGAAGAGGCGCCGCCGACCGGGGTGCTCGTGAGTTGAGGAGCTGTTGTGCGTATTCGTTTCGCGTTGAGCGTCGGGGCATTGCTGCTGGCCGGGAGTGCCGTGACGGGTGGGGCGGTTGCGTTCGCCCAGCCGGCGCCGCCGACGGCGCAGCCGAGCTCGCCCGTCCAGGCGCCGCCGACGGAGGCGACGCGGCCGACGTTGCCGACGCAGCGTCCGACCGAGGTGGCGCCCCCGACCGCGGTGCCGTCGCGCGTGCCGCCGCAGGCTCCGGGCGTGACGGCGCCGGGCGGCGTGCGCGTGCCCACGGCGATCCCGGCGGGGCCGACCGGTGACCTGAACCTGCCGGACATCTGGGGCTGATCGCTCAGGTGATCTCCCGCTCCCGTCCGGTGCCCGGGCCGAGCTCGCCGTGGGACGGCGAGTTCGCCCGGTACTTCGGCGAGCGCGCGCACAGCCTGCGGGCCACGGCGTACCTCCTGTGCGGCGACTGGCACCGCGCCGAGGACCTCACGCAGGCGGCGCTGCTGAAGCTGTACCTCGCGTGGCCGCGCCTGTCCCGGCACGACAGCCTGGACGCGTACGCGCGCAAGATCGTCCTGCGCACGTTCCTCGCCGAGAACCGCCGCAGCCGCTGGAAACGGGAACGCCTGACCGACGCACCCCCCGACGTCCCCACCACGGACACCGAAACCGAACACGACATGCTGGTGCGCCAGGCCCTCGCGGTGCTGGCGCCCCGTCAACGCGCCGTGCTGGTGCTGCGCTACTTCGAGGACCTGTCCGTCGACGAGACGGCCGCCACCCTCGGCTGCAGCACCGGCACGGTGAAGAGCCAGGCCGCCCGCGGCCTGGCCACTCTGCGCAACCGGCTGGGACCGCACTTCGCGGCCATGGCTATTCCTGGAGGGAGGTGACTGTTCTGGTGAACCGCGATTTTGGTGGCGTTGACGACTTGGGTGCAGCTGACGGCTGGGGCTCCGGCGGGGTTGGCGGCTCGGGCTCAGGCGGCTCGGACGGCTTCGGCGGCGACTCGATGGGCTCAGGTGGCTTCGGTTCGGAAGGCCATGGCCGCGACTTCGACTCGACTGGCTCGGGCCCAGCTAGCTCGGGCTCCGGCTCGGCTGGCTCGGGCCCAGCTGGCTCCGGCTCGGCTGGCTCGGGCTCTGGCCGCAGCTCTGGCTCAGCTGGCTCTGGTTACACCTCTGGCTCCAGCCGCACCTCGGCTGGCGCTGGCTCCGGCCGCGACTTCGACTACGACTCGCATCCCGACTTCGGCTCGATCTCCAACCCCGGCTTCGACCTCGGCTCGGATGCCGACACCAGCTCCGACACCGACGTCCGCGCCCTGTTCTCCACCCTCCCGGACGGCCCACCCCTCACCCTCTCCGCCGCCGACGTCATCAGCGACGGCGCCCGCATCCGACGCCGCCGCAAGCGCCTGGCCGTGGCCGGCAGCTCCGTGGCCACCGCGGCGGTCCTCGTCGTGGCCGGCCTCGCCGTGAGCTTGGCCGTCGGCCGCCACGGCCCGACGGCGCCCGTCCAGCCCGCCGGCCCCGGCCTGTCGACCATCGCGCCGACGCCTCCCCCGTCGAGCTCCCTGCCGACCGCCCCACCCACCGCCGACACGACTGCCCGTCCGCCCGGTGCCCCGACGCCGAGCCGTTCCGCGGTCCAGGCGCCGGGCCAGCCGCCGGCGTCCCTTCCGTCGAGCCCGCGCACGCCCGTCCGCCTTCCGCCGTCGGCCACCACAATCCCCACGCACGCGGGCGCACCCCCGATCGCCACGACCCGCTGAGACACCGCCGCCCGCACGAGAGGACCGTTGAGTCCGACTGACCGGTGCGAGTGGACCGGCCGCGCCGTGTCACCCGCGCGAAAGGACCGATCGTGCCGCGCCACCAGCGCGAGCGGACCAGTCACACCACTCCTGGCGCACGAAGGGACCCATCGAGCCGCCTCGGCTGCGCGACTGGTCCAGTCGTGCAGCGCCACCAGCGCCAGTGGACCAGTCGTGCAGCGCCACCAGCACGAGCGGACCGATCGTGCCGCGCGACCGACACGAGCGGACCAGTCGCGCCGCTCCTGCCCCACGAATGGGCCCATCGAGCGACCTCGGCTGCGCGACTGGACTAGTCGTGCCGCGCCACCGCGGCGCGAGCGGACCGATCGTGCCGCGCCACCGGCGCGAGCGGACCGATCGTGCAGCGCCACCGGCGCGAGCGGACCGATCGTGCAGCGCCACCGGCGCCAGTGGACCAGTCGTGCAGCGTTCGCAGCAGCGCGAGCGGACCAGTCGCGCCGCTCCTGCCGCACGAAGGGGCCCATCGAGCGACCTCGGCTGTGCGAGTGGACCAGTCGTGCAGCGTTCGCAGCGCCAACGGACCTGTCGCGCGGTCCGGCACGAACGGACCGGTCGAGCCACGACCGCCACGCGACTGGACCTTTCGAGCCGCGTTCGCGTGGCCAGTGGACTGGTCGAACCACGTCGGTGCTGCGAGTGGACCTTTCGCGCTGTTCCGGCGGCACGAGCGGTCCCCTCGCGCTGCATCGGTGTGAGGGGACCAGCCGCGCCAGGTCGAATGTGCGAGATGACCGGTCGCGTCGTGGTGGCAGAGCGAGTGGGCCGGTCGTGCCCAGCTGTGTGGCCGGGGGCGGCGGGCGGCTAGTGACCCGGGGCCGAAGCCGGGGCCGGTGGCCCGAGGGCCGAGGCCGGGGCGGGGGCCGGGGGCGCGGGTCGGGGACAAAACAGAGCCCCCAGCGGCCCAGACCTCTCACTCAGTGAGGCCGACAATCCCCTGTTCAGACCACAGTTACCGCCCCACAACCAGGGTGGCCGACGTCACCCCGGCCAGGTGGGTTTTCGGCGAAATATCCGGGCGCCTCGTGGCGATGTTTCCTGTGGTGGTCGACCAAGACCGCCGATGGACTGTTGCTCAGCCGGTCGAACGTAGAGCGAGCCGGCCCGAGAACTCGAGGAGGAAGCAAAAATGGTGTTCGCCGCACTCATGATCGAAACCGTAGTAGCTGTTGTGGTCGCCGGTGGGCTGGCGACTTGGGCGCGCAAGCGTTTCGCTGCTCCTCGCCCGGTCGAGGTTGCCGAGGTTCGCTGAGCGGAGCAGCCCCAGAGCTGTCCACAGTAGACACAGCAGGCAGACACAGCAGGCAGAAGAGCGGCCCGTCCCCCACGCAAGGGGGACGGGCCGCGAACACAAAGAGCCTCAGCGAGTAGCACCCGCCAGCTTGCCACCCGTGTCCGCCGTGTCGATCTGCTCGATCGGCACCTGCGAGGTCTCCGGGATCTTGAAGATCGGCACCAGCGCGATCACGGCGGCGATCATCAGGTAGTACGCCGGCCAGTCGTTGTTGCCCGTGCCCTGGATCAGGGCCGTCACGACGACGCCGCACGTACCACCGAACAGCGACGTCGAGACGTTGTAGCCGATCGCGAACGAGCCGTAGCGCACGCGCGTCGGGAACATCGCCGGGAACGTCGAGCCGATCACAGCCAGCATCAGCACCAGCAGGAACGCGACGATGCCGAATCCGACGATCAGCCACAGGATGCTGCCCGACTGCATCAGCTTGATGCTCGGCCAGCTCAGCACCAGGAACCCGATCGCGGCGGTGATCAGCAACGGTTTTCGCCCGATGCGGTCGGACAAAGCGCCCAGCGGCAGGATGATCGCGGCCTGCACGAGCTCCACGCCGATGATGATCAACGTCGACGTGTTGTCGTTGATCTTCAACGTATCCGTGAAGTACGTCGGCATGGTCGTGAGCAGCATGTAGTCCGCGATGTTCAGCAGCAGCACGATGCCGATCAGGTTCAGGATCATCCGCCAGTTGCGGGTGAAGGTCTCCTTCAGCGGCGCCTTCTTCGGCTTGTTGCCGGAAGCCTCGAGCCGCTTGAACTCCGGCGTGTCCTCGAGCCGCGACCGCAGGTACAGACCGATGAGGCCCAGCGGCAGCGCGACGAAGAACGGGATCCGCCACGCCCACGCCTCGACCTGGTCGGCCGGCAGGGAAAGCGTGACCGCGAGCACGACGACGTTGCCCAGCACGTAGCCGCTCAGCGTCCCCAGTTCCAGGAACGACCCGAAGAAACCACGGCGTTTCGTCGGCGCGTACTCGGCGATGAACGTCGCCGCGCCGCCGTACTCACCGCCCGTGGAGAAGCCCTGGATCAAGCGCAGCAACAAGATCGCGATCGGCGCCGCGATGCCCATGCTGTACGGCCCCGCGTACGTCGGCAACACGCCGACCAGGAAAGTACAGCCCGACATCAGCAGAATGGTGATCGCGAGAACCTTCTGCCGCCCCAGTTTGTCGCCCAGCGGGCCGAAGAACGCCCCGCCGAACGGCCGCACGATGAACCCGACCGCGACCAGCGCCAGCGACTTCAGCACTGCGTTGCCTTCGCCGGGGAAGAAGACGGTGCCGATGCTCGTGGCGATGGCGCCCGAGGTGAAGACGCCGTAGTCGTACCACTCGGTGGCGTTACCCATCGCCGACGCGAGGACTGCCCGTTTGACGGTTCTCTGGTCGACGTCTGATTTCTTCGCCGTTGCCTCACTCATCCCCGCGACGACCTCCTCGTACGCGACCCAGTAGCTCCGATACAGCTCATTTCCCGAGTGTTGTCCGGCTGGGATTAATCGGCAGCGTGAGTCGAGAAAGTTCTACCGTACGGAATTTTCCGACTACTGTGCGCTGAGGAAAACGCACGCCGCAGGTCAGGCCGCGTACCGCGAACGGCTACTCGCGGGTTAACGTCAGCGCATGAGTCGTGTTTCTGGACCGTGGCCGCCGGTGTCCGTGGAGCCACCCGCCGTGCACCCGAAGGCCCCCGCCGCCGGCACCGAGCTCGGCGTGCACTTCGACGAGTGTTTCGGCTGCGGCGACGAGGTGGACGCGGGACTGCGCCTGCGTTCGGTCGTCGGCGAGGGGCACACGGTGCTGTCGAAGTTCACCGTGACGCCCGCCCACCAGGGCGCGCCCGGCCTCGCGCACGGCGGACTGCTGGCGTGCGCGTTCGACGAGGCCCTCGGCAGCGCGGTCGGCAACCTGCTGCGGCGCCCGGCCGTGACCGGCAAGCTCGAGACGGACTTCCGCCGGCCCGTTCCCGTCGGCTCGACCCTGCACATCGAGGCCCGCCTGGACGGCACGGCGGGGCGCAAGATCTACGTTTCCGCCGACGGTCACCTCGACGCCCCCGACGGTCCCATCGCCGTGACCGCGCGCGCCCTGTTCGTGGCGGTCGGGTTCGAGCACTTCACGACGCACGGTGACTCGGCGGCGTTGCAGAAGCTGGCCGACGCCCGCGAGAAGCAGCGGCGCGCGCAGGACGGTCAGGAGTGGGAGATCAATCCCTGAGCTCGGGTTTCGCGTACAGGATTTCGCGGGCCTGCTCCGCGGCGCGGGCGATGCTCTCGCCGACGAAATCGACAAACCGGGCAATGTTCTCCAGGCGCGCGGCGGCTGGGGTGTCGCGGCCGAGGATCGCAACGCCCTGGCGCGCGGTCTCGGCGAGCTGCGCGTTGGCGCGCGCACTGGCGAGGACGGACTGGTACCAGACGTCGTTGTCGGCGACGTAGCGCTCGCGGCGGCGCTCGTCGCGTTCCCTGCTGAGCAGGCCCAGGCCGTCGAGGAGTGAGACAGCTTTGGAGACGGACGCGGGGCTGACCTGCAGGTGGCGGACGAGTTCGGCGGCGGTGACGCTGCCGTCGTCGCTGATGTAGAGGCAGGTCAGGACGCGGGCGGCCATCCGGGGCAGGCCGGATTGCATGAGGAGGACGGTGAACGTCTCCTCGTACTCGCGGACGGCTTCGGCGTCGCGGCCGTGGGCTTGCGGGACTGCTTGCTGTGGCGGTGCGGCTTTCTTCCGACGGCGGGTGCGGTGCTCCGTGGCGTGGTGGGCCAGGTCGGCGCGGTACGAGGTGGGCCCGCCGTTGCGCATGACCTCGCGGGTGATCGTCGACGTAGGGCGATCGAGGCGCCGGGCGATCTCCGCGTAGGCGAGGCTGTCGGCGAGGCCCAGCGCGATCTGCTGACGCTCTTGCCGGGTGAGGCGGCCGCCGGGCATGTGGTTCTCCCTCGTCGTGGTTGCCTGGATCTTCAGCGTAGCGTTTTGTTTCAGTTCATTGCAACGGCTTTGTTGCGTTAGATTTTGCGCCATTGCAATGATTGTCGGTCTCTGAGCTGGTCTTATGCTGGTGTTGTGCAACGAGTTTGTTGCCTGATTCTTGAACGCAACGTAGCGTTTCTCATGTCAGAAACAACGAGCACAGGAGCTGATCCAGATGCAGAAGTTCACCACCACCGCCCCGATCTCCGCCTTCGTCACCATCCCCGCGGGGCGCGTTCAGGTCATCGCCGCGGACCGCGCGGACACCACCGTCGAGGTCCGGCCGGCGGACGCTTCGAAGGCCCGCGACGTGAAGGTCGCGGAGCAGACCACGGTCTGCTTCGCGGACGGCGTGCTGCGCATCGAGGCCACCGCGAAGAACCAGATGCTCGGCGCGTCGGGCTCGATCGAGGTGACGGTGCAACTGCCCGCCGACTCGCGCGTCTCGGCTTCCGCGGCCGCCGCCGACTTCCGCGGCGTGGGCCGCCTCGGCGAAGTCTCGTTCGAGGGCTCGCACGGCGCCGTCAAGCTCGACGAGACGGCCGGCCTGCAACTGTCCACTCAGGCCGGTGACGTCTCCGTCGGCCGCCTCAACGGCCCCGCTTCGATCACGACGGGCAAGGGAAACATCGACATCGCTTCAGCCGTCCGCGGCTCGGTCGTGCTGCGCACCTCGGCCGGCGACGTCTCGGTGGCCGCCGCCCCGGGCGTCTCGGCCACCCTGGACGCGGGCACGTCCTACGGCCGGGTGCGCAACTCGCTCCAGAACACCGGCGACGCCGCCCTGACCATCGAGGCGACGACGGAGTACGGGGACATCAACGCACACAGCCTGTGACGGCTGGTTGGTACTGGGGATTGCTGGGGGCTGGAGCGGAGCCGGATGGTCGGCTCTGCTCCTTTGCCCGTGGGCCCAGCCGGGAGGACAGGCCCCCGCCCTCCCGAGGGGCGTCCCCGAGTCCATTCTATCGGCCCCCACCGACAAAACGCTGGTGAGGGCCTACGGAGGGGCAGTTATCCACAACCCGGAAGAGTGATTGCGGCGGAGGCGGCAGAGTCAGCCGCGGAGCGGTTACAGCTGGACAGAAGGCCTCGTGAGCGCCCAGGATCGGGGCCCGCGACACGAGCCGCCGGACAGAGGCCTCCCCCGCCAAGGCCCGTGCCCACTACGGCGCCGGCCACGCAAACTCCGGGTGGGCCTACGCGAGCGGAACCGCGCAAGGGGGCTCAACTTCCGCCCCCGGCAGTTGCCCGCGCCCACGGCAGGAGCCCCGGACAGAGGCCGCTCCCGGCAGAGGCCTCCTGAGACAGGGTCCGCCTCGGACACAGCCCACCCAAGGCAGAGCCCACCCCAAAACGCAGGCCTACGTAAAAGTCCTCGGTCGGATCGAGTTTGCCCTGTCCACCAGCGCGACCCGGTCCTCCGTCGATCCCGCCAGTCGAGCCAACGTGCGGTAGCACCGTTCCAACCCGAAGCGCACATCGCGCTCCTCCAGGGCATACCCCAGGACCTTCGAGGTTTCCGCCGGGGAAGGGGCGGAGGGCGTGCGAAGCCAGTCGTACGCGGCTTCGAGGACTTCGGCGGACAGGCGGGTTCGGCGTTCGGCGTCGAGGTTGAGGCGTTCGAGGCGCAGGGAGGCGTCGAGGAGGTCCTGTTCGGAGATGCGGGACTGCTCGGAGGCGGCGCCGGACTGGGTTTTGATCTTGATGGCGGCGACCTGGGCGTCGATGTAGTGCGTGGAGGTGGCGGGGACCATCTCCAGGACCTCGACGGCGCCGGCGCGGGCGCCCTGGGCCAGGTAGACGCGGGCGAGGCCGAAGGCGGCGCTGACGTAAGTCCGGTCGGTGCGCCAGACCAGTTCGTAGTAGCGCGCGGCGCCGAAGTAGTCGCCGACGCCCTCGGCGCTCACCGCCAAGGCGAGCTTGGGGGCGATTTCGCCGGGGAGGTCGTCGTAGACGGCTTCGAAGGCGACGTGGGCGACGCGCGGGCGGGCGCCGGCCAGCTCGATGAGGCCGCGGTACCAGTCGATGCGCCAGTCGTGCGGGAAACCGTTGCGGATGGCCAGGTACTGGGCCGCCTGGAGCTGGCGCTGGGCTTCCACGAACTCGCCCAGCTCGATGCGCGCGCGGACGATGCGCAGGCGCACCTCGATGGACTCGCGCGGAGCGCCGGCGAGGGCTTCGATGGCTTCGCGCGGGTCGAGGGCGGTGGTGGTCGCCAGGACGCCGGCCGCGGGGTCGTCCGTGTCGACCTGCGGGATCGGCAGGCCGGCGACGACCTCGGCGGGCTCGGGCAGCGGCACGCTCGTGCCGGCTTCGGGGACGACGAGGTGCACGCCGAACGCGCGGCTCTCCGGCCCGAAGACCGTCGACGCGGCGGGCCGCGGTTTGCCCGTGCCGAGCGCCATGATCTCGCGCAGCACGCCCGTGAGCTGGTCGGCCATGTCCTCGGCGGCGAGGAAACGACGGTCGGGGTCGACGTGCGTCGCGCGCTTGAGAAAGCGGTAGTACGAACCGAAAAGCGCGAACAGCGGCACGGCGTCGGGACCGGGCAGCGACGACTTGAACTTCGTGGTGTAGCCCTGGAACTCGAAGCTCAGCACGGCGAGCGTCCGGCCGACGGTGTAGAGGTCGCTCGAAATCGACGCGCCCTGCGTCGCCAGCTCGGGCGCGCTGTAGCCGGTGGTGAAGAACAGCGGGCTCTCGTAGTCGTCGAGCCGCCGGACGGCGCCCAGGTCGATCAGCTTGAGCTGCTCGTGGGTCTGGATGACGTTGTCGGGCTTGAGGTCGCAGTAGAGCAGGCCCTGGCTGTGGAGGTAGCCCAGCGCGGGGAGGATCTCGAGGCCGTACGCGATGACCTGCCCGATCGGCAACGGCTCCGGCCGCTTGCTCTCCCGGTGGTGCTGCAGCGCGAGCTGCCGCAGCGACTGGCCGCCGACGTACTCCATCACGATGTAGCCGACGGAGTTGCCGGTCTGCGCGTCCGGGTGCTGCACGAAGTTGTGGATCTTGACGATGTTCGGGTGCTCGACCTCGGCGAGGAACCGCATCTCGTTGGCGGCGGCGGCCATCGCGGTCGCGTCGCCCGTGTCGATCAAGCCCTTGAGGACGACCCAGCGATCGGAGACGTTGTGGTCCTGCGCGAGGTAGATCCAGCCGAGGCCGCCGTACGCGAGAGCGCCGAGCACTTCGTACTGGCCGCCGACGAGCTCGTGGGGCTGAAGCTTCGGCAGGAACGAGAAGGACGTGCCGCAGTTGTCGCACTTGCCTTCGGGGGTGGCGGGTTTGCCGTCCTTGGCGCGGCCGACCTTCGCACCGCAGTTGCCGCAGAAGCGTTTTTCCTCGGAGACGACGGGGTTCGCGAGCACGGCCGTCGCGGGGTCGCGGTACGGCACGGGCGGAACGTCGATGAGCCCGGCGCCGAGACGGCCGCGGCGGGAGCGCCGGCTGGAGGTCCGGGAGCCGGTGCGGCGAGAGGTTCCGGGGAACGAGCCGGTGCCGCTGCCCTGAGACCCCTGGGAACCGCCTTCGCTGCGGGTTCCCGTGCCGTGGCCTTCGCTGCGGCTTGCGGCGACGACGCTGTCCGTGCCCGGATCCGGCAACGACTCCTGCGGCTGCAGACGCGGCGACGGCGGCATGATGCTCTGCGTACCGGGGCTCGGGTTGGCCAGGACGCTGGTGGGCATCGGCGCCGCCGGATCGACGGGTGCGACCGGCTGCTGCGACTGCGGGAGGATGACCGGAGCCAGGTCACCCGGGGGTCGGGTGGGATCTTCCGGCTTGGCTTCGGGGTTTTCGGCGTGCGCCGGGTCTTGCTGCGGACCTGATTCTTGCTGCTGGGCGGCGTCGGTCGCGTTCGGTTCGGCCACGCGGTTGGCCTGCTCGGACGGCTGGCGGCTGCTCTGGTTCGGGTCCGTGGCTTCGCTGCTGCGGTTTCCTGCGTCGGACGGCTGCTGCGCGGAGCTTTCGGGGGTACGGGTTCCTTGCCCTGGTTGGACTTGCTTCCAGGGGATCGCGGAGTCGGCGGGGCGGCCGGGCTGCGAAGACGTGCCTGGGTTCTGGGTGCCGGTGGCGCCCGGCTCAGCGGCGCGGTTCGGCTGAGCGGAATTGCCCTGGCCCGGGGTGCCGGTCACGCCTGGGTCCGCCGGGCGGCCGGGCTGCGAAGAGGGCTCGGCGACGCGGTTGGCCTGCTCGGGAGCCGGTCGGCCGGGAGCGTACTGCCCGCCGGGGTACGGCTGGCCCTGGGTTCCAGGGCGGGCGGGGTGGCGCTGCTGGCCCGTGTGGGACGGGGGCGGGTAGCCGGGTGTCTGGGGGTACGCGCGGGCTTGGGACTGCGGGGATTGCGGGTGCGGCGGGTAGGGCTGGTTCTGCGACGGGGGCTGCTGGCCGTAGGGAGGCTGGGGGTAGCCGGGTTGCCCCTGCTGGCCCGGGCCCTGCTGACCGGGAGCGCCCGGCATCTGCTGGCCTGAACCAGGCTGCCCCTGGCCACCCTGCGGCTGACCGGGCTGGCCCGGACCACCTTGGTACGGCTGCTGCACCCCCTGCGCGGGGGTCTGCGGGCGGTAGACCGGAGTGTTGATCACGGTCGGCGACTCGGGGTCCGGCCGAGCGGCCGGGTCGAGGCGGCCGGACACCGACGGCTCCGGCGTGTCCCAGCGAACCGGCGGCGGCGGAGTCCACGAGGGCGTCTCGGCACCCGCGTTCTCGTCCGGCGCGGCGTGCCGAGGACGGCGCGGCTCCTCCGACACAACTACCTCCCGAGATCCCCGCGGAAAAAGTCCCTCATTGATCCTAGTCGGGCACCGCGAAGCCGGGGCCCAGACGCCTCAGGTCCGCCCGAAGGGACCTGCCGCACCCCGGCGCTCGGCCGACGGAACCGCCTGCGGAGCTGGGAACCGGCGCGACTGGACCACTCGCGGACGGATTCGGGTCGGCCGGTCCGGTCGCGCGCGCCGCAGCCACCGGTCCAGTCGCGCGCCCGGACCGGTGCGGCCGGTCCACTCACTCGCAGCGGTGACCCGAACGGTCCCCTCGCACGGTTTGAGCGGCGCAAGCGGTCCATTCGCGCGGGCCTGCCAGGCGCGAGAGGCCCAGTCGCGCGGCGCATCGGACTACTTGTAGTTCGGCGAAGGCGGCGTGGCCGGGCCGAGGCGGGCGCCGACCCATTTCTGGTAGCTGGCGGCCCACGTGCCGTTGGTGCGGGTGGTTTCGAGGACCGAGTTGACGTAGCGGACGAGGTCCGGCTGGTCCTTGGGGATGCCGATGCCGTAGTTCTCCGTGGTCATGGGGGCGCCGGCGACCTTGACGGTGGGGTCTTGGGCGGCCATGCCCGCGAGGATGGTGTCGTCGGTGGAGACGGCGTCGACCTGGTGTTGCTGGAGCATGATGAGGCAGTCGGACCAGTTGTCGACCGAGACGGCGGTGGGGTGGGCCGGATCGGTGGCGATTTTGGCCAGCGAGGTCGACTGTTTGGTGGCGCAGACGCGCTTGCCCTTGAGGTCCGACAGGGATTCGGCGTTGGAGGCCTTGGGCACCAGGATCTTCTGGCCGGCGACGTAGTACACCGACGAGAAAGCCACGTCCTTCAACCGCGCGCACGTGATCGAGTACGTCCGGACGACGATGTCGACCTGGTGATCCTTCAGCACCTGCTCGCGTTGCGACGAAGCGATCGCCCGGAACTGCACGTGGCCCTCGGCGGAGCCGAAGATCGCGGCGGCGATCTGGTTGACCATGTCGATGTCGAAGCCCTCGAGGTTGCCCGTCTTGGGGTTCCGGAAGCCGAACAGGTACGTGGTCTGGTCGACGCCCGCGATCAGCTTGCCGCGGGCCTTGATCTTCGCCACCGAGGGCGACGATGCGGACGCACCGGCCGGCGACAGGCTGGCCGTCGGGTCGCAGCTGGTGTCGGACGAGCCGCCGGCGGAGGCGTCGGGGCCGCCGACGTCCGCGGGCATCGGCCAGGCCGCGTCACTCACCGGGGCCAGGTCGATCGGCTGAGCTGCCGAGCCGCACGCGGTGGCCAATACCGCGACCACTGCCAATGCGGCCGCCCGGAACAAGTGACGCGACCGAATCACCGGTACTCCCTCAATCTCCGCCGTCCGCAGGTCACGCTGCCGGCTGCCGTCGATCTCCGTCTCACGCGCGCACCCGACGTCACCGGTACTCCCGCAGACGTTCCCGGACGCCGACCGTCACGCCGCCCGCCGCGAGCACCGCGAGGGCGCCGACACCGGGGGCCAGGGCCGTCAACGCGTTGCCGCCGGCCTGGGTGTCGTCCAGGAACTCCTGGCGGCACACCTCGATGGCGTCCTGGAGGTTGGCGTCAAGGCGCGCGAACGCGGCCGCGGCACTGCCTTGACTGACGGACGTCGCGAAATCGACGGCCTGCTGGTACTGCCCGGAATCGTCCAGCTTGCGGACTTCCAGGTGCGCCAGCGACCACTCGCGCGCGGCTTGTTCGGCGGCCTCGATCTTCTGCTGGCCGGGCGTGCCGGCGGCGAGGTCACGGGCCTGGCCGAGCAGGCCGCCTTGGCCGTCGGCGCCGACGAGCTGCTCGGCGAGCTTGATGAACTGCTGTTCGTAGCTGGCGCCGTCGCCGCGGGCGACCAGGGTCAACGTCTCGTCGGCGCGGGCCTGCAGGGCGGCGATGCGCGCGCGGGCGAGCACGTCGACCTGCGAGCTGCCGTCGGTCTTGCCCGCGCCGACCAGGCTGCCCTGCACGACGAGCGCCACCGCGCCCCACAGCATCGACAGCACGATGCACGCCGTCGCCACCAGCAAGCCGATGTTGATGACGCGGTTGGTCTTGCGCGTGAGGTACACCTGCGTGACGACCAGCGCCGCCACCAGCGCCAGCAACAGCGCGACGGCCGCCCACGGGAACCCGGTGCTGTCGTCCTGCTCGGCGGCGAGCTTGTCGGTGTCCGCGCGGTACAGCGCTTCGGCCGCGGGCAGGATCGTCGTCCGCATCAGCTGCGAAGCCTCGCGAAGGTACGAAGCACCCGAAGGGAAGCCCTGACGGTTGTTCGCCCGCGCCGTCTCGACGATCCCGGTGTACACGGGGATCTTCTGGTTCAGGATGTCCACCTGGTGAGCGGCGTCACCCACATCAGTGGTGTCCGACGCGGCCTTCGCCAGCGCCGAACCGGCCTCCGCGATGTCCTGCTCGTACTTCTTGCGAAGCTCCGGCGGCTCGGTGCCCACCGACAGGAACGTGGTCGCCGCCGTCGCGTCCGCGTCGGACAGCGAGCGGAACACCTGCTGCGCCGCCGACGCGAGCGGTTCGCGGTAGCTGATCAGGCCGGAGATGGTGTCGTCCTTGTTCTGCGCCGACAGCGTGCCCACGAGCCCCGCCACCAGCGACAGCAACACCAACCCCACCGCGATCACCGAAAGCCGGCCCGGCGTGGTCGCCGCCGATCTCACGACCGCGCGCACCGCCTGGCCCGGCAGCTCCAGCAAGCCCGCGATGCCGCTGCGGCCCTCCGGTTCCTCAGGCGGGGGCGCGGAAGCACCCGTACCGCCAGTGCCCGCAGACGTCTCCGGCCGCGTCACCGTGCTGGTCATCCCCGATCCTCCCCGTACGCCACCCGCAGAAGGTAGCCGGTCGCGGAGAGCCGGGCGAACCTCACCCGGAAGGTGTCACCAGCACGTGATCTCGATCAGCGCCCGGCAGGGGAAGCAGCAGCCGCCAAGAACGCGGTCCAGGCTTCAGCCGAAACGGTGAGGTGACCCGCACCACGATCCTTCGTGTCCCGCACGCCGATCTCGATCGACGGGGTGGCGGTCACCTCAACACAGTTCGCCTGAGTGGTGCTGTAGGAGCTCTTGTTCCAGGCCCCAACCTCAACACAGTTGGCCTGCGTGGAGCTGTAGGAACTCTTCCGCCAAGAGGCCTGGCTGGGACCGGGGACGATCATGGTACGGGCTCCTCGGGTGGATTGAGATTGCCGATGGCTCTGGCAATCAGCCTAGCGGAGTCCTGTGGTGACAGAGCAACGGCAATTAGTCCCTTCCAGCCGCGTTTCACCCGGGCGATTGGCCCTTCATCCTCAAGAAAGCTACTGGCGCCAACTGTTTCGGCGTAGGCAAGACTGGGCTCATCGACGAACTCCAGAAGCAAGAACGGGCCCTCCAGCCCCGGATGCCCTCCTGCCGAAAACGGCACCACCTGGAGGACCACGTTCGACCGGTTGGACATCGTCTGCAGGTGCTGTAGCTGGCCGAGCATGATCTCGGAGCTTCCGACCACCCGGCGAAGCACTCCTTCGTCGATCAACAGGTGCACTCTCGGCCCGTTTAACCGCCCTAGCACCAGTTGTCGGTTGAGTCGCACAGCAATGAGCTTCTCGATCTCGCCGTCGGTCAAGCTTGGGTCGATGCTGTGCATGAGCGCTCGGGCGTACTCGGGAGTCTGCGCGAGGCCCGGAATCAGCAGCGGCTCGTAGTTCTTGATAGCCGAAGCCTGGTCCTCGAACCGAACCAGTTCCTTCCAGTTCGGTGGAAGTTTGCCGTGGATCTCATGCCAGTTCCGTTCCTCGCCTTCGCGCAGGAGAGTCAGCAACTCCTGGCGTTTGTCCTGCGGTGCGCGCAAGAAGCCGAGGATGGCGGAGACGTCGTCGGCATAGAGGCCGCGGTCGCCGGTCTCCATGCGGCTGATCTTGCTCTCCGAGAAGCCGAGGCCGTCGGAAACCTCTTTGCACGTCATGCCCGCCGCCATGCGCAGCGTCCGCAGCTCCGCGGAGACCCGGCGCTGCCGCACCGATGTTCGCTTGGTCATGGTGCACACCATCGCCGCTTGCCACGCGGGCAAGAAAGATCACTCACACCAATGGTGGTTGCGCGTACGCGGGGCAACCCGCGCGTGCCACTGCTTCGCAGGCCAAAACTAGCCCGCTACAGCAGATCCGTCAGGTCCGTGCACGACGACTTCGAGGTTGTCGGCGAACCGGTACGGCCGCCCCACGATGATCCCGCCGACGATCCGCCGCAGCCGCGAAACCTCGGCGCGGACGGTGACCGTGCGCGTCGCGTCGCCGAACAAGACGGACGACAATTGTGAGGCGCTGCAGCCGTTTCGGTGGGCGGCGAGGGCGTGCAGGAGCTGTGCGTGACGCGGGGAGACGCGGTGGGTCCATTCGCTCGTGGCGCCGTAGACCGTGAGCATCGGTTCGCCGGGGACGCGCAGGTCCAGGGAAACCCGGGTCGGTGGCGCGGCTTCGGAGTCGGCCAGGCGGATGAGCCAGCCGCCGGGCAGTGGTTCGACCACGCAGTGGCCGTGGGCCGGCAGCCACAGCGGACCCGGCCCCACGGACGCGGGCAGCGGCAGCCGGCCGGCGGGCGCCAAGCCGGTGGCGGCGGCGATCCAGCCGTGTGGATCGGTGACCAGCGCGCGGCCGGAAACCTTGGCCAGCAAGGGAACCGCGATGCCGCGCAGGCGTTCGAGGTCGGTCAGGTGCGAGGTGCGCAGCTGGGACTCGGCGAGGCGGCCGACGGCGTCGACGAGGGCGAGGGTGGTGGCGTGGACCGTCGAGGCGGGGCCGGAGAGGTCGACGACGCCGAGGAGCCGGCCGTCGCGGGGATCGTGCAGCGGGGCGGCGGCACAGGTCCAGTCGTGCTGGGCGCGGACGTAGTGCTCGGCGGAGTAGACCTGCACCGGCCGCCGGGCGACGAGCGCCGTGCCGATGGCGTTGGTGCCGACGGCTTCTTCCTGCCAGTCGACGCCCTCCACGAACCCGAGGCGGTCGGCGCGGCGGCGGACCGGGACGGAGCCGTCGCGCCAGAGGACGTGGCCGGCGGCGTCGACGATCACCATGATGTGCGCGGCCTGATCGGCCAAGCTCAGCAGGCCGCCGCGCAGGATCGGCAGCAGGGGCGCGAGTCCGCTTTCGCGGCGGCGTTCTTCGAGCTCGGCGACGTCGAGCACCGGCGACGACGCGCCACGGTCCGGATCGACGCCGAGCGCCTGCACCCGCGACCAGGACTCGCTGATCACCGACCGCGGCGCACTGGGCAGCTCTTCGCCGGCGATGGCTGCCTCGTGGACGCGGGCGAGAGCGCGCGCGTGCCGCCGGGGGTCGACCCCGACCGGCAACGCTGCCTCGAGGTGCTGCTGGCCCAACCACCGCTCCTCGTCCGACTCCCCACGCACCCAACGCCACATTGGGGCGCTCTTCACCCGGCTTCCGGCGCCAGTGTGCCGGTGAGCGGGCCGTGATCGGAAGAGGCGGTGACTTCACCGACAGAGTCGATCAAGGGCGTAACGGCGTCGATATCGGGCCGATCAAGGCGCGATCAGAGGGGCAGTCAAGGGCCGATCACGGCCGTGACGATCCCCCCGTCGCTCCCCCGGCAACCTCGACCACGGCTTCGACCACAGCCGACGGTTTCTCCAAGTGCACCAGGTGACCGGCGCCTTCGACGCGGTGGACGTCCGGGAGACCGGCGGCGTTTTCGGCTGGGAGCACGGCGTCTTCACTGCCCCAGACCACGGTGACCGGGCCGCCGTACTGCGCCAGGAGCGGGGCGACGTGCAGACCCGGGGTGTCGTCGTCTTCGAGCAGGGTGGTGAGGAGCTTCTCCAGGACGCGGTCGACGCCGTCGAGGCGTTTGTACTTGAGGAGGTCGTCGGCGAGACGGCGCGTGACCAGGTCCGGGTCGGCGAAGAGGGCACCCAGGTGCGGTTTCAGCTCTCGCCTCGACGTGGCGGTGGCGAACCCGCGCAGGTAACCCGCGTTGATGCGGTCGCCGAAGCCCGCCGGGGCCACCAGCGTCAGCGAAGAGACCTTCGCGGGTTGCGCCGCGGCGGCGGCCACGACGACGGCGCCGCCGAGCGAGTGGCCGACGAGGTGCGCTCGGGTGACATTGAGTGTTTCCAGGAAGCCGAGGACGGCGTTGGCGAGGGTGGTGAGCGAGCCGTCGCCGACGTCCTTGGTGGACTCACCGTGACCGGGGAGGTCGAGGGCGTGGACGGTGCGGCCGTCGGCGAGCGGCTCCTGGACGAAGAGCCAGGAGTTCTTGTCGCCGCCGTAGCCGTGGACGAGGACGACAACCTCGCCGTCCGCACCACCACCGTCACCGAGCGTGGCATAGCTGAGCTTGCGGCCGTCGACCTCGACGGTGCCGGTGACCGGTCCAGCCGCCTCCTCGACCACGCCTTCGGCCAGCTCCCGCAACGCGACCTCGGCGGCTTCGTCGACCTCGGCGTCGGCGACGGAGGCGGGCGCGACCAGGGCGATCGTGGCGCCGACGGGCACGTCCTCCCCCGCCGGCGCGATCACCCGGCGCAGCACGCCGGAGCCCGGGGACTCCAGCGTGCCGGTGATCTTGTCGGTGTCGATGTCGACGAGATCGTCACCCTCGGTGATATCGTCGCCTTCGGCGGCGAGCCAGTCGGTGATGCGGCCCGTCTTCATCGACAAGCCCCACTTGGGCATGGTGACACGCTGGATGTCGGCCATCAGCGGGTCCAGCCGACCACGGCTTTCGCCGCGTTGACCACCTGCTGGGGGCCCGGGATGTAGAGGTCTTCGAGCGCGTCGGAGAAGGGCACGGGCGTGTGCGGCGGCGTGACCATCTCGATCGGCGCCCGCAGCGACGCGAACCCTTCACGGGCCACGAGCGCGGAAATGTCCGTGGCGAGGTTGCAGCGCGGGGAAGCCTCGTCGACGATCACGAGCCGGCCGGTGTTCTCGACGCTTTCGAGGATCGTCTCGGTGTCGAGGGGACTGGTCGTGCGCGGGTCGATCACCTCGGCCTCGATGCCGCTTTCGAACAGCTCGTGCGCGGCTTCCTCGGCGA
Organism: Amycolatopsis sp. NPDC001319; assembly: GCF_042896185.1. Lineage (NCBI taxonomy): Bacteria > Bacillati > Actinomycetota > Actinomycetes > Pseudonocardiales > Pseudonocardiaceae > Amycolatopsis > Amycolatopsis sp. NPDC001319. Next base: position 69,846 of record NZ_JBIAWY010000003.1, on the reverse strand, counting down.
CACCGACCATGCGGCCGATCGCGACGATGGTGATATCACCGCCGTCGCGCAGGACATTGGCTTCGCCGAACGGAATCGTGTAGCTGTCTTCGGGGACTTCGCCGGTGGTGTCGTAAAGAGCCTTGTGCTCGCAGAAGATCACCGGGTCGTCGTCGCGAATGGACTGGATGAGAAGCCCCTTGGCCTCGTACGGGCTGGAGGGCACCACGACCTTCAGGCCCGGGATGTGCGTGAAGATCGGGTACAGGCACTGGGAATGCTGGGCGGCCGCCCGCAGGCCCGCGCCGTACATCGTGCGGATCACCACGGGCGTGCGCGCGTTGCCGCCGAACATGTAGCGGAACTTGGCTGCCTGGTTGAAGATCTGGTCGAAGCAGACGCCCATGAAGTCGATGAACATCAGCTCGGCCACGGGCCGCTGGCCGGCCGTCGCGGCGCCGATGGCCGCGCCGATGAAGGCCGATTCGGAGATCGGCGTGTCGAGCACCCGGCCGGGGAACTGGTGGAAAAGCCCTTTGGTGACGCCGAGAACGCCGCCCCACGCGTCGTCCTCGCCGGGGCTGCCCGCGCCGCCGGCGTTGTCCTCGCCCATCACGATCACCGACTCGTCGCGCTGCATCTCCTGCGCGAGGGCCTCGTTGATCGCTTCGCGGTAGCTGATCGTGCGTGCCATGACTCGCGCTCCCTTCAGTACGAGACGTAGACGTCGGTCTCCAAGTCGGCTCGGGTGGGTTTCGGTGCGGCTTTGGCTTCCGCCACGGCTTCTTCGACGAGTTTCGCGACTTCGGTGTCGACCTCGTCGAGGCTTTCCGCGGACAGCTCGCCGCTTTCGACGACGCGCGTGCGGAAGCGCTTGAGGCAGTCGAGGTTTTCGCGGGCGTTTGCGACCTCGTCGGCGCGGTAGCTCTGCTGGTCGCCTTCGAAGTGGCCGAAGTAGCGCGTGAACTTCACTTCCAGGAGCGTGGGACCGCCGCCGTTGCGGGCGCGGTCGATGGCCTCGCCGGCGGCTTCGGTGACGGCGAAGAAGTCGTAGCCGTCGACGATCACGCCCGGCATGCCGAAGCCCGCGGCGCGGTCGGCGATGTTGTCCGAGGCCACCGACCAGGTGCTGGACGTGGCTTCGGCGTAGCCGTTGTTCTCGGCGACGAAGAGCGCAGGCAGGTTCCAGACGGACGCGAGGTTGAGGGCTTCGAGCGTGGTGCCCTGGTTGCTGGCGCCGTCGCCGAAGAAGGCGACGCCGACGCCACCGGTCCCCTGCTGCTTCGCGGCGAGCGCGGTGCCGCAGATGAGCGGTGGGCCGCCGCCGACGATGCCGTTGGCGCCGAGCATGCCCTTCGACAGGTCGGCGATGTGCATCGAGCCGCCCTTGCCGTGACAAGATCCCGTGGTGCGGCCGTAGATCTCGGCCATCATGGCCTTCACGTCCACGCCCTTGGCGATGCAGTGGCCGTGGCCGCGGTGGGTGCTGGCGATGGTGTCGCGGCGGTCGAGATGGCGGCAGACGCCGGCGGCCGAGGCCTCCTCGCCGGCGTAGAGGTGGACGAAGCCGGGGATGTCGCCGCTGGCGAACTCCTCGTGCACGCGTTCCTCGAACGCGCGGATCGTGCGCATGGTGCGATAAGCCTCCAGCAAGGTTTCCGTCATCGTCGACGCTCCTTATTCGGTTCGTTCGCGGACGTGGTGCGCAACAACCCCCGTCTGGCCGCTTCGGCCATCACCGCGCGGACGTCGACGCACCACGGCCCATCGGACCGGAGCTCGACGTACGCGCTCTCCCCTGGCTTGAGTTCGAGCTCGCGCTCTCCGTCGACGGCGATCACGCCACCGCCGGCGGCGAGGTCCACGCGCATGCCCTGCTGGAGCACGCCCCAGCCGCGCACGCCGACGGCTTTCACCAGGCCGGGGGCGATGGGCGCGTGGACCACGTGCGGGGTGACGCCGACGGGCCCGAGCTTGAGGGCGACGCCGTCGGCGCTGGACCGCGGGCTCGGGCAGAGCTGGCCCGCGATGCTGGACAGGCCGATGCCGTCGGGCTCGGCGAAGGTGCAGTAGAGCTCGGTGAGCGATGCGGGATCCCACAGCGCCTTCGCACCGACGTGCTTGCTCAGGGTCACGGCGACGTCCACCAGGGCGATCTCGCGCCGCGCCTTGGTGACGACTTCGAGCTTGCTCACGCGGTGGGTGACCAGGTCGGGGTCGATCTGACCGCTCGCGATGAAGCCGGCGGCGAGACCCGCGACGGTGGCTTCGCGCATCTGCGGGAAGGCGTTGTTGGTGCCGGTGGACAGCGCGAGTAGCGGTACCTCGCCGCACGCCTTCGCGGCGACCCGGGCCGTGCCGTCGCCGCCGAGGCACACGATCACGCCGGCGCCCGCGTCGACCATGCGGCGGACGGCGTTCATCGTGTCCTCCGCGGTGCCCGTGAGCGGGTCTTTGTCGCAGAACTCGACACCCGGCAGCGGATGGCGCCCGAGCTGCCGGAGAACGGCCGCGGAAATGCCACCGAGGTCCGTGGAAACGAGCGTTCTCCCCACGCCCGTGATGGCCAGCGAGGCCAGCACGCGCTGGACCATGTTGGCCTTCTCGGCCGTCGGGAACACGGACGCCTGCGCCACCAGCCGTCGGATGTCCCGCCCCGACGCCGGGTTGGCAACGATGCCCGCCACACCTGGGCCCACCACAGATCTCCTTGTCCTGCTTGTGCCGGTTCAGCAGACCGTGTGAAGCGGGATAGGGGAAGGGTTGCGGAGGGTTGCAGCTCGAATGCTCACCCGGACGGCCCAGTACTTCGGCCGGGGGAATCACCCAGCCGAGGCAGGGGTCGAAGGGCACCCCGCGCGGCAGGACGCGCGCCGATCAGGTGACGCGGCCCGGCAAACGGGTCGATCGTGTTAGACCGACCGGTAAATCTCTTACCCGGAAAGCGGTGAGCATGAAGATCGGTGTCGGAATCCCGAACCAGGTGCGCGACGTCCGCCCGCAGGTCATCCCCGAATGGGCGGCGCAGGCCGAGGAGGCGGGATTCTCGTCGCTGGCCACCGTCGGCCGGATCGCCTACCCCGGCGTGATGGACACGGTGGCACTGGCCGCGGCGGCGGGCGCGACCAAGTCGATCGGGCTCATGAGCGGTGACCTGCTGGCGACGGTGTGGCCGGCGCCGTTGCTGGCGAAGGAACTCGCCGCCATCGACGGCGTTTCCGGCGGCCGGCTGACCGTCGGCTTCGGGATCGGCATCCGCCCGGACGACTTCGTCGTGGACGGACTCGGCACCAAGGGCCTCGGGGCGCGCATCGACCGCGACCTCGAGACGTACCGTTCGATGTGGACAGGACAGCCGGTCGGTGGCGGTGACAACCCGGGCGTGCCGGCCGGGACCCGCGAGGTGCCGATGCTCTTCGGCGGCATGGCGCCGGCGTCGTTCGCGCGCATGGCCAAGTGGGGCCAGGGTTACGTCGGCGGCTCGGCTCCGGCGCAGTTCGTGGCCGGGCACTTCGAGCAGGCCCGCGCCGCGTGGAAGGACTCCGGCCGCACCGGTGAGCCCTACCTGGTGGCGCTGGCCTACTTCGCGCTCGGCGACCCCGACCAGGGCCGGGCGAACGTCGGCGACTACTACGCCGGCGCGGGCGAATTCACCGAGCTCGCTGTGTCCGGCCTGTGCGGGACGCCCGAAAAGCTGAAGGCGACCATGACGTCGTTCGCCGACCTCGGCGTGGACGAGCTGATCTTCAACCCGGGCACCGACGACGTGGCCGACGTCAAGCGGCTCGCGGACGCCGTGCTCTGATCGGCTGATTCCGATCGGCTAGACGAGTGCCGCGGTGCCTTCGTAGGTGTAACCCGCTTCTTCGACGGCACCGCGGACGGCGTCCTCGCTGAGCTCTTCGGCGCTGCGCACGACGACGCGGCCGGTTTCGACGTCGACCTCGACGCTTTCGACGCCCGGAAGTTCGGTGATTTCCTCGGTGACCGACTGTGCACAGTGGCCGCAGGACATCCCGGAGACGGTGTAGCCGTTCTCGATCATGGCGCGCAGCCTACGAGGTCCACGTCGGACACGATCGGGTGATAGCGGGGTGAGCCGGAGGCACGGAAGTCGTTGTCCGGCAAGGGAAACCAGATCGTGGGACAACCCCGGCGCAGCGCGCAACGGTATGGCGTAAGTCAGCGCCGACAAGACGGCGGCGCTGACTTACGACAGCGTTGACATACGAAAAGGGCCGCCACCCGTAGCGTGGGTGACGGCCCCTTCACGAAGGTCTAGGTCAGATGACGGTGACCGACGTGGCCTGCGGGCCCTTCTGGCCCTGGCCGATCTCGAACTCCACGCGAGCGTTCTCTTCGAGGCTCTTGAAGCCGCTACCCTGGATCTCGCTGTAGTGAACGAAGACGTCGCCGCCACCGTTGTCGGGGGTGATGAAGCCGAACCCCTTCTCGGAGTTGAACCACTTCACAGTGCCCTGAGTCATTAAATATCTCCATACATAACACCAAACGGGAAGCCACATCAGCATCCCGGGTCAAACCCGGGCGGTTTGCTTCCTCGAGTGAGGAGACACTACGCCCGCTGAAATCTGCGAGCGTGACTCACAAAAATCGAGACCATCTAAAGTAAAGCACAGCTCGTGGCACAGGGACAACCCGAGTCACCCGCGCTCACCCTCGTGACCAGGCCGGAGCCGGGCCGGGGTGAGCTATTCGCCACTCGCCGGACGCAGACCGCCTCCGAACGGCGAACGCCAGCCGGCGTCCTGGTCACCGACCACGACGGCCACGTCGTGGGCCTCCGCGACGGCGCTGAACAGCACCGGCACGACACCCGAGGTCTCGCGGACCTGCTCCGTCGCCGTGCGCGCCCCGGCGGCGCGCGCCGCGGCGGTGCGGGCTGACGAACCACGCGAAACCGTGGTCTTTTCGTCGGCCATGTTGAACTCCCCTCGTTCCCACCCGCCTCCCAGCGGGCGATGCCGTGATGATGTCATCCGGCACCGACAGAAACCGGCTGTTCCCGTCCGGACCAGACCACTGAATCGGTAACCCTCGCGCCACGGAAGCTGATCCGTGTGCGCGGCGCGTCCCGATATGACCGTGCATGTGACTCTGCCGGATCCCGGTTCTCCCGCGAACCCCTGGGAACACCGCCAGGCTACCGGAGCCACCCCCCTGCGGCCACTGAACTTTCCCGGCGTTTCCTGTTGCGCGCCGGAGGAAAATCACTGCCCGGGCGATTGCGGGCGAACCGCGCTCAGCAAAGTGCTCAGGCGGACGTCCGGCGTTACGACGTCCGGGTCCGTCCTCACATCGATCACACACGGACGCTGGCGCACCAACGCACTCGCGACGATCGCTTCGAGCTCTTCGCGATCGTCCACCGTGTACCCGGCAGCGCCGAGCCCGCGCGCCCACGACGCGAAGTCCGTGAGCGGAATCGTGACGCCCGAGAGCCGCCCGTGTGCACGGGCCTGGTGCATGGCCAATGCCCCGTGGACGCCGTTCTGAAACACGACCACCATCACCGGCGCGCGGTAGCGGACGGCGGTCTCGATCTCCTGGCCCGTCATGAGGGTGCCGGCGTCGCCGACCATCGCGACGACGGCGCGGCGCGGTTCGGCGAGCTTGGCCGCGATGGCGGCGGGCACGGCGTAGCCCATGGCCGCGTTGCTCGGGCCGAGCTGGCTGCGCGGTGCGGTGAAGCACCAGTAGCGGTGCATGAACTGCGCGAAGTTGCCCGCGTCACTCGTGACGATCGTGTCCTCGGGCGCGAGCTTGCGCAGGGCGCGGATCACGTCGACGGGGTGCACGCGCGTGTTGCCGCTCGTGTCGGGCGGGGTCATGAAGGTGTGCACGGCGGCGTTGGCCGCCGATGCCCGACGCGTGCGCGGCGTCGCGATCGTGCGCAGCTCACGCAGGAACGGCTCGACCTCGGAGTCGACGCGGAAGGTGAGGCCGCGGCGACGCTGCTCGTCGATACCGGTGCCGACCAGTACGAGCGTCTGCTGGGCCGTCGGGTAGCGGTAACCCTGGGTGGTCACCTCGTCGAGCTGGGTGCCGAGGGCGAGCACGAGGTCGGCGCGTTCGAGGGCGTCGAGTTGACGCGCGGGGATGCCGAGGCCGAGGTGGCCGGCGTAACGCGCGTGCGTCTCGGGGAAGGCGTCCTGGCGGCGGAAGGCGTTGTAGACGGGCAGGGCGAGCTCGTCGGCGACGGCGATCAGCTCGTCGCGCGCCGAACGCGCGCGGCCGCCGACGATGACCACCGGGTAGCGGGCCTCGTCGACGAGCCCGGCGACGGCTTCGGCCGAACGGCCCAGCGTGCCCGTGACCGGCGGGCGCACCTTGGCCACCGGCTTGGCCGAGTCGTACGGCACTCCCCACGCGTCGCTGGGCACGCCGAGCACGACCGGTCCCGGACGACCTTCGCGACAGCGCGTGAGCGCTTCGGCGAGCAAGCCCGGCACCGCGTCGGGGTCTTCGGCGCGCACGCACCACTTCGCGATGGACTCGAACATCGCCGTGAGGTCGGACGTCGGCAGCTCGCCGGTGATCGTGCGGTCGAGCGCCGGCGTCTCGAGGAGGACGACCATCGGCGTCTCGTCCTGGTACGCCGTCTGCACCCCGATGGCGAGGTTCGCGGCACCCGGGCCGCGGCTCGCGAGCAGCACGGCGGGCCGTTCGGTGAGCTTGCCCTCGGCTTCGGCCATGAACGCGGCGCCCGAATCGTGGCGCGCGGAGACGAGTGTCACTTCGCGTTCGCGCTGCAACGCGTCGAGCAGCTCCAGGAACGCTTCACCGACGACCGCGTACACCCGGCGGACCTGGGCCTCGGTCAGGATGCGCACGGCCGTCTGGGCGACGGTCGCTCCCAATTGGTATCTAATGAGGAGAGCTTAGGGCGGCACGGTTCACCGCAGTCAAGTGATCTTCGGGTAATGACTGCGAAAATGGGACGAATGTCCGCTTTGACCGCCCGCTGGCAGGAAGCGAGGACCACGGCCTTGACGTCCCCCGAGCATGAAACCGTTTTCACGTATGGCGCCCCCGCGTTGAAGTACGGCACGGGATCCAGCGACGAGATCGGTTACGACCTCACGCAGTACGGCGTTCGCCGGGTACTCGTGGTCACGGATCCGACCGTCGCCGAGACGGGGTGGCCGACGCGGATCGCCTCGGGGATCGAGTCGTACGGGATCGCGACGGAGATCTTCGACGGCGTCCACGTGGAGCCGACGGACGTGAGCATGCAGAAGGCCGTGGACTTCGCGCGCGGGAGCGGGCCGTACGACGCGTTCGTCGCCGTGGGTGGCGGGTCGAGCATCGACACGGCGAAGGCGGCGAACCTGCTGACGTCCAACGAGGGCTCGCTGATGGACTACGTCAACGCGCCGGTGGGCGGCGGGCGGGCGCCGTCGAACCCGTTGAAGCCGCTCGTGGCGGTGCCGACCACGACGGGGACCGGGTCGGAGAGCACGACGGTGTGTGTGCTCGATGTGTTGTCACTGCGGGTGAAGAGCGGCATCAGCCACCTGCGGCTGCGGCCGACGCTGGCGGTCGTGGACCCGCGGTTGACGGTGACGCAGCCGGCCGGGGTGACCGCCGCGTCCGGGATGGACATCCTCTGTCACGCGGCGGAGAGCTACACGGCGAAGCCGTACACGTCGTTCGACCGGAAGAAGCCCGAGCAGCGGGTGCCGTACTGCGGGTCGAACCCGTTGGCGGACATGTTCGCGGAGAAGTCGTTGTCGTTGCTGTCGTGGGCGTTGCCCCGGGCGGTGCGCGGCGGTTCGGACCTGGAGGCGCGTGAGGCGATGGCCCTGGCGGCCACCTTCGCGGGGCTGGGGTTCGGCAACGCCGGGGTGCACATCCCGCACGCCAACGCGTACCCGATCGCGGGGCAGGTGCGGGAGTTCCACCCGGACGGCTACCCGGGCGACGAGGCGATGGTGCCGCACGGGATGGCGGTGTCGCTGACGGCGCCGGAGGCGTTCCGGTTCACGTTCTCCGCCGCACCGGAGCGCCACCTGCGGGTGGCGCGGTTGCTGGCGCCGGACTTCGAGTGGGCCGGGGACTTCGAGGACCACCTGCCGGCGGTGCTGGTGAACCTCATGCGGGAGATCGGGATTCCCGCCGGCATCGGTGCGGTGGGGTATGCCGAGTCCGATGTGGACTCGCTGGTCTCCGGGACGCTGAAGCAGCAGCGGTTGCTGGCGACGGCGCCGCGGGAGGCTTCCGAGGCCGACCTGGCCGGGATTCTGCGATCCTCGGTGCAGCTGTGGTGAGTTACCCGTTCTGGCAGACGGTTCCCTTGCGGTGGAAGGACAACGACGTCTACGGCCACGTGAACAACGTGGTGCACTACTCGTTGATGGACACGGTGATCAACACGTGGCTGATCGACCGCGGCGGGCTGGACATCGAAGCCGGCGAGGTGATCGGGCTGTGCGTGGAGTCGCGGTGCCAGTACCACGCTTCGGTGTCGTTCCCGGGGTCGTTGCGGGTCGGGCTGCGGGTGGCGCACCTCGGGCGGTCGAGCGTGCGGTACGAGATCGGGATGTACACCGCCGCCGAGGTGCTGGTGGCGGAGGGGCAGTTCGTGCACGTCTTCGTGGACCGGGAGTCGCGGCGGCCGGTCGAGGTGACGGGGAAGCTGCGGGAAGCGCTGGCGGAGCTGGCCCCGGCCGGTTGATTTTCAGCCAGTGGAAACCCTCCTGGTGGGGGTGTGGTCCGGCCGGTAGGTTCCCGACTCCCGAAGCGGCTCCCGAAGTGGCTCGACCGAGGTGGCGACTGTGCGATTCGACGAGGAAAAGCTGAACCCCGCCAAGGCGGCCGTCGTGGTGGTGGACGTGCAGAACGACTACTGCCACCCCGACGGCGCGTGTGCCCGGCGTGGTGAGGACGTGAGCGCGGCCAAGGAGATGGTCCCCCGGCTGCAGGCGCTGCTGGCCGGGGCGCGGGCGCACGGGGTGCCGGTCGTGTTCGTGCAGACGGCGCACGAGAAGGCGACCGACTCGGCGGCGTTGACCGCGCGGTCCGGCGGCCGTTCGGGGGTGGTCTGCCGGGCGGGGACGTGGGGCGCGGAGCCGTTCGAGGTGGCGCCGCTGCCAGGGGAAACCGTGGTGCTGAAGCACCGGTACAGCGGATTCGTGAACACGCGGCTGGATTCGGTGCTGCGCACGCTGCGGGCCGAGACGCTGGTGATGGCCGGCGTGAGCACGAACGTCTGCGTGGAATCGACCGCGCGGCACGGTTACATGCTCGATTACCACATCGCGTTCATGGGCGACTGCTGCGCGGCTTTCACCCAAGCCGAGCACGACGCCGCGCTGATGAACATCGACAAGTACTTCGGCGCGGTGATGGACGCCGATCAGCTGCTGAGCACGTGGGATTCGATCGCACCGAGGGGCTGAAGGCGTCCGGTCCGGTAATTCCCGGTTCGGTAATCCCGATGACCGGAAAAACTCTAGTGAGTGACGCGCGGTCCCCGATCACTACGCGCCGACACCGGACAGTGTTCGGCCGGTAATCCACCTGGAGCAGTGGTCTGCTCCAATGGCCTGAATTTTCCCCGCACACGCAACGTCCGTCGATAACGTGGATGTTCCACCGCCAGAGCGAGGGAGCTCCATGACCACGGCACGTCACGCGCCGGACATCCTTTCCGCCGAATTCGCAGCCGACCCGTATTCCGCGTACGACATCATGTTGGAAGACGAGCCCATCGTCTGGCATGAAGGTATGCAGAGCTACATCGTTTCCCGCTACGACGACGTCGCCAGGGCGTTTCGGGAGCCGGTGTTCACCACGGACAACTACAGCTGGCAGCTGGAGCCCGCGCACGGGCGCACGATCCTGCAGATGAGCGGGCGCGAGCACTCGATCCGGCGGGCGCTGGTGGTGCCGGCGTTCCGCGGCAACGAGCTGGAGCAGAAGTTCCGACCGGTGATCGAGCGGAACTCCCGTCAGCTCATCGACAGCTTCCGCGGCCGCGGCGAAGCCGACCTGGTGCAGGACTACGCGCGCCACTTCCCGATCAACGTGATCGTGGACATGCTTGGTCTGGACCAGAGCGACCACGAGCGGTTCCAGCACTGGTACACCGCGATCATCGGCTTCCTCGGCAACCTCAGCCAGGACCCCGACGTCGCCGCGGCCGGCGTGCGCACGCGCGAGGAGCTGGCCGAGTACCTGATCCCGATCATCCGGGCCCGCCGCGAAAACCTCGGCGACGACCTGCTTTCCACGCTCTGCTCGGCCGAGGTCGACGGCACGCGGATGAGCGACGAGGACATCAAGGCGTTCTGCAGCCTGCTGCTCGCCGCCGGCGGGGAGACCACCGACAAGGCGATCGCCAGCGTGTTCAAGAACCTGCTGGAAAATCCGGAGCAGCTCGCGGCCGTGCAAGCCGACCACGGACTGATCCCGAAGGCGTTCGCGGAAACGCTGCGCTACACGCCGCCGGTGCACATGATCATGCGCCAGCCCGCCGAGGACATCGAGATCTCGGGCGAGCGCGTACCGGCAGGCAGCACCGTGACCTGCCTGATCGGCGCGGCCAACCGCGACCCGCGACGGTTCGGGAACCCGAACGAGTTCGACATCTTCCGCACGGACCTTCCGACGGAGACCGCGTTCTCCGCGGCCGCGAACCACCTGTCGTTCGCGCTGGGCCGGCACTTCTGCGTCGGCGCGCTGCTGGCGAAGACGGAGATCGAGGTCGGCGTGGCGCAGCTGCTCGACGCGATGCCGAACGTGCGGCTCGCCGACAACGCGGACACCCACGAAGCGGGGGTGTTCACACGCGGGCCGTCAGCGTTGCCGGTGCGGTTCACGCCCAACTGATCAGCCCCAGCTGGCGACGTGGCTCGCGACGTACGTTGGCGTGAACGTGACGGGCAGCGACTCCAGCCCGCGCATCCACATCGACCGCTGCCACTTCAGCGACTCGTCCGGAACCGACAGCGACAGGTCGGGCAGCCGGTCGAGCAGCACCTCGACGGTCGTGCGGGCGATGACCTCCGCGACCTCGGGTGCGGGGTGCGGGCAGCCGTGTTCGCCGTGGCCGAACGACATGTGCGCGTGGTTCCCGACGGCGCCGCCGGCGAGGTCGGGGCGCACGTGCGGGTCGGCGTTCGCGGCGGCGAGGCCGAGCACGAGCAGGTCGCCGGTACGGATGCGGCGGCCGCCGAGCTGCGTGTCGCGCGTGGCGAAGCGGCCGATGAAGTTCTGGGTGGGCGTGTCGTGCCAGAGGACCTCGTTGAGGGCCTCGCCGACACTGCCGCGCCCGCCCGAGAGCGTCATCGCGAAGCGGTCGTCGGTGAGCATCAGCCGGATGGTGTTGCCGATCCAGTTGGCCGTCGGCTGCTGCGCGGCGGCCGTGACCACCAGCAGGTCCTGCACGATCTCGGCGTCGGTGAGCCCCGCGGGGTTCTGGGCCATGTGCGAAGGAACGTCGTGGCCGGGCTGCCGGTGCTTGAGCGCCAGCAGCCGGCCCATCGCCTCCTGCACGCGGCCGTACGCCGGGATCGCGTCGGGGCCGACGTCGAGGGAGATCGCGACGTCGCGCACCAGCGCCGGGGTCTCGGCCTCGGGCATGCCGTACATCTTCGCGATGGCCAGCAAGGGGATCTGCATCGCGAACTGCCTGATGAGATCGGCCTCGCCGGCGCCGGCGAACGTGTCGATCAGCCGGTCGGCGATCTGCTCGCAGTGCGCGCGCAGGTCGAACTGGTCCACTGCGGACAGTGCGTCGCCGATCGCGCCGGCGCGGCGGCGGTGCTCCAGCGCCTCGGTGAACATCACCGACGGGTTGTGCGCCACGTAGGGCAGCAGCGGCCAGTCGGCCGGCACGTTCTCCCACTGGTTCCAGCGGCGCGTGTCGCGGGCGAACAGCTGGGAGTCGCTGGTGACCTGGTGCACCTCGCGGTAGCCGCAGACCAGCCACGCGGGGACGTCGCCGTCGAGCAGCACCGGGGCGACACCGCCGTACTCCTGGCGGATCCGCCCGTACAGGGTGGCCGGATCTTCCTGGAACTGCGCGCCGTAGAGCTTGATGAAGTCCTCTGTGGACACTTCAGGCCGGTGTTCGGTCACGGCTGGTTCTCCCGGGCGGTGGACAACGAGTAGAGGTGGTCGACGAGCGAGATCAGCACCTGCTTGGACGAGTCGCGGCGGCGCGCGTCGCAGTCGATCAGGGGCACGTCGGGTGAGAGGTCCAGCGCGTCGCGGACCTGGTCGAGATCGTGGGCCGGCGGCTCGAAGTTGTTGCGCGCCACGATGAACGGCGTGCCGTGGTGCTCCAGCCGGTCGATCGCGTACCACGAGTCGGCCAGGCGGCGGGTGTCCACGAGGACCACCGCGCCGAGCGTGCCGGAGAACAGCCGGTCCCACAGGAACCAGAAGCGCTCCTGGCCGGGCGCGCCGAACAAGTACAGCACCATGCGCTCGTCGAGGCTGATGCGGCCGAAGTCGAACGCGACCGTGGTCGTGGTCTTGCCCTGCAGGCCCTGGTCGATGCCGACACCGGCCTGCGTCATCGTCTCCTCGGTGCTCAGCGGCCGGATCTCGCTGACCGACCGGACCATCGTGGTCTTGCCGACGCCGAAGCCCCCGACGATCACGATCTTCAGCCCGTCGGCGGCGGTGGCGGCCAGCGGGGCGCGAGGGGTGCGTTCAGAGATTGCGGAGTCCAACGAGCACCTTCTTGAGGAATTCGGAGTCGGGGATGGACGCGCGCTGCAGCGCCGACGAGGGGTGGCGGGCCGAGACCTTGCCGCTGTCGAGCAGATCCGTGACCAGGATCTTCACGACGCTCACCGGCAGCGAGAGCTCCGAGGAGAGCTCGACGACCGACGTCGGGTGCAGGGTGATCCGCAGGATCCGCACGTGCTCGGACTGCATCCCGGCCGACGGCGCCGACTCGGCGACGATGATCGTGACGAGGTCGAGCTCGATGTCGTCGGTGCGGCTGCGCCCGCCGGTGAGCGTGTAGAGGCGGTCGGGGTCCTCTTCCTCGACAGCGCGGCGGATCATGCCGTCGGACCGGCCTGCGCGTAGCGCGGAGCGGCGGTCAGGAACGCGCCGATCTGCTCGACCAGCTCGTCCATGTTGTGGCCGATCAGGCCGACGTCGGCGTCTTCGGCGGCGATCACCGCGAGGTGCGCGCCGATGCCGGCCTCGACGATGAACAGGATGCCGCCGTGGAACTCGGTCATCGAGTTGCGGATGCCGCCGCTGCCGTCACCGAACTCGGCCGACGCGCCGTGTGAGAGCGCCTGCACGCCCGCGGCGATCGCGGCCAGCTGGTCGGCCTTGTCGACGCTGAGGCCGGCGGTGTGGCAGAGCTTGAGGCCGTCCTTCGACAGCACCAGCGCGTGGACGGCTCCCGGCGTGTTGCCGACGAGGTTCTCCAGGAGCCATTCGAGGTTCGTGTTCTGGGTCATCGAGGATCCGGGGGCGGAAAACGCGCGCCCCCTCACTCCAATCTGGGGGTTCCGGTGCGGCAGGGGCTCAGTCGTTGTCATCGGCGTCCGCCTGCGACTCGGCCGGACTGGTGGCGACCCTGCGGGTGCGGCTCTGCTGGAACGCGCCGAACCGGGCGCCGCTGTCGCCGTGGCTGCGGTTGGTCGGCCGCGGGCCGGGGCTCGGCGCCAGCTGGCGCGACGCCGCGAGCGTCTGCCCGCGTGGGCGCTTCGGCAGGCCGCCCGACTCGCTGAGCGCGGGCTCCAGCGTGCCGCGCGTGGACTCGCGTTCCTCGACGCGCACGGCGCTGACCACCGCTTCGCGGCGCGACGGCGTGTCCAGGACCGGGTCCGAGAACGGGTCGGTGCGCGGCTGCGTGATCAGGTGGTTGGGGATGCGCAGGACCACGCCCGTGCCGCCGCGCGAGGACGGGCGGAAGAACACGTGCAGCTGGTGCTTGCGGGCGAGCTGGCCGACGACGGCGAGGCCGAGGCGCGTGCCGGAGATCGTGGTGAGGTCGAGCTTTTCGTTCTGCGCCACGGCGAGCTCGGCTCGCATGAGCGCCTGCGGCTTCATGCCGAGGCCGCCGTCCTCGATGGTGATCACGGCGCCGTTGTGGAGGTCCTCGACGTAGACGTGGACCTCTTCGGAGGGGGCGGAGAACTTGGTGGCGTTGTCCATCAGCTCGGCCAGCGCGTGCATCACGTCCTCGGCGGCGTACCCAGCAATGGCGCTGCCGCTGGTGGAGTGGATGCGGACTCGCGTGTACGCGCCGATGCGGCCCATGGCGCCGCGCAGGATGCTCTCCATGCGGATCGGCTTCGCCCAGCGGCGGCCCGAGCGCGCGCCCGTGAGCACCGCGATGGAGTCGGCGAGGCGGCCGGCCTGGGCGGTGCTGTGGTCGACCTTGAGGACCTCGCCGAGCATGTCCTCGGGGCAGTGGTTCTCCATCTCGCGCAGGTCGGCGAGGATGCTGGTGGACAGCGCCTGCACGCGGCCGGCGGCGTTCGCGCACGCGGCCGTGGCGGCGGCGCGGCGGCGTTCGCCCTGGGCGACCTCGTCGATGAACAGGCGCATGATCCGGTTCTGGAACGGGTCTTCCGGCAGCTGCGTGGAGTTGTAGACGTCGGCGGCGCTCGTGCCGTCGCGCAGGCGGTTGGCGACGGCCGGCAGGATCTGGTCGACCATCATGGAGAGCTCGAGGTTCACGGCCGTCGTGTGCCGGGCCTCGACCTCGGCCCGGTGCTCGGCGTGGCGGGCGCGCTCCTCGATCTCCGTGAGCGCCGACGACCCGCGCGTGGCGAGGTAGACGGCGACGACGAGGGCGACCCAGGTGACGGCCGCGACGACCGCGACGAGCACCCGGCTCTGCTCGGGCACCTCCAGCGTCACCCACGCCCACAGCGCACCGGCGACGACCGCCGTCACCGGGACCGCGACCGCGGCCGGGACGGCGCGCCCGCGCTGCTGCGCGTGGCGGGCGGGCAGTTGTTCCGACATGGCTTCAAGTCCTCGCGTCCGGTTGGTGGCAGGCCGTGCGCCGGGTTGGTGGTGTTGCTTGCTGTTCCGGTTCGTCGTTCTGGCTCGTTGTTCGGGCTCTTCGCTGGTTCACGGCTTTCGGCAAAAGCGCGGTTTTCGCTTCCCGCCGGTGGCGCCGCTCCCCCATGCCTGGATGACGGGACCCGGATATTAGCGCCATCACATCCAGGCTGCGAGCACCAGTGCCCTGGCGAGGTGCTAATAGGGCCTCACGGCAGTGGTTTGACGAGGGATTTCCGGCCTGTCGCCACTCTTCGCGTTTCCCGATGTGACGCTGCGTGTGATCACGGCGCACCGCGGGACCTTTCGCGCGGCCCGGGCGTTGTGCGTAGCAATTCCCCCGAACAGAGCAGTGCGTTCACCGACTCAGCCCTGGCGGGCTCGCGGCGGGGTGACCGATTGTTTGGCGCGGTCACTCGACGGGGAGGAAAATTGTTCTGTTTCGGCGGTCGCGATTATGAATTCTGTTCGGTGAGTGGGGAAAAGCGTCCGGCGGCGGTTTGCGCCGGTTCTTCGAGGCGGACCGCGGCCGGTTGCGTGACGACCAGCAGCCAGGTGAGGAAGCCGAGGGCGAGCAGGAGGTAGGAGTCGCCGACGACGTGCTGCCAGGGTGTCCAGGCGAGTTCGCGCATGTCGCTGTTGGGCAGGAAGGCGTGAGGCGCGGCGATGAACACGAGCGCGCCGGCGGCGAGGGCCGCGCCTTGGCGGGTGGTGCGGACGCGGGTGGCCAGGATGATCAGCGCCGGGGCGACCCAGACCCAGTGGTGGGACCAGGAAATCGGCGAGAGGACGAGGACGGCCGTCGCGTTGACGACGAAGGCGAGCGGCGGGTCGACGCGGCGCATCACGGCCACGGCGGCCGCGATGACGAAAGCGGAGATGCCGAGCCAGAGCACGTCGTACGCCAGCGGCGGCAGGTTGAGGCGGTGGAGCGCGCCTTCGATGGTCTGGTTGGTGGCGTAGGGCGAGCCGCTGAGGCCGGCCGCGCCGGTGAGGCCGCCGTGGAAGAAGTACTTCGCGGAGGCGGCCGGGGCGACCAGGAAACCGAGGGCGGTGGCCGCGGCGCCGGCGATCAGGGCATTGCGGGCGGAGCGGAAGTCCTTGGTGAGCAAGAAGAACAGGAGGAAACCCGCGGGGGTGACCTTGATGGCGGCCGCGATGCCGACGCCGATGCCGCGGGGCCGGCGCGGGTGGGGCATGAGGATGTCGACGGCGACGAGGGCCATCAGGACGAGGTTGATCTGCCCGAAGGAGAGCGTGGAACGGACGGGCTCGAAGGCCAGCGCGGCGACGGTGAGCGCGGTGGCCGGGAGCACGGCGTTGAGGCTCGGTTTCACGCGGCGGACGGTCGCGTAGAGCGTGACCCAGAGGGCGACGACGGAGACGAGGTCCATCAGCACTGCCGAGACGGCGAGCGGCGGGAGCGTCATGACCGTGAAGACGACGGCCGCGAACGGTGGGTAGATGAAGGGCAGAGGGGTGCCAGCGGTGGTGGCGGGGAGCTGTCCGTAGAGGTCACCGCCGTGGAGGACCGCTTCGGCGCCGAAGCGGTAGACCTGCAGGTCGACGCGGCCGAAGCTGCCGACGACGGCGAGCACTCCCCCGACGATCACCGCTGCGGCGGCAGCGAAGAGCAGTTTTCGCTTGGCGGGTTGGTCTTGCAGCATGTCCCCAGTCACCTCGTGCTCCGGTGTGCTTGATCCGGAGTCCGAGCTTGCTGGGAACGGCGTTTTTGTTGATCATCTGAACGGCCGGGGTGGGCCGGCCGTTTGGCTGGGGTTCGCGGGTGAGGTTCGGCCGAATGGCCGAGGCGGAGTCAGCCGCGGCGGCGGGGTTTGCCGCGCTTGGGAGGCTGTTGGGGTTTCTTGGGGTTCTTGGTTTTGGCTTTGGCCTTGGGTTGTTTGGGTTCCGGCGCTTTTCCGCGGGTGCTGTTGACGGTGCGGCCGCGGACGATGCCGATGAACTGTTCCATCAGGTCCGTGGTCTCGTCTTCGAGCCAGGACAACGCGACCTGGGATTCCGGGACGTCGGCGAGAGGCCGGTAGGTGAGGTCGCGGCGGTGGTGCAGCCGGGCGAGCGACTGGGGCACCACGAGCAGCCCGACGCCGGCGGCGACGAGCTCGATCGCGTCGGCCGTGGTCTCGGGCCGGTGCTCGGCGAGCTTGCCGGGCGGGTGGGGCCAGTCGAGGGTGTCGTCGTGGGGGTGGAGGAAGAGCTCGTCGGCGAGGTCTGCGAGCGTGACCTCGTCGGCGGCCGCGACGACGTGGTCCTTCGGCACGACGACCACGGTGGTCTCGATGTAGAGCGGGATCGCGTGCAGCCCGGTGCGGTCGATGGGCAGGCGCAGGAGCGCGGCGTCGACTTCGCGATCGTGGATCTTCTGGGTCGCTTCGGGTGGGTCGATCGTGTTGAGGATCAGCGGCACCTTCGGCAGGCGCTCCTGCCAGGTGCGGACCCACTTGCCGGGCGTCACGCCCGGGACGTAGCCGAGCGTGAACGAGGGCGGTGCGTCCGGGCCGGTCACGCAGGCCAGGTTACCGACGGTGGTTACCCTGGGCCCCATGACCTCGCGCAAGACCCCTCAGACGATGAAGCCCGCCACCGCCGCAAAGAAGCTCGGCGTGTACCTGGAGGCGACCCCCTCGTCGTTCCAGGAGGGCGCCGTGTCGCGCGACGAGCTCAACGCCCTGCAGACCGACCCGCCCGAATGGCTCCGCGACCTGCGCCGCAACGGCCCCCACCCGCGCCCCGTGGTGGCGGCGAAGCTGGGCATCTCCATCGGCGGCCTTTCGCGCGCGGGCCTCACCGAGCCGCTGACGACGGCCCAGATCGACGAGATCAAGGCCGCGGAGCCGGAGTGGCTGGAGCGGGAACGCGCCACGCACGCTGAGGTGCGCCGGGAGGCGGCTCGGGTGAAGGGGTCGGAAGGCTGAGTCTTCGGGCTCTGCGGACTTCTACCGGCTGATTTTTCTTGGTAAACCTGCAGGCCAGGGGTCTGTTTGCGTATATTCCTTGACAAGAATATTCTTGTCGAGGAATACTTCTCCGCATGAACGAGATCGCAGCAGCTTTGGGTGACGGGGCGCGGTGGCGCATCGTCGAGTTGCTGGCGGGGCGGCCGAGGTCCGTGGGGGAGCTTGCGGAGCTCACGGGGCTGCGTCAGCCGCAGACGACGAAGCACCTGCAGGCGCTCGCGAAGGTCGGGCTGGTGTCCGTGACGCCGCTCGGGCAGAGGCGGGTGTACGCGGTCGACGCCGTGCCGCTGAGGGCGTTCACGGATCGGCTGGAGGTCATCCTCGGCAAGGTCGAGGCGCACGCCGGCGAGCGAGACGTGCTCGAGCGGTACCGGGCGGCCGTCGAGGCCGAGACGGCGGCCGCGGATCGGGACAAGTGGGCGGACGGGCGGGAGTTCTCGTTCGAGCGCCTGGTGCCCGCGCCGCCGGACGTGGTGTGGCGGTACTGGGTGGAGCCGGCGAAGCTAGCCGGCTGGTGGGCGCCGCCGGCGTTCTCGGTGGTCGAGGTCGTGCTCGACCCGGTGCCGTGTGGCGCGGCCGTGGCGGAGTTCCGCGACGCCGAGGCCAGCTACCGGTCCGAGGGCCAGGTGCGGGAAGCCACCGAGAACGAGCGGCTCGTGTTCGACCTGGCCGTGCTGGGCGACGCGTCGTTCACGACCGAGTACGACCTGGAGCTCGACGAAGTCGCCGAAGGCACCCACCTGCGGCTCGGGCTGCGCATCACCGACACGACCGTCGAGGCGGCGCCGCACATCGCCGGCATCGCGACCGGCTGGGGCCAGGTCCTCGACAACCTCATGGACACCATCAAGACCGACACCCTGGGAGCACAGAAATGACCCGCACGGTTTCCGCCAACATCAGCATCACCCTCGACGGCCGCTACAACGGCGCGGGCGGCCCCGGCGACCTCGCCGCGATCGTCCCGTACGCCATGACGGAGGTCGCCCGCAACCACCTCGCCCGCCTCCACGACGGCGCCACCACGGCCGTCCTCGGCCGCGTGAACGCCGAAGGCTTCCTGGGCTTCTGGCCGACCGTCATCGACAACGAGGACGCCGACCCCCGCGACCGCGGCTACGCGAAGTGGCTGGTGGACACGGAAAAGGTCATCCTGTCGACCACGCTCACCGAGGCCCCATGGCCCCACGCGCGCATCGCCAACGCCCCCGCCGCCGACGTCATCGCCGACCTGAAGGCCAGCGGCGAGGGCGACATCCTGGTCAACAACAGCACCACCGTGATCAAGGCCCTCCTCCAAGCCGACCTCCTGGACCGCCTCTACCTCATGCTCACCCCCGAAATCGCCGGCGCCGGCCAACGCCTCTTCGACGACGGGCTGCCCGCCACCAAGTGGCAGCTCTCCCTGCAGGAAACCGGCGCCCTCGGCGAGATGGCCATGGTCTACGACCGGGCCCGGTGAGCCCCTGTCCACTGTGGATCCCCCACCCCACCCACAAGGTGACGAGGATCAAGGCCCACCCTGCTGATGAGACGGCGACCGCCCGCTAAACTGACCCCGCGGGCCGCTAGCTCAGTTGGTAGAGCAGGAGACTTTTAATCTTCGGGTCCAGGGTTCGAGCCCCTGGCGGCCCACCACTTTCCGCAGGTCAGAGCTCTGATTCAGTCGAACGACCTGTCTTCGTGGCGTGTTCTGCCCGAGTGTCTCGTGGGTCGCTTTCGGCGCGACGGAACTCGTCGATCTGGTGCCAGATGGTGTCGTGTGGCGCGTCGTGGTCGTCAAGGTTGCCCAAGGCTTCGACTGCTCCGATCACGGCCGACGCACGACGATGTTGGTCGGGGTGCTGCTGCCAGTACGGCTGTGGGATCTTCAGGACCGCCACGAGCAGGTCGCCGGGGTAGAAGTCGCCTTCGGAGAGTGGGCGCTGGTCGAGGCGGGACAGGGCAAGGGGCATCAGGACGTCAACGCTTTCCTGCTGAAGCAGCAGCACGCGAAGGTCTTCGGTGTCCATGGCACCGATTGGCTTCTGCCGCAGCTCGTAGACGGTTTCGACCAGCCGGGTTGCATCGGCCGGCGGGTTGCCCCAGTGACTGTTTTCGATCTGCTCGAGAGTGAGCGACTTGTCGACATCAGGACTGGTCCCCATGGCTCCTCGTGTCAACTTTCGTGGCCATCTGCTGGAAGGTGCTGTCCGCGCGAAACCCAGCGTTCACGGTAGTCGAGTAATCGGCTTGCTTCGGACAGGTCAGCCTCGGCAGTAGGGGTCTTCCGACGTCAGACGGCTCGCTAGTGCCCTCGTACTCACTTCGCAACGATCATCGACGGTTCAACCGTCGGCCGGGATGGGGTGCGTTTTCGGAAGAATGCAGTGCTCGTCTCTACGTCAGAGGAGAGACCATGAAGGGCGAGAACCGTTGTTTCCGACGATAACCGCCGCATAATCAACCCAGTCAGGAACAACCGCTGATTGTCAAGCCTGGCAATTGCAATTCTCCGCACGGTAAGATCATTCAGTGTCGAGCGTGGCGAAACAGAAAATGGGCGTGCTGTTCCGACATCGCGATTTCCGGCATTTTTGGCTGGCCGACGCGATCAGCCAAGTCGGCACAAGGGTGAGTGGCACCGCGATCTCGCTGCTGGTCGTGATCACGCTGCACGCCACGACGTTCGAGGTTTCGGTGCTGCGGACGCTGCAGACGTTGGCGTACTTACTCATCGGACTGCAGGCGGGGGCGTGGTGTGACCGGGTGCGGAATCGGCCGGTGCTGGTGGGTGCGGATTTGGGGCGGGCGGTGGCGCTGGGGTCGATTCCGGTGGCCGCGGTGTTCGGGGCGTTGACGATCTGGCAGGTGTACGCGGCGGTTTTCGTCGCGGGGGTGTTGACGGTGTTTTTCGATGTGGCGCACCAGTCGTTTCTGCCGAGGCTGGTGGCGAAAGCGGATTTGATCGAGGGGAACGCGAAGCTGAAGTTCAGCACGTCCGCGGCGGCGTTGGTGGGGCCCGGGCTCGGTGGGCTGCTCGTGCAGTGGCTGGCGGCGCCGGTGGCCGTGCTGGTAGATGCGGTGAGTTACCTGTGGTCGGCAGCGTGGTTGAGGACGGTGCGGGTGCGGGAGGTCGTCGCGCCTGAACAGCGGGAAGCGGCGTTGCGGGAGCAGATCCGGGAGGGGTTGCGGCTGGTGCTGCGTCATCCGGTGTTGCGGGCGATCGCGTTGAACAACATGGTGTCGGCGTTGTTCTCGAGCGCGTACCTGGCGATTTCGACGCTGTTCCTGGTGCGGGTGATCGGGCTGTCCGCCGGAGCGGTGGGGCTGCTGGGGAGCCTCGGCCTGGTGGGGGCGTTGCTGGGGTCGGTGCTGGCCAGGCGGCTGAGCAGGAAGGTCGGCGCGGCGCGGTTGCTGGTGACGGTCGTCGTGGTGGAGGGGCTGGCGTACCTGCTGGTCCCGCTGACCGGGCCCGGGTGGCAGCTGGCGTGGTACGTGGTGGCGGGGCTGTTCACGAGCACGTGCGTGATCATCGTGATCGTCGTGCAGGTGAGCTTCCAGCAGACGCTGTGCCCGGATCACCTGCTCGGCCGCATGAACGCGACGATGAACTTCCTCTACTGGGGCGCCGCGCCGGTCGGCAGCCTGCTCGCGGGCGTGCTCGCGACCGGGATCGGGTTGCGGCCGATGCTGTGGGTGGCGGGCGGCGGGATGCTGCTGGCCGCGGTGCCGCTCGTCTTGTCGCCGTTGCGGAGGATGGTCGATCTGCCCGCGGGTGAGGTGAGCGAGACGTCGCCGAGCTAGGCGGGGCGGTAGCGGTCGTGGATTTCGGGCAGGGCCTCGAAGCCCGCGGACCGGTAGGTGGCCACCGCGCCCGTGTTGGAGCTCAGCGTGTAGACGAGGGCGCTCGACGACCCCAGCGACCGGAGGGTGGCGGCCGCGGCGACGGTGATCGCGCGACCGTAGCCCTGGTGGCGGTGGTCGCGGTGGACGCCGAGGGGTTCGATGAGGCCGGGGCGACCGGGGCCGGCCGACCAGACCGTGATGGCGGCGACCGGGGTCCCGTGGGGGTCGGCGGCGAGGAGACAACGGGCGTCGGCGTAGGGGGCGCCCGCGGCCATCGTGTGCCAGGCGTCGGTGGTGAACGTCGACGCGGTGAAGGCGGCACGTTGGACGGCGGCGCGCGCGGTCGCTTGCGGCGGGCCGACGATCTCGAAGCGCACACCGGGCGCCTCCATCGGGGCCGAAAGGTCGCGGCGAAGCGGGGTCCACGGCTCGTCGAGCGGCCAGCCGGCGTCGGCGAGCAGGCCGTGGAGCAGGGCGTCGGCGGGGACCTCCAGGTTGACGCGGCCCGCGGGGAGGACGCCCCGATGAGGCGAGGTGACGTCGGCGAAGAGCCGCTGGGCCAGGCCGTCGTCGCGACGGGTGTCGGGCGACGTGGTGAGGCGCAGCAGTGTGGGGCCGTCCTGAAGACCGACGGCGACGAGCCGCCCGGCGCGGCGCCAGGTGCGCAGGGCCTCGGCCGTCCGCGCAGCGCCGGCGCGCCAGAACCAGCCCACGTCACCCGGGTGGAGCTGCCACGGGGCGCGGTCGCGCTGCCACCCGCGCAGCGCGTCCACGACCTCGGGCAGCTCAGCGACGGCCGGGGCGCTCAGCACGATCGACATGGCCCGATCAGACAAGACCACGCAGACAGCGGCAAACGATTAACTCAGCCGCCAGTACTGGTGAACCGCCTCGCGAAAGGCTCGGTGGTCGCCCGAACCGGCAGGCGAAAGCGCGCCGCAACAACGTCCGAGCGAACCTGACCTCGCGCGCAATGGTGGCGATCGGAAGGCCGCTGGGGCCACACCGAACCGGCGGGCGAACCCGCGGCCCAACGACGACGGCGAACCCGCCCAGCGCACGATGGCCGCAACGGCATCGTCGAACGATCCACTCGGCCACCCGCGCTGGTGCAACGCTCCCGAAAGCCGCCGGGGTCACGCCGAACTCACGGGCGAAAGCCCGCCGCAACGACGACGGCGAACCAAAACCGACCTCGTGCGCACTGGTGGCGATCGCGCCGTCGCCCGACCAACTCAGCCGCCAGTGCCGGTGAGCGCTCGCGGAAGGTCGTGGGGGTCGCACCGAACCGGCGGGCGAACGCACGGCCCAACGACGACGCGAACCCGACCAGCGCACGATGGTCGCAACGGCATCGTCGAACGATCAGCTCAACCCCGCGCCGGGGCAACGTTCTCGAAAGCCGCGCGCGTCATACCGAACTCACGTGCACTGGCGGCGAGCAGACCGTCGAACAACCAACTCAACCCCCCGTGCTGGCGAACCGCTCCCGAAAAGCCGTAGGCGTCACACCAAACTCACGCGCAAAAGCGCGACGCAACGAAGCCGGCGAGCCGAACCCGACCT
The DNA here is from genome assembly GCF_042896185.1 of Amycolatopsis sp. NPDC001319. Taxonomy (NCBI): domain Bacteria; kingdom Bacillati; phylum Actinomycetota; class Actinomycetes; order Pseudonocardiales; family Pseudonocardiaceae; genus Amycolatopsis; species Amycolatopsis sp. NPDC001319. The sequence goes on along the minus strand of NZ_JBIAWY010000003.1, from coordinate 46,486 downwards.
GGCGCGCGATGGTGGCGATGGCGTCGTCGCAGGATTCGAGGCGGGATTTGGCGGCTTCGATGCGGAGTTGTTCGACGTAGTGGGCCGGGGTGGTGTCGAGTTCGTCGCGGAAGAGGCGGTTGAGGTGGCGGACGCTGAGGCCGGCCGTGCGGGCCATGCTGGCGAGCGAGTGGGGCGCCGCGGGGTTGGCGGTGATGGTGTCGAGGAGTTTGCGCAGTGGCTCGTGGCGCGGGTGTGTGATCCTCGATCGGACGCTGAACTGCGACTGCCCGCCCGGGCGCTGCATGAACACGACCATGTCCTTCGCGGCGGCGCGTGCGACGTCGGCGCCGAACTGGCGTTCCACCAGGGCCAACGTCAGGTCGATGCCGGCGCTGACGCCTGCGGACGTGACGACCTTGCCGTCCCACACGAAGAGGGCGTCGGGGTCGACGGTTGTCGTCGGGAAGCGCGTGGCGAGTTCGCCGGTGAAGCGCCAGTGCGTGGTGGCGCGGCGGCCGTCGAGCAGGCCCGCGGCGCCGAGGAGGAAGGCGCCGGCGCAGATCGACGCGACGCAGCCCGCCCGAGCTGCGAGGGCGCGCACCGCGTCGACCATCGGCGGTTCGAAGGCGCTCGACGCCCAGTCCGCGCCGCCCGCGACGAGGAGGACGTCGCAGGTGCCGGTGACGTCGGCGATGCGGCCGTCGACCGCCAGCGCGGTGCCGTTGGACGTCGCCGCGGGGTGGCCGTCGGGTGAGACGACCGTGATGTCGTAGCGCGCGCCGAAGTCGTTGGCGGTGGTGAGGACTTCCAGCGGCCCGGTGAGGTCGAGCAGCCGGACGCCGTCGTAGGCCAGCACCACGACCCGGCGCGCACCGTTCGACGCGCTCACCCGCCACCTCCGTTCAGGGTCGGTTTCGATGCTAGCCGCGGCTTCGGCAGGAAGACGGCCGCGACCAGCGCGGTGAAGGCCATCAGACCCGCGGTGACGGCGAAACTCAGCGCGTAACCACCGGCGGCGGCATGGGCGCCGTCGGCCCCGGACGAAAGCAGCGAACGGGTGTGCGCGTCACCGACCGCGACGAGCGTGGCCAGGCCCAGGGCCATGCCGATCTGCTGGGACGTGTTGTTGATTCCGCTGGCCGTACCCGCGTCGGCGCCCGTGGTGCCGTCGACGCTGGCGATCATCCCCGAGATCACCGCGAAGCCGGCGCCGAGCGGGAAAAGCAGCATGCCGATGAGAACGTCACGGACATAGGAACCACCGACGTCCACGCCCGCGAACATCACGAACGCGGCGGTGAGCAGCAGCAGGCCGAGCACCATGACCGCGCGCTGGCCGATGCGCGGGATGAGCCGGGCCGTGAGCCAGCCGGTGAGCATGAACAACGGGCCGATCGGCAGGAACGACAACCCGGAGTACAGGGCGTTCAGGCCGGCGACCTGTTGCAGGTACAGCGCCATCGTGAAGAACAGCACCCCCATGGCCGCGCTGAACGTCAGCAACACGAAGTTGCCGATCGCGCGGCGCCGGGAAAGCAGGAAACCCAGTGGCACCAACGGGTTGCTCGCCTTCGACTGCCACCAGCCGAACACGAGGACCAGCACTACACCCACCACCGCGGCCCACCGGCCGGCGGACGCGAGCAGGCCGTAGACGATCAGGGTCAGGCCCACGGTCGCGAGCACGGCGCCCGCGATGTCAGGACGGCCGCGCCGCGGGCTCCGGCTTTCCGGCACCAACGCGGGCGCGCACACGAAAGCGACCACCGCGATCGGCAGGTTCACGAAAAACACCCAGCGCCACGACAGGTACGTGACCAGCACGCCGCCCAGCACCGCACCGAGCGCGGCGCCCAAACCGCGCAGCACGCCCCACGTCGACAGCGCGCGGGCGCGTTCGGCGGGTTCGGTGAACAGCACCGTGACCAGCGACAACGCGGCGGGCGCCACCAACGCGCCGCCGACACCCTGGAGCACGCGGCTCACGACGAGCATCGCCGGCGTCACCGCCACGCCGCCGATCGCCGACGCCACCGCGAACAACGCGAGCCCCGCCAGGAACACGCGGCGCCGCCCGAGCGCGTCGGCGATCCGCCCGCCCAACAGCAGGAGACCGCCGAACGGGAGCGTGTAGCCGTTGACCACCCACGAAAGCCCGACGTGGGAGAAGGCGAGGTCGTGCTGGATCGGGGCGAGCGCGACGTTGACGACGGTGGTGTCCAGCAACAACATCAGTTGCGCCACGGCGAGGACGATCAGCCCCCACCACCGCCTCCGGGCGGCAGTGGGGGACGCCGTGCTGGGCAACGCTGAGGACATCGAAGGCACTCCCAAGACACTCCACGGGCCGGCGCTGATCGCCGGCCCGTGGGTTCCAACTGCCACCGATGCCCGGGCGATGGTCCAGAACGTGCCGTGCGACGGGCAGTTCTGGCCACCGTCACCCGCGACGAAGTCGAGAGCGCTCAGGCCTCGATCGGGCTGAGGACGAAGATCGGCATCTTGCGGGTGGTCTTGGTCTGGTACTCGGCGTAGTCGGGCCACACCTCAACTGCGCGGTCGTACCAGGTGGCGTACTCGGCGTCGTGGACTTCGCGGGCCTCGTAGTCCTTCTTGACGGGGCCGTCCTGCAGCTCGACGTGGGGGTTCGCGACGACGTTGTAGTACCAGACCGGGTTCTTCGGCGCGCCGCCGAGCGAGGCGACCACGGCGTACTCGCCGTCGTGCTCGACGCGCATCAGCGGGGTCTTGCGGAGCTTCCCGGTCTTGGCACCCACCGAGGTCAGCACGATGACGGGCTTGCCCTGGTTGTCCGTGCCGTCCTGGCCACCGGACTTCTCGATCAGCTCCGCCTGGTCACGGCTGAAATCGAAGGGGCTCGGCTCGTATTCGCCGGTCAGCGGCATGTCCGCACCTTTCGTATCGGGGGCCTCGCCCTGAGACCCTTAAACGGACTATACCCCGCTTCGCCGAGTGGACGTGACCGCGGCAACACCGACGGTGAAGATCAGCCGCAGACGCGTTCGACCAGGGTTTTCCAGCCGGCCGCGAGATCCCGCGGCATGGTGGCGGGGGCGGTGCCGTCCGGGGCGCGCAAGTAGAGCAGGAGCGGGCCTTCGAGCGCGGCCGTCAGCTGCAGGGCCAGCGCGTGGACTCCCGGGACGTCGGGGCAGGCCTCGCGCAGCAGCATCTGCAGGTGGAACAGCGACGGGCTCGCCGAGACCGGGATGGGCTGCCCCGGGTCGAGTGCCGCGCGGGCCAGCACCGTGTGCTCGATGAGGAACGCCATGCGCGCGTGGCCGAAGGCGACGAGGCGTTCGACGGCGGGCGCGCCCGGACCCAGCGGCGGCGGGCCGTTGAGCACGCGCTCCTGGAACGCCGTCTCCTCCACGTCGAGCAGCGCGAGAAAGATGCCGGCGCGCGTGCCGAAGCGGCGGAAGACGGTGCCCTTGCCGAGGCCGGCGCGCTCGGCGAGGCCGTCCATCGTGACCTTGTCGGCGCCGAGTTCGTCGACCATCGCGCGCGCGACCTCGATCAGGTGCGCGCGGTTGCGGGCCGCGTCGGCGCGCTCCTCGCGCGGGCCGCCCAGGGGGATCGCGATGGGTTCCACGACCGGCACGCTACCCGTCGCGGGTCACCCAGCTCCACGGTCTCGCAGTGCGACTCGGACGTGCGCACCCGGCTGAGCCGCACAGGAATCGCGGCTGCGCGGGAATGTCCGGTCGATCCGGTGGTACCGGTTTCGCCGGCGCCGCGGCGGGATGGGTCAGCGGTCGGACACCGTGGTCACGAAACGCGTGGCGATGTCGCGGAGTTTCGTGTTGGTCGTCTGCGATTCGGTGATCAGGCGTTGCATGGCTTCGTCCGCGGTGATGCGGTGGATGGCCATGAGCATGCCCTTCGCCTGTTCGATCACGGCGCGCGACTGCATCGCGTGGTCGAGCTGTTCGGCGCGGCCGCGGGCGGCGCGGTAGCGGTGGTGGGTGCGAAGGCCGAAGGCGACCATGGTGACGTAGACCTTGAGCAGCTGGCTGTCGAGCTCGCGGAAGCCGTGGTCGCCGAAGCCGAAGAGGTTGAGGGCGCCGGAGAGCTCCTCGTCGATGCGCAGCGGGGCCGCGAGGTAGCTGCCGAGGCCGAATTCCTTGGCGACGTCGGTGAACTCGGGCCAGCGGTAGTCCGCGGCGGGCAGCGACAGGCGCACGATCTCGCCCGTGTCGGCGGCCTGCAGGCAAGGGCCTTCGCCGGCGGCGTACTGCGCGGCGTCGACCTGGGTGGCACGCGGGTCGGTGGTCGCGGCGGTCTCGCCCTTGCCCGAGCGGATCACGGTCACGCTGGCCAAGTCGGCGCCCGGCACGGCGCGCACGGCTTCCGCGCAGATCACCTCGAAGAGCGCGGTTCCCTGCTCGTCGTCCTCGAGCGCGCGGGTGAGCCCGTGCATGGCCTCGGTGAGCTCGTCGAGCTCTTCCGACATCTTCGTCTCCTCATCCACTCCGCCTGTTCTCCTGTCGTGCCCGTGCAGGCGGGTTCCGATCCCGCCGGCCTCCGTGAAGCCGCTGGGATCCCAACGGAACTTTCCCGATTTTACCTGGTCACGCGAGACCGGCGAGCATCTCTTCGGCTTCGTCGAGCCACGACGCGAAGACGGTTCGCGCCGCGCGGGCCAAGGCCGAGCCATGGGTAGCGGCGTCGGCGCGGAGGGTGCGGGGATCGACGCCCGCGGCGGCCAGTTCCGCACTGTGGCCGATGAGCCAGGGTTCGAGGCGGGTGTGGTCGGCCTCCAGGTGGAACTGGAGGGCGAGGGTGCCCGGGGCGGGGCTGAAGGCCTGGTGCGGGAAGCCCGGGGTTTCGGCCAGCGTCGTCGAGCCGGCGGGGATGGCGAACTGGTCGCCGTGCCAGTGCAGGACCGGGACACCGTCCAAAGGAGACAGAACGGAGTCGCGGCCGGCGGGGGTCAAGGTCAGCGGGGCGTAGCCGATTTCCTTCTTGCCCGTCGGGGTGACGTCGGCGCCGAGGGCGGCGGCGATGAGCTGGGCGCCGAGGCAGATGCCCAGGGTGGGGCGGCCCGTCGAGAGCCGCGCGGCGATCGCGGTGAGTTCGGCCGACAGGTTGGGGTACAACGCGGTGTCGCCGACGCCGATGGGGCCGCCGAGGACGACCACGAGGTCCGGGGCGGACAACAGCTCCGGCGTGATCGGGTCGACGCCGGCTTCGAGGTAGTCGACGGTGTAGCCGTGGGCCAGCAGCAGCGGTTCGAGAACGCCGAGGTCCTCGAAAGCCACGTGTCGCACCGCCAACGCGCGCCTGGTCACGGTTGCTCCTCCGGGGCCGCGATCACCACGAGCACCTCGGCGGGCTCGGCGCTGATCGACTTGACATAGTGGGGAATCCCGCCGCGGAAGTACACCGAGTCGCCCGCGGCCAGGCGTTCCGTGCGGTCCGGGAAGCGCATCTCGATCTCACCGGAGCGCACGAGGATGAGCTCGTCGCCGGAGTGGGCGCGGTAGAGGCACTCGACCTCGTCGGTCGGCGGGTAGATGAGGAACGGCAGCATCTGCTTGCCGACCACGCCGCCGGCGAGGTACACAAAGCTCGAGCCGGAGTCGGGGACCGTCGGGTCCGCAGCGGCGCCGGCGCGGCGGACTTCGAGGTTGGCGCTGTCCTGCGCGTCGCCGAAGAGCTGGGTGACGTCGACGCCCAGGGCCTCCGCGAGGCCGATCGCGACGGCGATGGAGGGCGTGCTGTTTCCCCGCTCCACTTTGGACAGATACGACTTGGTGAGGCCCGTCCGGCGGGCGAGCTCGTCGAGCGTCCAGCCGCGTTCCCGGCGCAGCATCCGCAGGGTCCTCACGTGTCGAAGCCTCTCACCTGGTCGATGTCTCATAATGATACACGGTTGACGATAGGAAACCTTGTGTCATGGCACCGCGGTGTCCTACCTTCGAAAAGCCCACCAGCCGAACAGGAAGGGCACCGCGATGAGCAGCACCGCCGCTGTTGACGAGTCCCTCTGTTACCTGCCCGCCGAAGAAGCCCTGCGCCGGTTCAAGGATCGCACCCTCGCGCCCAGTGAACTCATGGCCGCCGTGATCGAGCGCTGCGAAGAGGTCAACCCGCACGTCAACGCGATCACCAACCGGTTCTACGACCAGGCCCGGCAGCAGGCGGCCGATGCCGACCAGCGCTACCGCGACGGAACCGCGCGCCCGCTCGAGGGAATTCCCTTCGCCGTCAAGGAACTGCACCCGGTGAAGGGCGTGACGACTTCGTGGGGCTCCAAGATCTTCGAAGGCGTCGAAGCCGACCACACGCTGCCGGCCATGCAGCGCATGTTCGACGCCGGCGCCATCATGCACATCCGCACCACCACGCCGGAGTTCGCCCACTGCGGCCACTGCCACAGCCCGCTCTACGGCATCACCCGCAACCCGTGGAACCTCGACTTCAGCAGCGGCGGCTCGTCCGGCGGCTCGTCCGTCGCCGTCGCGACCGGCATGGCCGTGCTGGCCGGCGGTGACGACGGCGGCGGCTCGCTGCGCATGCCCGCGTCGTCGTGCGGGATCGTCGGGTACAAGGCGCCGTTCGGGCGCAACCCCTCGGCGCTGCTGGACACGATGTTCGAGGCCATCGTGCACGTCGGCGTGCTCGGCCGGACCGTCGGCGACGTCGCGCTCGCGCAGAACGTCGTCTCCGGCCAGCACCCGGACGACATCACGACGCTACGCGAGCGCGTGACCATTCCCGCCGGTCCGGGCTCTGTCGAGGGCCTGCGGATCGCGTACTCGCCGGACCTGGGTTACGTCGAGGTCGACACCGAGGTGGCGCGCAAGACGGAGGAAGCCGTCGCGAAGCTCGCCGAGGCCGGCGCCGTGGTGGAGCAGGTGGACCTCGGCTGGAACGAGAGCACGTACGACGCCTGGGTCACGCACTGGCAGGGGCTGTTCGCGGCCATCGCCGGGGAGCACATCCCGCAGTGGCAGTACAAAATGGACCCGTTCGTGCGCCGGCTCATCCGGCAGGGCCAGCAGCTCGACCACGTGCGGGTCAAGAAGACGGAGCTCGTGCGCACGGAAATGTGGACGAAGCTGTCCGCCGTGTTCGCGAACCACGACCTGATGGTGTGCCCGACGCAGGCCGTGCCCGCGCTGGCCGCGGACCACCAGAACGACGACAAGTCCTTCACCGTCAACGGAAAACCGGTCGACGCGTACCTCGCGTGGGCGCTGACCTACCCGTTCAACCTGTTGAGCCAGCTGCCGGTGCTCACCGTGCCGTCGGGCGTCAGCGACTCGGGAGTGCCGACGGGCCTGCAGATCGTCGGCAAGCCGTACCACGACGAGACGGTGTTCTCGGCGGCGAAGGCGTTCGAAGCTGTCGCACCATGGGCGCAGCGACACCCGAACCTTGACGACACAGCGGTTTAGGACACAGCAGTTTCGGACTCGGCGGTTTCGGGCTCCGCAGCGGTTTCAGGCGTCTCGGAGGGGAGCTCGACCGGGCTTCCTTCCGCCGAGCCCGCCCGGCGCTTCCGCAGCCGGCGAATCACGAAAACCACAACGAGCACCAGCAAAACCAGCACGACCAGCAACGTCCACGGAATCGCCCAGCCACCGGCCGAACCCGTCACGACCGCGAGCGGCGCGACCGAGCCGGACGCGTCCGTGAGCAACGGCGTCAGCGAGACGTCGGCGGACAGCCGCACCCCCGGAACCACACCGTGGACGGGCACCGAAACGTGCCACGTCTCCCCCGGCAGCAGCTGCGGCGAGTCCGGGATCGTGGCGGCCGGAGCGGTCCAGGCGCCGAACAGGCTGGAGACCGACGCGCTCTGGCGCGCGGCGGTGATGGCGTTGCCGGTGTTGTGCAGGGTGTAGGACAGCGTGGCGTCGCCCGAGCCGAACGGGTTCGCCGTGCCCGAGTAGTCGACGTGCGCGTCCTCGACGGACAACGCGGGAGCCAGGTCACCGCCCACGCGCAGGCGGATCCGGATGCCGAGGCGGCGCTCGACGGTGCCCTGCTGTACCGAGGTCACGATGCCGCCCAGGAAGTCACCGGCCTTCGTGCCGGAGGGAACGGTGATCGTGAAGGGCACGTCGGCCGATTCGCCGGGCCCGAGCTTCACGTGGTCGGCCGCCGCGCGCGCCCACGCGCCGACGCCGACGGACTTCTTGTCGCGCGCGAGGAGGTCGACCTGCCCGTCGGGCCGGGTGAACGCGTCCGCGGTGTACACGGCCAGCTCCAGCGGCGCGGTGCCGTTGTTGACGACCTTGAGGCCGTCGTGCACCTGCTCCCCGGCCCCGGCGGTGTAGCTGTAGTTGACACGGTCGGCGCCGAACTCGTTGGCCGCGGTGCTGACGGCCCAGGGGACGGTGTCCTGGGAAGCCGTGTCCTGGGAAGCCGTGTCCTGGGCGGCGGCAGGCATCGCCGCCGTGGCGGCGAACCCGGCGGCGAGCAGCACCGCGGCGAGCGCGCGGGTGAGCGTGGAACGCATGTGCAGTCCTCGGGCAGGTGGGCAGAGCGGGGTGGGCGGCAGGGGCGGGTGCCGGCGAGCACCCGCCCCTGCCTGGGGGATCAGGCGAGTCAGCTCAACGCGGTGAGCGTGGAGCCGAGCTTGCCGAGGGTCTGGCTGACCCAGCGCGGACCGTCGTGGTCGTCGTGACCGTGACCGTCGTTGCCGTGGCCGCCGTTGCTGCTGCCACCGCCGTTGTTGCCGTGGCCGTTGTCACCCTTGGTGTGGATGACGACCTGGTCGATCACGGAACCGACCTTGCCCGCGGGCGAAGCGCCCTCGTTCGGGCCGCACCACTTGACGTTGCCGCGCTCGACGGCGGCGTTCGGAGCGGCACAGGTGCCGCTGCGGACTTCCTGGACCTCGAGCTTGTCGTCCCGCACCTGGACCTTCACGTACGTGCGCACGTGCTCCTGGTTCTCGACGGAGTTGGCCCAGTGGTTGTCCGGGTTGAGCGGGTCGGCCCCGTAGTTCGGGTCCTTCGTGGTGTCCGGGTCGGTGAGGTCGTAGTACTTCGACCCCGACGCGGAGTTCGCCGTCACGTAGACGACACCACCCGGGCCCTGGACCACCGAGGTGGCGCCGGGCTGCTCGGCCGGGTTGGCCTTCTTGCCGTTCTTGATCACGTAGCTACGCGAGTAGCTGTGGTCGTGGCCCTGCAGGACCAGGTCGACACCCAGGTTCGAGAACGCCGTCGGGAAGTCCTGGCGACGCAGCTGGTTGTCACCGTCGTTGGCGTGGTCGGCCGGCGAGTAGATGGAGTGGTGGTACACGAGCACCGTGTACTTGGCGTCCTTGCCGTGTTTCTTGATCACGTCGGTGACGTACGCGATGTGCGCGTCGTCCGCGCCGTTGGCGTAGGCGTTGCTGTTCAGGTCGATGAACAGCACACCCTTGTAGGTGTACCAGTAGTCGCCACCGGAGTTGGTGTTCTGCGAGCCGTTGTAGAAGGGCGTCGAACGGTCGGTGTTCGGCGTCCAGAAGTGCTGCTCGTAGGACTTGCCACCCACGTCGTGGTTGCCGATGGTGGCGGCCCACGGGTACTGGCGCAGCTTGTCCGAGCCGAGGAACGCGTCCCAGTCCGCCTCGGTGTTGGCGGTCTCGACCTGGTCGCCACCCGACACGAGGAGCTCGGCCTTCGGGTTGGCGGCGAGCGACACGTTCAGGGTGTCGGCCCAGCCGGCCCCGTCCTTCGCGACGTCGCCCGACGAACCGATCTGCGGGTCACCGTAGAACAGGAAGTCGAAGTCGCCCTTGAAGGACTGCGTCTTGAAGGAGTACGTCGGCGACCAGCCGTCACCGTTGCCGATGCGGTAGGAGTACGCCGTGTTCTGCTGCAAGCCGTCGAGCGTGGCGTGCGCGTTGAACCCACCGTTGACCGCGTTGCTGCCAATGACCGCCGCGAACTTCTTGGCGTTGGTGGGGAACTTGCCGTGGTTGAGCCAGTTGGTCGGCACCAGTTCGACCGTCTGGTCGGCGTTGGTGTCGGTGTACCACGACAAGACGCGCTGCGATTCCTTGGCACCGACGCCGAGGACGATGGTGTTCGCCTTGGCCGGCGCGGTCGGCGTCCAGGTGGCGGCGGTCGCCGAACCGTTGCCGAACGCCAGCAGGAGGCTCACGCCCACCGTGGCGACACCGAAGGCGAGGTTACGCCCGGTTCTGAGTGGTTTCATCGGATTTGCTTTCCCTTTCGGGTCAATGGGTCGGGAAGACCGATTAGTAGCGTTATCGCCCTCGGTGTGCGGTAGGTGAACTTCGCCCGAAGGACGGGTGGACCACCCAGGAATAGCGCGGTCACCCAGCCGCGATGCGCTGCACGAACCAGGTGAGCCCCATCACTGAAACGGCCGCGGCGATCACACCGGTCGTCCACTGTGGAGCGAAGGTCGCCCGGCGGCGGATCAGCACGAGAAGCGGGAAAACGATCGCAATGATCGCCAGCTGCACCGTCTCGATGCCGACGTTGAACACCAGCAGCGACCACAGGAGCGTCCAAGACCACGCCGTGTCGATGCCCAGCGCCGAAGCGAACCCGAGGCCGTGGCAGAGACCGAAGCAGAAGACCACGGCGAGCCGGGTCCACCCGGTGCGGTCGAGGCTGAAGTGGCCTTCGCCGAGGAGGTCGTCGTCGATGCCGTTGACCTTGCGCCGCCACAGGCGCCAGAGCGGCCAGGCCGCGACCACCGCGATCGACAGGGCGATGAGGGGTTCGATGATCGCTGCGGGCACCGTGACCAGGCCGAGTGCCGCCAGCACGAAGGTGACGGAGTGGGCGAGGGTGAACGTGGTCGCCGCCAGCACGATCTCGCGCAGGCGCCGGGAGCCGGCGATGAGCGCGAGCAGGAAGAGGATGTGGTCGAGACCAGTGAGCAGGTGCTCCGCACCGAGCCGGAAGAACTCCCAGAACCGCTCGCCGAACGACTGCTGCGTGGAGAACGACGGCTGGTGCGCATCGAGCGCGGCACTGCCCGAGGTCAGGTCGAGGTCGTAGGTGACGACCGTCTTGGTGTCGCGGACGTATCCCTCGGCGTCGGGGAACAGCGCGCTGCGCACCTCGTGGGCGTCGGCACTGCCGCAGCGGTAGTCGAGGTCGAGCAGCGCGTACGGGACGCCTTCCCGCTGCTCCATGCGGAAGCCGCCGTCTTTCGTTGGCGCGCAGGGACTTTCCGTGCTCACGTGGAAGCGTTCCGTCACGTACTTGATCACCGCGGCCGAGTGGTCTTCGAGCGCTTTCGCCTGTGCGGCCGAATCGCGTGCGTCGAACGCAGCAGTGCCCTGCTGGAACAGCGGGTCGTCGTGTTCGGCGTCCGCGACGGAAACCACCAGCAGGTCGTACTCGAGGCCGAGCTCCGCCCGCACCTGTCCGGAGCCGGGTGAGGTGACGCCGGCGTACACGACCGATGAGAAACCATGCGCCGAAGCGGTGGAAGTACCGAGAATAACCGCCAGCGCGGCGAACGCGAAAACTGTTGCCAGGCGGGCGAAACTTCTGATGCGGCGGGGCATGGACTTCCTCTTTCCCGGTTGCTCGCCCGCACTTTGCTGGGCTCAAGCGAACAACTGGCGGAGAGCGGGCGAACATGCAGCGACCGGATTCCGACGGAAGAAAGCGGCGCACCGGAAACCGACGGCGATCGGGTAGGAAGGAGGCCGACTCGCTCACCACTGCCCTGAAAGGACGATCCGGCTTGCGTTCACGATTCGTGGTCGTCGGTGCACTGACGGCAGTGCTGCTGAGCGGATGCGGCGCCACCGACGATTGGTCGGGACCACATCCCGCGCCCACCGCCGTCGGCGTGCTCGGCCAGGGCTTCACCAGCACGCCGCCGACGCCGGAAGCGACGATCACCCCGCGGCCGGGCTCGTGGGACACCGTGCACCCGGCGCCCGGCTACCGCGTAGTGCTCCTGACCGCCGGCGCCGACCCGCAGACGAAGACGCTGGTCGGCGCGGTCAAGGACTGGGCCGCGCAGGAGAAGGTGAGCCTCAAGGTCGTCACGGCCGACGACCCCGCCCGCCACATCGACAGCATCGTCGAGGCCATGAACCTCGCCCCGGACCTCATCATCACCGCCGGCAGCGAGCTGATCGACGCGGTGACGGTGGTCACGGCCAGCCACCTCGACCGGCAGTTCCTCGTGCTCGGCGCGGAGATCGCCGAACCGACCTTCAACGTCACCGCCGCCAACTGGGCGGGCGCCACCTTCCGCGGCTCCGGACTCACCGCGGCCACGGGCGACGACCCCGGGTCCTTCACCCCGGCCCGGGCGGCGGCGGCCGTGCGCGCGGGGGTGGCGAGCATCCTGAGTGGACTCACGGGGATCGTCATCCGGGTGAAGTAGACACGGCGAAGGGAAGGAAGCCGGAGCTCCCCTCCCTTTACCCACGGTCCCTTCCGGACGGTCACTTCCGGATCGTGAGCAGATCCGCCAGGTCGATGCGCTCGTAGAACTCGCGGTGGATGCGGTCGGCGACCGCCGAGACCTCGGCCGACCCGTCGTCGGACGGGTCGATGATCACGCGGTACGGGCGCTCGCCGCGGGGCAGGGCGACGATGCGGGCGATCTCGGCGGCGACCGACGAGACGTCGGCGTCGGCCGGCTCGAGGGCGGCGAGCTTGCCCGAGACCTGCTCCATCAGGCCGGCGTACTTCGTCTCGTAGTCGGCGACCACGGCGTCGTCGGCCGGGCGGCCCGAGTGCGCGAAGTGGTTGGTGCCCGAGGTGAACGCGCCGGGGACGACGATCGAGGTCTCGATGCCCCACCGCGTCAGCTCGGTCGAGTAGCTCACGGCGAGGGCGTCCATGCCGGCCTTCGCGGCGAAGTACGGCGCGAGGTACGGCGGGGTGCCGCCCTTGACGCTGGAGCTGGAGACCCACACGACCAGGCCCTCGCCACGGCGGCGCATGCCGGGCAGCACGGCGCGGTTCACGCGCTGGGTGCTGAGCACGTTCACGTCGTAGAGCTCCGCGAGCTGCTCCGGTGTGAAGGCCTCGGCCGGGCCGGTGACCATGTGGCCCGCGTTGTGGATCAGCACGTCGATCGAGTCTCTCTCCGCCTCGATCTTCGCGACGGCCGCGTCGATGGACTCCTGCGAGTTCACGTCCAGCTCGACGGCCCGCAGGTCGACGCCGTGCTCCTTCGAGTAGTCGGCGACGGCCTGGACCTGCGGGGCGTTGCGGCCGGTCGTCTCGCGCATGCCGGCGTAGACGGTGTGGCCTTGGTCGGCCAGGGCGCGGGCGGTGAGGGCGCCGAAGCCGCTGGAAGCACCGGTGATGACGATGGTCTGGGACATGGGAGTTCTCCTTCGAAGCCTCAGTTGCCGGGACGGGGTGACTCAGATGGCTCCGCCGTTGGCGTAGATGACCTGGCCGTTGACCCAGCGGGCCGGGCCGGCGAGGAAGGCGACGGCTTCGGCGACGTCTTCGGGCACGGCGAGGCGCTCGAGCGGCGGGACCTTGGCGAGGCGGTCGATGACTTCCTGCGGCTTGCCTTCGAGGAACAGGGCGGTCGCGGTGGGTCCGGGGGCCACGGCGTTGACGGTGATGTCACGTCCGCGCAGCTCGCGGGCCAGGATCAGGGTGATCGCGTCGACCGCACCTTTGGAAGCGGCGTAGGCGGTGTAGTTGTTCAGCGCCAGCTTGGTCACCGACGTCGAGAAGTTGATCAGGGCGCCGCCGGAGCGCAGCCGGCGGGCGGCCTGCTGGTCGACCACGAAGGTGCCGCGGATGTTGACGCGGTGCATGCGGTCCAGGTCGTCGAGCTTGAGCTCGGTCAGCGGGGCCAGGAGCATGATCCCGGCGGTGTGCACCACCACGTCGACCCCGCCGTAACGCTGCTCCGCGGTGTCGAACAGGGCCTCTACCTGGGCCTCGTCCGCCACGTCGGCTTGCGCCGAGCTCGCGGTGCCACCGGCGGCGGTGATCGCGGCCACGACCTCGTCGGCGCGCTGCGGGTTGCCCGAGTAGTGCACCAGCACCTGCATGCCGTCCTTGGCCAGGCGCTCGGCCACGACCCGGCCGATCCCGCCCGACCCGCCGGTCACGATCGCGACGCGCTGCGTGGTCTCGTTGCTGGTCATCTCAGTCTCCGTATCGTCGTTTCGCTCTGTTAGTACCAACGTTACATCTGAACTCGTATCCGCGCTAGAGAATTCCCGTATCAACGTTATGACCTAGGCAACACCAGCGCGTAGCGGCGCTTCTCACGGCTACCCCCGCTCATGTGGCGCAACCCACGCGGCGTTTCGCCCGGATCGGCACCGCCCGTTCCCTGCCGCACCCCTGCGCGCCGACGACGGGACATCTTGTTTTCACGGGGCGGTGCTGGGGTGACGTGCGCACATCCCCGTGCACCGGAACGAGGAGCTGTCTTGAAACGCAGTCGAAGAAGCAGCGCGGTGGTGGCCGCTCTGCTCGCGGGAAGCGTGGTCACCTTCGGGGCCACCGGAACGGCGGAGGCCGCGGCACCCAAGCCGTGGCTGCCGGCCACTCCCGCGAACTGGAGCCTCGTCGTCGACCAGACGAAGACGACACCGGTGACCGTGACTCGCGGCGTGACCCAGTACTCCGAGACCTACGACACCGTCGGCGGCCGCCAGCACACCCAGGTGCTCGACGTGAACCTCGCCGACCCGAACGTGCGCCTCGGCGTGGTCGAAGCCGGCGACGTGATCACCAACCCGGCCGACGAGACGGTCGGCTCGATGGCCGCCCGCACCCACGCGGTGGCCGGCGTCAACGGCGACTTCTTCGAGATCAACGCCAGCGGCCGCCCGCTCGGCGGCGTGATCACGAACGGCAAGCTGCTCAAGAGCCCGCGCCCGAACTTCAACGCGCAGCTCGGCGTGCGCGCCGACGGCACGATGGTGCTCGGCCCGCAGACGTTCTCCGGCTCGATCACAGACGGCGCTGCCAGCACTCCCCTGACTTCTGTCAACGTTGTCAACGACGTGGCGTCCGGCGGTATCACCGAGATCACCCCCGACCTCGGCGGCGCGACGGCTCTCCCGGCCAGCACGCTCGTGCTCGGGCACGAGACGAAGGCGGGCACCTTCGTCGTCGACTCCGTGCAGCCGGGCGTCACCGCGGCGCCGGCCCTGACGAAGGGCCAGCTCGGCCTCCTCGGCGGCGGCGCGGGCGGCACGTGGCTGTCGACCACCGTCCACAGTGGAGACTCGGTCTCGGTCACGGCCGACACCGGCGGTCTCAAGCAGCTGCTGTCCGGCTCGACCATGCTGGTCAAGGACGGCGCGGTCTACAACGACCCCACCGGCAACCCGCCGGGCGGCGTCAACCCCGAGACCGTGGTCGGCGTGAGCAAGGACGGCAAGCACACGATCATCGCCACGCTCGACGGGCGCCTCGGCGCGAGCGCCGCGCTGGGCGTGACGCCGGCGCAGGTCGCGGGCTACATGGTGACCCACGGCGCGTACAACGCGGTGCTCTTCGACGGCGGCGGCTCCACCGAGATGGTGGCCCGAAAGTCGGGTGACCCGGCCGTCTCGGTGATGAACAGCCCGTCCGACGGCCACGAGCGGCCCGTCGCCAACGGCCTGTTCATCTACTCGACCGAGCAGGCCCCGGGCTTCGCGCGGTCGATGGTCGTCAACGGCAACAAGGGCGTGGACACCGTGCCCGGCGCGACTGTGCCGGTCCCCGCGTTCGGCCTCGACTCGCTCGGCAACCCCGCGCGGGAGAAGGCGTCCGTGCAGGTCGTGCCGTCGACGCTCGGTTCGTGGCAGGACGGCCAGTTCACCGCGGGCCGCGCGGGCACCGGCGTGCTGATCGCCCACGCGGGCATCGCGGTCTCCGTGCAGCCGCTGCGCGTCGTCGACCGGCTCGGGTCGCTGCAGATCTCCCCGACCGACCCGGATCTGAACAACGGTGGGACGCAGACGTTCGCCCTGTCCGGTTCGACGTCCTCCGGCACCGCGGTCGCCATCCCCGCGGCCGCGGCTTCGTGGTCGGTGAGCGACGCGTCGCTGGGCGGCGTCGACAAGTCCGGGGTGTTCACGGCGGACGCGGTGAACTCGGGCCTGGAGAAGGTGACGGCGAAGGTCGGCGGCGCCACGGCGACCGCGACCGTGGCCATCGGCAGTGTGTCGCAGGAGCTCAACGACTTCAGCGACCCGTCGGCGTGGAACCTGCGCAACACCACGGGCCAGCCGGCCACGATGGTCGCCGCGCCGGGCGTCGTCCCGCCGGGGTCGACGGCTTCGGCCTCGACGCAGCTGACGTACACGATGCCCGCGGGCTCCGGCGTGAAGCAGCTCGTGCTGTCGCCGAAGGCCACGATCACGGCCGGCGCCAACGCCGGCGGCCAGAACCCGACCGGCATCGGCGTGTGGGTGAAGGGCGACGGCACCGGCATCCAGCTGGCCGAGTCGTACATCGGCATCGACGGCGCCACCACCACGCTGTACCCGACCACGGTGACGTGGAAGGACTGGCGCCTCGCCATCGCGACGTTGCCGCCGGGGCTGAACTTCCCGCTGCGGATCAGCTTCGTCGACTTCCTCACGATCAACCCGAGCCAGACGACGTCGGGCACGCTGAACGTGAGCGGTCTGCAGGCGCTGTACTCACCGCGTCCGCTGGTCACGCCGCCGTACCAGGCGATTCCGCAGAACCCGTCGTGGCTGAAGTTCTCGGAGAACGCGGCGGACTTCTCTCGGTCGGGCTCGACGATGCTGCTGGGCGACGACGCGCACCTGGTGGCGAGCGACCCGGGTTCGGCGTCGTCGAACGTGATGGACACGATCAAGGGCCGGCTGCCGGCGTTGCCTTCGCAGGCGCGGCCGTCTTCAGTGCAGGCGCTCGGTGACATGTCGGACGACGGTGCGGTGCCCGACCTGCAGTTCGCGCAGCAGAAGATCGCCGCGCTGGGCGTGCCGTACCACGACGTGGTGGGCAACCACGAGATCAGCCAGGGCGTGCTGCCGGAGAACGGCAACTTCGCCCAGGTCTTCGGGGCCACGCACTACGAGTACCAAGCCGGCGACGCGCAGGTGATCGTCACCGACAACGCGCACGGCAGCCTGCAGTCGTCGGACGCGTTCCAGTCGCCGGCCGAAGCGCAGTACCCGTGGCTGGTCAAGCAGCTCACGGACGCTTCGTCGCAGACCGTGCTGGTGACCACGCACATGCCGGCGTACGACCCGCACCCGGTGGCCAACAGCCAGTTCAGCGACCGGTGGGAAGCGCGCATGTACGTGCGGCTGGTGCAGCGCTACCAGCAGACGCACCCGGACAAGCACGTGGTGATGCTCTACGGCCACGCGCGCGGGTTCGCCGACCAGGTCATCGACCCGCTGGGCAACCCGACGTCGCCGGCCGCCGGGGGCATCCCGCAGCTGACGATCGCGGACCTCGGCATGCCGGCGTACGCGCCTTCGGACGAGGGCGGCATCTACCACTTCGTGCTGCTGCACACCGCCCGCGGTGACGTGCAGTTCTCGGTGGAGCCGGTGCTGTCGTCGATCGCCGTGACGGTGCCCTCTTTGCAGGTGGGCGCCTCGGCAGTGGCTTCGGCCACCGGTGCCGAGGTCGGCGGTGACAACCTCCCCGCGGCCACGATGCCGATCGCCGATCCGGCCTCGCACGTGTGGTCGTCGAGCGACACTCGCGTCGCTTCGGTGGACGCCAAGACGGGCAAGATCACCGCTCGCCGCGCGGGCACCGTGACGATCTCGGTGACCAGCGGTGGCGTGACGGGTTCGGCGTCGCTGACTGTGACGCGCTGAGTTCTATTGCCGGGCGCGCTCCTTGGGGGCGCGCCCGGCTTTTTTCCTGCGTCAGGCGGGCAGTTCCTCGATCGAGACGCGGTCGGCGTAGAACGCGAGGTGGTCCTTGATCGGGGACACCGCGTCGTAGGGCTCCTCGTACGTCCAGACGGCGTTGTCACCCTGGGCGCCGGCCGGGGTCAGGGAGTAGTAGGACGCGTTGCCCTTGTACGGGCAGTACGTGTGGTGCTCGGTGCGCGCGAGGGCGGCGAAGTCGACGTCCTCCCGGGGGATGTACTGCACCGCCGGGTACGTGGACTCGCGCAGCACCTGCGCCCGCGTCGTGTCGGCGATGACCGTGTCGCCCAGCTTCACGACCACGCGCGCCGGGTTGACCTCGACCGTGATCGGGTGGTCGGGGCCGGGGACCTTCTGCTGCGTTGCCTGGGACATGGGTCTCCTCGTTCCGCTGCGGGTTCTGTAGTGCGTAACGACGAAGTGGCGCGGACCCTTCCCGTCGCGGGCGGGCCCGGGCCACCGTCCCCGGAGGGCAGCGGCCTGGTCACGATCCGTCAGACGCCCGCGACCTGCGAGAACCAGCTGCGGGGCTCAGGCCGAGACGCGCTTGGGGGCGGTCCGCCACAGCCAGTACAGGCCGACCAGCGGCAGGACGAGCGGGATGAAGACGTAGCCCTGGCCGTAGACCGACCACACGGTCGCGTCGGGGAAGGCCTGGCGGTCGAAGATGCTGAGCGTGCCGATGGTCAGCACGCCGAGGAACTCGATGCTGCACGCGACGAGGGCGACGCGCCACCAGCGTTCGCCGCCTTTGGCGAGGGCGACCGTGGCGAGGATGTAGACGACGGCGGCGAAGGCCGAGAGCACGTAGGCCAGCGGCGCTTCGTGGAACTTCGTGCCGATCTGGACGCCGGCGCGCGACGTCGCGGCCAGCGCGAAGATCGCGTAGACCGCGACCAGCACCCGGCCCGGGCCCGTGGCCGTCTTACGCGCTTGCTCCACTCCACACCTCGTTCAGTCGCAGCACCATCACCGGGATGGCCAGGCAGGCGATGCCGAGCACGACCGTGCTCGACCGGCTCCGCTCGGCCAGCGCCCACGCCGCCCCGACCGGCAGCACGACCAGGCAGCCGATCAGGTAGGCCAGGAACGTGGCGAGACTGCCCGGCTTCTCGCCGCTCACGAGCAGCACGATGCCGACCACGAGCTGGGCGACGAGCAGCACCTCCACCACACCGAGCGCGACGAGCAGCGGGGTGTCCGGCAGGCGCTTGCGCGCGGCCTGCACGAAGCTCCACAGCGCGACCAGCAGTGCGCACACCGCCACCGCCACCGCGAAACCGAGAATCACCCGTTCCTCCTTCTGCCGCGCTGGCCACAAGGTACCCGCTGGCGTTTCCGGGGCTGTTCGCCGAGGGCTGCCGACGTGGCCGGCGCCACGGCCGTCGGTCTCGTGTGGACTGAGCCCTCCCCCAGGTCCACGCGGCCGTCGAAATCGGACACGGGAATCCGTTGATGGCATTCTGCCAATTTCACGGTACAGTTACTGATCCGGCCAAAAGTAGGCCGACCCCCACGCGGCACGTAACCGCCGCCACGAAGGCATTCGGCCGTGACTGTGGTCGGATCAGTAACGATCGGCACAGTACGCCGCAGTTCGCCGGACCTGCATGAACAATGCGCGGCACCGGGTGTTACACCACGACCGAGTGGTCGAGTAATCCGTGAAATCACACAGGGTCCCCGGTTTCGGACTCCGGCGGCACTTCTGTCTACCCTGATCAGCCCAGCCGAACCCCCGGGTTGGCGGATTGGCCTGTGCACCTCCGGCGTGCGGGAATATTCCTCGTCAGGGAGTGCGGAAGTACGCGGAGGGTGCGGTTTCATGGACATGCGGTATGAAGCGTTCTGCTTCGCGGATCCGCTGTTCTTCGACGAACAACGCGAAACCGGAGCGCCCGCCGACGACTTCGCCGCCGCGCTGCCGGCGCCGGGACCGATGTGGACGGTGGGCACCCGCGGCATCTGGCGCGTGCTGCACCCGCAGGGCGTTGACCTGCCCGAACAGGGCTGGAAGGTCCACGTTTCGGCCGGAATGGACAATGCGGACCGCGTGCTGGCGGCGGTGCACGAGTACTGCGTGGACCGTCGCGTGGCGTTCAAGCACCTGCGGTCCCGGACGATCCTCCTGGCGCGGAATTCGAAATACGCACCTCGCGACGGAAGCGGAAAGTTGATCACGCTTTATCCGGTCGACGAGTGCGAACTGGCGCGAGTTCTTCAAGATCTTTCCGAACGGCTGAGTGGCGAACACGGCGCTTATGTGCTCAGCGACCTTCGTTACGAATCCGGACCGTTATACGTACGTTATGGCGGATTCGCCGAACAATGGGTGGAACACGACGGCACTCGAGTGCTCGCGATCCGCAAACCCGACGGTACACCCGTGCCCGACCGGCGCGAGCCCGTTTTCTCGGTACCCGATTGGGTGAAGATTCCGGCGTGTCTGGACGCGAGCGTCGCGGCTCGCAAAGGCGGCGATCCGGGGCAGTTCCCCTACCGCGTGACGAGCTCCCTGCACTTCTCCAACGGCGGCGGCGTGTACCTCGCGGAGCACAAACAGCACGGCCGGCCGGTCGTGCTCAAGGAGGCGCGGCCCCACGCCGGGCTGGACCGCGAGCTGGTGGACGCCGTCGAACGGTTGCGGCGCGAGCACGACGTGCTGCGGCGACTGGCGGACGTTCCGGGCGTTCCGGACGCGTACGAGCACTTCACCGTGTGGGAGCACCACTACCTGGCGATGGAGCGGATGCCGGGCACGTCGTTGGGCAGCTGGCTCGCGCTGCACTACCCGCTCACGCGCCGCGACAGCACCGAAGCCGACCTGCTGGCGTACCGCGACCGGGCGCTGGGGGTGCTCGTGCAGGTGGAGCGGATCGTCGCCGACCTGCACGAACGCGGGGTGGTGTTCGGCGATCTGCACGCGCTGAACGTGCTGGTGGCCGACGACGACACCGTGTCGCTGATCGACTTCGAGATGGCGTTCGACGTCGCCTCGGGTTCGCGGCCGGCGCTCGGTGCGCCCGGGTTCCGCGCGCCGGCCGACCGGCACGGGTTCGACATCGACCGGTACGCGCTGGCGATGCTGCGGCTGTGGCTGTTCCTGCCGTTGGCGACGCTCCTGGAGCTGGCGCCGGCGAAGCTGCGCGGTGCGGCCGAGTTCGCGCAGCGGCGGTTCGGGCTGCCGGACGGGTACGCGGACGAGCTGGTGCGGGTGCTGGGCTCGCCGGGCGTCGGCGTGACCCACACCGCGCTCGACGAGGAGCGGCCCGACTGGACGCTGGTGCGCAAACAGGTCGTGGAGGGGATTCTCGCTTCGGCCACCCCGTCGCGGCTGGACCGGTTGTTCCCGGGCGACATCGAGCAGTTCCGGGTGGGCGGCGCGTGTTTCGGCTTCGGCGCGGCGGGCGTGCTGTGGGCGCTGGACGTGGCGGGCGCCGGCCGGTTTCCGGAGCACGAGCAGTGGCTGCTCGACGCCGTGCGCCGCGAGCCGCCCGCGCGGCCGGGGTTCCTCGACGGCAGCCACGGGATCGCGTACGTGCTGGAGCACTTCGGCCACCACGACGCGGCTTCGGCCTTGCTGGCCTCGTCCCGGGCCCTAGTGGACCAGACCACTGATCACGCGTTCGAAGGCGGGCTCGCGGGGATCGCCCTGACGCAGCTGCACTTCGCGACTTCGCGCGGCGACAACGAATACGGGCGGCAGGCGTTGGCAACCGCGGTGTCTTTGGCGGAAACCCTGGAGACGGCCGCGCCACCGGGGAAGTTCGCGCGGGCGGGGCTGTTGAGCGGCTGGTCGGGGCCGGCGTTGCTGTTCATCCGGCTGTACGAACGGACCGGTGAGCCCGCGTGGCTGTCGTTCGCGGACCAGGCACTGCGCCGCGACCTCGAAGAATGCGCCACGGCGGACGACGGCTCCCTGCAGGTCCGCGACGGCGAGCGGCGGACGCTGCCGTACGCGGGCATCGGCAGCGCCGGGATCTTGCTGGTGCTGGAGCAGCTAGCGCGGGTTTCGCCGTCCGCCCTGGCGTGTTCCAACCTGCCCGCGCTGCGCGAGGCGTGCCGCGGCGAGTTCGTGATCCAGCCCGGCCTGCTGCACGGCCGCGCGGGACTGATGGCGGCGCTGTCGTTCTCCGAGGCGCCTTCTGACCGGGTTCGCTCCGCCATCGACCTGCACCTGGCGCGCCTGGCCTGGCACGCCGTCCCGTACCGCGGCGGCCTGGCCTTCCCGGGCAACCAGCTGCTGCGCCTGTCGACCGACGTCACCACCGGGAGCGCGGGCGTGCTGCTCGCGCTGTCGGCCCTGCTGGACGGCTCGGAGGTGCTGCCTTTCCTGGGCGCCACGCCGTCCCCCCACACCTCCGGCCGCTGATGGCCGGCGGAAGAACACGAGAAGGGATCACCATGGAACTGGTTCTCGACCTGCAGGCCCTGGAAGCCCCCGAAGCCCTCGAAGGCCACGGCGGCGGCCACGGTCACGGCCACGGGGCGCCGAGCAACCTGAGCCTGCTGGCGTCGTGCGCGCACAGCACGCTCAGCCTGCTGACCTGCCACTGAGTTAGCTGACCTACTGACCCTTCGATCCTTGTCGACCTTCTGACGTTCTTCCGGCGGTTCGGGTGTTCTCGGGTGCTTCGGCTCCCGGGTGCCTTGCGCCGGGCGTCACGGACCGGGTGCGGGAGCGGCGCAGGCCAAGTGCGCCGCTCCCGCCTCACCATTCTGCCCCGGGGCTGCGGGTTTGGTCACCGGGTTCGCTGGGTTCTGCCGCGCGGTTGGCGACAGGTTGGGCTGGTTGGCTCGTTGGACGAGGAGTGAGATGCCCGGGTACGGAGCACCTTCCGACAATCCCGTCGACGCGGTGCCTACCACCGGCCCCGCCACGCCCCGCACCGATTCGGCAAGCACCGGTTCCGAGTGGCAAGTTGCCACAACACCCTTCGCCTTGCCACACCCCACGGCACATCGCCACTCGACGCCCGCCCCACCACCGGCAAGCACCAGTTCCGATCGGCAAGTTGCCACCCCACACAACGACCTGCCACGACCAACGGCACACCCCACCCCCACCGCACGACCCCGCCCGGCAACTGACCGCCCTGAGCGGCAAGTTGCCAAGTCTCACTCCGACTTGCCACAGCCAACGGCACGCCACGACCGGGCGGCACGAGCTCAACCGGCATCTGGCGGGGCCAAGCGCCAAGTTGCCGAACCACCGGCAAGCGCCGCACCGACGGCATCCCCGCAAGCGGCAAGCAACCGAGCGCGACGGCAGTTCTCCGAGTCGAATGGCGACTTGCCACAGCCGACGGCACGCCAGCGTCGAACGGCACGAACCCGGCTGGCATCCGGCGGAGCTGCGCGACAAGACGCCGCAACACCACCCGACTTGCCGCGGCCGACGGCACGCCACGACCGTGCCGCACGACCGGCACGCGGCGGAGTCGAACGGCAAGTTGCCGAACCATCACCCGACTTGCCACAGCCAGCGGCACACCGCAGCCGAGCGGCACGAACCCGGCTGGCATCCCGCGGAGCTGCGCGGCAAGTTGCCGAATCACCCGCCAGCTTGCCACCGCCCGTGGCAAGCCGCAGCCGAAAGGCCGGGAAAGCGCCGAAACCAACCTCGCCCGGGGATCGGTTGCTGCGCGAAGTCGCCAAGCGGGATCCGTGGCGGGTGGGGGTGCTCGTCGTGGTGGGGTTTGTCGCGGTGGGGGCGAGTTTGTTGTTGCCCGGGGCGTTGGCGGGGGCCACCGATGCCGTGATCAGCGGTGGCGGTGCCGCCAAACAGATCGGCTGGTTGGTGGTCGTCGGTGGGGCCGAGGTTGTGGCCGACGTGGTCGGCGGGGTGGTCGTCGTGCGGGTCACCAGTGGCGCCGGCGCGTGGTTGCGGCGCAGGATGATCGATCGGCTGCTCGCCCAGAAGACGAAAACCCCCTTCGCCGAAGGGGATGCGGTGAGCCGGATGGCCGGGGACGCCGTGGGGGCGGGCGGCATCGTGCCGGTCGTGGTGCAGCTGGTGTCCGCCGCGGTGATCTCCGTCGGGGCGATCGTGCTGCTGGCGGTCCTCGACTGGCGGCTGGCGCTCGTGTTCCTCGGCAGCATCCCCGTGGCGCTGCTCCTCGCGCGGTCACACCTCAAGAACACCGCCGACGACGTCCTCACCTACCAGCGCGTCTCCGGCGAGCTCGCGGCGCGACTGCTCGACGCCGGCGCCGGCCTGGCCACGATCGCCGCCTCCGGGACCGCCGGCCGGGAGGCCGAGCGGGTGCTGAAACCGTTGCCCCGCCTCAGTCTTGCCGGGCGCGGGATGTGGCGGACGCAGGCGAAGATGGTGTGGCGCGCCGCGTTGCTGTTGCCGGCCGTGGAGCTGGCGGCGCTCACCGCGGCGGGGTTCGGGGTGCTCGACCACCGGCTGACGGTCGGCGACGTGCTCGCCGCCCTCGGCTACGTCGCCCTCGGCATGGGGCTCGTGACGCAAATCCCGTTGCTCACCACGGTTTCGCGCGCCCGCGGCTGCGCCCAGCGCGTCGCCGAGGTGCTCGACGTCCCCACCCCCGAACGCGGCAAGTTCGGCCTCCTGCCGGGCAACGGGACACTCACTCTCCGCAACGCCACCGTCCCAGGTGCCCTGCACCCCACCACGCTCACCATCCCCGGCGGCACATTCACCGCCATAGTGGGGAAATCCGGCTCCGGGAAGTCCACTGTGGTCAGTCTCCTCGGCGGCCTCACCACCCCCGACGCCGGCGAAGCCCACCTCGACGGCCGCGACCTCACCACCCTGCGCCCCGAGGAACTCCGCGCCGTCGTCGGCTTCGGCTTCGCCCGGCCGCACCTGCTCGGCGCCACCGTCGCCGACGCCGTGGGCTACGGCAGCTGGGCCGGCGACACCGCCGTCCGCACGGCCTGCCGCACCGCCCGCATCCACGACGTCATCACCCGCCTCCCCCACGGCTACCACACGCCACTCGCCGAAACCCCGCTCTCGGGCGGCGAAGCGGCGCGCGTGGGCCTCGCGCGGGCCATCGTGCACAACCCGCGCGTCCTCCTCCTCGACGACGCCACCGCCGGCCTCGACACCGTCACCGAACAGTCCGTCCTCACCGACGTCCGCGCGCGAACCCTGGTGGTCGTCACCCACCGCGCGGCCCTCGCCTCCCGCGCCGACACCGTCATCTGGCTCGACGACGGCCACGTCAGAGCCATCGCCCCGCACGACGCCCTGTGGCAAGACCCGCGGTACCGCGCCGTATTCACGGAGGCGGGATGACCAACGCTCTCCGCCGCACAACGCCCCCTCGCCAACCCTGCGCCGCCCTGCTGCTCACTGCACCGCAAGGCCACCACGCCCACGCGAAACCAGCCGACCGGCGACGCAACGACCTCCACCGCACAACAGACCGCCCGCCAACGCGACGCCGCCTGCCACTCGCGGCAGAACCCGCGGTACCGCAGGGCCAGCGCGACCGCAACACGAAGGCAGCGGGGATGACCAACAACCTCCGCCACACGACGCCCGCTCGCCAACTCCATGCCGCCCTGCCACTCGCGACACAACCCACGACGCCGCAAGGCCAACGCGACCGCGCGAATCCAGCCGCCCGGCGACGCAACGACCTCCACCGCACAACACCCGCCCGCCACCTTCGCATCACCCCGTCGCTTGCGGCCGAACCCACGGTGCCGCAGGGCCAGTGCGGCCACACAAACCCCAGCCGACCGCAACGCGAAGGCGGCGGATTGACCATCGACCTCCGCCACACGACACCCGCACGCCAACCCTGCGCCGCCCCGCCACTCGCGGCACAACCCACGGCACCGCAGGGCCACCACGCCCACACGAAACCAGCCGACCGTCCACACCAAGCCGCGGCCGAGTACCCCGCGAAGGCGGCACGATGAGCGTCACTCACCTCTACCGCACGACGCTCCTCCGGCAATGGCGCGGCGGGCTCGTGCTCCTGGCCTGCTCCGCGCTCGAAGGGGCGCCGGCGTTTTTCTCCGGGCGGTTGGTGGAGCTGGCCGTCGATCGGGGGTTTGCGGTGGGGGCGCCGGGGGTGGGCGTTGGTTATCTGGCGTTGTTCGGGGTGGCGGCGCTGGCCGGGGCGTTCGGGTCGCGATTGGTGTGGCGGCAGCTCGGCCGGGTGGTGGAGCCGTTGCGGGACGCGCTGGTGACGGCGGTGGTGCGCGGCGTCCTGCACGACCCCAGCCCGCCGCGGAATGCGGCTGATGCGAGTGGCGTCGCGAGGATCACGCAGCACGTGGAGGTGGTGCGCGACGCCACGGCGGGACTGCTGGTGCAGGCCCGCGCGATGGTGGTGACGACGGCGGCGGCGATCGTGGGGCTGGCGACCGTCGCGGGGCAGCTGCTGCTGCCGGTGGCGGTGCCCGTGGTGGTGGCCGTCGCGGGGTTCGCGGCGCTGCTGCCGTCGCTCGCGCGGAGGCAGCGGGCGCTGGTGCTGGCCGACGAGCGGACCGCCGAGACCACCGGCGCCGTGCTCGGCGGGATGTGGGACGTGGTGGCCTGCGGGGCTGAGCCAGGGGCGGCGTTGGCGGTGTACGACGCCGTCGAGAAGCAGGCTGAGGCTGCCGTCAAGGTGGCGTATTCCGGGGCGGCGAGGTCGTTGGTGATCTCGCTCGGGGCGTTCGTCCCGTTGATCGCGAGCCTGGCGGTCGCACCGGGGTTGGTCGAGAGCAAGCAGCTGACAGCCGGGGCGGCGCTCGGTGCCTTGGTCTACCTGGCGACGACGATGCAACCGGCGCTGCGAGGCTTGGCCGCCACCGCGAGCACCGTCGTGCTCCGGCTGATCGTGGCGCTCAAGCGGCTGGCCGAGACTGCGGAAGTACCACCGCCGAAACTCGAAACCCGAAAAGCCCACGGCACCGACCTCGAAGTCCGCGGCCTCACCTTCCGCTGGGGTGCCGCGCCCGAACCCGTCGTGCGTGGACTGGACCTCGACCTGCGCGCGGGCGATCACCTCGCCGTCGTCGGGCCGAGCGGAATCGGCAAGTCGACACTCGCGGGCCTGCTCACGGGACTGCTCACACCCCAGGCCGGCCGGGTACTGCTCGGCGGCGTGCCCGTCGCCGAAGCCGCCAACCGGCACGAGCTCGTCGCCCTCATCCCCCAGCAGGCCTACGTTTTCGCCGGCACGCTGCGTGACAACCTGGGCCTCTTCGCTCCCACCGCGTCGGACGAGCACCTCCTCGACGCCGCCCGAGCCGTCGGCGCCGAGGAGCTGCTCACCCGCCTCGGCGGCCTCGACGCCGAGCTCGGCCACGAAGCCGAAGGGCTCTCCGGCGGCGAGGCCCAGCTCATCGCCCTCGCCCGCGTCCACGCGAGCGCGGCGCGCATCGTCATCCTCGACGAAGCGACGTCCACTTTGGACCCCGCCGCCGAGGCCCGCGCCGAACGCGCCTTCACCCACCGCGGCGGCACGCTGGTCGTGATCGCGCACCGCCTGTCCTCAGCCATGCGGGCGCGCAGCGTCCTGGTGCTCGACGGACGAGAGACGCTGCTCGGCAGCCACGCCGAACTACTGGTCCAGTCAAGTCGATACGCAGCGCTGATGCAGGCCTGGCTACCCGCCGAACCAATCCGGACAGGACACTGACCCGCCCAGCCCACCGAACACTCGGACACAGTCGACTCGTATGTCGACAAATCAATTCGGCGACTACCCGGCCAGTGGGATTCACCACCTTCCCCCGGATTTCGCATTCACCCGTTCAGCTCAGCACACGTCCAAGAGGTTGCCTGCTGGGGTCATCACCACCAGAAATGCCGGTAATCGACTCCTCACGCGAAGTGATGGGTCACGGTGGGCCACTCATCGGCAGGTCGAGCTTCCGATCAGTGGCACCATGATGGCCCGGTTCATGGTAAAAAACGGACCCTGATCTGTTCCGTGGTGAAACGAAGGGTGAGTCGAGGACTCGTGACGACGGCCGCCCCGGTCCCACCGTCGTGTCCGCTTCCCCTGCCGGCTTCCGGCTTTTCGCCGACTGTGACTCAGGAGTTCGTGAATCGTCGTGGAGAACAAAGATGAGTCCGACAAGGCGTACGACAAGTCGATCCGGAAAAGGCTGACCAGGACCGTTCTCATCCCGAGCATCACGCTGCTGGTGCTGGTGGCCGCGGTCTCGTCGTACTTTTTCATCAACGGCCTGTACGTGCGCCTCGTCGCTGTCTCCGTGCGTGAGGTGTCGATCCCCGCGATCCAGGCGCTGTCGTCACTGCAGCAGGAGCGCCAAGTCGCGCTTCAGTTCCTCGACACCCCCAACGCGGGGATCGGCGAGCTCCAGCAGCTGCAGAAGGGCACCGACGAGAAGCTCAGGGGCATGCAGGACGCCTTCGCGTCCACCATCTCGAGCGCGCCCGCCGAGATCGCCGACAAGGTCACCGCGCTGAAGACCCAGCTCGACCAGCTGCCGGTGCTGCGTTCGCAGATCAACTTCCGCACCATCGGCCGGGCGCAGGTGAACAGCTACTTCAACGGCGTGCTCGACACGGCGTCGACGCTGTTCGACACGCAGGCCCGCATCGTGCCCGACGCGACGGCCGTGCAGGGCGCGATCTCCGCGACCTCGCTGTTCCGGGCGACGGACCTGATGTCGCGCGAAACCTCGCTGGTGACCAGCGCGCTCGCGAGCGGCACCTTCGCACCCGACGACTTCGTGCAGTTCACGCAGCTGACGGGCTTCTACCGCACTCAGGTCAGCCAGATCGCGCCGTTCCTCGAGCCCGCGGTGCGCGACGACTACCAGGCGCTCGTGGCGAGCCCCGGCTGGAAACAGCTCACCGACGCGGAGAGCGCACTGGTGAAGCACGGCCCGTGGACGCCGGAGGACCGGGACACGGTGCCAGTCACCTCAGCGGACTGGCTGACTCTCACCGGCCAGGTCTCGAACAGCCTCACCCAGCTGACGATCGCCCAGGGCGACGAGGTGTCCGCCGCCGCCATCGATTCCGGCGACTCGCAGCTACGCAACGCGATCATCGGCAGTATCGCGGCCCTGATCGCCTCTCTGGTCGCGATCATCGTCGCCGTGCGCGTGTCCCGATCGCTCGTCGACCGCACCCTGATGACGCGGCTGGCGCGCCTGCGCAACGACTCGCTCGACCTCGCGCGCAACCGCCTGCCGAACATCGTCGACCGGCTCAAGAACGGCGAAGCCGTGGACGTCGGCGCAGAGCTCCCGCAGCTCGACCACGGCCGCGACGAGATCGGCCAGGTGGCGGAGGCCTTCAACGCCGCCCAGCTGACCGCCGTCAACGCGGCCGCGAGCGAGGCGAAGGCCCGCAGCGGTGTGCACAACGTGTTCCTCGGCATCGCCCACCGCAACCAGGTGCTGGTGCACCGGCAGCTGCAGATCCTCGACGAGATGGAAAGCCGCGAGGAGAACTCGACGCAGCTGGCGTCGCTGTTCCAGCTCGACCACCTCGCCGCCCGCGCGCGCCGCACCACGGAAAACCTCATCATCCTCGGCGGCAAACAGCCCGGTCGGCGCTGGCGCAAGCCGGTGTCGCTCATGGAGGTCCTGCGCGCCGCCGTCTCGGAGACCGAGCAGTACTCGCGGGTGCAGGTGGAGCAGGTGCCCGACGTGTCGATCGTCGGCTCGGCCGTGGCCGACGCCATCCACCTGATCGCCGAGCTCGTGGACAACGCCACGTCGTTCTCCCCGCCCGGCTCGCCGGTCGAGGTGACCAGCCGCATGGTCGCGCGCGGCGTCGTCGTCGACGTGTCCGACCAGGGCCTCGGCATGAAGGAAGCCGTGCGCGAGTGGGCCAACGCGATGATGGCCGACGCGCCCGAGTTCGACGCCATGGCGCTACGGGCCGACTCGAGCCTGGGCCTGTTCGTGGTCGCGCGCCTGGCTTCGCGCCTCGACATCACGGTCACGTTCGACCCGTCCCGGTACGGCGGCACACGCGCCACCGTGCTGATCCCGTCCCAACACCTGGCCGGCAACGAGTCGGTCGACGCCGTCGGCAACGCCGAGTTCCGGTCCGAAGCCCCGCGTGAGCAAGCCGGGGTGCTGGAGCCGGTGGGCGGTGCCGCGCGTCCGGCACTGGAAAGCTCACCGCGTGTCATGGAACCCACCAGCTCGTTCACCGGCCAGATCCCGATGAGGCGAGACGCCAAGCCGAGGCCGTACCCGGCTCGTGCGTACACCCCGGGCGAGCCGGAACCCCCGCAACCGCAACCGCCGGTCCAGGTGCCGGTCGCCGCGCCGGCGGAACCGGCCCGCGAGCCCGATCAGAGCCTGCTGGTCGGCGACGACCGGCCCCGGCTGCCCCGGCGGCAGCCGCAGCAGAACCTCGTCGCACAACTGCAGCAGGACGACCCGGGTGACCAGGACGTCGACGTCGCAGGCACCGGCGAAGCCACGGCCCGCACGCTGCTGGCGTTCCACAAGGGCACCCGCCGCGCCCGTGGCGGCACCGACGATGCCTAGTCCGCGACAGCACACAGGAAAGTCCACACAGGAAAGTCAAGGTCTCTCCGCATGAACGAGTACGGGAACTCCAAACCCGACCTCAACTGGCTCCTCGACGATGTCGTCCACCGCGTCGTCGGCGCGCAGAACGCCATCGTGCTGTCCGCCGATGGGTTGCTGCTCGGCAAGTCGAGCGGCATGAGCAAGGACGACTCCGACCAGTTGTCGGCGATCGCGTCCAGCCTGCAGAGCCTCGCCAAGGGGGTGAGCCGGCAGTTCAACCGCGGTCCCGTGCTGCAGAACATGATCGAGATGGAGGGCGGGTACCTCTTCGTGTCGGCAGCCGGCCAGGGCGCGTGCCTCGCGGTGCTGGCCGGCGCCGATGTGGACGTGGAGATGATCGCCTACGAGATGAACCGGCTGGTCAAGCGCGTCGGCGACTACCTCGCCTCGGCGCCGCGCGAAGCCGCCACCATGCTCAGGGAAGCCACGTGACGACTGCCGACCTACCTGTTCCCGCGGAGGCGGTATGACAGACGACAACTGGTACGACGAGGCCGCCGGACCGCTGGTGCGGCCCTACACGATCACCAGCGGCCGCACGCCGTCCGAAGGCGCGCAGCTCGACGTGTCCACGCAGGTGATGACCCTGCAGTCGGAACAGGAGCCGGCCGGCCTCGGCCCGGAGCACCTGGCGATCACCCGGCTGTGCCGGCGGCCGCTGTCGGTCGCGGAGATCGCGGTCTACGTGAAGCTGCCGCTCGGTGTTGTCCGGGTGTTGTGCGGCGACCTGATCGAGCGCGGCCTCGTCATCACGCGGTCCCCGTCCCACCAGCCGGCCCAGGCGCCGGACCACGAAACTCTCCAGGCGGTTCTCGATGGCCTCATCAAGCTCTGACGGCAAGGGCGCCGACTCGGTCCCCACACCGGTCAAGATCATCATCGCCGGTGGGTTCGGCGCCGGGAAGACCACCATGGTCGGCTCGGTCAGCGAAATCCCGCCACTGTCCACCGAGGAGGTGCTGACCGAGGCGAGCCACGGCGTCGACGACCTGTCCGGTGTCGAGCGCAAGAAGACCACCACGGTCGCACTCGACTTCGGCCGGATCACGATCTCACCGCGCCACGTGCTGTACCTCTTCGGCACGCCGGGCCAGGAACGCTTCTGGTTCATGTGGGACGACCTCGCGCGCGGCGCGATCGGGACCATCGTGCTCGCGGACACGCGCCGCCTGGAGACGAGCTTCGCGGCCGTCGACTTCTTCGAGCGCCGGCGGATCCCGTTCATCGTCGCGGTGAACTGCTTCGACAACGCCCCGCGCTACACCGCCGACGAGATCCGGGAGGCGCTGGTCGTGCCCGACCGCGTGCCGATCGTCATGTGCGACGCGCGGCAGCGGGACTCGAGCAAGATCGCATTGATCCGCCTCGTCAAGCACGCGATGACCGTGGTTCCGCAGCCTGCGTGAGACACCGGCTTCCATGGAACGCAGTGGAGGGTCACTCCCGACCGGAAGTAACCCTCCACTGTGGACTGGATCAGACGACGGGTGCCATCGTCAGGTTGAAGTGCCGAAGGATCTTCGGCGCCTCGACGATCCGGTAGCCCGGCACGCTTTCCGGGTTCTTCGCGATGTCACTCAGGATCTCGGCGACGTAGTCGTAGTGGCCCCGGGAGTAGGTCCGGCGCGGCAGCGCCAGCCGGACGAGCTCGAACGGCGCCGGCGTCACCAGCTCGTTGTTCTCGTCGAGCTCACCGATGTAGAGCGAACCCAGTTCCGCACAACGGATCCCGCCCGCCAGGTACAGCTCGCACGCGAGCGAGTGGCCCGGGAACCGGCTCGCCGGCAGGTGCGGCAGCAGGCGGCCGGCGTTGAGGTACAGCGCGTGGATGCCGGGCGGCTGCACGATGTCCACGCCCGCGTCGTTCGCGAGCTGCGCCAGCCGCGCGGCCTCGGCCGCCCGCGCCTCGAGGTAGTGCGGGTCGAGCACCTCCTG
The DNA here is from genome assembly GCF_042896185.1 of Amycolatopsis sp. NPDC001319. Classification (NCBI taxonomy): domain Bacteria; kingdom Bacillati; phylum Actinomycetota; class Actinomycetes; order Pseudonocardiales; family Pseudonocardiaceae; genus Amycolatopsis; species Amycolatopsis sp. NPDC001319. Next base: position 14,256 of record NZ_JBIAWY010000003.1, on the reverse strand, counting down.
CAGGCCCCTGGCGAGACGGTCGAGATCGTGGGCGCCGAGGCCGCCGTAGGTGCGGAACCCCTCGGTGGCGATGAGAAGCGCCTCACAGCGCTGCGCGAGCTCGGGATCGCGCAGACCGATGAACGCGCCCATCGGCGAGATGCCGTCTTTCTTCAGGCTGGCCACGCAGCCGTCGACGAGGCCGAACGCCTCCTCGGCCACCTCGCGCGGCGTCTTGCCCGCGTAGCCCTGTTCGCGCTGCACCACGAGCCAAGCGTTCTCCGCGAACCGCGCGGCGTCGAGGAAGATCGGCACGCCGTGCGCGCGGGCCAGGCGGCTCGCGGCGGCCAGGTTCGCCATCGACACGGGCTGGCCACCGCCGCCGTTGTTGGTGATCGTGACGAGCACCATGCCGACCCGGTCGGCCTCCGGGCCGGTGAGCAGCTGCTCCAGAACGTCGAGGTTGATGTTGCCCTTGAACGGTTCCAGGCTGTCGAGGTCGCCGAACTCCGCGCACGGCAGGTCGCGGGCCTCGGCGCCGAGCAACTCGACGTTGGCGCGCGTGGTGTCGAAGTGCGTGTTGCTCACCGAGATCTTGCCCGGCCCCAGCACGTTCGTGAACAGCACGCGCTCGGCCGCACGGCCCTGGTGCACCGGCAAGAGGTGGGGGTAGTGCGTGAGCTCGCTCAGCGCCTCGCGGAAGCGGAAGAACGACTCGGAGCCTGCGTAAGAGCGATCCGCCGCCGCGGCCGCCGCCTCCTGCTTCGCGGAGACCGCGCCGGTTCCCGAGTCCGTGAGGAGGTCGATCGAGACCATGTTGGCCGGCAGGTTGAACGCGTTGTAGCCGGCCGCGGCGAGCGCGCGCTCACGCTCCGCGCGGGTGGTGACCGGGATTTCGGCGACAACCTGGGCCCGGTAGGGCGGGAAGGTCCGCATCAGGTATTTCCTCCACTGTCTGGTGTCGGTGAAAAACTACCGCAGTCACGAAACCGGTCCGAGGACCGGCCTCTTTCGAGCCGGCAGAACCTGATATGCCTCGGACGACAGGTAGACGGTGATTCCCGAGCCGAATTCCCCCATTCTCAGAGCAACGTGCGCGATCAGCCCGACACCGGCACTCAAAGGCCGCTGCGAAACCGCTGCCAGGGCTTTGTCCAGTTTTGTCCCGTCGAAGCCGTACTGCGCGAGAACGGCGTGCGTGCGGGCGTTCGCCACTTCGTCATCGGGCACATAGCTGCGAATGGGAAGATAGACGCTGTAGTTGGCCGGCCGGGCTCCTGATCCCTCGACGAAAGAATAACTGGAGACCAGCGGCCGGCCTTCGAACGGACCTTTCCCGCCGCCCAGCACGGCGAGGAACTCGCGGATCAGCAGTGGGTCGGCGCCGGCCACCAGCTCCCCCGCGAACTCGACGTCGGACGAGTCCGCGGCCTCGTGCGACACGTACACCTTCACCCGCGAGAGAGGATCGTCGTCGAGGTCGAGCGCGAAGAACGAGAAGTTGTCCCGCTCGCCGCGGCGCAGCGCGTGCTCGATCATGGGATCGAACGCCTCGTCGATGTTCAGCCGGCGCAACCCTTCACTGACCAGAGAATCGGCCATCGAGGGGCCGCTGATCTGCGGGTTCAGGTAGACCTTGATCTTCGGCGCGCGGCCGGGCCGGAAAATCAGGGAGTACCACAGCGTGAACGGTCCCTGCCGCTCCTCGTGCGGCAGGAACAGGTCGGCGACGGCGTCGAGCCGGTCGGTGACCAGGCCGTACTCGCCGGCCACCTGGTCGAGGAACTCGCGGGGACTCCTCGACCCGACGGTCTCGCCGAGGACCCGCACCACGCATTCGCCCGTGGTGTCGAAGGCGAGCGAGAATTCGACGGGAGTTGTGTCGTCCGCCACATTCGAGGGGAATTCAGGAGGTGTCGCCAGGCTTTTTTCTCCCTGCGGGCCCAGCAGGCCGCGCAATAAGCCCAGGTGACGGCCGTCCGTGCCGTCGAAACCGACTACTTCACAAAGCCGCTCGAGTTGTCCGCTGAGGTGGGTGTACATCGATAAATCAGCCATCGACACACTCGCTCCGACCATGACGCCGTATTCACCATTCATTCGTGCTTTGCGCATTCGGCCTAACGCTGCCACCGCCAGTTGGCGGGCAGACAAGAGAGCCGTCGATAGATTAGACGGAGGAATACTGCGCCGCTACGTCTGACGGGGCGATCCGGCCACGAAAAGCTGTGTCTGAGTGTGCCTGCGGGGCCAAAGAGTTCACCTGAACAACGCATCGACACGAAGCCGTACTGGAGGTACGCGGGCGCGCACACGCGAGTCGGTGCCCGGCGCGCAGCCCGGTTGGCGGCTGGACGCGTTCCGGGGCCGATGCCATCATCATCCGCGCCATCAGGCGGGTCCGAAGGGGTGCAGAAGTGACTTCAGTGACAAACACTGGCGGAGTCGAAGAGTCCGTGCGTGGCTATTACAACGCAGCCATCGACGCCTATGCCGTGATGATGCCCCAGGATGCCTGGCATCACGGCGACGAGCGTGCTCACAACGCGGGACTGTCCTCGGAGGAAGCCGCGCTGGACATGCAGCGCCAGTTGGTCGCCGCGACCGGGATCACCGCCGGCGACCTCGTGCTCGACTTCGGTTCCGGGGTCGGCGGCGCGGTGGTCAACATGGCGGAGATGTCGGGCGCGCGGTTCGTCGGCATCTCGAACAACGACGCGCTGACGGCGAAAGCCCAGCGGCTGGCCGCGGCGCGCGGCTTGGCGGACAAGGCGTTCTTCCACTCCGTCGGGGACACCGAGTACCGGACGCTCGGGGCGTGGCCGGACGCCGCGTTCGCGGCCATCACCTACCAGGAGTCGGTGGTCCACCTGCCGGACAAACAAGCCTTCTTCAACGCCGCGTTCCGGGTGCTGCGCCCGGGCGGCACGCTGGCCGCCGTGGACTGGATCCAGCGCCCGTGGGGCGATCACCGCAGCCCCGAGCAGATCGAGGCGGTGATGGCCGAGGTCAACCGCGGGTTCTGCATCCCGTACCACGCCACCGTCGAGCAGTACCGGGACATGCTGGTCTCCGCCGGGTTCGACGTGCGCGAAGCGGTGGACCTCTTCCCGTCCGGCCCTTGCTGGGGCTCGACGCCCGAGGAGGAGCGGGACAAGTGGCTCACTTACGAAGGTGACCGCAACGATCTCTTCCACGACTCGAAAATCGCGCTCGACGCGGCCCGGGCCGCCGGCGTGTTCTCCGTGGCCAAGCTGGTCGCAACCAAGCCGGCCTAGGGTCCATCCCTTGCAGGACAGCGTTTTGCCCGGTCCGCCGAGTGACGACGGACCGGGCAAGGCACCACAGCTGGAGACCTATTCGACGGCTTCGATCCGCCGCCCGGTCGAGTCGGGCGCGGCCAGGGAGAGCACCGCCGCCGCGACCGGGCCGACGATGCCGAACGCCAGTGCGAGCGGCACCGTGCCGGCGATCGACAGCGCGATGAGCGGGAACAGCCCCGCGCCCAGTCCGCGGCCGGCGTAGTAGCTGAGGTTCGAGCCGGTCGAGCGCACGCGCGTGGGGAAGAACTCGGCCATCCACACGCCGAGCACGCCGAAGCCGCTGGCACCCGCGGCGCACAACATCAGCGCCCAGAACGTCGGCGCACCCCAGAAGTTCGACCCGATCTTCGCGTTGTGACCCACCACGAGGATGAGGAACCAGGCGAAGCCGACCACGCCGAACGCGCCGGCGACGAACATGGCCCACTTGCGCTTGATCTTGTCGGACAGCGCGCCGGCCATCGGATAGGTGACCGCCGTGACGATGAGGTTGAGCAGCACGATCAGGCTGGCCGTGCCCAGCGGCACCTTCTCCACCTTGATCAGGAACGTCGACAGGTACGAGATCATCGAGTTCGTGGTGAGGAACAGCGCCGTCGCGATGCCCATGAACAGGATGGTGCCGCCTGCATAGCCGTTGCGGAACAGGTCCAAGATCGGCACCTTGGTGCGCCGCTTGTCCTCGGGAACGCGGCCCTCGCGAAGCTCCCGCTGATAGGTCCGCCACTGCTCCGACTCCGGCAGCATGATCGCCGACAGCACACCGATCAGCAGCGTCACGCCACCGATGACGATGTAGCCCGCGCGCCAGCCAGTCGCGGTGCCGAACTGGACGATGCAGAAGTAGATGACGCCCTCGGTCACGATCTGCCCGACGATGTACATCGACTGGATCGAGCCGCCCATCAGGCCGCGCTTGCTCGTCTTCCACGCCTCGGCGAACATCGAGTACGACAGGCCGAACAGGCCACCCATGCCGACGCCGGCGAGCAGCCGTGTGAGCAGGAACAGCAGGTAGTTCGGCGCCAGCCCGCCCAGCAGCGCGGCGAGCCCGAAGACGACCACCGAGCCCGTGTAGGTCCAGCGGCGGCCGTAGAGGTCACCGAGCCAGCCGACGAGGATGCCGCCCGCGATCGAGGCGAAGCCTTGCAGCGTCGCGACCTGCACGATCTGGATGGTGCTCACGTGCAGGCTTTCCGACAGGTACGCCAGCGGGTAGCCGACGAGGTTCAGCTCCGCACCGTCGAAGAGCGTGCCGAGGAAGGCGAAGATGAGGATGCGCGCGGTTGCCGGGTGGACGCCGGTGCCCCCGCCGGTTGGGGCGGAGATGCGGACGGTCGACATGCGGGGGCCTTTCGCGGGGGTCGGGAGGAACGAGGATCAGTCGGGCAGCTGTTGGCCGCGCGTCTCGGGGCAGAACGGGGCGACGACGAGGCCGAGGATGTAGATGAGCCCGACGACGGTGGCGGCGACGCCGTACCCGCCGAGCTGCGAGATGATCGCGCCCGCGGTGAGCGGGCCGAGGAAGGCGACGAAGCGCGCCGCGTTGAACACGAACGCGGCGCCGGTCGCGCGCAGGTGCGTCGGGTAGAACTCGGGCAGCCACACCGGCATCCACGTGTACTGGCCGAGGGTGAAGAAGCCGTTGACCACGAGCACGACCACGATCAGGCCGAGGCTGTGCGTCCACAGGAACAGCACGGGCGTGAGCACCAGCGACGCACCGAAGAACAACAGCACCGCGGGTTTTCGGCCGAAGCGGTCGGCGATGAAGCCGAACGAGATGTACCCGGCGATGGCGCCCGCGTTGTAGATCATCCCGGCCGCGCTGGCCCACGACTGGCCCGAAGCACCGTTCTGGGCCGCGACCGAAGAGACGTACGCGGGCACCCAGGTGGAGATGCCCCACCAGCCCAGCGTTGTCACCAGGGACATGAGCGACCCGAGGATGGTCAGCTTGCGCAGCTTGGGGTCGATCATGATCTGGCGCAACGTGAGCCGCGTGAACGACTGCTCGTGCTCGGTGAGCGCCTCGCCCTTGCGTTCCTTCAGTTCCTTGCGCCGCTTGTGCGCGCTCTTCCAGTTCTCGGACTCGGGCACCGACTTGCGCAGCCACAGCGCGAACACCGCCGGCAGCACGCCGATGAGGAACATGTAGCGCCACGAGTCCGCACCCAGCGGCGCGATGAACAGCCAGCAGGCCGACGCGATGAAGAAGCCCAGCCCGAGCCCGCACTGCATGAGCCCGGCGGCCTTGGCCCGCGCGTTGGCCGGCCAGGTCTCGGCGACCAGCGACGTGCCCGTGCCCCATTCGGAGCCGAGCGCGAAGCCGGTGATGAAGCGCAGGACCAGGAACGACGTCCACGACCACGACACGGCGGTGAGGCCCGTGAACGCCGCGTACAGGACCATCGACGTCAGCAGCGCCCGGCGCCGGCCGAAGTAGTCGGCGAAGACGCCGCCGAGGATGCCGCCGAAGCCCCAGCCCAGGAGCGTCACGGCGATGGTCGCACCGGTCAGGAACGCGACCTGGCTCGCGGGCGCGCCGGGGTCGAGCCGCTTGAGCACCACCGCCGCCGTGAGGATCAGGGCGTAGGTCTCGAAGCCGTCGAACAGCCAGCCGAGGTTGGCTGCGATCAGTGACCGCCACTGGGTGCGGGTCAGGGTCTTGGTCCACGAGGTGGGTTTGACGGCTACGTCGCTCATGGCCATCTCCTTTCCGGGCCGCCATGGGCCGGATCGAGATTCGAAGGGCGGGACACGTTGTCCTCTATTGAGGACATTGAGTCCCGCATGCGGCACATTAAGCGAGCCGGTCGACAGCGGTCAAGAAACGCGCGACCAGGCAAGATCGGAATACTTCCGCAGATGCGGAACTATTCCTCGATTTTCACCGCACCTCCGGTGCGATCGGTGATTCTGAGTCCGCATTCGCGGATCAGCGAGCCATGTTGATCCACAGTGGACTCGTTCAGCTCCGAGGAGAACGCGAGCGTGCAGACGACCATCGACACGCGCCGCTGAGCGTCGAACACCGGCGCCGCCAGCCCGGACTGACCGAGGTCGAACTCCCTGATGCTGACGCTGTAGCCGCGCTCGCGCGTGGCCGCCAGCTCCGCACGCAGCGCGGCCCGCGTGGTGACGGTTTCGGCCGTGAAGCCCTCCAGCCCGTAACGATCCGCGAGCCGCTCGACGTTGGCCGGGTCCTCCCACGCGTAGAACGCGCGCATGATCGCGGGCGCGGAGAAGGGGAACGTGTCGCCGATGCCGACGGTGATCCGCACGCCCTTGCCGCGGTCACCCTTGGCCAGCACGGAGTACTCGGCGGCACCGTGGCGCTGCACGGCGAAGACGATGAAGCCCGTGCGCTGGCTCAGCGAATCGAGCTCCTGCTGCACGATGTCGGTCATCCAGTCCTCGGACACGCGGGCCATCGAGAGCAGCCGCGGCCCCAGCGACCAGCCCCCGCGGTCGCCGCGCGTCGCGGTCCAGCCGGCTCGCTGCAGGGTGCCGAGGATGTTGTACGCCGTGCTGCGGTTGAGCCCCAGCTCCTCGATCAGCGCCCCGGAAGACACCGGCTCCGGCCAATCGCGGGCAATTCGCTCCAGGAGCCGCACCGCGTTCAGCACCGCCGGAACGTCGCTCATGATCCGTCACCCCTCGCCATTCTGCTTGAGCGCACGGTAGCCGAGCCCTTTCCGGACTCGCCAGGACCTGTTGCTGGTCCGGCCAAAAGCAGGCCGACCCCGCTACGGCACGCAACCGCCGCGACAAGGTCATTCGGCCGTGACTGTGGCTGGATCAGCAACCATTGATACAGTAACGTCCTGTGGAGCAGACACTTAGTCCTCTATGGTGGTCATTATGAAGCTTGGATCCTCCTTTGTCGTCCCCGCGGACCACAAACGCGTGTTCGCCCATTTCCTCGACCCCGACACGATGCGGGTCGCCATCCCCGGCGCCGCGGAGCTGGTCCGTTCGGACAGCACGCACTACCGCGGCAAGCTGGTCAACGAGATCGCGCACGTGAAGTTCAGCGCCGGGTTCTCCGCCGAGATCACGGAGCTGACCGAGCCCGAGGAAGTCAAGGCCCTCCTGAAGGGCGAGGACCACAAGCTCGGCAGCTCGATCAAGATCGACGCCCGGCTCGGCGTGCAGCCCGACGGCGCCTCCTCGTCCAAAGTGGACTACAGCCTCGACGTGGCGATCTGGGGCAAGATCGGCCGCATGGGCGAGTCGATCGTCCGGCGCCGCTCGCAGGAGGTGGAGCGGGAGTTCGTGGCCGCGTTCGCCGAGATCTGCGCCGCGGGCCCGCCCGGGCCGGACAACCCCGGCCTGGCGAGCGTGATCGCCAAGCGGGAAGGCCCGAAGAAGCGGGTCGCCGAGACGCCGGCCGGTGACGCCGCGCCCGCGAAGGAATCGTGGTGGCGCCGCCTGCTCGCCAAGCTGTTCGGCGGCAAGAAGTGACCGCCTACCACTACCCCACCACGCTCGACGAGACGTGCGCGCTCCTCGACGACGGTGAGGACACGATGGTCTACGGCGGCGGCACGGCCGTGCAGATCCTGCTCAAGCAGGGTGTGCTGTTCGCCACGGACCTGGTCGACATCGGCGGCGTGCCGGGCCTGGCCGAGATCACCGAGACCTCGAAGGGGCTGCGCGTCGGTCCGCTGGTCACGTTGCGGCAAATGGAGACCAGCCCGATCGTCCGCCGGGTCGCCCCGCTCGCGGCCGAGGTGTACAGCCGGGTGGCCAATCCGCGCGTGCGCAACACGGCGAGCGTCGGCGGCAACATCGCCCACGGCGACTACCGGCTCGACCCGCCGACGGCGTTGATGGTGCTCGACGCGACCGTGGAGCTCACCTCGCGCCGCGGCTCGCGCAAGGTCGCCGCGCGCGAGTTCTTCGTCGACTTCCAGCAGACCGCGCTGGAGCACGGCGAGCTCGTGTCGGCGATCGAGATCCCCAGCCAGCCCGAATCCGCCGGCGCGCACTTCGCGAAGCTCTCCAGCCTCGCGGCCAACGACTGGCCCGCGGCCTCGGCGGCGGCGCTCGTCGTGGAACGCTCGCGCGGCAAGCGCGACGTCCGGCTCGGCCTCGGCGCGTTGAGCCACGTGCCCGTGTTCCTGCAGTTCGAGGCGGCGGCCGACACGTCGGTGGACGACGTCGTCACCGCGGCGAAGGACGCCGCGACGCCGCTGCTCGACCCGCTTCCCGACGTGCGCGGGAGTTCCGACTACAAACGGCGCCTCGGTCTCGTGGCCGTCGAAGAAGCCATCCGCAAGTCCTGGAAGGAGGGCAGCGATGACCACCGTCGAGTCTCGATCTTCGGTCGCCGCCGTCGGTGAGCGCTGGGCGCGTGTCGACGGCCGGGCCAAGGTCCGCGGCGAGCTGCGCTACGCGGCAGACCAGCCCGTGCGACCGTGCCTGGACGTCGCCGTGCACCGCAGCACGCGCCCGCACGCGACGATCACCGCCATCGACACGAGCCGCGCGCTCGCGGCCGAGGGCGTGGTCGCCGTGGTGACCGGCGCCGACCTGTACGCGGAGTTCGGCGACCGGCTCATGACCGGGCCCGCGTTCTCCGACCAGCCGTGCCTCGCCTACGGCAAGGTGCGCTACGTCGGCGAACCGATCGCCGCGGTGATCGCCCACGGCGTCAAGCAGGCGCGGGAGGCGGCCGAGCTGATCGAGGTCTCCTACGACGAGCTCGAGCCGGTGCACGACGTCGACAAGGCCGTGCAGGGAGCACCGTTCGTGCACGACGAGCTGCGGCCGTCGATCGTCTTCGGCGACCTGAAGCACCTGCGCGGCAAGCGCGACACGAACGTCAACTACGAGTACAACCTGCGCAAGGGCGACCCGTCGAGCGTCAGCGGCACCACGGTGTCGTACGACTTCTGGTGCCCGCCGACGCACCACGTGCCGATCGAGCTGCCGTACGCGGCCGCCTGGTGCGAGGGTGACCGGCTGGAGCTGATGGCGACCACGCAGACGCCGTCGTACGTGCGCCAGTCGCTGGCCGACCTGCTGGACCTGCCGCTGAACCGCGTCCGCGTGCGCACCGCGCCGCTGGGCGGGAGCTTCGGCGCGAAGATGTACGACCGCCTGGAACCGCTGGTCGCGGCGCTGGCGTGGACGCAGAAGGCGGCCGTGAAGATCACGGCGACCCGCGAAGAGGCGTTCCTCCTCACCACGCGCCACGGCTGCGCGGTGGCGGGCAGCATGACCGCGGACGAGAACGGCATGATCGTGGCGTCCACTTCGGACGTTCGCTACGACACCGGCGCGTACGCCGACGTCGGCCCGCGCATCACCGCGAAGTCGGGCCTGGTCGCGCCGGGTCCGTACAAAGTGGACAACGTGCGCGTGCGGTCGCGGTGCGTGTACACGAACAAGCCGTCGGCCGGGCCGTTCCGCGGGTTCGGCGTGCCGCAGGTCACGTGGGCGCACGAGTCGCTGGCCGACGAGCTCGCGCGGCAGCTCGGTGAGGACCCGGTGGAGTTCCGGCGCCGCAACATGCTGCGCGAAGGCGACATCGCACCCGTCGGCACGCCGATGCACAGCGCCGACTTCCTCGGCAGCCTCGACGCCGTGACCGAGGCGATCGAGTGGGGCACGCCGTTCGTCAAGCAGGAGGGCACGCTGGTGCGCGGCCGCGGAGTCGCGGTCGGCGTGAAGGCCGTGCTGACGCCGACGATCTCCAACGCCGTGGTGCAGCTCAACCAGGACGGCTCGGCGTCGCTTCTGATCAGCACCATCGACATGGGCCAGGGCAGCGACACGATCATGGCGCAGATCGCGGCCGAGGTGCTGTGCCTCGGCGAGGGCGACGTGCGCGTGATCCAGGCCGACACCGACGTGACGCCGTACGACACGATCACCGCCGGCAGCCGCTCGACCTACCACACCGGCAACGCCGTGCGCCTGGCCGCGGAGAACATGCGCGACAAGCTCGTGGAGCTGGCGGCGGAGCGCTTCGGCGTGGAGGCGACGGACATCAAGCTCACGTCCGACGGTCTCGTCAGCGCGCAGACGCAGGAAACCGTCTCTGTGTCGGAGCTGCTGCACGGGCACTTCGGTGCGCGGGGCACGACGTTGACGGCGGAGGCCAACTTCACCACGTCGTGGCAGCCTTACGACCACGAGAACGGCCTGTCGCCGCAGGTCACCGAGCACTGGTTCGCCGGCGCGGCCGCGGTGCAGCTCACCGTGGACACGGCGACCGGGCGCATCCACATCGAGCACCTGGCCGTGGCCGGTGACGTGGGCCGGGCGATCAACCCCGCGATGGTGGAGCAGCAGCTCTCGGGCGCGGCGATCATGGGCATCGGGCACGCGCTGTTCGACCAGATGGTGTTCGACGAGGGCCAGATCGTGAACGGCACGCTGCTGGACTACCAGCTGCCGTCCATCAAGGACATGCCGGACAAGCTCACGCCGATCATCATCGAGAGTCCACACCGGACGGGCCCGTTCGGCGCGAAGGGCGTCGGCGAGACCACCATCATCCCGCTCGCGCCGGCCATCGCCAACGCCGTGCGCGACGCGACCGGCGTGCGCATCACCACGCTTCCCCTGACGCCCGAACGCGTCCTGACCGCGCTGGAGGAACAGCCGTGAGGGAGATCGAACTGAAGGTCAACGGCCTGCGCCGCAAGCTGGGCGTGGCCGACGACGAGCTGCTGCTCGACGTGCTGCGCCGCGAGTTCGGCACCACGAGCGTGCGCGAAGGCTGCGGGGTCGGCGCGTGCGGCGCCTGCACGGCGCTGGTCGGCGGCAAGAGCGTGTCGACGTGCCTCTCGCGGGCCGCGCGCTTCGACGGTGCCGAGATCACCACCGCCGACGGCCTGCCGGACGACGACGAGGTGGTGGACGAGTTCGTCGCCAACCGCGCGATGCAGTGCGGCTACTGCATCCCCGGGTTCGTGATGATGGCCCACGAGCTGCTGGGTGAGAACCCGCAGCCGACCGACGAAGAGGTCGTGGAGCACCTGGAGGGCAACATCTGCCGTTGCGGCACGTACTCCGAGATCCACGCCGCGATCAAGGCCGCGGCCACGCGCCGGGCCGCCAGGAACGAAAGGGCCACCGCGTGAACGTCGAAACCTCGCAGGGCACGCTGCACGTCCACCGGACGGGCACGTCCGGCCGGCCGCTGCTGCTCCTGCACCCGCTCGCGCTGTCCGGAGCGGTCTGGGACCCGGTCGCGCGGTTCTTCGAGGACAAGGCCCAGGTCCTGGCGCTGGACGCACGTGGCCACGGCGAGTCCACTTGGAACGGTGCCGACTTCACCGTCGACGACATGGCGGCGGACGCGGCGGCGGTTCTGGAAGCCGCGGACGCCGGTCCCGCCGACGTCGTCGGCCTGTCCATGGGCGCCAGCACCGCGCTGGCCCTCGCGGCGACGCGGCCCGAACTCGTGCACCGGCTGGTCCTGGCCGACGGCACGGCTTACTACGGTGACGACGCCGTGCCCGTCTGGGCGGAGCGAGCCGAGCGCGCGACGACGGTGCCCCGGGACAAGCAGCTCGACTTCCAGCGGGACCGGTGGTTCGCCGAGCCCTTCCTCACCGGCCACCCGGACGAGGTCGAGCGCGTCTGCGAGATCTTCCTCAAGACCGACTCCGCGGCTCACGGCGCGGCCTGCCGCGCCCTCGGCGGTCTGGACGCACGCACCCGCCTCGGCGACGTGAAGGCCCCGACGCTCGTGGTCGTCGGCGAGGAGGACTACGCGACTCCGCCCGCGATGTCCGAGGCACTGGCGGCGGGTATCGCGAACGCCGAGCTGCGGGTGCTGGAGAAGACGCGGCACCTCAGCCTGCTGGAGCGACCGGACCTGTGGCCCACGCTCGCCTCGTTCTTCGGCGGCACGCAGTGACGGACGAACCCCTCCTCAGCCTCCGCACCCACCTCGACGCGATCGCCGGCTACGGCGAGCTGCGCGACGTGAAGGGCGCCGACTGGGACCTCGAGCTGGGCGGCATCGCCGAGCTGAGCTACCGGATGGACCCGCCGCCCGCGTTGCTGTTCGACGACATCAAGGGCTACGCGAGCGGCCTGCGCGTCCTGACGGGCAGCACGGGTTCCCCGCGCCGGCTGGGCCGCACGCTGCGGCTCGGCGAGGACCTCGACTCCGTCGGCGTGGTGGACGCCCTGCGCGGCAAGCCGTCGCAGTGGTCGGCCACGGCGCGGGACTTCCCCGTGCTGCCCGTGACGGACGCGCCGCTGCTGGCCAACTCAGTGCCCGGATCCGAGGTCAACCTCCTCGACTTCCCCGTGCCCCGCTGGCACGCGGACGACGGCGGCCGTTTCATCGGCACCGGCTGCTTCGTAGTGACGTCCAACCCGGAAACCGGCGTCCACAACGGCGGCTGCTACCGCATGGAGGTCCAGGACGACGGCCGCGGCGTCACCGTGGCCATGGTCCCCGGCAAGCACGGTGACCAGAACGTGCGCGCGTGGTTCGAGAAAGAGGGCCGCGCGCCGGTCACGGTGTCGTTCGGCCACGACCCGCTGTTGCTGGTCCTCGGCGGCACGGAGGTGCCGGGCGGCGTTTCGGAGCTGGAGTACGCGGGCGCGGTGCTGGGTTCTCGGGTGCCGGTGGTGCTCGGCCCCGACACCGGGCTCCCCATCCCCGCCGGCAGCGAGATCGCCATCGAGGGCTGGCTGCGGCCGGACCACCAGCGCGACGAGGGCCCGTTCGGCGAGTGGACCGGGTACTACTCGGGCAAGCGCCGGCCGAACCTGGCCATCGACATCACGCGCATGTACTACCGCGACAACCCGATCCTGCTCGGCGCGCCGCCCGGGAAACCGCCGCACGACTACTCGTACATGCGGACCGTGATGAAGTCGGCGATGATCCACGACGAGCTCGCCGCCACTGGCGTGCCGGGCGTGGTGAAGGCGTGGGCGCACGAATCGGGCGGCGGGCGGCTGTTCATCGCCGTCTCGCTGCAGCAGAAGTACCCGGGACACGCGCGACAGGTCGCGTACCTGGCCGCCCAGTGTCCCGCCGCGGCGTACATGAACCGCTACGTGGTCGTCGTGGACGACGACGTCGACCCCGCCGACCCGGACGAGGTCATCTGGGCCATGTCGACCCGCAGCGACCCGTCGCGCGACATCGAGATCATGAAGCAGACGTGGGGCAGCAAGCTGGACCCGCTGTACGTGGACGGTTCTCCCGCCTACAACAGCCGCGCCATCATCGACGCCTGCCGCCCCTTCGAGCGCCTGGCCACCTTCCCCAAGGTGGCCACCAGCGACCCGGCGTTCCTGACCTCGCTCGCCGACAAGTGGCGTGACGTGCTCGGCTGACCCACCCCGATGCGGCGTTGGTTGCGTTGAACGCATCCGATGTGGCGTTCGGTGCGCTCAACGCACCGAACGCCACATTGAGGTTTTCTCAGTAGCGGCCGTGGTGTTCGTGGTGGGTGAGGACGAGTGCTGCTTGGACGATGGTGCCGATGCGTTTGGGGCAGAGGGTGATCCGTCGCAGTGCTGACCAGCGGGTTTTCAGCATTGCGGCGGCTCGCTCGCCGAGGCAGCGCAGTTGGCTGTGCAGCAGGTTGTAGCTGTGGTGGTCGGTTGCCAGGGGCGGTTGGCCTGCGGCTTTCTTGAACGGTGTCAGGATGCCGATGCCGGCTGAGTGATAGGCCCGGTCAGCCAGAGTTCTCAGGCCCGCGGCTGCGGCGGCGGTCAGCGCTCCGACGATGCCGAGATCGCGGGCGGCGGAGAGGTCGTTGCGGGAGCCGGGCAGCACCGGGGACACCCAGAGCGGGAATCCCTCAGCGTTGGCCAGGAACTGGATGTTCCCGCCGAAGCTGCGGTGTTTGCCGGAGTACCACAGATGCACCGTCGTTCCGCGGTTGGTGCCTTTGGTTTTGATGGTGGTCGCGGCGATGCGGGTGGTGGGGATCAGGGTGCCGTCGAGGATGACGTGGGTGTC